>NZ_LMTS01000247.1:55187-97721 GCF_001541225.1 Variovorax sp. WDL1 | reverse complement strand
AACTTGGTGGTGAGTTTGTCTTGGCGCATGAATGACTCCGAATTCCCCCGGAGGTAGGGGCCCGGACCGGCATTTCAAGCGCGTTGCGTGACTAAACCGGGCCCCATCGGCCTAGTTTGTGCTCTACGAGGACGAAGACAATGACGAAAAGAAATCCAGGATCTCGCGCCCGAGCCGCTCCTCGCCGCTGTTGAAATGGGCCACGATGGACATGTGGTTGTGCCCCCGCATCTGCAGGAAGCGCGGCGCGCGGCAGCGCGCCGCTGCCAGGCGATGCGCGAACTCGAGGCCATAGACATCCAGCAACGGGTTCTCGAATTCCGCGATCGCGATGAGGGTGGGGATCTCGCTGCGGCTCGCCAGGCGCATCGGAGCCCGAGCCTCGTGCAACGAGATGTCCTCGCCGAAATAAGCCCTGACGGCCGCCGCATTGGGATTGCGCGGGGACTGGTCGGCCTGCAAACGCGCGGAGATCAGGACGATGGCCTGCGCATGGCAGGCGCCGGGCCGCAGCGACGGGTCCAGGGCATGGCTGGCCACATGCGTACCGCCCGCCGAATGGCCGATCAGCAGGATTCGTTGCGGATCGCCGCCGTAGCGCGCCACGTTCTCGTGCAGCCAGGCCATGGCCTCGCCCACGTCCCGCGCGCCGGCTGGGTACGGGGCCTCCGGCGCAAGCCGGTACTCGATGTTGGCACCGACGAAACCCTGCCACGCAAACCAGTGCAGCACGTTGTCGTAGAGCTCGGTGCTGACGCACTTGTCGCCACGCACGAAGGCGCCACCATGGACGAAGGCGACGACCGGCGCGCGCGTCCCGCCGGCCGGGCTGAACAGATCGAGCACCTGGCGGGCATGGCCGCCGTAGGGGATGTTGCGCGTCACCGTCAGCGGCGCCTTGGGCGCTGCGGCCAGCAGCGGTGCATAGGCTTCCTTGACCTGCCGGCTGTGGCCCGGCAGGTCCTCTGCCCAACGCGGGCCGATGTCGGCCATCAGGGCGCGCAGCGCCTCGGGGCCTTCGATCATCGGGCAGACGCCGTGCTCATCGAGCAGACGCCGCGCTCATAAGGCAACCTCCTCGCCAGGCGCTGCGGTGCTGTGCGACTTGGAAGCGGCCCGGCTTCTCATTGCACCAGCCCGGCCTTCTTCACCACCGCCGACCACTTGGCGGTCTCGCTGCGCGTGAACTTCGCGAAGTCTTCAGCGCTGCCCAGCTCTGGTTCCGCACCCAGCTCCTGCAGGCGCTTCTGCATCTCCGGCGCCTTGAGCACGGCGTTGACATCGCTGTTGAGGCGCTCCAGCACCGGCGCGGGCAGGCCGGGCGGCGCGAAAACGCCGAACCACGCACTCACCTCGTACTCCGGCAGGCCGCTCTCGATCACGGTGGGCACGTCGGGCAGTAGTGCGCTGCGCGTCCTGCCGGTCAGGGCCAGCGCCTTGAGCTTGCCGGACTGCACATAAGGCAGCGCCGTGGCCTGCAGGTCGAACATCAGCGGCAGGTGGCCCGCTACCACGTCGTTGAGCGCGGGCGCACTGCCCTTGTAAGGCACATGCAGCATCCGGATGCCGGCGGCCGAGGCCAGCAGCTCGCCGGCCAGATGGTTGGAGGTGCCGGGCCCGGCCGAGGCGTAGCTCAGCTCGCCCGGCTTCGCCTTGGCCTGCGCGATCACCTCGGCAACGCTCCGGCCCGGGAAGGAGGGATGGGCCACCAGCACGAAGGGAATGGAGGCCAGCGGCGCGACCGGCGTGAAGTCCTTGACCGGGTCGTAGCCCACCTTGTTCATCGCGGGGTTGATGGCCTGCGAGCTGACCGTTCCCATCAAAAGCGTATAGCCGTCGGCCGGCGCGCCCGCCACATGCCTGGCGCCGATGGCCGTGCCGGCGCCGGCGCGGTTGTCGATCACCACAGGCTGCCCGAGCCGATCGGCCAGCTTCTGGCCCACGGTGCGCGCGAGGATGTCGGCCGACCCGCCGGCGGGATAAGGCACCACGATCGTGACCGGACGGTTCGGATAGGCGCCCTGCGCGCCCGCGGGCGGCGCGAGCGCGACCGCGCCAGCGATCGCCAGCGCGCAGCAGCCCAGGATCTTCAGCAGGCGGGTTACTGGAGTACCTTCGCCTTCGGCTACGGTGCTATTCGCCTTCGGAGCGGCCGTGCGGCTCATCGCGTACTCCTCAGTGCATCACCACGGCGGCACGGTCGACTTCCGGCACTTCCGGGATTTCTATGCCGTACGGCGCGACATCGCTTCGGATCTGCTCCAGCGCGCGTCGGATGATCGCGATCTCCTCGTCGGGATGGGTGGCGCCCAGCCCGTGCTCGGCGGCCAGCGCGCGATTGCGGCCGGCACGCGCGCGCTCGTCGTCCGGCAGGTTGACCACCGCATAGACCCCGTTGAGCAGGCTGCCGCGCAGCTTCTTGGCCACTTTCTCGCCCAGGAGCCGGCGGTCGTCGGCCGACAGCTCCGAGAAGAAGCGCCGCATGATGATGCGGCCGAACTGGATGTGCCGCGCCTCGTCGCGCAGGATCAGCTGGCAGGCGCTGCGGATCGATTTGAAGCGCGCGTTCTCGTAGCGCGCCTGCAGCAGTTCGCCCGAGAGCTGCTCGAAAAGCGTGTTGACCGCCAAGCCGGCGAAGAAGGACATCGCCTTCTCGTCGCGCTCGTCGTGGAAGCGCGGGATCACGGCCTTGAAGTAGTCGGCGCGCGGCTCGTCCTGGTAGCCGGCCAGGCCCCGCGCCACCAGGAACGATGCCTCGTGGTGGCGCAGCTCCTCGGCGATGAAGTTGACGATGTGCTGCTTGATCTCGAACGGCTGGTGTGCGAAGACCGCTTCGCGCAGGCGCTCGGTGCCATAGGGGATGGCGCCGTGCTCCATCCAGGCGCGCAGGCTCCACCACTCGGCACCTGCCTCGCGCACCTCGGCCGGAAGCTCGGCCTCGCGGAGGTCGGAGAAGTCGATGGCCGCCGGGTTCCAGGCCAGCTCGCGCGACTGCTCGCACAGGCGCCAGACCTCCGGGTATTCGATCTCGGACTTGATGGGGTACGGGTTGGGAACGGGTGTGAGTTCTTCGAGGAGGGATGGCTGCATCGTGAGGCTTTCGCAGGGGAATCGAGGACTTGCGAGACGCATGCTCCGGCATCGCGCGTGTTCCGTCCAATACCGTTTTCATGGCCTGGTGATAGGGCATCGCGATCACGCTCCTAGAATGACCCGATGGATCTTCGCCAGCTCCGGCAGTTCGTCGCGGTCGCGGAAGAGCGCAGCTTCCGGCGCGCGGCCGAGCGCCTGCATGTCTCGCAACCGCCGCTTTCCGTGGCCGTGCAGCGGCTAGAGGCCGAGGTGGGGGCGACCCTGCTGGACCGCACGCGACACCATGTACGACTGACGGTCGCCGGCGAGGCCTTCCTGCGCGAGGCCCGGCGCACGCTGGCCCACGCGCAGCTTTCGGTGGAGATCGCGCAGCGCGCCGCCGCCGGCAAGCTCGGCACTTTGCGCCTTTCGTTCGTGCCCAGCGCGGCGCTGGGCGTGGTGCCACAGTTGCTGCGCGCCTTTCGCGAGGACTACCCGGACGTCAAGCTGGTCCTTACCGGTGACACCACCGCCCACCAGATGGCCACCCTGCTCAGCGGTGCAACGGACGTGGGCATCGTCGTGCCGCCGCTGCACGACGCCGGCGACTTCCGGGTCCAGCCCTATTGCGAGCAGGAGCTCATGCTGGCAGTACCCGACACGCACCCGCTGGCGCAGCAACAGCGCGTGCAGCTGCGCGACCTCGCTTCCGAGAATTTCGTCGGCTTTCCCTTCAAGGAAGGGCCGGGGTTCGAGAGCGTGGTGATGGCGGCCTGCCAGGACTGCGGCTTCATCCCCCACTTTGTCGAGGTGGCGGCGCAGATGCAAACCATCCTCGCGCTGGTGGGCGGCGGGATCGGCATCGCGCTGGTGCCGCAAGCCATGCAGGCCGTGCAGACGGAGCACGTGAACTATCTCCAGGTGCGCCGCCGCCATGTGCCGGTGAAGTACCAGCTGGGGCTGGCCTTCCGCCCGTCCAACAACAACCCGGCGCTCGCTGCCTTCGTCTCGATGGCGCACCGGCTGCGCCGCCGCTGAAGGCCGATTCCACTCGCTGGGCTCGTTCAGAATAGCGGCCTGCCGGACGGTGGGCACGTCTGTTGCTCGCGCCCTCGTCTCGTTCCCTTTTTACATCGACTGGAGTCGCTCATGTTCTCTACAAGGATGCCGCGTGCATCGCGCCGTGTTTTCGCGCTCGGGCTGGCCGCCGGGGTGGCGAGCCTCGCAGGCCTCGCGCAGGCGCAGCAGCAAGGCGCACCGATCAAGCTGCTGGTCGGCTTCCCGGCCGGCGCCGGCACCGACGCGATCGCGCGGACGCTGGGTGAGAAGCTCAAGGACCAGCTGGGCGCGCCGGTGGTTGTCGAGAACCGGGCCGGCGCCGGCGGCCAGATCGCAGCCCAGGCGCTCAAAGCCGCGCCGGCCGACGGCCACACGCTGCTGCTGTCGCACGACCACACCATCTCGATCCTGCCGCAGGTGGTGAAGAATCCCGGCTACAACTCGGCCTCCGACTTCGTGCCCGTGGCCGGCTTCGCGACCTTCGCCAACGTGCTGGCGGTCTCGGGCGGAACGCCGGCCAAGAGTCTCGACGAGTACCTGAAATGGGTGCGCACCCAGCGCGGCGGCAAGGAAACCATCGGCGTGCCCGCGCCGGCCTCGATCCCCGAGTTCCTGGTGAAGATGATCGGCACCAAGTACAAGATCGACGTGCAGGCGGCGCCCTACCGCGGCAGCGCACCGATGACGGCCGACATGCTGGGCAACCAGATCAGCGCCGGCATCGCCTCCGTGCCCGACTTCATCGAGAACCACCGGGCCGGCAAGCTCCGCATCGTGGCCACCATCGGCGCCAAGCGCCAGGCGCTGCTGCCGCAGGTGCCGACCTTCACCGAACTGGGCTTTGCCAACCTGGAGGACCTGCCGTACTACGGCGTGTTCGCGCCGGTGGGCACACCGCAGCCGGTGATCGACCGCTTCGGCGAGGCGCTCGCCAAGGTGCTGGCCATGCCCGACGTGAAGCAGAAGCTCACGACCATGGGGTTGACGGTGGCGTACGAACCGCAAGGGCAGTTCGCAGGCCGGGTGCGCAGCTACACGCAGACCTGGGCGGGCATCATCAAGGCGAGCGGCTTCACGCCGCAGTAGATGTCAGCCCCGCGGCTTTTCACTTCGCGGCGCTACGTGTAACTCCACCCCCCGAGGGGGAGGCGCGGCCCGCCTTGGGGTGGCCCTGCGGCGGCCGCAGCGGTCTAGGCGTTGCCGGCCTGGATGCCCCAGCGCGCCAGGGCGGCATCGTCATCGACGCGCGCATCGACCCAGCGCGCGCCCGCAGGCGTCTGTTCCTTCTTCCAGAACGGCGCCTGGGTCTTCAGGTAGTCCATCAGGAACTCGCAGGCCTGGAAGCTCTGGCCGCGGTGGGCGGAGACCACGGCCACCATCATGATCTGGTCGAGGGGCTGCAGGAGCCCCACACGATGGATCACGCGCGCGCCAAGGATGTCGAAGCGGCGATGGGCCTCGTCGATCATCGCTTCGATGGACTTCTCGGTCATGCCCGGGTAGTGCTCGAGCTCCATCGATGCCACCGCATCGCCGTCGTTGCGGTCGCGCACGGTGCCGACGAAGCTGCAGACCGCGCCTACGCGCTTGTCGTCCGCGCGCAGCGCGGCGACCTCCCTGGCGAGGTCGAAATCGGCTGTCTGGATGAAAACGCGCGGGCCGTTCATGGCGGGATTGTGGCACCGCGCCGACGCTCAGCCCCCGGTCACCGGCGGGAAGAAGGCTACTTCCTGGCCCTCGCGCAGCGCGGCGCCCTCGGCGCTCATGACCTGGTCCAGCGCCATGCGCACCGCCTTGCCGCGGGCCAGCGTGCTGGCATGCGGCTCGCCGCGTGCGATCAGTTCGTCGCGTAGCGCGCCGAGATCGGCGGCGCGGGTCTCGACGGTTTCGCTGCCGGTCCCGAGGGCCTCGCGCACCGAGGCGAAGTAGCGCACCGTGATCCTCATGCTCAATCCAGCAATGAAGAAAAGGGGATGAACTGCACCATGTCGCCGGCCTTGAACGGCTGGCCAGGCGGCGTGTCGATCACGCCGTCGCCCCACACCATGGAAGTCAGCACGCCCGAGCTCTGGTTGGCGAACAGATCCAGGCCGCCGGCGGCGTTGCGGCGCGCGCGCAGGAACTCGCGTCGGCGGTCGGCACGCGGCCAGTCGAAGTCGGCGCGCATCGCGATTGGCGCCGGCGCCACGCGTGCAGCGCCCTGCAGCGTCAGCAGGAAGGGCCGCACCAGGAGCAGGAAGGTCAGGAAGCTGGAGACCGGGTTGCCGGGTAGGCCGGTGAGATGGGCATTGCCGATGCGGCCGTAGGCAAAGGGCTTGCCCGGCTTCATCGACAGCGACCACAGGTCGAGTCGGCCCAGGGCCTGCACAGCGGCCTTGATGTGGTCCTCCTCTCCGACCGAGACGCCGCCGGTGGTGATGATCAGGTCGCTGCGCTCCGAGGCGCTGCGCAGCGCCTCGATGGTCGCGTCGCGGCGGTCGGGCACGATGCCCAGGTCGAGCACCTCGCAGCCCAGCCGCAAGAGCAGGGCCCGCATGAAGAAGCGGTTGGAGTTGTAGATCGAGCCCGGCTGCATCGCCTCTGGCGCTACCTCGCCGGGCATCACGAGTTCGTCGCCGGTCGAGAGCAGCGTGACGCGCGGGCGCTTCGCCACCTGCAGCCGGTCGAGGCCGACGCTGGCTGCCAGTCCGAGCCCCGCTGGGGTGAGGCGCTCTCCGCGCGTGAGCACCACGTCGCCGGCGGCCACGTCCTCGCCGGCGCGGCGGATCCACTGGCCTGCCGTCGGCACGATCTCGATGCGCACGCTGCCCAGCCCGCCCTCTTTCGGCAGCGCGGCGGCGTCTTCCTGCATCACGACCGCATCGGCGCCTGCGGGGATCTGCGCGCCGGTGAAGATGCGCGCGGCCGTGCCGGCATCCAGCGGCGTGCCCACGGTGCCGGCGGGGATGCGCTGGGCCACGCGCAGCACCGCACCCGGCGCCGCGCAGTCGGCAATGCGCACCGCATAGCCATCCATCGAGCTGTTGTCGCGCGGCGGGACGGTCAGGCCCGAGCGCACGTCCTGCGCGAGCACGCGCCCGTCAGCCTCAAAGGTGGACACCGATTCGGCGCCCATCTGCGGCGTGGCGGCAGCGAGCAGCCGCGCCAGGGCCTCGTCGAGCGGCATCAAGGGAGGGCGTCCGGAAGCGTCAACCATGGCGGTCCACCTTGTACTCGAAACGGCTGGCGTTATGCAGGAGCCAGGTGCCAATGCCATCGGCGTCGTTCAGGTCGAACACCGGCAGCATGGTGGCACGCGGCAGGCGCTCGGGGGTGTCGGTGGCGATCGCGACGATGAAGGCGTCATCGGCATAGCGCGCGGGCCGGGGCGCCTCGCCTTCCTCGGGCTCGCGCCAGATCTCGATCTTCTGCAGGTCGCTGTGCTTGAAGCCTTCGACCAGCACCCAATCCACACCCGCGTCGAGTTCGGCGACGAGGTCGTGCACACCGAGCTGCGTCGGCCGTTCGAATTCGCGGATCAGCGCGAGCCGCTTGTCGGAAGCCACGACCACCTCGAAGGCCCCGGCCTCGCGATGGCGGTAGGTGTCCTTGCCCGGATGGTCGATGTCGAACTTGTGGTGGGCATGCTTGACCACCGAGACGCGCTGGCCGTGCAGCCTGAGCACGGGGATCAGCCGCTCGACCAGCGTGGTCTTGCCCGCGCCCGAGAAGCCGGCGAAGCCGATGACGTTCATGCGTAGCTCGTCGGCCCGGAAGGCATGAATGAACTCGGCGCGGGCATGAGGGTTTCGCTCATACCTTCTCAGGCGCAGTGCCGGGCGATATAGGCCTTCACGGCCTCGGCGTCGGCCGGCAGCTGCACCACCCGCCGCGGCAGCGCCTCGATGCCTTCGAAGCGCGCGGGACGCTCGGGCGCGCGGCCCAGGGCCTCGACGATGGTCTCGGCGAACTTGATGGGCAGCGCAGTCTCGAGCACGATCATCGGCACGCCGGGCTGCAGGTGCTCGCGCGCGGCCTTGAGGCCGTCGGCGGTGTGGGTGTCGACCAGTGTGGCGAAGCGCTTGTCGGTGTCGCGGATGGTCGCGACCCGATCGGCATGGGTGCTGCGGCTGCTCGCGAAGCCGAAGCGGGTGGCCGCCTGGGCGAAGACCGGGTCGGCGCTCAGGTCGAAGCGGCCTGCCTTGCGCAGATCTTCTTCGAACAGGCCGCGCGTCCTGGCCGCATCGCGGCCGACCAGATCGAACACGAAGCGCTCGAAGTTGCTGGCCTTGGAAATGTCCATCGAGGGGCTGGAGGTCTCGTGCGTGTCGGCGGCCGAGCGCACGCGGTAGATGCCGGTGCGGAAGAACTCGTCGAGCACGTCGTTCTCGTTCGTGGCAACCACCAGCGTGCGGATGGGCAGACCCATCGAGCGCGCGACATGGCCGGCGCAGACGTTGCCGAAATTGCCCGAGGGGACAGTGAAGCTGACCTCCCCGTCATTGTTGCCCGTGGCTTGAAAGTATCCGGCGAAGTAGTAGACCACCTGCGCCAGCAGGCGCGCCCAGTTGATCGAGTTGACCGTGCCGATCCTGTACTTGCGCTTGAAGTCCAGGTCGTTCGACACCGCCTTGACGATGTCCTGGCAATCGTCGAACACGCCGGCGATCGCGATGTTGTGGATGTTGGGGTCCTGCAGGCTGAACATCTGGGCCTGCTGGAAGGGGCTCATGCGCCCGTCGGGCGAGGTCATGAACACACGCACGCCCTTCTTGCCGCGCATCGCGTATTCGGCCGCGCTGCCGGTGTCGCCGCTGGTGGCACCGAGGATGTTGAGCTCCTCGCCGCGGCGCGCGAGCTCGTACTCGAACAGGTTGCCCAGGAGCTGCATCGCCATGTCCTTGAACGCGAGCGTCGGACCGTTGGACAGGGCTTCGAGGTACACGCCATCCTCGAGTTCGCGCAGCGGCACGATGTCGGGCGTTCCGAAGATCTCCGCTGTGTAGGTCTTGGCGCAGATCGCCTTCAGGTCCGCGACGGGGATGTCGTCGATGTACAGCGAGAGGACTTCGAAGGCCAGCTCTGCATACGGCAGTCCACGCCACCTCGCGAGCGTTGCGGCGTCCACCTGCGGATAGCGCTCGGGCAGGTAAAGGCCGCCGTCGGGCGCCAGACCCTCGAGCAGGATTTCGCAGAAGCGGCGGCGCTCCGGATGGCCGCGCGTGGACAGGTAGCGCATCAGGACAGCTCTTCCTTGCGGATGCGCACGATTGGCGCGAGCACGGTAGGCAGCGCCTGAAGCTGGACCAATGCATCATCCAGCGTGCCTTCGCGCGTGTCGTGCGTGAGGATGATGAGGTCGGTCTGGGTCGAGCCCTCGCCGCCCACCTCGTCGGCCTCGCGCTGCAGCACCGCGTCGATGCTGATGCCGGCCGTGGCCAGCAGGCCCGTCACCTGGGCCAGCACGCCGGCCTCGTCGGCCACGCGCAGGCGCAGGTAATAGCTGGTTACCACCTCGGACATCGGCAGCACCTGCAGGTCGCTCATCGCGTCGGGATGGAAGGCCAGGTGCGGCACGCGGTGCGCCGCATCGGCCGTGTGCAAGCGGGTGATATCGACCAGGTCGGCGATCACCGCGCTCGCGGTCGGCTCGCTGCCGGCGCCCTTGCCGTAATACAGCGTGGTGCCGACGGCATCGCCGTTGACAACCACCGCGTTCATTGCGCCTTCGACGTTGGCGAGCAGGCGCTTGGCCGGCACCAGGCTCGGATGCACGCGAAGCTCGATTCCCTGGGCCTTGCGCTTGGTCACGCCCAGCAGCTTGATGCGGTAGCCCAGCTGCTCGGCGTATTTGATGTCCTGTGCCGCCAGCTTGGTGATGCCCTCGACATGCGCCCTGTCGAATTGCACCGGGATGCCGAAGGCGATGGCGCTCATCAGCGTGACCTTGTGGGCGGCGTCCACACCCTCGATGTCGAAGGTCGGGTCGGCCTCGGCGTAACCCAGGCGCTGCGCCTCCTTCAGCACGGTGGCGAAATCCAGGCCCTTGTCGCGCATCTCGGAGAGGATGAAGTTGGTGGTGCCGTTGATGATCCCGGCGATCCACTGGATGCTGTTGGCGGTGAGGCCCTCGCGCAACGCTTTGATGATCGGGATGCCACCGGCCACTGCGGCCTCGAAGGCCACCATCACGCCCTTGGCGTGGGCCGCCGCGAAGATTTCGGTACCATGCACCGCCAGCAACGCCTTGTTGGCGGTGACCACATGCTTGCCGGCCGCGATCGCCTCCAGCACCAGTTCACGGGCGATGCCGTAGCCGCCGATCAACTCGATCACGATGTCGATGTCCGGGTTGGCGATGACGGCACGCGCGTCGCTCACCACCTGCACGCCCTCGCCCACCGCCGCCCTGGCACGCGCCATGTCGAGGTCGGCCACCATCGTGATCTCGATGCCGCGCCCGGCACGGCGCTTGATTTCTTCCTGGTTGCGCTGGAGCACCTTGAAGGTGCCGCTGCCGACCGTGCCGATGCCGAGCAGGCCTACTTGGATGGGTTTCATTCGATTCGTCTGGTGTGGAACTGGGGCAGAAGCGAGTCTGCTAGGTGTTGCGGCTGCGGTAGCGCTCGAGAAAGTCGGCAATGCGCTGGATCGCCTCGCGCAGGTCTTCCTCATGGGGCAGGAACACGATTCGGAAGTGGTCGGGCGTGGACCAGTTGAAGCCGGTGCCCTGTACCAGCATCACCCGGGTCTCCTTCAGAACCTCGAGGAAGAACTGGCGATCGTCCTCGATCGGGTAGATCTTGGGATCGAGCCGGGGGAACATGTAGAGCGCGGCGCTGGGCTTGACGCAGCTGACGCCCGGTATGGCGGTGATCAGCTCGTAGGCCAGGTCGCGCTGGTGACGCAGACGGCCGCCAGGGCCAACCAGGTCGTTGATGCTCTGATAGCCGCCGAGCGCGGTCTGGATGGCCCACTGGCCTGGCACATTGGGGCACAGGCGCATGTTCGAGAGCATGTTGAGGCCCTCGATGTAGTCCTGGGCCATCTTCTTGTCGCCCGAGACCACCAGCCAGCCGGCGCGGTAGCCGCAGGAGCGGTAGCTCTTGGACAGCGAGTTGAAGGTCAGCGTCAGCACGTCCTTCGACAGGCTCGCGATGGCGGTGTGCTTGACGCCGTCGTACAGCACCTTGTCGTAGACCTCGTCGGCCAGGATCACCAGGCCATGCTCTCGTGCGATCGCCACGATGCCCTTGAGCAACTCGTCCGAATAGAGCGCGCCCGTTGGGTTGTTGGGGTTGATGACGACGATGCCCTTGGTGCGCGGCGTGATCTTGGCGCGGATGTCGGCCAGGCTGGGCATCCAGCCGTTCTCCTCGTCGCACAGGTAATGGACCGGTTTGCCGCCCGAGAGGCTCGCGACCGCCGTCCACAGCGGGTAGTCGGGTGCGGGCAGCAGCAGTTCGTCGCCGTCGTTGAGGAGTGCGTTGGCGGCCATCGCGATCAATTCGCTCGCCCCATTGCCGAGATAGATATCGTCCAGGGTGACACCGGCGATGCCCTGCTTCTGGGTTTCGTGCATCACGGCCTTGCGCGCCGCAAAAATGCCCTTGCTGTCCGAGTAGCCAGAGGAGACCGCGATGTTGCGGATCATGTCCTGCTGCACCTCTTCAGGTGCGTCGAAGCCGAACGGGGCGAGATTGCCGATGTTCAGCTTGATGATCTTCTGGCCCTCTTCCTCCATCTGCTTCGCGGCATCCATGATCGGACCACGGATGTCGTAGAGCACGTTGGCCAGCTTGGCCGATTTCTTGAGCGGTTTCAAAGTCCCTCCAGGGGCGGGGTGCACGGGGGAAAACCTATAATTTGACCACAGTTCCCGCCCCTCCTCGATGAAGCTCCAGCCCGACAAATCCGATGCCCAGACCCTGACTGCGCATGGCCCTGGCTGGGTCGCCGTCAACAACGAGCGGATCGAGAACAGCGTGGTGGTGGGTTCGCGCGGCGAGCGCTTCGCCTGGGACTGCGGGCGCTTCGAGGAGCTGGGCTCCGAGCATTTCGCGCAATTGGCTTCCCTGGGCGCCGAACTGGTCATCTTCGGCAGCGGTGCGCGTATCCGCTTTCCCCAGCCGGCGTGGATCCAGCCGCTGATGGCCCGCCGCACAGGCGTCGAGACCATGGACACCGGGGCCGCTTGCCGAACCTACAACATCCTGGCGGGCGAGGGCCGGCACGTGGTCGCGGCTCTGCTGATCGAGAGACCCGCGGATGGCTAACAGGGGGCGTTTCGGGCTAAAATATTGGGTTGCGAACCGGGGCCCGACCCAGTAATCGTCCAGGGAGCCGCCCAGTCAAGCAACGACCAATCTCCATCGTATCGAGCGCTCGAGGCGTGAGCCGCGAGCGAGTGCCAAAAGCCCGACTCGAACATGGAATCAAACGGAGAAAACAAGTTTCATGGCGATCGTTGTCAACAAACCCATCCCTGAATTCGACGCCAACGCCACTGGCGGCATCAAGGTATCGAACACCTCGCACCTCGGGCAAGTGCTGGTGATGTACTTTTATCCCAAGGACAACACGCCCGGATGCACGACCGAAGCGATGCAGTTCCGCGATCGCTACAAGGATTTCGTCAAGGCCGGAGCCACCGTGTTCGGCGTCTCGCGTGACAACATGAAGTCGCACGACGAGTTCAAGGCCAAGCTCGAACTTCCCTTCGAACTGATTGCCGACACCGAGGAAAAGATGTGCCACATGTTCGGCGTCGTCAAGAACAAGATCATGTACGGCAAGAAGGTCAAGGGCATTGAGCGCAGCACCTTCCTGATCGGCGCCGACGGCGTGCTCAAGGCCGAATGGCGCGGCCTCAAGGTGCCCGGCCATGTCGACGAAGTCCTCAAGGCCGTGAAGATCCTCAAGAAGTAATCGCCTGCCAGGCAACATTCGTGAGCTTTTGCCAGCACGCGTTGGCGATGCGCAACGATCACGGAACCTGTCACAGCCGATGTGCATAATGGTTCCATGCCGTTGAGCTCCGCGACCGCATCCACCGAACAAAGCCGCTTGGGTCTTCAGGCGGCTTTTTCGCTTTCTGGCCCCTTCTTCCCTGCGAGCGAACCGCCCCATGCCCCTGCCCCCCGCCCCCACGAAACGCGCCGCACTGCTTTCGCCGGACGCGCACGACGCGCCTGCCCGTTCCCTCCATGGGAAAGGCGGCCGTCGCTCCTCCGATCGGCAAGCTGAAGAGACCCGGTCCAGCGGGCCGCGCCCACTCGAACTGTTCGACCGGCGCGCGGCGGAAGGTAGCGCCCCTATAGAGGCGCCACCCCTGCCGAGCGTGAAAGCCCCACTGCCCGTCACATCCGTCACGCGCAGCAAGGAGGAGCGCCGCCCCGAAACGGCGGCCAAGGAAGCGGCCAGCCCAATCAGGGGGAAGCGCAGCATACCCAACGGACCGGCCAAGCTGTTCGTGCTGGATACCAACGTGCTGCTGCACGACCCGATGTGCCTGTTCCGTTTCGAGGAGCACGACATCTTCCTCCCGATGATCGTGCTGGAGGAACTCGACGGCCACAAGAAAGGCACGACCGAGGTCGCCCGCAACGGCCGCCAGACCAGCCGCACGTTGGACGCGCTCGCCGGAGCACAAGGCGCCGACATCGGCAAGGGCCTGAAACTCGATACCACCGGACATCGCGAGGCCGGCGGCAAGCTGTTCTTCCAGACCGATCCACTGGACTACTCGCTGCCCACAAGCCTGCCGCAGGGCAAGGCCGACAACCAGATCCTGGGCGTGGTCCACGCACTGCGCGACCTCTACGCAAAGGACGGGCCGGGGCGCGCGAGGCAGGAAGTGGTGCTGGTGTCGAAGGACATCAACATGCGTGTGAAGGCTCGCGCTCTGGGCCTGGCGGCGGACGACTACCAGAACGACAAGACACTGGAAGACGGCGACCTGCTCTACTCCGGCGCGCTGGCACTGCCGGCCGACTTCTGGACCCGCCAGAGCAAGCCGATCGAGAGCTGGCAAAGCGGCAGCAGCACCTTCTACCGCGTCAGCGGTCCGCTGGTGCCCAACCTCTACATCAACCAGTTCGTGTATTTCGAGGCGCCGGGCGAGCCCAGCATGTATGCCCGCGTGACCGAAATCCGCGACAGGACGGCAGTGCTCAAGACGCTCAAGGACTATGGCTCGATCAAGAATGCCGTCTGGGGTGTGAACACCCGCAATCGCGAGCAGAACTTCGCGATGAACCTGCTGATGGATCCGGAGGTGGACTTCGTCACCCTGACCGGCACCGCCGGCACCGGCAAGACGTTAATGGCGCTGGCCTCGGGCCTGACTCAGGTGCTGGACGATCGGCGCTACACCGAGATCATCATGACCCGCGCGACCGTGAGCGTCGGCGAGGATATCGGCTTCCTCCCTGGCACCGAGGAGGAGAAGATGGGCCCATGGATGGGCGCGCTCGATGACAACCTCGAGTTCCTGGCCAAGGGCGACGGCGGCGGCGCGGGCGAGTGGGGGCGCGCGGCCACCAACGAGCTGATCCGCAGCCGCATCAAGATAAAGAGCATGAACTTCATGCGCGGCCGCACCTTCCTCAACAAGTACGTGATCATCGACGAGGCGCAAAACCTGACGCCGAAGCAGATGAAGACCCTGGTCACACGCGCAGGCCCCGGCACCAAGATCATCTGCATGGGCAATTTGGCGCAGATCGACACCCCCTATCTCACTGAAGGCTCGTCTGGCCTGACCTTCGCCGTCGACAAATTCAAGGGCTGGCCGCACAGCGGCCACATCACGCTGGCACGCGGCGAGCGCTCGCGGCTGGCGGATTTCGCGAGCGAGGTGCTGTAACCAAGTCGGCTGCCAGGGCCGACTTTTCTTGCGCGCAGCAGTAAGGGGCTGCTGACAGGACGTTGTCAGTAGCCGGCGCGCAGCATGGCGTCTTGAATTCACACGACAGCATCTCCGACGCGCTGAGCGTCCGGGGATCGGCGCTCGAGCTCGAGCTCGAGCTCGAGCGATCAGATGAACCTGGAGAGAGAACCATGCAACCTCAGCTTCAACGCCATAAGGGCTTCAACATCGCCGGTCTCACCGTGCGCACCAGCAACCACACAGAGCAGGAGGAGCACTCGGCGCGCATTGGGAAGCTCTGGACCCGCTTCTTCGACGAACGCGTCTATGCCATGACGCCCAACCGCGTCGAAGACATGCGGCTCTACGGCGTGTATTCCGCGTACGAGTCCGATGCGCATGGCCCCTTCGACCTCACGACGGGCGTCGCGGTCTCAGGCGGACCTTCCGCGGTGCAAGTCGAAGCGGGCGACTACCTGGTCTTCGCAGGCCAGGGTCAAATGCCGCAGATGGTGCTCTCCCTTTGGGAATCGATTCGGCAGTACTTCGATCAGCACCCCGAGATCCGTCGCAACTACCGCAGCGATTTTGAAGCCTACAGCGGCCCCGACCAGGTCGCCATCCACATCGGCGTGATCACTGACTGAGATTGCCTGTAGGAGAGGACGAAGGCCATGACGCGCCCAGGCGGCACCATTTCATGGAAGACTTCAAGAACAAGCTCGTCGACCTTGACCGTTGATACAAATGCGCCGCGCCGACCGCCTCTTCCAGATCGTTCAACTGATTCGCGGTCGACGCCTCACGACTGCCGCCTTCCTCGCGCAGCGATTAGAGGTGTCGGACCGCACCATCTACCGCGACGTGGCCGACCTGCAGCGCCAAGGCGTGCCGATTGAGGGCGAGGCGGGTGTCGGTTATCGCCTCGGTGCAGGCTTCGACCTGCCGCCACTCATGTTCACGCAGGATGAGGCCGCGGCATTGGTAGCGTCGGCACGCCTGGCCCAGAGCTGGGTCGATCCGGCCATGGCGAAGGACATCCAGACCGCGCTAGGCAAGATCCTGTCGGTGCTCCCGCCGGCCGCGCGGGTGTCGGCCGAGAGCCTGGCGCTGTTCGCACCTGCACACGCGCTTGACGATGGAACGCGGCTACGCCTGCAAACACTGCGCGAAGCTGTCCAGTCGCGCAACAAGCTGCGCATGGACTACCACGACGTGAGCGGAGCGCCGAGCCAGCGCGTGGTGCGTCCGTTGGGCTGTTTCTACTGGGGCAGGGTCTGGACATTCTCGGCGTGGTGCGAGCTGCGGGAGGACTTTCGCGGCTTCCGCATTGACCGCATCGATCGCGTCGAGGTCCTGCCGGAGCGCTTTCGCGACGAGCCCGGCAAGACGCTGGCCGAGATGCTGCGACGGCTGCAAGAAGATCCGGCGGAGCCTCGGCCGTCGCGGCTGCAGTAGCCTTTAGAAATCGTCGCCGCTGCTGGCCAGGTTCTCGAACTTGGTGAGCGGCTTGAGAAAGGCCAGCTTGACGGTGCCGGTCGGGCCATTGCGGTGCTTGCTGATGATCACCTCGGCCACGCCGGGCTCCTTACTGTCCTTGTTGTAGTAGTCGTCGCGGTAGATGAACATGATCAGGTCGGCATCCTGCTCGATGGCGCCGGACTCGCGCAGGTCGCTCATCATGGGACGCTTGTCGGTTCGGCTCTCCACGCCGCGGCTGAGCTGCGACAAGGCGATGACCGGGCACTTGAGCTCCTTGGCCAGCATCTTCAGGCCACGCGAGATCTCACCCACCGCAGTCGCTCGGTTCTCGTCGTTCATGCTGCTGGAAACGCTCATCAACTGAAGGTAGTCCACCACGATCAGGCCGAGCCGTCCGTACTGGCGCGCCAGGCGGCGCGAGTTCGCCCGCAGCTCACTGGTGGTCAGCCCCGGTGTCTCGTCGATGTGCAGCGACACGTTGCGCAGCTTCTCAATGGCCTCGGTCAGGCGCGGCCACTCCTCGTCGCTGAGCTTGCCGGTGCGCAGGTGCCCCTGGTCGATGCGCCCGATCGAGCCGACGATACGCACCGCCAACTGCGACGCGCCCATTTCCATTGAGAACACCGCCACCGGCAGCCCCTCGTTGAGCGCCACATGCTCGGCGATGTTGATCGCCAACGAGGTCTTGCCCATGGAGGGGCGCGCGGCCAGAACGATCATGTCCCCCGGCTGGAGGCCCGAAGTCATCTTGTCGAATTCGTAGAAGCCGGTGCGCACGCCCGTGATGTCGTTCGGGTTCTCAGCCATCTCGCTCACGCGATCGAGCAACTCGACCACCAGGGATTCCATGCTCTGGAAGCCCTGCTTCATGCGCGAGCCTTCCTCGCCGATGTTGAAGATCTTCTGTTCGGCCTCGTCGAGAATCTTGTCGACCGACTTGCCCTGCGTGTTGAAGGCGTTGGTAGCGATCTCGTCGCTCGCACTAACCAGCTTGCGCAGGATCGAACGCTCGCGCACGATCTCGGCGTAGCGGCGGATGTTGCTGGCGCTAGGCACGTACTGGGCCAGCGAATTCAAGTAGCTCAGGCCGCCGACCTCCTCGGCTTTGCCCAGGTTCTGAAGCTGCTCGAAAACGGTGATCACGTCGGCCGGCTTGCTGGCGTTGATCAGAGCGCCAATGGCTGCGTAGATCAGCTTGTGCTCATGGCGGTAGAAGTCACTGTCCACCAGCAGATCGCCCATGCGGTCCCACGCGCCGTTGTCGAGCAACAGGCCGCCGAGCACGCTCGACTCGGCCTCGATCGAGTGCGGGGGAATGCGCAACTGCGCAATTTGGCGGTCGGCCGACGGGTCATTGTCGGCATAGGAGAAGACGGCGGACATGAACTTCCTTGCAGCCGCACATGCTAAGGCGCACGACGAGCCGCGTCACTTGATAAGGCTGTGGATAAACAGTGACTTACCGGTGCAGCACGCGGGACAACCGCGGCCGAAAAAAACAAAGGCCGCCCGAAGGCGGCCCACAAGGACAAGGCCGCAGCTACGACCTTGCTTTCTCCTCGCCGAAGAGGTTATGCGCTCTCGCCGTATACGGTGACCGTGACGTCGACCACCACGTCGGTGTGCAACGCAACGCTGACGGTGCTGTCGCCGACGGTCTTGATCGGGCCGCTGGGCATGCGCACCTGCGACTTCGCGACCTTGTATCCCTGCTTGTTGAGCTCCTCCGCGATATCGTGGTTTGTGACCGAGCCGAACAGGCGGCCGTCGACGCCGGCCTTCTGCGTCAGCTTGACAGCGGTGCCTCCAAGCTTCTCGCCTTGGGCTTGCGCTTCAGTCAGCTTGGCGGCCGCGGCCTTCTCAAGTTCAACACGCTTGGCTTCGAACTCGGCCTTGTTGGCCTCCGTGGCACGGCGCGCGCGGCCGGAGGGAATCAGGAAATTGCGCGCGTAGCCGTCCTTGACCTTGACGATCTCGCCGAGCACGCCGAGGTTGACGACCTTGTCCAGAAGAATGACTTGCATGGTGTGTTCGCCTCCTTAGACGCGGTGTTGGTCGCTGTACGGCACCATCGCGAGGAAGCGCGCGCGCTTGATCGCGGTGTTGAGCTGGCGCTGGTAGATCGCGCGCGTGCCGGTCAGGCGCGCTGGGATGATCTTGCCGTTCTCGCTGATGAAATCACGCAGGGTGTCGATGTCCTTGTAGTCGATCTCTTCGACACCGGCGACAGTAAAGCGGCAGAAGCGCTTGCGCTTGAACAGCAGGGATTGGGTGTTGCGCTTCGGACGCTTGTCCTTGTTGAACTTCTTGAACGTGGCCATTGTGTGGACCTCTTGAAAATTAATCTTGCTGAAAATCCTGGATGTGCAGCACTGGGTGCTTGCCGTTGCGCGGTGTGGCCAGGAAGCCCTGGAAACGCCAGAGACTTCCCAGCGCCTGCCTCGCGAGCCGCTCGGCCACCGCGCCGAACGCAACAGCCTTGACCGCCGCCTTGACCTGCCGGGGCTGGGCCGCCTCGGTTATCGTCGACTCGTGTTCGAGCCGCAGATCGATGGCGGGCAGGCCGGCAGGCGTGAAACGCAAGGCACCGAGCTCGGCAACGCAGGCAGTCAGCACCAGCTGATTGGCTGCGGCAGTGCTCACGCCATCAGTTGTTGTTGGCGGCGTACTCGGCCTGCTGGGCCTTGCGGGCTTCTTCTCGCTCCACCGTCTTCATCATCGACGAGGGGCCGGTCTCCGCCTTCTTCTTCACGACAGTGAGGTGGCGCAGGACGGCGTCGTTGAACTTGAAGGCATGCTCGAGTTCGGCCATCACGGCCTGCTCGGCCTCGATGTTCACGCAAAGGTAGTGCGCCTTGTTGAGCTTGTTGATCTGGTAGGCCAGTTGGCGACGTCCCCAGTCCTCGACGCGATGGACCTTGCCGCCGCCGGCGGTAATCATGCCCTTGTAGCGCTCCAGCATGGCCGGAACTTGCTCGCTTTGATCCGGATGGATCAGCAGAATGATTTCATAGTGACGCATGGCACTCCTTGTGGATCTTCCGTGGAAGGGATAAAGCCACCCGCAGCGTCAGTTGCAGTGTGGCAAGGCAAAGCCGGCTATTGTAGCAGGCCATGACCGTCCTGGAGTGTGTTGTCGCGGCCGGCCTCAGATGCCCAGCGCGCGATCCAGCGCCGCGGCCTTGTCCGCCCCCACGGCGGCGCGAATCTTCGGCGCCAAGGCAAGCAGGTCCTCGTAGGTCGAGCTGCCTTCGACCGACAGGTTCAGTCTGAAACCGCGCAAGCCGAGGCCGCCGGTGAGCTGTGTCGCAATAGGATAGGCGTCCTTATAGCGCTGCTGGCTGGAACGCTCCAATGGGGCTGGCGATGAGGCAGAAATCGCAGGTTGCTGTTGCAAGGTCGGCATGTCCCCAGCCTGGGTCAAAGCTGGCGCAGGTGTCAGAGGCATCGCTACCGTGCCTGCATTGGCTGCCTCGACCGAGCCCCCCACTCGCCCGAGCAGGCCGAGCTCGACCATCTGGTCGATGTCCGCCCGAGCAATCCCCATACCGGCCTCGAGCACCTCGCTCACGGAACGCTTGCCGTCAAACAGGATGAAGGCGGAGCGTTGACGCGGTGTGAGCCGGACCGAGCGATCCTTGAACACCTGCTGGCCGGCTTCTGTCTTGACAAGAATCATGGCGCCCTCATGCGAAATCAAGGGACTCTCAGGCTCAAACCGGCCCTTGCCGAACTCCCCCAGGTGACTCCCTCCACTGGGCGCCAAGTTTGACATCAAAGAAGCATTCGCCTGCAATCAGCTTAAGCTGACAGCGAAATTACAGCCTCGACCTGTGACGAAAGTAGTAATGCGGCGGGACAGAACCAGCCCCGCCGCGGCTTCCAGGGGCCAAATCAGCGCTGAGCCAGCTGCTGCCAGGTATCGATCACGCTGTCCGGATTGAGCGAGATCGATTCGATGCCTTGCTCGGCCAGCCAGGCCGCGAAGTCGGGGTGGTCGCTGGGCCCCTGCCCGCAGATGCCCACGTACTTGCCCTTCTCCTTGCAGGCCTTGATCACGCGCGCCAGCAAGGCCTTGACGGCGGGATCGCGCTCGTCGAAATCTGCCGCCAGGAGCTCCAGGCCGGAATCCCGGTCCAGTCCCAGCGTGAGCTGCGTCAGGTCGTTGGAGCCGATCGAGAAGCCATCGAAAAATTCCAGGAACTCCTCAGGCAGGATCGCGTTGCTGGGCACCTCGCACATCATGATCAGCTTGAGCTCGTTCTCGCCCCGTTTTAGGCCGTGGTCACCCAGCAATCCGGTCACGCGCGCCGCCTGGCCCAGGGTGCGGACGAAGGGCACCATGATCTGCACGTTGGTCAGGCCCATCTCGTTGCGTACGCGCTTCAGCGCCTCGCATTCCATCGCGAAAGCCTCGCCGAAGTCCTCGCTGAGGTAGCGTGCCGCGCCGCGGAAGCCGAGCATCGGGTTCTCTTCCTCAGGCTCGTAGCGGCTGCCGCCGATCAGCTTGCGGTACTCGTTTGACTTGAAGTCCGACAGGCGCACGATCACCGGCTTGGGCCAGAAGGCCGCGCCGATGGTGGCGATGCCTTCGGCCACCTTGTCGACATAGAAGGCGCGCGGGGAAGCGTGACCCCGAGCGACCGATTCGACAGCCTTCTTCAGGTCGGCATCGACATTCGGGTAGTCGAGGATGGCCTTCGGGTGCACGCCGATGTTGTTGTTGATGATGAATTCCAGCCGCGCCAAGCCCACGCCGTGGTTCGGCAACTGGGCAAAATCGAATGCCAGTTGGGGGTTGCCCACGTTCATCATCAGCTTGATGTCGATCTCGGGCATCTCGCCGCGCTGGACCTCGGTGACTTCGGTCTCGAGCAGGCCGTCGTAGATGAAGCCGGTATCGCCCTCGGCGCAGCTCACCGTAACGAGCGTGCCGTCCTTGAGCAGATCTGTGGCATCGCCGCAGCCGACGACCGCCGGGATGCCGAGCTCGCGCGCAATGATCGCGGCGTGGCAAGTACGCCCACCCCGATTGGTGACGATAGCGGCGGCACGCTTCATCACCGGCTCCCAGTTCGGGTCCGTCATGTCGGTCACCAGCACGTCACCGGGCTGGACCTTGTCCATCTCGCTGATGCTGTGGACCAGGCGCACCGGGCCCGTGCCGATCTTCTGACCGATCGCGCGGCCCTCGGCCAGCACGGCGCCCTTGGCCAGCAGCTTGTAGCGCTGCTCGGCCTTGCCCTGCTGCTGGCTCTTCACTGTCTCCGGGCGGGCCTGCAGGATGTAAAGCAGGCCGTCGGTACCGTCCTTGCCCCACTCGATGTCCATCGGGCGCCCGTAGTGTTCCTCGATCACCAGCGCGTACTTGGCCAACTGCTCCACCTCGGCATCGGTGAGCGAGTAGCGGTTGCGCTGCTCGGTCGGCACGTCCGTGGTCTTTACCAGCTTGCCGCTGGCCGCCTTCTCGGCGGCAGTGGCGAATTCCATCTGGATGAGCTTGGAGCCGAGGTTGCGGCGGATCACTGCGCGCTTGCCCGCCTTGAGCATGGGCTTGTGCACGTAAAACTCGTCCGGGTTCACCGCGCCTTGCACCACCGTTTCACCCAGCCCATAGCTCGACGTGATGAAGACCACGCCGTCGAAGCCGGACTCTGTGTCGATGGTGAACATCACGCCTGCGGCGCCCAGGTCGCTGCGCACCATGCGCTGCACACCAGCCGACAGTGCAACGACGTCATGGGCGAAGCCCTTGTGGACTCGGTAGCTGATTGCGCGGTCGTTATAGAGGGAGGCGAACACTTCCTTCATCTTGTGGAGCACGTCGTCGATGCCCACGACGTTGAGGAAGGTCTCCTGCTGGCCGGCGAAGGAGGCGTCGGGCAGGTCTTCCGCCGTCGCGGACGAGCGCACGGCGAAAGAGGCCTCGGGATTACCGGCACTCAGCTTTGCGAAGGCTGCCTTGATCGCCTGCTCCAGTTCGGCGGGGAAAGGCTGGGCCTCGACCATGGCCCGGATCTCGGCCCCCGCTGCAGCCAGGGCACGGACGTCCTCCGTATCCAGGCTCTTGAGTTTGGCGCTGATGCGGTCGGCCAAGCCATCGTGAGCCAGGAACTGCCGGAACGCGTGCGCCGTGGTGGCGAATCCGGTGGGCACGCGCACCCCTTGCGGCAGCTGGGAAATCATCTCGCCGAGGCTGGCATTCTTGCCGCCGACCGACTCGACGTCGGTCATTCTCAGGTTTTCAAACGGTACGACCAGGGCGGTCGCTTCGAAGAGTGCAGACATGGGAAAGCTCCAGAAGTTGAAACCGGGGCAACATGCAGACGGCGCGGCGCGATCGTTCTGATTGCTCTGGGCGCAAGGGCGGTGTGCATGGATGAAGGCATGAGGCGGCGGGAACGGACGGGCCGCATTCCCGATAATGGGCCGGATTGTAGGCGCCGAGTGGGTCGGCGCGCCGCAGGACAAGGCCGCCAAGCATGCACACACGCACCGTTTTCTTCGTCTCCGACGGTACCGGCATTACCGCTGAAACATTCGGCAACGCCGTCCTGGCCCAGTTCGAGATCAAGCCCCGCCATGTGCGGCTGCCCTTCACTGACACGGTGGACAAGGCGCACCAGGCGGTGCGGCGGATCAACCATACGGCCGAGGTGGAGGGGCTTCGACCCATCGTCTTCACGACGCTGGCGAACATGGACGTGCTGGAGGTCATCGAGACCGGCTGCAAGGGCATGTTGCTCGACATGTTCGGGACCTTCGTGCGACCCCTCGAGATCGAGTTGGCAATGAAGTCCAACCACCGCATCGGCCGTTTCAGCGACGTCAGCAAGAGCAAGGAATACAACGCCCGCATTCAGGCCATCGACTTCAGTCTGGCGCACGACGATGGCCAGAGCAACCGCGACCTCGAAAATGCCGACGTGATCCTGATCGGCGTCAGCCGCAGCGGCAAGACACCCACCTCGCTCTACCTGGCGATGCAGCATGGCCTCAAGGCGGCCAACTACCCGCTGATTCCCGAGGACTTCGAGCGCCGGCAGTTGCCGCCAGCGCTGATGCCGCATCGCAAGAAGATTTTCGGCCTCACGATCCAGCCCGAGCGCCTAAGCGAGATCCGCAACGAGCGGCGGCCGAACTCGCGCTATGCCAGCATCGAGAACTGCCGGCACGAGGTGAGCGAGGCTGAGGCCATGATGCGGCGCGCCGGCATCCGATGGCTATCGACCACCACCAAATCAATCGAAGAGATCGCGACAACCATCCTTCAGGAACTGCGGCCCGAGCGGCTGACCTATTGAGCGCCTGCTTCAGTCCGCGAATATACGACCGTGGGTCGACCGGCCGCGCGCCTGCTGATGCAGGCTCGCGAGCCTCGCGCAGCGAACCGCTTCTAAGCCATCGCTTCGGCGGTCGCGGCCTTTTCCGCCGGCGCCGAAGTCCGGATCAGGTGGTCGAAGGCACTGAGCGCAGCCTTCGCGCCGTCGCCGGCCGCGATGATGATCTGCTTGAAAGGCACCGTCGTCGCATCGCCTGCTGCGAACACGCCAGGCACCGAGGTCTGACCTTTCGCGTCGACCACGATCTCGCCGTGCTTCGAAAGTTCGAGCGTGCCCTTCAGCCAATCGGTGTTGGGCACCAGGCCGATCTGCACGAACACGCCTTCGAGCGGCACCCGGCGGATCTCGCCCGACGCGCGATCCTTGCAGATCAGGCCGTTGACCTTCTGCTGGTCGCCGGTGATCTCGGTGGTCTGCGCGTTCGTGATGATCTCGACATTGGCAAGGCTCTTGAGCTTGCGCTGCAGCACGGCGTCGGCACGCAGTTGGGTGTCGTACTCGATAAGCGTGACATGGCCGACGATGCCGGCCAGATCGATCGCGGCCTCGACGCCAGAGTTGCCGCCGCCGATCACCGCAACACGCTTGCCCTTGAAGAGCGGTCCGTCGCAGTGCGGGCAATAGGCCACGCCCTTGTTTTTGTACTCCTGCTCGCCCGGCACGTTGATGTTGCGCCAACGTGCGCCAGTAGAGATCACGACCGAGCGACTCTTGAGCGACGCACCGTTTTCTAGCTTGATCTCGATCAGGTCCTTCCCTGGCACCAGTGCCGAAGCACGCTGGAGGTTCATGATGTCGACGTCGTAATGACGCACATGCTCCTCCAGCGCCAGCGCGAAGCGGGGGCCCTCGGTTTCCTTGATCGAAATGAAATTTTCGATGCCCAGGGTGTCGAGAACCTGGCCGCCGAAGCGCTCGGACGCAACGCCCGTTCGGATGCCCTTGCGCGCGGCATAGACGGCTGCCGCTGCGCCGGCCGGCCCCCCGCCGACGATCAGGACGTCGAAGGGGGCCTTGCCGGCGATCTTCTTCGCCTCGCGCTCGACGCCACTGGTGTCGATCTTCGCGAGAATTTCCTCGAGGCTCATGCGGCCCTGGCCGAACTCGGTGCCGTTCAGGAAGACGGTGGGGACAGCCATGACCTGGCGTTCCTTCACCTCGTCCTGGAACAGGGAGCCGTCGATCATCGTGGTCTTGATGCGCGGGTTCTGCACCGCCATCAGGTTGAGCGCCTGCACCACATCCGGGCAGTTGTGGCAGGTGAGCGAGATATAAATCTCGAATTCGAAGTCGCCTTCCAGCGCACGGATCTGCTCAAGCACGGCCTGCTCCACCTTGGGCGGGTAACCGCCGACCTGGAGCAGCGCCAGGATGAGCGAGGTGAACTCGTGGCCCATCGGCAAGCCAGCAAAGCGGGGACCGTTGCTCTGGCTGGGTCGGTTGATCGAGAACGAGGGCTTGCGATGGTTGTCGTCGCGGCTCTCGATGACCTTCACCAACGACGACGACTCCGCCACGTCATTCAACAGCGATTGCACGTCCTTAGACGCCTTGCTGTCATCGAGCGAAACGACGATTTCAACTGGCTGCGTGATGCGGTCGAGATAACTCTTCAGTTGTGCTTTGGTGCCGGCGTCGAGCATGGTGAACTCACCTCTTGGAAATCGGAAGACAGAAATAGAAAGGCCCGGGTGCGGATGCGCCCGGGCCTGGCGCGAACGGACTGCTTAGATCTTGCCGACCAGATCGAACGAAGGCTTGAGCGTCTCGGCACCCTCCGTCCACTTCGCCGGGCAGACTTCACCCGGGTGGGCGGCAACGTACTGGGCAGCCTTCACGCGGCGCAGCAATTCGGCGGCGTCGCGGCCGATGCCGTTGTCGTGTACTTCGATGGTCTTGATCTTGCCCTCGGGATCGATCACGAAGGTGCCGCGATAGGCAAGGCCTGCGTCTTCGCCTTCCTCGATCAGGACTTGGAAGGCGCGCGCGAGCTGCTGGCTCGGGTCGCCGATCAGGGGGTACTTCACCTTGGCGATGGTGTCCGAGGTGTCATGCCACGCCTTGTGAGTGAAGTGGGTGTCGGTCGACACGCCGTAGATCTCGACGCCGAGCTTCTGGAATTCGGCGTAATGGTCGGCCAGGTCGCCGAGTTCGGTCGGGCACACGAAGGTGAAGTCGGCCGGATAGAAGACGACGACGGACCACTTGCCCTTGAAACTCTCGTTGCTGACCGGGACAAACTTGCCGTTGTGATAAGCGGTGGCCTTGAACGGGACGATTTCGGTGTTGATCAGGGACATGTACAGGTTCCTAGGTGAGACTGATGAAAAAGCGAGCCCTCAGTATAACTAATGATTCTTTGTTTTTGATAGTAATGCACTATGGAAAATATTGCGGCGCACTATGAGCCGGCAACACCCAATGCGAACACCTATCAGCCTCACACGCATGCAGACCGCTGCAACATGGGCTCTCTTGCCTGCGCTTGCGCCCCGCTCGCACAATCGACGCTTTCAAGAACAAGGAAGAAACCATGAAGGGCGACCCTCAAGTCATTGACCATCTGCAGGCGCAACTGAAGAACGAACTGACCGCGATCAATCAGTATTTCCTGCACTACCGCATGCTCAAGCATTGGGGCTTGGACAAGCTGGCCAAGAAAGAATACGAAGAATCCATCGGCGAGATGAAGCATGCAGACAAGATCATGGATCGCATCTTCATGCTGGACGGCCTGCCGAACCTGCAGGACTTGGCCAAGCTCCGTGTGGGCGAGGACGTACCCGAGATCCTGCAGTGCGACCTGGCTTCCGAAATGGGCGCTCAGGCCACCATCAAGGACGGCATCGCCCACTGCGAGGCGGTTCGCGACTATGTCTCGCGTGATCTGCTGCAAGAGATCCTGGATGACACCGAAGAGCACATCGACTTCCTCGAGACCCAGATCGATCTGGTCGGCAAGGTCGGCCTGCAGAACTACCTTCAGTCGCAGATGGGCGAAGTCGAGTAGGGCAACTCACCACCTCCATCCGGCGGGGCCCAACGGCCCCGCTTTTTTTTGGCCACCCGGCCCTCATAGTTATTGCAAATGCGAGGAATTCGTATTTATAATCATGGCTCCTATCAACAGCCAGCCAGACTGCCGCCCACCGCCATGATCGTTTGCGTATGTCGCCGAGTGTCTGACCGTGAGATCGCACGCCACGTGCGGGCCGGGATGAC
The DNA here is from genome assembly GCF_001541225.1 of Variovorax sp. WDL1. Lineage (GTDB taxonomy): Bacteria > Pseudomonadota > Gammaproteobacteria > Burkholderiales > Burkholderiaceae_C > Variovorax. The sequence continues at coordinate 70,694 of NZ_LMTS01000247.1, read as the reverse complement.
TTTCGACGACGTGCAATTCGAACTCGGCGTCGCGACACAATGCGGCCAATGCGAGAGCTGCGCACGCGACGTGGTCGCACAGTGCAGCGCCTCCCACCCGATCGCTGCGCTCAACCGCGAATCGGAGCCGAGTTCGATCCAGCTTGCCAGACCCATCACGGACAGCAGGACATGGAACTCTTCTCGGCCCTCGGCATCAGCCTGATCATCGTCAGCGGCTCCGCCTGGTGGATTTTTCATAGGTAACAGCCAGCGGTTCTGTACCCGGCGCCTCGACGGTGTCCGGCACTTGAATGTTTGATCGTGTCTGACCGCTTCTCTCCGTCGCCCCCCTCCGTCCTGGGCTTCTCTCGCAATGCGCTCATCGCGGGCAGCGTCGTTCTATTCCATGTTGCGGCGCTCTGGGCGTTGCAAAGCGGTCTGCTGCGGCGGGCCGCCGAGGTTGTCATCCCGGTAGAGATCCTGGCCGAATTCATCGAGCCGCCCAAGCCGAAGGAGGTGCCCCCCCCTCCGCCGCCGCCACCACCACCAAAGCCTCAGATCACCAAGGCGCCACCCCCACCGCGGCCCCAGGCGATTCGCGAACCCAAACCCGCGCCCGCGCCAAATGCCCCCGTGGGGACGGTCGAACCTCCTCCGCCTCCGGCCCCTATCGCACCACCCGCCCCACCGGCACCGCCCGCACCGCCCCCCGCTCCGCCGGCACCACCCGCCGTGCAGCTTCCTTCCGCGGATGCGCAGTATGCGCAAAGCTGCAAGCCCAACTACCCGGCAATGAGCAAGCGCCTCGGCGAGCAGGGCAAGGTCATTGTCAAGGTCGTCGTGGGCGCTGATGGTTTGCCGAAGCAGGCGGATATTCGCAAGTCGAGCGGCTTCGACCGCCTGGATGAGGCTGCAAGAGAGACCATGCTGAGGTGCCGCTTCTCACCCGGCAAGGTCGGCGGCGTCGCGCAAACGATGTCCTACGACGCTCCTGTCAACTTCGTACTGAACTAAATCTTCCTTGGAGTGTTTATGGATTCCCACTTTGGCCTGATGAACGTCTGGAATCAGGGCGACTTCGTCACCCGGGCTGTGGCCCTGCTTCTGATCGGCATGTCGCTCGCGTCGTGGATCGTGATCCTGATCAAGGCGCTCGACATCATCCGGTACAAGCGCCTTGCCAAGCGTTCGCAGGACTTCTGGCACAGCGAAGACTTTGCCACCGCGCTGAACAAGCTCGGCAATGAAGGCGGCAACCCATTCCGTGCGCTGGCGCTGGAAGGTCGCGAGGCCGCGGCGCACCATCGCAATACCAAGGCGCATCTGCACGACGCGCTCGACGTCAGCGACTGGATCACCCGCGCGCTGCGCAACGGCATCGACGAATTCACCGCGCGCCTGCAGACAGGCCTCGCCATCCTGGCCTCCGTCGGCTCCACGGCGCCGTTTATCGGGCTGTTCGGGACGGTGTGGGGCATCTATCACGCCCTGATGAGCATCGGCTCGGCCGGTCAAGCCACCATCGACAAGGTGGCTGGACCGATCGGCGAAGCACTGATCATGACAGCGCTGGGCCTGGCTGTCGCCATTCCAGCGGTGCTGGGCTACAACGCATTGGTGCGCGGCAACAAGTTCGTGCTGACCAAGCTCAACAGCTTCGCGCATGACCTGCATGCCTACTTCGTCACCGGGGCGCGGGTGCAAAGCGGCGTCGAGGCCACCGTGGTCCCGCTCAAGAAAAGCTGAGGAACACATGGCTTTTGGTACCCAGGACGAACCGGACGAGGTAATGAACGAGATCAACATGACGCCGCTGGTCGACGTCATGCTGGTGCTCCTGATCATCTTCATCATCACCGTCCCGGTGATGAAGCACGCGGTGAACATCGATCTTCCCCGTGCCAGCAGCGAGCCGGAGCAGACCAAGCCGCAGAACATCCTGTTCACGGTGGCGGCCGACGGCAGCTATTACTGGAACGAGCAGAAGATCGAGGACGGCGAACTGAAAACGCGCCTGGCAGCCGAGGCCGCCAAGGACCCGCAGCCCGAACTGCACATCCGCGGCGACAAGGCGGTGCGCTACGAGCGCGTTGCGCAAGCCATGTCTGCGGCACGCGAAGCCGGCGTGCGCAAGATCGGCTTCATTACCGAACCTGAAGCAAAATAGCCGCGGCATGCGAGCAGAAAACACATCGTGCCGATTGACTTTTTGTTGAGAATCATTATCATTCAATCATCGTTTCGATGAAGGATTCCGATGCACGCCGTGCCCAACGCGTTCAATGTCCTGAGCCATCCCTCGCTCGATCATGCGGGCGGTGGCCGCGCAAGCAGTGAGCCTCCTCGGCCCGCGCCCCTCTTCGAGAGCGCGGATCTTCTCAAGGGAGGCAAGACCGTAGGCATCATGCACAACGGCTCGTTGTATCGGCTCCAAGCCACCAAACTCGGCAAGCTGATCCTCACGAAGTAGTCATCAGCTCGCCCCTCGCGCAAGTTTCATCGTGGGGCGACTCGAGGAGATGCGATCTCCGAAGGGTCGTTTTTGCTAGCCAACGGCTTCGTGCCGACTAGCCAAGCTTTTTTTCCACCTTGACTCCCAAAAGATGCCGACTGGAGGTCGGCATTTTGCTTGGAGGCCTTGGCGTCAGAGACCGATCGCAGCGATGCCCGCCCTGGCGATCTGGGCGTCTTCGTTGGACTTGACGCCGCTAACGCCGACCGCCCCGATCACTTGGCCATCCTTGACGATGGGCACGCCACCCTCGAGCAGGCCGTCCATGCCAGGCGCCGACAGAAACGAAGTACGCCCCCCGTTGACCATGTCTTCATAGACCTTGCTCTCGCGTCGCCCCATGGCTGCCGTGTGGGCCTTGGCGGGCGCGATATGGGACGAGATGGCGGCGGCACCATCCAACCGCTGCAGCCACAGCAGGTTGCCGGCATCGTCTGCAATGGCGATGGTCACGGCCCAGTTGTTCTTGAGCGCTTCAGCCTCGGCAGCGGCGGCGATCGCCTTGACGTCGACGAGTTCGAGAAAAGACTTGGTCTTCATGGTCTTGCGAATAGTGGGCAAACACCAAGCATAGCGCCCGAGCCTGCCTGATCACTGACGAAATGCAGGATGCGCTTTAGCGCCATGCCGAGGCGGGTCTTTTCGCAGACGGATCCTTGCAGCCCCCTAGAATGACCCCAACTGCAGCTTCGCAGCCAACATCAGGAGTTTCAGCAATGAACGACCGCGTCAACACCCTTGCCACTTCCGTCGGCTACGGCCAGGCGCTGCCGCAAGCAGAGCGGCAGCGCGTCCTGCGCAACACCTATTGGCTGCTCGCCCTGAGCCTTCTGCCCACCGTGCTGGGTGCGTGGCTGGGCGTCGCAACCGGCATCACCCGCTCCCTCAGCGGCGGCATCGGCCTGATGGTATTCCTGGGCGGTGCCTTCGCCTTCATCTTCGCCATAGAGAAGACCAAGAACTCCGCCGCCGGCGTTCCCGTGCTGCTCGGCTTCACCTTCTTCATGGGCCTGATGCTGTCGCGCCTCATCGCCATGGTGCTGGGCTTCAAGAACGGCTCCGAGCTGATCATGACGGCCTTCGGCGGTACCGCCGGCGTATTCTTCGTGATGGCCTCGCTGGCCACGGTGATCAAGCGCGACCTCTCGGGGATGGGCAAATGGCTGTTCGTCGGGGCTCTGGTCCTGATGATCGGCGCAATCATCAACGTGTTCGTCGGCTCCAGCGCCGGCATGCTCGCGATCTCGGTCGCAGCGATCGGCATCTTCTCGGCTTTCATGCTCTATGACCTCAAGCAGATCATGGACGGCGGCGAGACCAACTACATCAGCGCCACGTTGGCGCTCTACCTGGACATGTTCAACGTGTTCCAGAGCCTGCTGGCCCTGCTGGGCATCTTCGGCGGAGAGCGCGACTGATCTTCGGCACCTCAGCTGAAACAGGGCCTTCGGGCCCTTTTTTCATGGCAGATCGAACACCGCAATCGACTCGACGTGCGCCGTGTGGGGGAACATGTTGACCACGCCCGCGAAAGTGCAACGATAGCCCGCCTGATGGACCAACAGGCCCGCATCGCGCGCCAGGGTCGATGGATTGCAGCTGACGTAGACGATCCGCCTGGGCGGCGTCCAGCCCTCAATGGCTAGGTCGGCCTCCTGATGCAGATCGGCCAGCGCCTTGGCCAGCGCAAAGGCGCCCTCGCGCGGCGGATCCACCAGCCATTTGTCTGCTGCGCCGTCCGCCATCAGCATCGCGGGCGTGATCTCGAACAGGTTGCGCGCGACGAAGCGGGTCGGAGCCAGCGCTCCCCGGCCGGCCGCTGGGGCCTGGTTGCGCGCCAGGTTCTCCGTCGCCCTGGCGACCAGCGTGGCGCTGCCTTCGATGCCCAGAACCTCCCGAGCACGGGTTGCGAGCGGGAGCGTGAAATTGCCCAGTCCGCAGAACCAGTCGATGACGCGGTCCTCCGCCTGCACGTCGAGCAGGCGCAATGCGCGGCTGACGAGCGCACGATTGATGGATGCGTTGACCTGCGTGAAATCGGTCGGCTTGAAGGGCATCGTGACGCCGAACTCCGGCAACTGGTAGGCCAGCATCGGCCCGTTGGATTCAAGCAGCCGAACCGTCTCTGGCCCTTTCGCCTGCAGCCACCACTGCACCCCCTCATGCACGGCCGCAAAGGCCTTGAGCCGTGCGATATCCCCGACCGACAGGGGCTCCAGGTGGCGCAGTACCAGCGCAATCACCCCGAGCTCGGCGCCGTCAGGCGCATCGCCGCAGGCCAGCTCGATCTGCGGGCAGGTATCGCGGGCATCCATCGATCCGATGAGCTCGCGCAGCGGCATCAGCATGGCACTGACGCGCGCCGGCAGCACGGGACACACCTGCATGTCGGCGAGATAGCGGCTCTTGCGTTCGTGGAAGCCGATCAGTACCGCGCCCTTCTTGACGACATGACGCACCGAGAGTCGGGCGCGATAACGATAGTGCCAGGCGGGACCCTCGAGCGGCCGCAGCATATTCTCAGGCCGCACCTTGCCCAGATGCCACAGGTTGTCTTCGAGCGCACGCTGCTTCACCGCCACCTGCGCCGCGGCGTCGAGGTGCTGCATCTTGCAGCCGCCACAAGCACCGGCATGCAACCCGAAATGCGGGCACCCGGGACGCACGCGCTGCGAGGATTCACGGCGAATCGCAGTCACCGTGCCCTGCTCCCAGTTGTTCTTCCTGCGCTGCACCTTGAGCTGCACTTCCTCGAAAGGCAGCGCGCCCTCGATGAACACCACCATGCCGCTGGCCTTGTGTGCCACGCCCTGAGCATCGAGGTCGAGCGACTCGACCTGCAGCCATTCATCGTGAAGCTGCTGCTGCGCTTCTTTCTTTTCTGTCGGATCCGTCATGGATGGATTGTCTCAGGGCGGCATGCCCGCCCGGAGTGCGCCTACAGGAGCGCGTCGCGCTGCACGCCCGCTCGTGCAAGCTGGCGGCGCATCTTGGCAAGGGCCTCGTTCTGGATCTGCCGCACGCGCTCGCGCGTGAGGCCCAGGCGCACGCTCAATACTTCGAGTGTCTCCGGATCGCGGTCGTGGAGGCCGTAGCGCCCTTCCAATACCTCGCGCTCGCGCTCGCTCAGCGCCTGGATCCACTGATCGAGGAGCTTCTCGACTTCATGCGTCTGCGTGATGCCAGTCGGATCACTGTGCTCGTCCTCCGAAGCGACCGTGTCTGCCAGGCTGAAGCTGTCCTCACTGCGTTCGCTGCCGGCATCGAGCGAACGCGGCGCCTCGGCCAGCGCCATCAGATCGGCCACCGCCTGCACCTCGCGGCCCAGCAGCGCCGCGACATCTTCCACCCGCACGCCGTCAGGGCGGCGGGCGATGAAGTCTGCATCGCCTTCCAGCGTGCGCCGGGCACGCATCACCTGCTGCAGTTCGCGCACCACATGCACCGGCAGTCGAATCGCGCGCGCCTGCATCATGGCTGCGCGCTCGACCGACTGGCGGATCCACCAGGTGGCGTAAGTCGAGAAGCGAAAACCGCGTTCGGGTTCGAACTTGTTGATCGCATGCATCAGCCCGAGGTTGCCCTCTTCGATCAGGTCCGCCAGCGGTACACCTCGGCCGAGATAGCCCTTGGCGATGTTCACCACGAGTCGCAGGTTGTGCTCGATCATGGACTGCCGTGCCGAGAAGTCCCCGCTGCGCGCGGCGCAGGCCGTGCGAAATTCCTCGTCGGGCGTGAACAAGTCGGTGCGCCGGATCTCACGCAGGTAGAGCGTCAACGAATCGCCGCCCTCGCCGCCGATATCGAGCGACGCGCCGTCACGAGAGATCGGCCGCGCCGTCTCACTGTCGGCATCGGCCGCCTCCTCCGCGGGACCAGCCGGCCCGAAGGCGCTGAAGGGTGCGGCACCACCGCCGCCGGCCGCGCGCTGCACGATCTGGGCGCGACGCGGGCGAGAGGCGGCCATGCATGGTCCTACCGGGCGGGGAGGTAACGCGCCGGATCGACAGGCTTGCCCTGCCGGCGGATCTCGAAGTGCAGCTTCACGCGGTCCGCGTCGCTGTTGCCCATCTCGGCAATCTTCTGGCCCTTCTGCACCGACTGGTCCTCCTTCACCAGCAGCGTCCGGTTGTGGGCGTAGGCGGTGAGATAGGTGTTGTTGTGTTTGAGGATGATCAGGTTGCCGTAGCCGCGCAGTCCGGCGCCGGCGTAGACGACCCGCCCGTCGGCCGCGGCGAGCACCGAGTCGCCGGCCTTGCCGCCGATGTCCAGGCCCTTGTTCTTTGCCTCGTCGAAACCCGCGATCAACGAACCGTGTGCAGGCCAGATCCAGCCCACATCTTCGTCCCCGGACGCCGTCGCGGCCGGCGTCGCAGGCGAGGCAGTCACGATGGACGGCGTCGGTTTGGCGGCCGCGCTCGCGGCAGCAGTGGGCGCCGGCGCGGCAGCAGCGGCGGGTCCGGGGGCAGGTGTCGGCGCGGCGGTCCGCGCTGCATCGGAGGCGAGGGGCGCAGGCGTTGCTCCCGGCGGCGTCGTGGCGCCCGCAGGCGGAATCACGCGCAGTACCTGACCCACTTCGATCAGGTCGGGATTCTCGAGATTGTTCCAGCGCGCGATGTCACGCCAGTTTTGACCCGTCTCCGTGCCGATGCGGCGGATGGTGTCGCCGGGACGCACCGCGTAGTAGCCAGGCTTGCCGTAATTCTCGATGCCCGGCAGCGGCTTGCCCGATGCATCGGTGGTGATGGGAGGTACGCCCGCAGCAGTCGACGCAGCAGCAACTGGCGCGCCGATCATCGTGCCGCGGTCCTCGACCGGAACGGGCCCGCGCTTCGCGGCACACCCCGCAATCAAGAGTGCGACCAGCAGCGTCACGCCAGCAAGCCAGCCCCGATTGCCAATACCCTGCATGTGTTCTTCCTTCAAGCAATTCCCGATTTTAGGGGGACAAAGTGAACCGCCTCAAGAACGCGGCGCTCCAGTCCGCGTGCCGTCTTGTCGATGACGACGAGGGCCTGTCCACCCTTGGCCGACTGTGTCGGCGCGACGATGCGCCCGCCGATGGCGAGCTGCTCGAGCCATGTCTCCGGCACCGCATCGCCGCCGGCAGCGGCAATGATGCCGGCATAGGGTGCGCCCTTTGCATAGCCCACCATGCCGTCGCCAAGCAGGAGGTGGACCGTGGCCAGGCGGAACGGGCGCAGATTGGCGCGCGCCCGCTCATGCAGGCCACGCAGGCGCTCGATGCTGTAGACCTCCGTTGCGACATGGCTCAGCACCGCGGCCTGGTAGCCGCAGCCGGTACCGATCTCGAGCACGCGTCCAAGTCGATCGCCGGGCTTGTTCGCCATCGCAGGCGCACCCAGCAGCAATTCGATCATGCGCGCCACCACGCTGGGCTTCGAGATGGTCTGGCCCAGTCCGATCGGCAGGCTCGTGTCTTCGTACGCCTGGTTTACCAAGGCGCTGTCGACGAATCGATGACGCTCCACCGTGTTCATGGCACGCACCACGCGCGTGTCGGCGACGCCCTGCGCCGCGAGCCGCTGGACCATTCGGGCGCGCACCGCCTCCGATGCCATGGATGGCGTGTGGTGAACGAGCGGTTTCACAGGAACGGCCGAGGGCCGACCACGCGTCGCCGCCGATGCGGTGGGCGTGAGCCGCACCGGAAACCCTGGCCGCTGGCTGGCCATGATCAGGAAGGCCCGCCCAGTCGTGCCACTGTCAGGCGCCACTGTTCCAGATTGGCGTGGTCGGTCAGATCGATCTGCAGCGGCGTCAACGCGATGTGGCCGGCGGCCGTCGCGTGGAAGTCGGTGCCCTCACCACTGTCTTTCGCGCCGCCGGCGCCGGCGATCCAGTACATGGTCTCGCCGCGCGGACTGTCCTGGGTGATGACCTTCTCCGCGGCATGGCGGCGCCCCAGCCTGCAGACCCTGATGGGCTTGAGCTCCTCGAAGGGCAGGTTCGGCACGTTGACGTTGAGCAGGAAAGCAGGCCCTCCGAGCATGCGATCGCGCTCGATCTGTTCGACCAGCCTTCGCGCAGCGCGCGCCGCTGCGTCGACATGCGCCCAGCCCTTCTCGATCTGCGAGAAGGCAATTGCAGGAATGCCGAAAAGGTACGCCTCCATGGCGGCTCCGACGGTGCCCGAATAGATCGTGTCGTCGCCCATGTTGGCACCGTTGTTGATGCCGGACACGACAAGATCGGGACGATAGTCAAGCAGCCCCTTGAGCGCGATATGCACGCAATCCGCCGGCGTGCCGGTCACGTAGCGAAAACCGTTGTGCGCCTTTTGCACGTAGAGCGGAGCCGCGAGCGTGAGCGCATTCGACTTGGCGCTGTTGTTGTGCTCTGGCGCAACTACTTCGACTTCCGCTACATCCTTGAGTGCATCGTGCAATGCCACGATGCCGGGAGCCTGGAAGCCATCGTCGTTCGAAATCAGTATCTTCATGGCTTTGATAGTGCGCGCGATTGTAGGCGGCGGACGCGTCACGGCAGGGACAATGACCGCCCGCAGTCCGCCCTATCATGAACCGGATCCGTTGCCCTCAGATTCACCCAAGGAGACCCGAGCATGCATGCATGGCTCTGTGAGAACCCGACCGGCGTCGATGCGCTGACCTGGAAGGAACTGCCGACCCCCGCGCCTGGCCCCGGCCAGGTGCTGATCGAGATCAAGGCAGCCAGCCTGAACTTTCCCGATCTGCTGATCGTGCAGAACAAATACCAGATCAAGCCGCCGCTCCCCTTCGTACCGGGGTCGGAGTACGCGGGCATGGTTGCGGCCATTGGCGAAGGAGTCAGCGACTTGCGCGTGGGCCAGAATGTTGCTTGTCTGTCGGGCACGGGCGGCTTCGGTACCCACACCCTGGCGCCCGCGGCCCTCTGCATGCCCCTGCCGGAGGGTTTCGGCCACGTCGATGCGGCCGCCTTCATCATGATCTATGCCACCTCCTGGCACGCGCTGATGGACCGGGCGCAGCTCAGGCCCGGCGAGACCGTGCTGGTACTCGGCGCAGCCGGCGGCGTCGGTACCGCCGCCATTCAGATCGCCAAAGCTGCCGGCGCCAAGGTGATTGCCGCGGCGTCGACGGATGAGAAATGCGAACTGTGCAAATCCATCGGCGCGGACCTCGCCATCAACTACACCACGCACGCGCTTCCCAATGGCTTCCGCGATGCAATCAAGACGGCGACCGACGGCAAAGGTCCCGACGTGATTTACGACCCCGTTGGCGGCGAATTCGCGGAACCCGCGTTCCGTTCGATCGGCTGGCGGGGGCGCTATCTGGTGGTGGGATTCGCTTCCGGACCGATTCCTTCACTGCCGCTCAATTTGATGCTGCTCAAAGGTGCATCGCTGGTCGGCGTGTTCTGGGGCGATTTCGCCAAGCGCGAGCCCAAGGCCAATGCGCAGATGATGGCCGAATTGGTGAAATGGTATGGCCAAGGCAAGATCAAGCCGGTGATCGACGGCACCATGCCCATGGCCGAGCTCAAGACGGCCTATGCCCGCATGGGCTCGAGGGGCGTCAAGGGAAAGCTCGTCATGGTCAACTGAGCGCCAAAAAAAGGCCCGCATCGCGGGCCCTTTTTAAGGTGACGAGATGCCTCAGTGGATCTCGAACTCGGACAGCGATTTACCGGCGGCCAGTGCTTCGGTGATCCAGCGCGGCTTGCGGCCGCGACCGCCTGACCAGGTTTCTCCGGTCGGGCTGCGGTACTTCGCAGCGGACTTTGGCGCGGCCGAGGGAGCGCCCCGTCTGGTGCCGCGCGACCCGAGCTTCAAATCGGCCGCCGTCAGGCCGTATTCGGCAATCTTCTTCCGCAACTCCTCGACCACGCCCGCGCGCTCCTGATTGCGCAGTTCCTCGGCTTGCTTGCGCAATTGCGCAATCTGCTCGTCGTGCTTCTTGATCTGGGAATTGATGTCGGCAAGTGTTGAGGCCATTGGTGCAGGTTCCTCCGAATTAGGAAGGCCGAATTCTAATTCAAGTCTGAATTGCCGCAAGCATCGCGCGCGCCAAAAAAAAAGCGCCGGTCGAATGACCGGCGCTTTGCATGAATGGGTTTGGGGTGGCTGATGGGACTCGAACCCACGACGACCAGAATCACAATCTGGGACTCTACCAACTGAGCTACAGCCACCGCAGAGCCGGCAATTGTAGCCGGAAAAAAGCTAGCGTCCGATGGCAATGCCCGCATCGACCGGTTTCGGCACCAGGATCTCAGCCTTGAACCGGCTCTTGAGCAGTTCGTAGTAGGCGGCCGCCTCCGCGGCAGACGTGGCCAACGCGACTTGCTGGGTTTCCTGCTGCGCCATCTCAGTTGGGGGCGGCGTGCGCGGCACGGTCTTGTTGACGCGAACGACGGCATATCCCTGCGCGCCGAGGTCCACTCCCACCATCGCGGGCAGCTTGGCCGGATCGGCGCGCAGTGCTGCCTCGATGACCGGCATCGGCTGCGACTGCGACTCCAGTCGCGAAACCGTCAGCGCGGCGCCGAAGTTCGCGCCGGCCGCGTTCGATTGCCAGGCCGCGAGCTTGGCTTCGCCTTCGGTCTTGGCCAGAGCTCCCGCGCGTTCGGCAACGAGCTGTGCCCGGACCTTGTCCTTGACTTCATCGAAAGGCTGCGCCCGTGCGGGGGCGTATTGCGTCACGCGCCCGGACGCGAGCTGGTTGGGACCGATCTCGATCGCCTCCGTGTTGTGCTTGCGCTCCAGCGAATCGGCTGCGAACAGGGCGTTCAGGAAATTGCGGCTGGCTAGCGCCCCCGTTGCACCAGGCGCCGGCATTCGTGCCACCTTGTCGGCGGTGCGGATCTCCAGCTTCAGCTTCTCGGCGGCCGGCTTCAGGCTGTCGGGCTGCTGGTAGACGGCATCGGTGAAGGTCTCGGCCGCCTTGGCGAATTCCTGAGTCGCTTGCTGGCTGCGCACCTCATCCTCGATTTTCGCGCGCACCTGCTCGAAGGGCGGCACCACGCCCGGCTTGATGTCGTTGAGCTGGATGATGTGGAAGCCGAACTCGGTCTCGACCAAGTCACTGATCTCGCCCTTCTTGAGCGCGAACATCGCGTCCTCGAACGGCTTCACCATCGCCCCGCGCGTCACGAAGTCGAGATCGCCGCCCTTTTCCGCCGAGCCGGGGTCCTGCGAATTCTTGCGTGCGATCTCCGCGAAGTTGCCTGGCGCCTTCTTGACCTCGGCCAGCAATCCCTGCGCCTTCTCGCGCGCCTTTTCGCGCTCGGCGGCGGGGGCGCCCGAAGGCACGCTGATCAGGATGTGGCTGGCACGCCGCTCCTCCTTCGTGCCGAGAAGTTCGCGGTTCTGTTCGTAGTAGGCGCGCACGTCGGCCTCGTTGATGGCGATGTTTTTCTTGGCAGCATCGAGATCCAGCACGAGGTATTCGATGCTCGCCTGCTCCGGCACCTGGAACTGCGCGACATGCTGCTTGTAATAGGCATCCAGGTCCGCATCGCTGACAGTGATCTTGGTCGCAAACTCGCTGGGAGTGAAGCGCGCCACCTTGACCTCACGCCGGTCATAGAAGGCGTCGAGCATGACGGCGGTCTGCGCCGGTGTCGCGAGGGCGGTATCGGTAATGCCCTTCAGCACCTGCTGGCGCACCATCTGCGCAGCGAGCGCGGCTTGGTGCTGCTCGGGTGTCATGCCCGTGGCGCGCAAGAACAGATCGCGGTCGAACTGGCGCTGGCCATCCTTGGTGACGACGAAGCTCGCCAGCCCCGGATCGTTCTGGAATATCTCCAGCTGGCGCTGCTCGGTCACCACGAAATGATCCTGGGCCGCGGCGGCGGCCAGCACGCGCTCGCGCACCATCCGCTCCAGCGTCCCGTAGCGCTGCGCATCCGTATCGAATATCGCGGGATCCACATCCGACCTCTGCTGGCGAATGCGATCGACATCGTTGCGATGCTGCGCGTCCCACTCCGGACGATGAATGCTCTCGCCCGCCACGCTGGCGACCTTTTCGCCTTTGTCCCCGGCACCGCTGTAGCGGTCCAGCACGCCGACCACCACGAATGACGGCACGATCAACAGGAACAAGACGGCCATCAGGATTTTGTTGTGCTGTCGGATGAAATCGAACATGGATGGGGGTCTCTCCAGCGAAAAACAAAAAAGGCGAACTGAGTGTTCGCCTTTGCATCGGTTGGTGGGTGCTGAGGGGCTCGAACCCCCGACCTACGCCTTGTAAGGGCGCCGCTCTACCAGCTGAGCTAAGCACCCCACCGGGATCCGACTCTCAGTTCAGCGCATCTTTCAGCGCCTTGCCGGGGCGGAACTTCGGGATCTTGGCGGCCTTGATTTTAATCGCGTCGCCGGTGCGCGGATTGCGCCCCGTGCGTGCAGCGCGTTTACCCACAGCAAAAGTGCCGAAACCGACGAGCGAGACCGAGCCGCCCTTCTTGAGCGTGGTACGAATGGCGCCGATGGTCGATTCCAGTGCGCGCGTGGCAGCGGCTTTCGAGATGTCGGCGTTTTTTGCGATGTGCTCAATCAGTTCGGTTTTGTTCACAAGGACCCCTTGCAGGATAAATAGTTGATCGGGTGGCGTCAGAAGCGGTGCCGGCCCCGTGACGAAGCCACGGGGTTCGTTTAAGAAGAAGGATGGCAGTTCTGGTGCGCCGGCAGCGCACTGCCGAGAAGGATTACAACCACTGGTCCACGGGGTGTCAATACGACGCGACGCCGCGCAAACCAGCGAGGCCCGCGATTCTAGTGATGTTTTGCGCAGTCCATTTTTCCCATGCGGCTTCGTTCAGAGCGCTTGCGCAATCGCGCGGCCCAGGTCGATGGTGCCCGCGCTGCCCCCGATATCCGGTGTGCGCGGCGCGCCGCTTTCCGGCGCTAGCACCTTCTCGATCGCGGCAAGGATCGCGTCGTGCGCGTTCTTGTATCCCAGGAACTCGAGCATCATGGCGCCGCACCAGATCTGGCCAATCGGGTTGGCGATGCCCTTGCCTGCAATATCCGGCGCCGAGCCGTGCACCGGCTCGAACAGCGACGGGGTGCTGCGCTCAGGGTTGAGGTTGGCGCTCGGCGCGATGCCGATCGTGCCGGTGCAGGCAGGGCCCAGGTCAGACAGTATGTCGCCGAACAGGTTGCTGGCGACCACCACGTCGAAGAAGTCGGGGCGCTGCACGAAATGCGCCGTCAGGATATCGATGTGGAACTTGTCGAGCTTGACGTCCGGGTAGCTCTTCGCCATCGCAGCGACGCGCTCGTCCCAGTACGGCATCGTGATCGAGATGCCATTGGACTTTGTCGCGCTGGTCAGGTGCTTGCCGGGACGCGACTGCGCCAGCTCGAAGGCGAACTTGAGAACGCGATCCACGCCCGTGCGCGACATCACCGTCTCCTGGATCACGATCTCGCGCGCCGTGCCTTCATACATGCGCCCGCCGATGCTCGAGTACTCCCCCTCGGTGTTCTCGCGCACGATGTACATGTCGATCTCGCCGGGCTGCCGCGCAGAGCCGTCGCGCCGCACCACGGGCGCGATGATGCCGGGCATCAGGCGCGCAGGCCGCAGATTGATGTACTGGTCGAACTCGCGGCGGAACAGCAGCAGAGACCCCCAGAGCGAGACATGGTCCGCAATCTTCTCGGGCCAGCCGACAGCGCCGAAATAGATCGCGTCGTGGCCGCCGATCTGGTCCTTCCAGTCGTCAGGCAGCATCTTGCCGTGCTTCTCGCAGTAATCCCAGCTCGAGAAATCGAAGTGGTCGAAATGCAGATCGACGCCGAACTTGCGTGCCGCCGCATCGAGCACGCGCAGCCCCTCTGGCATGGTTTCCTTGCCGATGCCGTCTCCGGCGATCACGGCGATACGCTTCCTGCCGCTCATGATGTCTTCCTCCAAATATCAAACAAGAAACCGAAGCGCTTCCTCGGCCCGCGCCTCGGACGCCACTTCGGGAATGTATGTGGCCGCAGGCCAGCGCTGCACAAGCTCCAGGCCGGCGGCGACATCGGCGCGGTCAAGATTGACCGTCGCCGAAGCCCGGTAATGACATTGGCCGCCCTTGCGCCATTGTGCGGTGCGCGATGGACATCGTGCCCCAGCGGAGCTCGGGTGAGCTCCCCCGTGCTGCGGGAGCCCTGGAAGCCGACGGCGCTTCGGTCGGTGGGTTCAAGGCATCACAAGGTGTAACAAGTCTCCCCCACCGCGCTACCGCGTTCGGCCTGCGTTTGTGTGCTTCTGACTACGCCCCTGCGCCGCTTGTCGGGCGGAACCCACCATTTGTCGCGCTTTCTGACGGCGTCATGTGATAAGTTCACATTCTTAACATATCGTCACATTTCTCAAGTGTGGTGGGTGACCGCTACCCTGAACAGCTCGCTTCGAGCAAGGCCGTTGGAGAGTTGATGCGCAAACAGCACGGGTTCACGTTGATCGAACTGGTCATCACGATAGCGGTGGTCGGGATCCTGGCCGCTATCGCCCTGCCCAGCTACCAGCAGTACGTCATTCGTTCCAAGCGGTCGGCGGCGCAGGCGCAGATGATGGATATCGCCAATCGGCAGCAGCAGTACATGCTCGCCAACCGCGGCTATGCGGACAAGACCGCGCTGGAAGCCGGCGGCTACATCCTGCCGGCCGAGGTAAGTACTGGCTACGACTACACCATCACCCTGGGCACCGGCGCCGTACCGGCTTTCACCGTGACCTTCACGCCGAAGGGCAGCCAGGCCAGCGACGTCACGCTCAAGCTCAACAACGAGGGCCTCAAGGAGCCCCCAGAAAAATGGTGAAACTTCATTCGCAGCGCGGCGCGACCCTGCTGGAAGCCCTGGTCACGCTGGTCATCATCGCCTTCGGCCTGCTCGGGCTGGTGGGCCTGCAATCGCGCCTGCAGGTGTCCGAGATGGAGGCCTACCAGCGTTCGCAGGCGCTGATCCTGCTGAACGACATGGCCAACCGCATCGCCATCAACCGACGAGCCGCCGGCAGCTACGTCACCGCCACACCCGTGGGCAC
>NZ_LMTS01000247.1:48536-55147 GCF_001541225.1 Variovorax sp. WDL1 | reverse complement strand
CGGCAACTGTCCGGCCGCTACCGGCAGCCGCCAGCAGGTCGACGCCGCCGAATGGTGCAATGCGCTCCAGGGCGCGGCGGAGACTTCCGGCACCAGCAAGCTGGGAACCGTGATCGGCGGCCGCGGCTGCGTGGAGGACCTGGGCAACAACGAGTACCTGATCACGGTCGCCTGGCAAGGCCTGGTGCCGATCTCCGCGCCGTCCGAGGGCGTCGCGTGCGGCAAGGACCTCTACAACGGCGATGCAGCATCGCGCTGCCAGAACGACCTGTGCCGCCGCACGGTGACGACGCTGGTGCGCATCGGATCACTCACATGAAAGTGCCATCCCGCGATCACTTCCTGCGCCGGCATGCCGCTGCCGCTCAGCGCGGCCTGACCCTGATCGAGCTGATGGTGTCGATCGCCATCACGCTGATCATCGTTGCGGCCTTGATCACCCTCTACCTCAACGTGTCGCGCTCCAACCGCGAGATGGTCAAGGTCAACCGCCAGATCGAGAGCGGCCGGCTTGCCGTGCATGTCCTGGAGAACGAGGTTGCGCACGCGGGCTTCTGGGAAAACTACATGCCCCAGTTCGACGACCTGACACTGACCACCGTACCCGCCGACGTGCCGACCGGCGCGGCGCCCGACCCCTGCCTCGCCTATACGGCCGCCAACTGGACCGAACTCTACAAACGCAGCCTGCTCGACATTCCCGTTCAGAGCTACGAGGACGTTCCCGCCGGCTGCGCCGCGATCGTGACCCACAAGAAGGCCGATTCCGATGTGCTGGTGGTGCGTCATGCCGAAACCTGCTTCCCGTCGGCAGCGCCATCCAACTGCGAAGCGGACGTCGCAGGCAGGCTGTACTTCCAGTCGTCGCTGTGCGCGACACAGACGCCCTCGACTTTCGAGCTGAACATCGCAGGTTTCAATAGCATCCTGCGCAAGGATTGCACCGCGGCCGCACCCAAGCGCAGGTTCATTTCTGACATCTACTACGTCCGGGACTACGCCGAAACGGAGGGCGACGGTATCCCGACACTGGTGCGCGCGCGCCTTGACGTTGCGGGCGGCACACCCGTCTATCCGGAGCCGGTCGCGCTGATCGAGGGCATCGAGGGCTTCCGCGTGGAACTGGGGTTGGATACGCTCGGCAAGACCGGCCTCGCTGTGGACTACACCCAGGCCATCAACTGGCTCGATGCCAGCAACAAGACGACGCCGACCAATCGAGGAGACGGCAGCCCCGATGGCGCGTTCGTGCGCTGCACCACCGGCGCCCCATGCACGGCGGACCAGTTGATCAACACGGTCGCCGTGAAGCTCTACCTGCTGGCGCGCAGCATCGAGCCCTCGCCGGGCCATACCGACAGCAAGACCTACACGCTCGGCAGCGCCGCGGCGCTTCCCGCGTACAACGACCAGTACAAGCGGCACGTGTTCTCCACCACCGTGCGCCTGACCAACGTCGCAGGCCGAAGGGAGACGCCTCCGTGAGAACCAACCACACGAGCCGACAGCGCGGCGCCGCGCTGATCGTCGGCCTCATCATGCTGGTGCTGATCACGCTGACCGTGGTCGTCGCCTTCAACGTCAGCATCTCCAACCTCAAGTCGGTGGGCAACATGCAGACGCGCAACGAGGCCGTCGCCGCAGCCAACCGAGCGATCGAGGAAGTCGCCGCCTCGCTGCTGCCGCCCAATGCGGACGGCAGCCCGTCGATGGTGGCGCCCACGGCGACCGTCAGCCTGGTCGACATCAACAACGATGGGAAGACCGACTACACCGTGCAGGTCGCAGCACCCACCTGCGCGCGGGTGACCAAGGCCTCGGGCGGAGGCGGCGGCACGACGACCGGCCCTGGCGGGATCACCGGCGGCGGCTCCACCAGCGGCTCGGGACTGACCGCGCTGCCGGATCAATACAACGCGGTCTGGGACATCAGCACCACCGTGACCGACGCCGCCACCGGCGGCTCGACAGCGGTCCGTCAAGGCGTGCGCGTGCTCATGAGCCAGGCGCAGTTCGAAGCTTTCTGCCCCTGAGGGGTTCTTTCTTGTGATCAGACGATGAACAGGTTCGACAAATGAAAAAGAACTTTCTCAAACCACTGTGGGCCGCTGCCGTGCTGGTGCTGCAGCTGGCGGCGCCAGCGCGGGCGGAGGACATCGACCTGTTCACCGGCTACACCCCGGCCGTGACGGATCTTCCCAACGTGATCTTCGTGCTCGACAACACGGCCAACTGGAACCAGCCCTTCGAGGCTGAAATGACTGCTCTGGCGAGCGCCTTCGCAAGCCTCAAGCCCAACAGATTCCGCGTCGGCCTGATGATGTTCAGCGAGACGGGCAATGGCAATTCGAACGTCGACGGAGCTTATGTACGCGCCGCTGTCCGCACGCTGGACGATGGCACCAAGGTCAAGTACGGTGCACTGTTTCGCGCGGACAGTCCCGGCAGGCTCGACAAGCTCAACGACAAGTCCAATGGCGGCAAGGTCGGCAAGACCATGGTGGAGATCCACCGCTACCTCACCGGCGGCGAGCCGATGGCAGGCAACAACAAGCTGAAGACGGACTACACCGGAAACGTCACGGGCACCGCGGCATCGACGGCCATCTACGCATTGCCTGGCAATGCCCTGGGCGCATTCAACGGCACGGCCTACAACAGCCCCAACACGGCCCACTGCACTGGCACCTACGTCATCTACATCAGCAACGGTGCTCCGCAGGACAACACCAGCGACACCAAGACCGCGGCCGATGCGCTGCGGGCTGCCGGCGGCACGACGAACACCATCACCCTGAGCCCCAGCGGATCGCAGGACAACATGGCGGATGAATGGGCCAAGTTCCTGAACACCAGCCTCGGCGTGAAGGTCTACACCATCGAGGCCGCCGCTGCGACCGGTGGCCAAGGACCCGGCTGGACCGCGCTGCTCAAGAGCATGGCCGGCCAGAGCAAGGGCGAGTATTACGACCTGACCTCGAAGCCCGACCTGGGCGCGGCACTGGGCGACGCGCTCAACGACATCTTCAGCAAGATCCAGTCCGTCAACAGCGTGTTCTCCTCGGTCAGCCTGCCCGTGAGCGTGAACACGCAAGGCACCTACCTGAACCAGGTGTTCGTCGGCATGTTCCGTCCCGACCAGGACGCCTTGCCCCGCTGGAACGGCAACCTCAAGCAGTACAAGCTGGGCCTGGATGGCAACAAGCAGCTGATCCTGCAGGATGCCGACGATGCGAACGCCATCAACACCGAAACCGGCTTCATCGCTCCCTGCGCACGCAGCTTCTGGACCCCCGCGCGCAGCGACACCGACAAGTACTGGAGTTTCCGTCCGGCCGGCGACTGCATCGGCAAGGAAGTCGCCGACAGTCCCGACGGCAACATCGTGGAAAAAGGCGCCCAGGGCTATCTGTTGCGACACATGACCGTGGCCGCCCGCAACGTCAAGACCTGCGCGCCCGGTGCCTGCACGGGCTTGATCGACTTCAGCACCGGCAACGTGTCGCGCTCGGACGTCGGCGTGGCGACCGACGCCGACCGCAACACCCTGGTCAACTGGGTCCGCGGCGAGGACAACAAGGGCGACGAGAGGCTGGACAGCAGCGGCAACCCCTTGAAGGATTCCAACGGCAATCCCCTGACCTACCCCGACATGCGCCCATCGGTGCATGGCGACGTGGTCCATTCGCGCCCGGTAGCCATCAACTACGGCACCGATGCTGCGCCACAAGTCGTGGTGTTCTATGGCGGCAACGACGGCGCGCTGCGCGCCGTCAACGGCAATCGCAGCACGACCAGCACCCTGTTCGGCTCGGCCCCTGCCGGCAGCGAGCTGTGGTCGTTCATCCCGCCGGAGTTCTACGGCAGCCTGAAGCGGCTGCGCGACAACACGGTCCGCATCAACTATCCCCAGACCGCCGCCACGACCACCGGCGCCGCCGCACCGAAGCCCTATGGCATGGATGGCCCGGTTTCCGCCTACCGGCAGGGCAGCGATACCTGGCTGTTCGCGACCATGCGCCGCGGCGGACGCGCACTCTATGCCTTCGACGTGTCGAATCCGACGGCGCCCACGCTCAAGTGGCGCAAGGGCTGCCCGAACCAGGACAACGACACCGGGTGCGACACCGGCTTCGAAGGCATCGGCCAGACCTGGTCGGCGCCGAAGGTCGTCAAAGCCTCGGGCTACAGCAGCGGACCGCTGCTGGTCTTCGGCGGCGGCTACGACAAATGCGAGGACGTCGACACGAACGACCCCGCAAAAGCGTGCAGTTCGAGCACCAAGGGCAACAAGGTCTATGTGCTCGATGCCAACCAGGGTACCGTGCTCAAGACCTTCACCACGAACCGCGCGGTGTCCGGCGAGGTCACGATCGTTACCGATGCCACGGGCCTGGCCAAGTACGCCTACGCAGCAGACCTCGGCGGCAATGTCTACCGCATCGACATCAAGGACGCGGCACCCGGCGCCTGGACCATGATGACGCTCGCCTCACTGGGTTGCGACGATGCCGTGGGCTGCACCCCCAACCGCAAGTTCATGTTCGGCCCCGACGTCGTCGAGGACAACGGGGTCTATGTGCTGCTCCTGGGTTCGGGCGACCGCGAGAAGCCGCTCCAGTACTACAGCAATGCCTTGTCCGTTGCCAACCGCTTCTACATGCTGGTGGACAAGCCCTCCGACGACACCTGGCTGAACGCCGAGCCCGCACGCTGTGGCTCCGTGAAGGTGCTGTGCCACCAGTCGCTGGTGGCGATCACGGGCACGGCGACGCCGACCGGCACCGAACTGGCGGCCAAGAAGGGCTGGTACCTGGCGCTCGCGGCGGGCGAGCAGGTCGTGACCTCGTCCGTCACGGCCTATGGCACCACCACGTTCAGCACCCACATACCGACCGACCCCTCCAGGCAGAGCCAGACCTGCCGCGCCGACCTCGGCACCGCCAGCGTCTACAACGTCTCCTATCTCGACGCCTCCCCTCCGCAGGGAGGGACGCGTTCCGACGTCATCGTCGGTGGCGGTCTGGCCCCGTCTCCCTTCGTGGGCCGGGTCAGAGACGACAACGGCGGCCAGCGCGACGTGGTGATCGGAGGCAGCCGGGACTCCGTGCTGAGCCCCAAGGAAGCCGTCGGCAAAGCCGCCTTCCGCCAGCCCAAGGGCCGGGTCTACTGGTTCATCCAGAAGTGAACGCTGCAGTCCATCGCCCGCGCGCGGTCAAGCTCGGACACCGTCCGGGCAGCCGCCGGCGCGGCTTCACCCTGATCGAGCTGATGGTCACGATCACGGTGCTGGCGATTCTCCTCGCGGTTGCCGTGCCATCCTTCGATGGAATCCGGCTTTCCAACCGCCTGACCTCCTATGCCACCGATCTGCTGTCCGGCAGTCAGTTGGCTCGCACGGAGGCGATCAAGCGCAACGCCCCAGTCACGATGTGCGTGTCCGCGAACGGCACCAGCTGCAGCACCTCCGGCGGCTGGGAGTCCGGTTGGATCGTGCTCAGCGGCACGACGGTCATCCACCAGCAGCCGGCCGCCGCCGCGGGCTACAAGCTCACGGAAGGCGGCGGCGCCACCTCGCTGACCTTCGAGTCCACCGGTGTCGGCGCCAGCCAGGCCACCTTTACCATCTGCCGCGCAAGCCCCAGCGTGGGCGGCCAGGAACGCGTGGTCAAGATCAGTGCCACCGGGCGGGCATCGATCACGCGGACGGCGCTCGGCACCTGCGCCTGAGGGCGGGCGAGTGATTTTTCATGCGATGCTCGGCGACATGCAAAATCGGCCGGCCGAGTCCCCTTCGGCCCCACAACAACAACGGAGCATAGGCATGGGGCGGGCCCCTCACTGACATGGAAAACCAGCTCGCCTGGACACTTGCAGCGTGCGCGCGCGTCATGCGTCCGGTAGTCCGGCTCGCATTGGCCATGGGAGTCAAGCATCCTCATCTCGAGGAATTGCTGCGCGACCTGCTGCTGGACGAGGCGCGCCGTTCCTGGCAGGCCCAGGGCGTCAAAAGCCCCAACATCAGTCAGCTCTCGGTTTCGACAGGGCTCAACCGCAAGGCCGTCACGGCCAAGGTCCGCGAACTGGGCGAAACCCTGCCGCATACCGAAATGTCGGCGGCCGCCAAGACCTTCACCCTGTGGCTGCAGATGCTGGCCGAGCATCCCGAGCACCGGCGCCTGCCCGTCGTGGCCGAAGCCGGCGTGCCTTCATTCGAGACGGTAGCCAGGCAAGCCAGCCGCGGCAACATGCACCATCGCGCCATCCTGGACGAGCTGGCCCGCCTGAACATGGTGGCCGAGCACGAAGGCCACGTCGAGATCACCGCCGACGCCTTCGTGCCCGCGAAGGATCTGCAGTCGATGCTGGCCTTTTTCGGCGACAACGCACGCGATCACCTGCTGGCCGCCGTCTCCAACACGCTGGGCGAACGGGCACCCATGCTCGAGCGCGCGGTCTACGCCAACGGCGTGACCCTGCAGGACTGCCAAGGTATCGAGCAATTGGTCCGGCAACGCTGGAGCAGCTTGCATCACGAGCTGACGCAAGAGATGACACGGGCCGTCACTTCCGTCGCCGGAAGCGCATCGGGCCGGATCCGTGTCGGCATC
>NZ_LMTS01000247.1:42519-48506 GCF_001541225.1 Variovorax sp. WDL1 | reverse complement strand
CACCTACTACGAAGCCGAATCGGCCACGCCGGCCGAGCCGGCATCCGGCGTGCCCGGGATCGCGCAGTAAGGGGAAAAGAATGAAGAACGGCCTGGTGCGAAGCTGCCTGATCGCAGCATCGATGATCCTGCTGCTCTCGTGCGGTGGTGGCAGCGACGGCGGCAGCTTCGCTCCCGTCGGCGCAAGCGGCGTCTCGTCGGATACCGCATTCCGCGGCCTGTACCGCGGAGCCTCGAGCGGCGACGGCACGTCGACATCCGCAGGCGGGTCGGCATCCGCAGATGGAACGAGCTCCGCAGACGGGTCGGGCGGACCGGACGGTTCGACGACCGCATCGGCCGGCGGCGACGACTCGGGCGTCGGATCGGGCGGCACCGGCGTGAGCACCGCGGACGCCGTTGGCATCGGAGGGGTCGATGGCCTGGGCAGCATCATCGTCAACGGGCTGCGCTACGAGACCGACAGCGCCGTCTTCAGCGTCGAGGACGCTCCGGCTCTGCAGATCGGCATGACCGCCAAGGTCACCGGCCCCTTCAACGCCGAGTTCACCAGCGGCGTCGCAAAGCAGGTGGCATCCGCCGCGGAACTGCGCGGTCCGGTCGCCAGCGTGGACCTTGCCGGCGGCAGCTTCACCCTCATGGGCACCACCGTCACCACGGACGAAGCAACGGTGTGGGCCAAGGCCACGGGACTGGCCGGGCTGCTGCCGGGCGCAGCGGTTCAGGTCTGGGGCCTGCCTGCCGCACCCGGCGTGCTTCGCGCCACGCGGGTCGAGCAGCATCCGGCGAGCTCGGCTCCCATCGCCACCGGCACCGTGCAGAACCTGAACACCGGCTCGCGCCTCTTCACGCTCGGCAGCCTGAGCGTCGACTACGGCACGGCCTCCTTCACGGGCGGCATCGACGCGAGCACTTTGGCGAACGGCGCCATCGTGCGCGTGCGTGCCGCCGCCCAGGCAACGCCAGGCATGCTGTCCGCCATGGTGGTGGAGGCGTGGTACACGGTGCCGCAGGTGAGCAGCACGCCGGTCCAGCTGGCAGGCATCATCACCGACTACACGGCACTGACCTCGTTCCGGCTGCTGGGCACGGCGGTCGACGCCGCCTCGGCGCAGATCACCGGCGGTCCTCCCAATGCCATCGGAAACGGCGTGAAGGTGGAAGTCGGCGGCACCATGACCGGCGGCGTCCTCCTCGCGACGAAGCTCACGATCAGGCATGTTCCTGGAACCGGAGGGCCGGCATCGTTCAAGCTCATCGGCCCGGTGGCCGGCTACAGCTCCCCGGCGAGCTTCCTGGTGCGCGGGCAGCAGGTGGATGCCAGCGGCCCAGGCGTCGCTTTCGTGAATGGCAGCTTGGCCAACCTGCTCAACGGCGCGAGGGTGACGGTATCGGGCTCGCGGATCGTCAACGGCGTGCTGATCGCCCAGCAGGTCGCTTTCGATTGAGGATGAGACCCGCCGGCGGATGCCGGCCCGAGGGACTTCAGCGCTCGCCGCGCACCACCAGGCTCACGCCCACCGCTGTCATCGCGATGCCCACCAGCGTGGCCACCGTGATCGGCTCGGCAAAGAGAAGCCAGGCCATCAGTGCGGTGCAGGGTGGCACAAGGTACAGCAGGCTGGTGACGGCCGTCGCTGTCCCGCGCTGGATCAGCATGTACAGCAGCGAACTGCCGCCCAGCGACAACGCCAGCACGGACCAGGCCATCGCCCCACCCGAATACAGGTTCCACTGGATGCCGTCGGCCTCCAGGGCGGCAAACGGCAGCGTGACCAGCAGCGCCGCCCCGAGCTGAATCGCGCCCGCGACGCGAACGTCGCAGGGCGCGACGAAGCGCTTCTGATACAGCGTTCCCGCAGTGATGGAAACGAGCGCCATCAGCGCCAGCCCCATGGTCAGTACGCTCACTTCCCCGCCCTGCCCGAGTTTGCGCAGCACCACCAGCACGAGGCCGGCGAAGCCCAGTGCGAGTCCGGCCCATTGGCGGCGCGATATAGCACCGCCGTGCATCGACAGCCAGACCGCCGTGAGCACCGGCTGGATGCCGACCAGCAAGGCGACCAGCCCCGACCCCATGCCGGCCCTGACCGCGGCCCAAACCCCGCCGAGGTAGCCCGCCTGCATCAGGATGCCCGTGACCGCCAGATGCCCCCACTGCGCACGCTCGAGCGGCCAGCGCGCGCGCGCCGCCCACACCCAGACCAGGAAGCAGAGCACCGACAGCGCATAGCGCACTGCCAGGAACTTCAGCGGCGGGGCGTAGGGCATGCCGTAGCGCGCCACGATGAAGCCGGTGCTCCAGATCAGCACGAAGACTGCGGGCATGGCCCGCACCCATCCCGAAGAGGCCGGCGCCGCAACCGCCGTCATTTGGCGCGGGCCCGGATCTCCGGAACGGCCTTCTGGAGGTAGTAGACCATCGACCAGACCGTGAGCACGGCCGAGATCCAGATCAGCCACTGGCCCCAGGTGCCGGTGTCGATCACACCGAACAGGACGCCATCGAAAAGCAGGAACGGGATCGCCACCATCTGCACGACGGTCTTGATCTTGCCGATCATGTGGACCGCCACGCTCTTGGCGGCGCCGATCTGCGCCATCCATTCGCGCAGGGCAGAAATGGCGATCTCGCGGCCGATGATGATCAGGGCCACGAACACGTCGGCGCGGTTCAGGTGCACCAGCACCAGCAGCGAGGCGCACACCAGGAACTTGTCGGCCACCGGATCGAGGAAGGCGCCGAAGGCCGAGGTCTGGTTGAGCCGCCGTGCCAGGAAGCCGTCGAGCCAATCGGTGGCGGCGAACACGATGAACAGCACCGTGGCCACGATGTTGCGCATCGGCTCGTTCAGCGGCAGGTAGAACACCCCCACGATCAGCGGGATCGCGACGATGCGCGTCCACGTCATGATGGTGGGGAGCGTCCAGAACATGGCGAGGAGTATATGGCTCGCCCCGGACTGCCCGCTTCGCGCAACTAGTGCAGCGCCCGGTAGATTTCCTCTGCCAGTTCGAAGGCGATGCCGTCGACCGAGGCGATGTCCTCCACGCTCGCTGCCGCCACGCCGCGGATGCCACCGAAGCGCTGCAGCAGCCGCGCCCGGCGCTTGGGCCCGATGCCGGGGATGTCCTCGAGCTGGCTGCCACCGACCCGCACCTTGGCGCGCTTCGCACGCATGCCGGTGATGGCAAAGCGATGCGCCTCGTCGCGGATCTGCGCCACCAGCATCAGGGCCGCGGAGTCGCGGCCGAGGTACACCTTGGCGCGGCCGTCGGCGAAGACAAGTTCCTCCAGGCCGACCTTGCGGCCCTCGCCCTTCTCCACCCCGACGATCAGCGACAGCGGCAGCCCCAGTTCGCCGAACACCTCGCGCGCCATCGACACCTGGCCCTTGCCGCCGTCGACCAGCACCAGGTCCGGCATGCGCGCGCCACGCGTGCCGGGCCGGGCATCAATGCCGGCGCCGGCCGCATCGCCCGCCGGGGGCGCATCGACCTCTGCGGCCATCGCCTCCGCCAGCTTGCCGTAGCGGCGATGAAGCACCTGGCGCATCGCCGCATAGTCGTCGCCCGGCGTGATGCCCTCGATGTTGTAGCGGCGGTACTCGCGGTTCTGCATCGCGTGATGCTCGAAGACCACGCAGGAAGCCTGCGTGGCCTCGCCCGCCGTATGGGAGATGTCGAAGCACTCGACGCGGAAGTTGTCGAGGTCGTCCGGCGCGAGCTCCAGCGCATCCACCAGCGCGCGCGTGCGCGCCTGCTGCGACCCTTCCTCGGCCAGAAGGCGCGCGAGTTGCAGGCCTGCGTTGGTCTGCGCCATCTCCAGCCAGTGCCGGCGCTGCTCGCGCGGCTGGAACACGGCCGTCACCCGCGCGCCAGCCTGCTGCGAGATGGCTTCGATCAGCTCGCGGCTCACCAGCTCGCTCAGCACCAGCGTGGGCGGCACGGGCACGTCGATGTAGTGCTGGGCGACGAAGGCCTCGAGCACCTGGACCTCGACCGACCCGGCAAAGGCGCCCGGGGCCTCCTCGCCTTCGGCGCCCTGGGCACCTTGCTCCATCTGCGCCGCGTCCTCGATGTGAACCGGAAAGTAGGCGCGGTCGCCCAGGTGCCGGCCGCCGCGCACCATCGCCAGGTTGACGCAGGCCTTGCCGCCCTGCACCTTGACCGCGAGGATGTCCACGTCCTTGTCGGAGGCGATCTCGATCGACTGCTGGTGCAGCACGCGCGACAGCGCCGACATCTGGTTGCGCAGCTCGGCCGCCTGCTCGAACTCCAGCTTCTCGGCATGCGCAGTCATGCGCGCCTCGAGCTGGGACAGCACCGCCTGCGTGTCGCCCAGCAGGAAGGCCTCGGCATTGGCCACGTCCTGCGCGTAGGCCTCGGGCGTGATGTAGCCCACGCACGGTCCGGTGCAGCGCTTGATCTGGTAGAGCAGGCAAGGCCGCGTGCGGTTGGCGTACACCGTGTCTTCGCAGGTGCGCAGCCGGAAGACCTTCTGCAGCAGCTGGATCGACTCCTTCACCGCCCAGGCGCTCGGATACGGGCCGAAGTAGCGGTGCTTGCGGTCGACCGATCCGCGGTAGTACGCCAGGCGCGGGAAGGCGTGGGACGCGATCTTCAGGTAGGGGTAGCTCTTGTCGTCCCGGAACAGGATGTTGTAGCGGGGCTTGAGCGTCTTGATCAGGTTGTTCTCGAGCAGGAGCGCCTCGGCCTCGGAGCGCACCACGGTGGTCTCCATGCGGGCGATCTTCGAGATCATGTGGCCGATGCGCGTGCCGGCGTGGCTCTTCTGGAAATAGTTGGCCACGCGCTTCTTCAGGTTGCGCGCCTTGCCCACGTACAGCACCGCGCCCGCGGCGTCGAAATAGCGGTAGACGCCCGGCAGTTGCGGAAGCGCCGCAACCTCGCTGAGCAATTGGTCGGAATGCGTGTCTGACATCGGGCGCTATTGTGCTGGCGTGCTGGCGTGCTGGCGTGCTGGCGCGAGCGCGGCCGGTTGCCGGCAACGGGCTGTAGAGTATCCGGCGATGCGCTGGGACATTTTCTGCAAGGTCATCGACAACCATGGCGACGTCGGCGTGTGCTGGCGGCTGGCGTGCGGGCTCGCGGCAGCCGGCGACGCGGTCCGGCTGTGGATCGACGACCCGTCGGCGCTGGCATGGATGGCGCCGCATGGCCATGCGGGAGTCCGCGTGGTCACGTGGACCGAGGCGGGCGCCGCGCAGGAAGCCAACGCAGCGCCGCCGCCGGACGTGCTGATCGAAGCCTTCGGCTGCGACCCCGCGCCGGAGCTTGTCGCGCGCTTCGCGGAACCCGTCCCGCAGGGCACGCCTCGCCGGGTCTGGCTCAATCTCGAATACCTTTCGGCGGAGCCCTACGTCGAGCGCCTGCACCGACTGCCTTCGCCCGTCTTCAAGGGCCCAGGCGCGGGTCTGACGAAACACTTCTTCTATCCCGGCTTCACCCGCGCGACGGGCGGGCTGCTGCGCGAGGAGGACCTGCCAGCACGCCGCGCACGCTTCGACCGCGCCGCCTGGCTCGCGCAGCAGAACATCGACTGGAACGGCGAGCGCCTGGTCTGCCTCTTCTGCTACGAACCGCCGGCGCTCGGCGCCCTGCTGGCGCGCCTCGAGCAAGCGGGCGAGCCCACTCGACTGCTGGTGACCGCCGGCCGCGCATGCCGCGCCCTGCCCCCCGGGCCCTCCAAGCGCGGCGCGCTGTCGCTCCACTGGCTGCCCTACCTGTCCCAGACCGATTTCGACCACCTGCTGTGGGCCTGCGACCTGAACTTCGTGCGGGGCGAGGACTCGCTGGCGCGCGCCCTCTGGGCCGGCGCGCCCTTCGTCTGGCAGATCTACCCCCAGGACGACGATGCACACCACGCCAAGCTCGACGCCTTCCTGGACTGGCTGGAGGCCCCGCCCGCGCTGCGCTGCCTCCACCATCTCTGGAACGGCATGGCCGAGGGCGAACTGCCGGAC
>NZ_LMTS01000247.1:745-42493 GCF_001541225.1 Variovorax sp. WDL1 | reverse complement strand
CCGCCGGCACTCGCGCCGTGGCGGGCAGTGGCGGCCGCCGCACGCGATCGCCTGTTCGAGCAGGATGGCCTCCTGACCCGTTTGCGGCAGTTTGTCGCCCAAAAAAGTTAGAATTGCGGGCTTTGCGGATTTCCGGCCGGACCCTAGCCCAGGTGCCGCTGCATCCGCTGAACCCGCCGCGGTGAATGTGTCAGAGGATCCAGGCCCAGACACGCCGAGCGGCCAACATCCAGAAACCCTGACTATGAAAATCGCTCAAGAAATCCGCGCCGGCAACGTGATCATGCACGGCAAGGACCCGATGGTCGTGCTCAAGACCGAGTACAGCCGCGGCGGCCGCAATTCCGCCACCGTTCGCATGAAGCTCAAGAGCCTGATCGCCAACTTCAACACCGAAGTCGTGTTCAAGGCAGATGACAAGATGGAGCAGATCGTGCTCGACAAGAAGGAGTGCACCTACTCCTACTTCGCCGACCCGATGTACGTCTGCATGGACAGCGAATTCAACCAGTACGAGGTCGAGGCCGAGAACATGGGCGACGCGCTCAACTACCTCGAGGACGGCATGCCCGTCGAAGTGGTGTTCTACGACGGCAAGGCCATTTCGGTCGAACTGCCCACCAGCGTCGAGCGCGAGATCACCTGGACCGAGCCGGCCGTCAAGGGTGACACTTCGGGCAAGGTGCTGAAGCCCGCCAAGATCGCCACCGGCTTCGAGGTCCCCGTGCCGCTGTTCGTCTCGCAGGGCGATCGCATCGAGATCGACACCCGCACGGGCGAATACCGCAAGCGCGTCTGAGCGGCTCCCGCATTGCGTCAAGGCTCCTTCGGGAGCCTTTTTCTTGCGTACGCTCGGCCTCATGGACACCTCCCCTTGTCGAAGGTGACGGGCGTCACGGACGCTTCCGCGGGAGTTGCTCCAGGGATGCAGGCCGGGTCGTGCAGCGCGCACAATCCTAGGCCGATCTCCGCACCAGACCATGCCCAACAACGCACACGATCTTCACAACAAGCGCCTCGCCGACGCCTGGGCCACCCTCCAGGCCCATGCCGACAAGGGCCTTCCTCTCAACGCAGATCCCTCGCGACTCGCATTCGCCGACCCCGAGTTCCTGTTGCGGCGCGAAACGCGCGGGCTGCGCATGCAGCTCGAGCTGATGAAACCCGACCTCGAGATGCGTGCCCACGGCATCGAGAACACCGTGGTGGTGTTCGGCAGCGCGCGCTTCCGTAGCGAGGAGGAATCGGGCGCCCTGATCGCCCAGGCCGATGCCGCGGGCGACGCAGTGGCCGCAGCGCGCTGGCGCCGGCTGGCGCGCAGCTCGCATTACTACGAGAAGGCGCGCTCCCTCGGAAAGCTGATCGCCCAGTACAGCGACGACAAGGATCCGGAAGACAAGCTCTTCGTCTGCACCGGAGGCGGCCCCGGCATCATGCAGGCCGCCAACCGCGGCGCCTACGAGGGCGGCGGACTCTCGGTCGGCCTGGCCATCGCGCTGCCGATGGAGGAGGAGGCCAATCCCTACGTCACGCCGGCGCTGAGCTTCAAGTTCCATTACTTCGCGATCCGCAAGATGCATTTCATGATGCGGGCGAAGGCGCTGGTGGCGTTCCCGGGCGGCTTCGGCACACTGGACGAGCTGTTCGAGGTGATCACCTTGGTCCAGACCCGCAAGGCCCGGCCGGTCCCGATCGTGCTCTTCGGCTCGGACTACTGGAAGCAATTGATCAACTTCGACTTCCTGGCCGAGGAAGGCGTGATCTCGCCCGACGACGTGAAGCTGTTCGAGTACGTGGACACGCCGCAGGACGCGTGGGACGCGATCAAGCGCTTCTACAAGCTCTGACCCGGACCGCCGGGCGAGGGCTTGCCGGAGCACCTCGCCTTGGAGGGGCTCACGCCTTCAGCCCCCACACCGCCCGCGTTCCCAGCGCCACCACGCCGCCGGCGAGCCAGAACACGCCGCCGACGCCGATCAGCGCGCCGACCGACCCGAAAAGCATCGGCATGGCGACGCTGGAGGCGTTGATCGCCATGAGCCGCAGTCCGAGAGCTTCGCCGTGCCGCTCGTGCGGCGTGATCTGGTGCAGCATGCTCATGACCATCGGCTGCACGGCGCCAAGCGCGAAGCCCAGCACCACCGAGCAGATGCCCATCGCGAGCGCCGAGGACAGCAGCGGGTAGACCGAAAACACCAGCGCCGTGATCACGGACGACGTGGCGATCACGCCGCGCTCCGATGCGCGGGCGGCAATCAGCGGCAGCACGATGCGGATCACCGCCGCGGCGATGGCAAAGGCGCCGAGGATGGACCCGATGACCGACGCACCAAGCCCGCGCTCGTGGCCCAGGATGGGGAGCAGGAAGGCATGCACGTCCCAGCTGGAAGACTGCAGCCAGTTCACGAACAGCAGGCGCCGGAACATGCCTTGGCGCAACAGGTCCCAGGCACGCGGCCTGGCCCCGCCTTCCGCCGGCGCGATGGGCGGCAGCTCCTGCGTGCGGCGCGCGAAGAACCAGCCGGCGAATGGCAGCAGTGCGAGGGCGGCGAACGCGATCCGGAAACCCGGCAGGTCGGCGGGACTGTGGCCCGCATGGTCGATCAGCAGGCCGGCGCCGAAAGGGCCGACGAAGTTGGCAACCGCCGGGGCGATCGCCAGCCAGCTGAACACCTGCTTGAGTTGCACGGCATTGCTTGCCGCGCGCCCGACATGGCGCTGCAGCGCGATGACGGCCGCGCCGGTGGCGCCACCGGTGAGCAGCGCCGACAGGCACAGCACCGGGAACGAAGGCAGGACAGCCGCCAGCGCGGCCCCCGACGAGGCGGCGATCACCGACAGCATCAGCGGACGCTTGAGCCCGTGCCGGTCGGCAAAGCGCCCGGCCGGCAGTGCAAGGAACACCTGGGTGAGCGCGAACAGCGCGATCAGCAGGCCCACAGCCGCCGCGCTGTAGCCCTGTTGCAGCGCCAGCAAGGGCGCGCCGAGACGCATGCCCGTCATGGCCGCATGCAGCAGGATCTGCGCCGCGATCAGGCGCAGCAGTTCACCAGTCACGGGGCCAGCTCGCCGTCATCGCCGGCCGGCAGCAGAGCCTGCGACTGCGCCTCCGGGAGCGCCTCCACCTTGCGCAGGGCCAGGCGCATCTGCTTGGCGCGCGTGTCTGCCTTGTCGAGCGTGTCGGAGGCCTTCGCCACCTGCTCCTTGATGCGGGCCACCCATTCGCCATAGCGCTCGAACTCGGTCTTGACCGCGCCGAGCACCTTCCACACCTCGGAGGCCTGCTGCTCCAGCGCGAGCGTGCGGAAGCCCATGTGCAGGCTGTTGAGCATCGCCAGCAGCGTCGTCGGCCCCGCCAGCGTCACGCGGTGCTGGCGCTGGATGGCGTCCATCAGCCCGGGGCGGCGCAGCACCTCGGCGTACAGGCTCTCGACCGGCAGGAACAGGATCGCGAAATCGGTGGTGTGTGGCGCCGCAAGGTAGTTCTCGGCGATCGAGCGAGCCTCGGTGCGGATGCGCGCCTCCAGGGCGCGAGCTGCCAGCTCGGCAGCGCCCGCGTCGATGCGCTCGTGGGCATCGAGCAGGCGCTCGTAGTCATCGCGCGGAAACTTGGCGTCGATCGGCAGCCAGACCGGCGCGCCATCGCTGCCGCGACCGGGAAAGCGGATCGCGAAATCCACCCGCTGGCCGCTGCGCGGCTTGGTCTCGACCTGTCGGGCGTACTGCTCGGGCGTGAGCACCTGCTCGAGCAGGGCTTCGAGCTGCACCTCGCCGAACACGCCACGCGTCTTTACATTGGTCAGCACGCGCTGCAGGCTGCCGACGCCGACCGCCAGCGTCTGCATCTCTCCCAAGCCCTTGTGCACCTGCTCCAGCCGGTCAGCCACCTGCTTGAAGCTCTCGCCCAGCCGGGCCTCCAAGGTGCTCTGCAGCTTCTCGTCGACGGTCTTGCGCATCTCGTCCAGCTTGGCGGTGTTGCTTTGCTGCAGCTGCGCGAGCTGGGTTTCCATCGTCGCCCGCACCTCGGCCAGCCGTCGCGCATTCGATTCGGACAACCCCTGCAGCTGGGTATTGAGCGTGTCGGCCAGTGTCTTCTGCAGCAGGGCCAGCTGCTGTGCAAAAGCATCGATCTGGGCGTTCTGCGTGCGCGTGGCCTCGGCCCCCTGCTGCACCAGCGCCTGCTGGAAGGTGGCGAAGGCCTGGCTGGTCTCCTGCCGCGCGCCGCGTGAGGACTCGCCGATTTCGTGCCGCAGCTCTCGCTCGATGCGCTCGTTGGCCGCGCCAAGCGTGGCGACGAGGGTGCTGTGGTCGGGAGCTGGCGGCTTGCGCAGCAGCAGCCAGAGCAGCAGGACGATGTTGAGCGCCGCGAGGCCGATCAGGATCCAGGATTCCGGCAAAGGCATGACGGGTCTATTTGCCTCCCAGTACCACGGGATTGAGAGGGGTGACCGGTTTGCCGTGGACCAGGAACCCGACCAGGTTGTCCGCGGCCAGCTCGGCCATCGCGCGCCGCGTCGGGATGGTGGCGCTCGCGATGTGGGGCGTGAGCACGACGTTCGGGACCTGCAGCAGTGCCGGATGCACCTTGGGCTCACCCTCGAACACGTCCAGCCCTGCCGCCGCGATGCGCCTGTCGCGCAGCGCCTGCGCCAGTGCCGCATCGTCCACGATGCCACCGCGGGCAATGTTGACCAGCGTGGCCGTCGGCTTCATCAGCGCCAGCTCGGCGGCGCCGATGGTGTGATGCGAGGCCGGCGAGTAAGGAACCACGAGCACCACGTGGTCGGCGGTCTTCAGCAGATCTTCCTTGCTGGCGTAGCTGGCCTTGCACTCGGCCTCGAGCTGCGGGTCGAGCCGCGAGCGGTTGTGGTAAATGACCTTCATGCCGAAGCCGTGCGCGCCACGCCTGGCAATGCCCTGGCCGATTCGACCCATGCCGATGATGCCCAGGGTGGCACCGTGGATGTCGGAGCCGGCGAACATGTCGTAGCTCCACTTCTCCCACTTGCCGGCGCGCAGGAAATGCTCGCTTTCGGTGATGCGGCGCGCTGTGGCCATCAGGAGCGCAAAGCCGAAGTCCGCGGTGGTCTCGGTCAGCACGTCGGGCGCGTTGGTGGCGAGCACGCCGCGGGCGGTCATCGCATCGACATCGAAGTTGTTGTAGCCGACCGCCATGTTGGCGCAGATCTTCAGCTCGGGGCAGGCGGCCAGCACCTCGGCATCGATGCGCTCGCTGCCGGTGGTGAAGGCGCCCTGCTTTCCTTGCAGCTTCTGGATGAGCTGGGCCTTGCTCCAGTTCTGGTCGTCCTGGTTGGACTCGACCTCGAAATGGGTTTCCAGCCGGGCGATGGTTTCGGGAAAGACCGAACGGGCGACGAGGATCTTGGGTTTGCTCATGATCAACGGAAGAAGATGAAGGTGGAGAGGATGAACAGCGGCACCAGGATGGCGCCCGACCACATCATGTAGCCGAAGAAGCTCGGCATGCGCACGCCGCGGCTTTCCGCGATGGCCTTGACCATCAGGTTGGGCGCATTGCCGATGTAGGTGTTCGCGCCCATGAACACGGCGCCGGCCGAGATCGCGGCCAAGGTCGATGCATGGATGTTCATGAGTGCCTGCGCATCACCGCCCGCCGTGTTGAAGAACACGAGGTAAGTGGGTGCATTGTCGAGGAAGGAGCTCAGCACCCCGGTGGCCCAGAAGTACATCGCGGGATCGGGCTGGCCGTCGGACCGCGTCACGGCCGAGACGACGGCGCCGAAGGGCCCCTGGACGCCAGCCTTGAGCATTGCGATCACCGGGATGATGGTGAGGAAGATCCCGGCGAAGAGCTTCGCCACCTCCGCCATCGGCGCCCACCCGAACTGGTTATCGGAATGCACCTGCGGCGCGGTGATCCTGAGCGACAGCAGCGTGATCGCGACCAGGCCGACGTCGCGCACGATGCCCGGCAAACCCACCCGCGTCCCGTGGACGTCGAAGCTGATGGGCGATTTCCAGAGGCCGCTCATCAGCACCAGGCAGACGATTGCGCCCAACAGCCAGAAATTGGCGGCGCCATCGAAGCCGATGCGCCGCGTGTCGGGCGTGGGGTCGAAGGGCAGCACGCCCTCCTCGCGGTAGTACCAGCGGTCGAGCGCATGGAACAGCGCCAGCAGCACGCCGACGATGAACAGCGTCTCGGGCAGGATGTTGCGTGCCGTCCAGAAGAACTCCACCCCCTTCAGGAAGCCGAGGAACAGCGGCGGATCGCCCAGCGGCGTCAGCGAGCCGCCCACGTTGGAGACGATGAAGATGAAGAACACGACCACGTGCACGCGGTGCCGCCGGTTGTCGTTGGCGCGGATCAGGGGCCGGATCAGCAGCATGGAGGCGCCGGTCGTCCCCATGAGGCTCGCGAGCAATGCGCCGATCGCCAGGATCGCGGTGTTGAGGCCGGGCGTGCCGTGCAGGTTGCCGCGGATGTGGATGCCGCCGGCGACCACGAAGAGCGCCGTCAGGAGAATGATGAAGGGGACGTACTCGGCGAGCAGCGCATGCAGCAGCTGGGCGGCGGCCAGGCTCCCACCGTGGATGAACGCGAACGGCAGCAGGAAGGCCAGCGCCCAGCCCGCCGAAACCTTGCCGTAGTGGTGGTGCCAGAACGAAGGCACCAGAAGTGGCATCAGCGCGATCGACAGCAGGATGCCGGCGAAGGGCAAGCCCCACCACGCAGACAAACCGCCACCGTCGAACTCGGCAGCGACGGCAGTGGCAGGCAACAGGGCAGGAAGCGCAACGGTGACCAGCAGGCGGAAGAATCGGATCGGCGCGTACGAAGCTGTCATGCGGGCTGGGCAATCTCGAAGACCTGGCGCAGGTAGGCGAGGTAGCGCTCGTCGTCGCACATGTTCTTGGAAGGCGTGTCGGACAGCTTGGCCACGGGCTGGTCGTTGCAGCGGACCATCTTGATCACGATCTGCAGCGGCTCGTATCCCAGGTCATTGGTGAGGTTGGTGCCGATGCCGAAGGCCAACTGGCAGCGGCCGCGAAACTGCTGGTAGAGCTCTATGGTTCGCGGGACCGTGAGGCTGTCGCTGAAGATCAGGGTCTTGGTACGCGGATCGACGCGGTTGGCGACGTAGTGGGCGAGCATGCGCTCGCCCCATTGGAAGGGGTCGCCGCTGTCATGCCGGGCGCCATCGAACAGCTTGCAGAAGTACAGGTCGAAGTCGCGCAGGAAGGCGGTCATGCCATAGACGTCCGACAGCGCGATCCCCAGGTCGCCCCGGTACTCGCGTGCCCACGACTCGAAGCCGAAGACCTGGCTGTCGCGCAGGCGCGGACCGAGCGCCTGGCATGCCTGGAGGTACTCGTGCGCCATGGTGCCCAGCGGGATCAGGCCGAGCTTCATGGCATAGAGCACGTTGCTGGTGCCGGCTAACTGCGGCGATCTCTCCAGGCTGCGCTGCTGCGGCGAGGTCACGGGGCCGAGCCGGGCGCTGAGGGTACGCAGCACCTCCTCGTGCCAATCCTTCGAGAAACGGCGGCGGGTGCCGTAGTCGGCAATCTTCAGGTCCTGCAGCCCCTCTCCCTGCAACTGCGCCAGTTTGGTTTCGAGGCGCCGGCGGCCCTCGGCGATGTCGGGGCGGGGCTGGGTGCTCCGGAAGTAGACCTCGTTGACGATCGCCAGCACCGGGATCTCGAACAGGATGGTGTGCAGCCAAGGCCCCTCGATGCGGATGTCGAGCTCTCCCGAGGCCAGCGGAGTGATCTTGATGTACTTCTCGTTGAGGCGGAACAGCCCGAGAAAATCGACGAAGTCGCTCTTGATGAAGCGCATCGATCGCAGATAGCTCAGCTCCGCATCCCGGAACTGCAGCGAGCACAGGTGGCGAACCTCCTCGCGGATCTGCGAGGCGAACTGTGCCAGATCGATGCCGGCATTGCGGCACTTGAAGCGGTACTCCACGCGCGCGCCCGGAAAGTGGTGCAGCACCACCTGCATCATCGTGAACTTGTAGAGGTCGGTATCGAGCAGGCTGTGGATGATCATGATGATGCGGCGCGCTGGTGTCCTGTTTCTGCGTGCGTCCGATTATCACGGGGCACGTCGGCATGTGCCTACGGGCCCTTCCCCGAGCGTCCTACCGCTCGACCCGGGCCTGCAAGCCAGAGTCAACCTCACGCTGGCCAGCAAGCACACTTGGCAATCGGTCAGCGACAAAACCCTCATTTGAAGGAGATAGGTCAATGAACAAAGACACCATCGAAGGCAACTGGAAGCAGCTCAAGGGCAAGGTCAAGGAGCAGTGGGGCAAGCTGACCGACGACGACTTCGATGTCATCGCCGGAAAGCGCGACCAGTTGCTCGGACGCATCCAGGAACGCCACGGCATCAGCCGGGACGAAGCCGAAAAGCAGGTCAAGGACTGGGAGACACGCGAGGGCCGCACGCCCGAGGCGCTCTGGTTCGAGAAGTATTGATCTGTCAACACCAAGGAGTAAATCCATGAAAAAGCATCTGCTCATGCTCGCGATTGCCTCGTCGTGCCTCGTGGCCACGCAGGCCAGCGCGCTGACCCAGGACGAATACAAGGTCGCCAAGGAAAGGATCGAGGCGTCCTACAAGGCGGACAAGGCCAAATGCGATCCCATGAAGGACAACGCCAAGGATGTCTGCGAGAAGGAAGCCAAGGGCAAGGAAAATGTGGCCAAGGCTGAACTCGAGCAGCAATACAAGCCCAGCGACTCCAACGCCCGCAAGGTCGAGGAAGAAAAGGTGAAGGCCAAATACGACGTCGCGAAGGAAAAATGCGAAGACCTAAAGGGCGACGCCAAGAGCGCCTGCGAGAAGCAGGCCAAGGCAGACGAGACCAAGGCCAAGGCGGACATCAAGGCCATGCACGCGAAGAAGTGACGGGCGCCCGGCGCAACGTCCACAAAGAACGGCGCCCGCGGGCGCCGTTTTCTCATGCCTCTTCGATCACGAGCAGCTCGCCGACCACCGCCTGCAAGGCAGGCGGCAGCTTCACCGGCCGCTGCGTTGCCCGGTCGACATAGACATGAATGAAGTGGCCCTGTGCCGCAGCGGTCTCCGCGCCCTCGGCGAATAGCGCGACCTCATAGCGCACGCTCGAGCTGCCGATATGTGCGACGCGGACGCCTGCCTCGACCGTCTGCGGAAAGGCCAACGGCGCGAAGTAGTTGCACCCCGTCTCGACCACGAAACCGATGATCTCGCCGCGCTGGATGTCGAGGGCGCCGCGCTCGATCAGCAGCGCATTCACTGAAGTGTCGAACCAGCTGTAGTAGACGACGTTGTTGACATGCCCGTACATGTCGTTGTCGGCCCACCGCGTCGGGATGCTTCGGAAGACGCGAAAGGCGCTGCGGGGATGAGGGGTAGGTTTGGCTTTCATGCGAGTAGCTTCGCCTTCGGCTACGGTGGTATGAGCTTCGAAGCGCCCGTCTTTGCAGTTCACGGATGTCCTTTGGCCGCGGCATTCTGCCATCGCCGCCAGTAGGCGAAGGCCACGCGGAAGGTGCCGAGTTGCACCTGCACCGTTTCGGAGATGTCGCTGGCGTAGCCGCCGGCCATCGCGAACGCGAGAGGGATCCGGCGCTGCCAGGCGAAATCGAAGACACGCCTGTCGCGCGCCTCCAGGCCATCGAAGCTCAGCTTGAGGCGTCCAAGCCGGTCGCGCTCGAAGGGATCGGCGCCCGCCAGGTAGATCACCAAGCCGGGGGAGAAGCGCCGGTCGAGCTCGTCGAGCGCATGCTCGATGGCGGCCAGGTAGTCGACGTCGCCACAACCGTCAGGAAGTTCGACATCGAGGTCGCTCGCCTCTTTGCGGAAGGGGAAGTTCTTCTGGCCATGGATCGACAGCGTGAACACGCTCGGGTCCTCGCGAAAGATGCGCGCGGTGCCGTTACCCTGATGCACGTCGAGATCGATCACCGCCACCTGCAGCGTCGCGCGACCTCGCCGGCCCTGCTCCGCCTGCATGAGACGTGCCGCGACGGCGGCATCGTTGAACACGCAGAAGCCGCCGCCCCGATCGGGGCCCGCATGGTGGGTGCCGCCGGCCATATTGCCCGACACGCCTTCTGCCAGGGCCGCGCGGCAGGCGGCGATGGTGGCCCCGGTCGAGCGGCGCGAGCGCTCCACCATGGCTTCGCTCCAGGGAAAGCCGATCTCCCGCATGGTCTGGGCCTCGACGCTGCCGTCGCTGATGGCGGCAATCCATTGAGGCGTGTGGGCCAACGCGAGCTCGCCGTCGCTGGCACGTGGCGCCTCGAGCATTTCTATCTCGGGCAGGTGCCGCTCCATCTGCTCGCGCAGCAACACATAGCGCCCCATCGGAAACCGATGGCCGGGCGGTAGCGGCAAGACGAAGTGGCCCGAATAAAAAGCACGCATGGGCAACATTGTCGGGGACCGTTTTAGAAAGAGGCTTCTAAATTGCTGCAGAGCAGCAAAAACCACTTGGAGAGAGCCGCGCCGCTGCCTATACTTTGGCCATGCTGCGCCGCAACATAAATATGATGAAGGGGGGCAGCTCACCCCGGGGATCGTCCCCTTTTACCTAATGGAGCTTCCACATGGCACTGACCGCTGACCAAATCATCGCCTCCCACAAGGCCAACGTCGAAACGCTGTTCGGCCTCACCACCAAGGCCTTCGAAGGCGTCGAGAAACTGGTCGAACTGAACGTCACCGCCTCCAAGGCTGCCCTGACAGAGGCTGCCGGCACCACGCAAGCGCTGCTGAGCGTGAAGGACGCGCAAGAACTGCTGGCCCTGCAAGCCGGCCTGTTCCAACCCCTCGCCGAGAAGGCCGCCGCTTACAGCCGCCACCTGTACGAGATCGCCCAAGGCACCGGCGCCGAATTCAGCAAGGCCTTCGAAGTCAAGGCCTCTGAAGCGCAGCAAGCCTTCGTCGGTCTGGTCGACAGCGCCGCCAAGAACGCCCCCGCCGGTTCGGAAACCGCCGTTGCCGTGATGAAGAGCGCCGTGGCCGCCGCCAACAACGCCTTCGAGTCGGTCCAGAAAGCCGTCAAGCAAGCCTCGGACGTCGCCGAAGCCAACTTCCAAGCCGTCTCGAACACGGCCGTGAACGCCGCCAAGAGCACTGCCCAGACCGCTGCTCGCAAGCGCGCCTGATCAAGGATGAGCCCGCCTTCGAGCGGGTGATGATTGTCTCCTTGGGTCCTTCGGGATCCAATTCCAGGGCCCCATCTTCGGATGGGGCTTCTTTTTTTGCGCTCTATGATCGCCGGACGACACGTATTCTTGAGGAGCTGAGCACATGCAGATCGAAGGCAAGGTTTTCATCGTCACGGGCGGCGCTTCGGGCCTCGGCGAGGGCACGGCACGCATGCTGGCGGCCAACGGCGGCAAGGTGGTGGTCGCCGACATGCAGGCAGACAAGGGCGAGACGGTCGCCAAGGACATCGGCGGCGTCTTCGTCAAGTGCGACGTGAGCCAGGAAGCCGACGGCCAAGCCGCGGTGGCCGCCGCCCAGAAGCTGGGCAAGCTGGTCGGCCTGGTCAATTGCGCCGGCATCGCACCTGCCGAAAAAACGGTCGGCAAGAACGGCCCGCATGCACTGGCTGTGTTCAGCAAGACCGTCACCGTCAACCTGATCGGCAGCTTCAACATGATCCGCCTTGCGGCAGACGCAATGAGCAAGAACGAGCCCGAGGCCACCGGCGAGCGCGGCGTGCTGATCTCCACCGCCTCGGTCGCAGCCTACGACGGCCAGATCGGCCAGGCCGCCTACAGTGCTTCGAAAGGCGGCGTTGTCGGGATGACGCTGCCGATCGCCCGCGACCTCGCGCGCAACGGTATCCGCAACATGACGATTGCCCCGGGCATCTTCGGTACGCCGATGCTGTTCGGCATGCCCAAGGAAGTCCAGGACGCCCTGGCCGCCAGCGTGCCCTTCCCTTCGCGCCTTGGCACGCCGGAGGACTATGCCAAGCTCGCCAAGCACATCATCGAGAACGACATGCTCAACGGCGAGGTGATCCGACTCGACGGCGCGATCCGGCTGGCGCCGCGCTGACCGCCGCGATCTCGCCCGGAATCGGCGGTGCGCGGCCAGTGCGCTCCAGCCGCTCGTACTGCGCGATCACCTGGGCGCCGAAGAGCACCAGCGTGGCGGCGATCTCCAGGCTCAGCAGCACCACGATTGCCGTGGTCAGCGAGCCATACACCACGTTGACCTGCGACAGCGTGGCGAAGTAGAGCACCAGAACGCGGCGCGTGACCTCCCAGAGCAGCGCCGCGGTCACGCCGCCCAGCAAAGCGTGCCGCAGCCGCAGCCGGCCCACGGGCATCACGAGATAGAGCGACGTGAGCATGAAGATCTCACCGCCCAACCCGAGCAGATACAGCAGCGCCCCCGATACGCCCGAGAGTGACCAACTGCGGCCGAACAGCTCGACGCTTTCCTGCCCGATCACCTGCAACGCGCCCGCCACCAGGGTGACCAGCAACAGGCCGACGCACAGGCAGAGGATGTAGACATAGGGCATCACCGCCGAAATCAGGAAGTGCCGTGAATGGTCGGCCTTGCGGTGATGAAAGATCACCGCCATTGCGCTCTCGAGCACGGTGAAGGCGAGCGAGCTGAAGAAGATCATCGTCACCAACAGCACTGGCCCCATCAGGTCGCGATGCGCCAGGAAGTTCGACAGCTCGCCGACAATGGCGCGTGACTGGCCCGGCAGCAGCCATTCGAGGTAGCGGCCCACCGAGCTCAGAAGTTCCGCTTGGTCGATGAAGTGCGACATCGCGATCACGCTCAGGATCAGGATGGGCACGATCGACAACAGCGCGTAATAGGCGACCGCCCCCGCGAGCAGCAGGCCCTGGTTGGCCCGAAACGCCTTGACTGCCTCCCAGCCAAAGCGCAGAGGATGCCGCAGCAAGGGCACTGCGTGACGGACGGTACGGCGAATCATGCAGATGAGGCGCGGGATTCGAATCGGCCAGTATGCCGCCGGGGGGGCGTTCGCGTGAGGTCTTGCGTATGATTTGCCGCTCTCCGCCTACATGACCATCCCCGCCACTTTCATC
This sequence comes from Variovorax sp. WDL1, assembly GCF_001541225.1. Classification (GTDB taxonomy): domain Bacteria; phylum Pseudomonadota; class Gammaproteobacteria; order Burkholderiales; family Burkholderiaceae_C; genus Variovorax. The sequence goes on along the minus strand of NZ_LMTS01000247.1, from coordinate 29,425 downwards.
CAGGAACTGATTGCGCGCGCCGACGTGGTAGAGATCGTCGGGCGCTATGTCCAGCTGAAGAAGGCCGGCGCCAACTTCATGGGGCTGTGCCCCTTCCACGGCGAGAAGTCACCCTCCTTCTCGGTCAGCCCGACCAAGCAGTTCTATCACTGCTTCGGCTGCGGGGCGCACGGCAACGCGATCGGCTTCCTGATGGAACATGCGGGAATGGGTTTCGTCGAGGCGGTGAACGACCTCGCCGGGCAGTATGGCCTGCAGGTGCCCGAAGACGACGCCTCGCCCGAGGAACGCGCCCGAGCCGCCGGACAGCGCCAGAAGCAGGCCACGTTGTCCGAGGTGCTCGAGAAGGCAGGCGAGGCCTACCGCAAGCACCTGCGCCAGTCGAAGACCGCCGTCGACTACCTCAAGGGCCGCGGCCTCTCGGGCGAGATCGCCCGGCAGTTCGGTATCGGCTACGCGCCGCCCGGCTGGCGCACGCTGGCCAGCGTGTTTCCCGATTACGACGACCCGTTGCTGGCCGAGAGCGGCCTGGTGATCGCCGGAGAGGCCGACGAAAACAGCGACGGCAAGCGCTATGACCGCTTCCGCGACCGGGTGATGTTCCCCATCCGCAACGTCAAGGGCGAATGCATCGGCTTCGGCGGCCGGGTGCTGGGCGACGAGAAGCCCAAGTACCTCAATTCGCCCGAGACCCCGGTCTTCAGCAAGGGTCGCGAGCTCTATGGCCTCTACGAAGCCCGCGCTGCCTTCCGCGAGCGCGGCTATGCACTGGTGACCGAGGGTTACATGGACGTGGTGGCGCTGGCCCAGCTGGGCTTCCCGAACGCGGTGGCGACCCTGGGCACGGCCTGCACCGCAGACCATGTCCAGAAGCTGTTTCGCTTCACCGAATCGGTGGTGTTCAGCTTCGACGGCGACGCCGCCGGCCGGCGCGCCGCGCGCAAGGCGCTCGACGGCGCCCTGCCCTACGCCACCGACGTGCGCAGCGTCAAGTTCCTTTTTCTCCCGGACGAACACGATCCCGACAGCTTCATCCGCGAATTCGGCGCCGACGCCTTCGCGCGTTTCGTGAGCGAAGCCACGCCGCTGAGCCGCTTCATGGTCGAAGTGGCGCGCGAGGGCTGCGACCTCGGCAGCGCCGAAGGACGTGCCCATATGGCCAGCAATGCCCGGCCGCTGTGGAGCACCCTGCCCGAGGGCGCGCTCAAGCGGCAACTGCTTACCGAGATCGCCGAGATGGTTCAGTTGAGCGCCCAGGAGCTTGGCGAGCTCTGGCTGCCTCCCGGGGCAGCCCGTCCCGCCGGCTCAGGTCCGCATGAGCGCCGCGAAGGAGGCCGGGCCCGGCCCCGGGAAGACCGCTACGGGTCCCGCGCTTCGCCCCCCCGTGCCCCTGCCCGCGGCCGCACCTTGCCGCCCGGCCGGCCCGACGTCGCCGCGCGCCTGCTGCTGTCGAGCATGGCGGAATGGGAGGCTCTGCCCCACGAGCTCCATGCCCTGCTGTGCGAACTCCCCGGCGAGCACGGACAGCTTTTCGCCTGGCTGGACAGCCAATTGCACGAACACGGGGTGCAGCCCTGGGCAGCACTGCGCGAGGGCCTGCGGGGTCTTGACTTCGAGACGCTGGCGCTGCGCGTCATGACCGGCCCCGATGGCGGGCCACTCGGCGACCCCGAGGGCGAGCATGCAGCGGAGGCCACGCGCGAACTGCGCAACGTGCTCGACTTCATGCTGGACGATCGGCTGAAGGCTCAACAGAGTGAGGCCATCGCCGCCGTCGGGAGCGATCCGCGGGCCCTTGAGCGCTACAAGGCCCTGGAAACGCGCCGGCTGGAGCTGCGCGCACGCCTGCATCCTAGGTAGGAACTGCTTGAAAAACGCGCAACACGCTATAATTTAAGGCTTCGCATGCAAGCGAAATAAGGCAAGAGCGACAGCAGCACCTCCGGGCCGACTCGATGCGCAACGCAATTTCCGATGAGTCCACGTCGGAATACGGGTCAAAAACCGCAAGGACTGCACACCAAATGTTCGCCCGACATCTTGTCTTTTGAAGCGCGTTCGAGGGTTGCCAGCGACCTTTTGTTCGCCCTTTCCGTTTATTTTGTGCTCCTGCCTGCGCCGGGCTGTTGGCGCCCGTGATTCTGTTGGTCCAATTCTTGTTGTACGAAGGTCTTATGCCCAGTTCAAAGAAGCCTGCCGTGTCCGCCGCCGACAAGCCGGTTGCAGAGAAACCGTTGAAAGCTGCGGCCCTGCCGGCAACTAAGACGGGTACCGCCGCGTCCAAGGCCACAGCCGCAACGAAAGTGAAAACCGTGCCCACCAAATCGTCCCCCACCGCCGAACCCAAGAAGACCACCGCAGCAGCGGTCGCCGCCGCGCCTGCCACCGCCGCTCGCAAGGTCGGCCGTCCGCCCAAGGCGGCCGGTGCCGCACCCGCCGCTGGCGGCGCCAAGCGTGGCCGCAAGCCCAAGGCCGCCGCTCAGGCGCCCGCCAGCGACGTCGATCTGTCCGACATCGAAGACGAGCTGGTCGGTGATGAGCCCGCCGCGACCGAAGAGAAGGTCAAGCCCCTGCGCATGAAGATCAGCAAGGCCAAGGAACGCGCCTTGATGAAGGAGTTCGGCCTCGACGAGACGGTACTGTCCGAAGAAGACCTGGCCAAGCGCCGTTCCCGCCTCAAGACCCTGATCACCCTGGGCAAGACCCGCGGCTACCTGACGCACGGCGAAATCTCAGACCACCTGCCCGACAAGCTGGTCGACGCCGAGACCATGGAAGTCGTGGTCACCATGCTCAACGACATGGGCGTGGCGGTCTACGAGCAGACGCCCGACGCCGAGACCCTGCTGCTGAACAACACGGCGCCTACCGCCACCACTGTGGAAGAAGCCGAAGAGGAGGCCGAAGCCGCCCTCTCGACGGTCGACAGCGAATTCGGCCGCACCACCGACCCCGTGCGCATGTACATGCGCGAGATGGGCACCGTCGAGCTGCTGACGCGCGAGGGCGAGATCGAGATCGCCAAGCGCATCGAGGGCGGCCTGATGGCCATGATGGAGGCCATCTCGGCCTCGCCCGCCACCATCGCCGAGATCCTGCGCCTGGGCCAGGAGATCCGCGAGGGCAAGGTCGTCATCTCCACCATCGTCGACGGCTTCTCGAACCCCAACGAGGCCGATGACTACGTGGCCGAGGAAGACTTCGACGAGTTCGACGAGGAAGACGACGACGACGGCAAGGGCGGCTCCAAGGCGCTGACTAAGAAGCTCGAGGAGCTCAAGAACGAAGCGCTGGCCCGTTTCGACCGGATCGCCGTGTTGTTCGAGAAGGTCCACAGGGTCTACGACAAGGAAGGCTACGGTACGCCGGCCTACCAGAAGGCGCAGCATGCGCTTTCGGAAGAGCTGATGACCATCCGCTTCACGGCCCGCACCATCGAGAAGCTGTGCGACCTGGTGCGCACCCAGGTGGACGATGTGCGCAAGAAGGAGCGCGAGCTGCGCCGCATCATCGTGGACAAGTGCGGCTTCCCGCAGGAAGAGTTCATCCGCGACTTCAGCGGCTACGACAAGAACGGCCACCGCGTGCCGTCCAACCTGCTCAACCTCAAGTGGGTCGAGAAGCAGGCGGCTTCGGCCAAGCCCTGGAGCGCCGTGCTGGCCCGCAATATCCCGCCGGTGCAGGAACTGCAGCAGAAGCTGACCGACATCCAGTCACGCGTGGTGGTGCCGCTGGCCGAGCTCAAGGACATCAACAAGCGCATGAACGAGGGCGAGTCCTCCTCACGCGATGCCAAGAAGGAAATGATCGAGGCCAACCTGCGCCTCGTGATCTCCATCGCCAAGAAGTACACCAACCGCGGCCTGCAGTTCCTGGATCTGATCCAGGAAGGCAACATCGGCCTGATGAAGGCGGTCGACAAGTTCGAATACCGCCGCGGCTACAAGTTCTCGACCTATGCGACGTGGTGGATCCGCCAGGCGATCACGCGCTCGATCGCCGACCAGGCGCGCACCATCCGCATCCCGGTGCACATGATCGAGACCATCAACAAGATGAACCGCATCAGCCGCCAGCATCTGCAGGAGTTTGGCTTCGAGCCCGATGCCGGCATCCTGGCCGCCAAGATGGAGATCCCGGAAGACAAGATCCGCAAGATCATGAAGATCGCCAAGGAGCCGATCTCGATGGAAACCCCCATCGGCGACGACGACGATTCGCACCTGGGCGACTTCATCGAGGACAGCAGCAACACCGCGCCGATCGAGGCTGCGATGCAGGCTGGCCTTCGCGACGTGGTCAAGGACATCCTCGACAGCTTGACGCCGCGCGAAGCCAAGGTGCTGCGCATGCGCTTCGGCATCGAGATGTCCACCGACCACACGCTGGAAGAAGTGGGCAAGCAGTTCGACGTGACGCGCGAGCGTATCCGCCAGATCGAGGCAAAGGCATTGCGCAAGCTCAAGCATCCCTCGCGTTCCGACAAGCTGCGCAGCTTTATTGATACGCTCTGATCCCCAGCGGATCCTCGAGCCCGAACGCCCGCTTTGCCTTCACAGGCGGCGGGCGTTCTCTTTGGCCGCGACACCAAGACCAAAACCAAGAACGGAAGAACGGAGACTGGCCGCATGAACCCCGACGCCAACAAACTCTGGCAGGCGCCACGCTGGGCGCTGGCCGTGCTGCTGGCGGTGCTGGGCATGCTCGGTCCCTTCTCGATCGATACCTACATCCCGGCCTTCTCAGGCATCGCCCAGACCATCGGCGCAACGCCGGCGGAGATGCAGCAGACGCTCTCGGCCTATCTGTTCGGCTTCGCCTTCATGAACCTGTTCCACGGGGCGCTTTCCGACAGCTTCGGTCGCCGCCCGGTGGTGCTGTGGGGCCTGGCGGTGTTCACCATTGCCTCGCTGGGCTGCGCGCTCTCGCAGACCATCGGCCAGCTGGTGCTCTTCCGCGCGCTGCAGGGCCTGTCGACCGGTGCGGGCATCGTGGTCTCGCGTGCGGTGATCCGCGACATGTTTCCCCCGGCGGAAGCACAGCGGGTCATGAGCCAGGTCACGATCTACTTCGGCGTCGCCCCGGCGATTGCCCCGATCATCGGCGGCTTCCTGTACGTGCACCTTGGCTGGCACAGCATCTTCTGGTTCCTGGTGGCTGTGGGCGTGGTGCTATTTGCCGCCAACTGGAAGCTGCTGCCCGAAACCCTGCACCACAGCCAGCGGCAACCCTTCGAAGTGCGGCACCTGATGCGCGGCTACTGGAACCTGTGCTCCGACCCGCGTTTCCTGCTGCTGGCGCTGGCCAGCGGCGTGCCCTTCAACGGCATGTTCCTCTACGTGCTGGCCGCGCCTGCCTTCCTCGGGGATCACCTCGCGCTCGCGCCCACGCAGTTCTTCTGGTTCTTCCTGCTGACCATCGGCGGCATCATGGCCGGCGCCTGGGCCAGCGGCCGCATGGCGGGCAAGGTGGCGCCCAAGCGGCAGATCCGCGACGGGTTCCTGATCATGTTGCTGACCTCGATCGCCAACGTGGTCGCCAACGCCCTCTTCACCCCGCACGCGGCCTGGGCGCTGTGGCCGCTCGCGGTGTTCGCCTTCGGCTGGGCGCTGATGGTGCCGGTGGTCACGCTGCTGGTGCTCGACCTGCATCCTGAGCGCCGCGGCATGGCTTCCTCGCTGCAGGCCGTGATCGGCTCGACGGCCAACGGCATCGTGGCCGGCGTGGTCGCCCCGCTCGTCATGCATTCGACGCTGGCGCTGGCGCTGACCTCGATCGGGATGATGAGCATCGGCCTGGTGGCCTGGGGCTGGCTGCACGGCCGCTGGCCCGAGATCGGACGCCGGGTCGCCGGCGAGGTCGCCTGAGCATGGGACGGGAGGCACTGCGCACCTTCGCCCGCTCCTGGCTTCCGGGCCGCACCAACGTCAATACGCGCGAACGCCTGCGCGCCGTTGCCGGTGCCGGGCTGGGCCTGCTGCTGACCGTGCTGATCCTGCAGTTCGCCGGGCTGGATTCGGACGGCCACGGCCACTGGCTGATCGCGCCGCTGGGCGCCAGTGCCGTTCTGGTGTTCGCGCTGCCGGCAAGCCCGCTCGCCCAGCCCTGGCCGGTGATCGCGGGCAACATGTTTTCGGCGCTGGTCGGCGTCGCCTGCGCGCGCTGGATGCCCGACGCCGCGTGGGTTGGCCCCGTCGCGACCGCCCTGGCCATCGCGCTGATGTTCGCGCTGCGCTGCCTGCATCCGCCCGGTGGCGCGGTGGCGCTGCTGGTGGCGCTCAACCACACGACACACTTTCCCTTCGCGCTCAACCCCGTCCTGGCCGATTCGGTGCTGCTGGTGATGGCCGGCGTGCTCTACAACACCCTGACCGGGCGCCGCTACCCGCACGTCCAGCTGGCGCCGCGCACGCCGCAGGCCGATGCGCGCTTCAGCTCGGCCGACGTCGATGCGGTGCTGGCGCGCTACAACCAGGTGCTGGACATCAGCCGCGACGACCTCGAGTCGCTGATCCGCGATACCGAGCTGGAGTCCTACCGGCGCCGCCTCGGCACCGTCCGTTGCGCCGACATCATGTCGCGCGACCCGGTGGCCGCCGAGTTCGGCACGCCGCTGCAGGAGGCGTGGGCCCTGATGCAGGCGCGCGGCATCAAGGCCCTGCCGGTGATCGACCGCACGCGCCGAGTGGTGGGCATCGTGACGCGGGCGGACTTCCTCCGCCACATCGACCTGGACCACCACGAAGGCCTGGGCGGGCGCCTTCGTGACTTCATACGGGCCACGCGAACCGTCATGTCGAGCAAGCCTGAGGTGGTCGGCCAGATCATGACGCGGCAGGTCCGCGTATCCAGCGAGGAGCGGCCGATGGTGGAGCTGGTGCCGCTGTTCTCCGAGGGCGGCCACCATCACATCCCGATCATCGACGACGAGCGGCGGCTCACCGGGATGATCACGCAATCTGATTTCGTACGCGCCCTGTACCGCGCCGTCGGTCCCGAGACCGGGCCGCCTACTCCAGCGTCACGTTCGCCTTCTTGACGAGCGCCGCGTAGCGCTCGGCCTCGCTGCGGAAGTAGCGGGCCGCCTCCTCCGGCGTCGTCGGCTTGACGATGTTGCCCTGCTTGTCCATGGCCTCGCGCACCTCGGCCGTGGTGAAGGCAGCCACGACGGCATCGTGCGCGCGCTTGACCTCGGCCGCGGGCAGCCGGGCCGGTCCGATCACGGCGAACCAGCCCTCCACGCTGTAGTTCGGCAGGCCCTGCTCCGCAATGGTCGGGATCTCGGGCGCGGCCGGCGAGCGTGCGGGGCCACACAGTCCGATGGCGCGCAGCGCGCCGCTCTTGATGTGCTGCTGCACCGCCGGCAAGGCCACCACGCCGATCTCGACCTGGCCCGCAATCATGTCGGTCACCATCGGGCCGGTGCCCTTGTAGGGGATGTGGCGCGCCTTCACGCCGGCCTCGTCCATGAACATCTCGCCGGCCAGGTGGATGATGGTGCCGTTCCCCGAGGAAGCGTAGTTGTAGCCATCGGGCTTCGCCTTGAGCAGCGCCACCAGCTCCTTCACGTTCTTCGCCGGCACCTTCGGATTCACCACCAGCAGCAGCGGTGTCGCGCCCACCACGCTGATGGGCGTGATGTCGTCGAGGGCGTCGAAGGGCATCTTCTTGTAGACGCTCGGATTGATCACGTGGTTGTTCGACACCATGCCGAGCGTGAGCCCGTCCGGCGCCGCCTTCACCACGGCGGAGGTACCGGTGATGCCGCCCGCGCCCGGCAGATTCTCGATCACCACCGGCCGGCCAAAGGCCTTGCCCAGCGCCGGGGCGGCAGCGCGTGCGATGGTGTCCACGCCCGAGCCGGCGCTGATCGGCAGGACGATGCGCACCGGCTTGTCGGAGCCGCCCTGGGCCAGCGCAGGCAGCGCGGCGGCGGCGAGTGCGCAAGTGCCGAAGTGCAGCATCGTGCGGCGCGAGAGGATAGGGTTCATGTCATGTCTCCTTGGCTGTGTCGAATCGTCGAGGGGCTGGCCGTTCAGGCCGCTTCGCGCGCCGCGAGCTGCGACAGCACCTCGTCGGTGTGCTCGCCCACGCGCGCCAGGGGCTGCCGTACGCCTGGGCGGCGGCCTCCCATCAGCAGCGGCAGCAGCACCACTTCGGTCATGCCGCCATCGTCGGTTTCCATAGGTACGAGGCCGCCGCTCGCCTTCAGGTGCGGGTCCTGCAGCAACTGGTCGGGCCGCACGATCGGGGCGTAGGGAATGCCAGCCTCCTCGAGCCTCGGCGCGAGTTCCTCGACACGATGGTGCGCCAGGATCTCGCCCAGGCGCTGCAGCAGGGCCGGGCGTACCGCCACGCGCAACGCGTTGTTCGCGAGCGCCGGGTCGGCAGCCAGTTCGGGCGCCTCGAGGACGCGGCACAGCGTGAGGAACTGCTTGTCGCTCACAGCGCCGATGAAGAGCTGCTCGCCCCCGGCGAGCGTGAAGACGTCGTAGACGCTCCAGGCCGACACGCGCGAGGGCATCGGCGGCGGCGGCTCGCCGGTCATCGCAAACTGCTGCATGTGCTGCGAGGACAGGAAGACGCAGTTCTCGAACAATGCGCTCTGCACCTCCTGCCCGCGGCCGGTGCGCTCGCGCTCGCGCAGCGCCGCCAGCACGCCGATGGCGCCGAACATGCCGCCCATGATGTCGTTGACCGAGGTGCCCGCGCGCAGCGGACGCCCTTGCGGGCCCGTCATGTACGACAGGCCGCCCATCATCTGCACCACCTCGTCCAGCGCAAGCCGCTTCTCGTACGGGCCGGGCAGAAAGCCCTTGTGCGAGACATAGATCAGCCTCGGGTACTTCTTCGAGAGCGTCTCGTGGTCGAGGCCCAGCGAGCTCATCAGCCCCGGCCGGAAGTTCTCCAGCATCACGTCGCACTGGCCGATCAGCTCGCTCGCCGTGGCACGCCCCTCTTCACTCGTGATGTCGAGCACCACGCTCTTCTTGTTGCGATTGAAGGAGCGGAAGAAGCCGACGCCGAGGCCTGGCAGCCGACGCGTCTTGTCGCCGCCGGGCGGCTCGATCTTGATCACCTCGGCGCCGAGATCGGCCAGGATCATCCCGCAGGTCGGGCCCATGACCATGTGGGTGAACTCGACGACGCGGACGCCGGCGAGAGGCAGGGAATCGTTTTCGGTTTGCATGGTGCTTTCGTATCAGGCTGCCAGGGCTTCGGGTGTGAAGGTCTTGGGCAGGCCGGCCTGCCAGAGCGTGCCGTGCAGCGTCTCGCCATGCAGCCAGTCGGCCACCCGCGCACGCAGCGAGAGCAACTGCCCGATGTCCACCCCGGTCGCGATGCCCATGCTGCCCAGCATGTAGGCCAGGTCCTCGGTGGCGACATTGCCACTCGCGCCGGGCGCATGCGGGCAGCCGCCAATGCCGGCCAGGCAGGCATCGAAGCGGTTCACGCCCAGCTCCAGGGCCGCATACACGTTGGCAAGGCCCAGGCCGCGCGTATCGTGGAAGTGCCCGCACCAGAAGCGCTCGCCTGCGATCTCCAGCGCCTGCTCGAACAGCTCGCGCACCATGGCCGGATCGGCATAGCCCACGGTGTCGGCCAGGCTCACCCGGTCGGCGCCCGCGTCGAGCAGGGCCTGCATCAGGCGCAGCACCTCGCCTGGATCGACCTCGCCCTGCAGCGTGCAGCCAAAGGCCGTGCCCACTCCGCCTTCGATCAGCGTCCTTGCGCCGGCTGCGTCGCGCGCCGCGCGGACACGCGCGACTTCCGCAACCACCTCGTCCGGCGTCTTGCGCAGGTTGGCAAGACTGTGAGCACGGCTGGCCGACAGCGGCACGATCATCAGATCGGCGCCGCTCGCAATCGCGCTCTCCGCGCCGCGCAGGTTGGGCACCAGCACCGAGACGAAGAGGCCGGGCAGCGTCTTGGCGAAGTTCACCAGCTCGGCGGTGTCGGCCAGCTGCGGCAGCAAGCGCGCCGGCACGAAGGAGCCAACCTCGATCTCACGCTGGCCCGCGGCATGGGCCGCGCGGATCCACTCGCACTTGTGCTCGGTGGGCAGGATGGTCGCGATGCTCTGGAGGCCATCGCGAAGACCGACCTCGCGGATGACGGCGGCGCGCGGCAGGCGCGGGTTCGATGCGGGCATGGGGCTTTGTCTCTCGTGGTCGGCAGGAAGCCGTCCTTGCCTGAACTCTAGGCGTTCCCTATCGCTCGCAAAAGCGGTAATCTGGCACGCCCAACATTCCGGTACGGAACGTCATGCGAGACCTGGACCTCACGAGCCTGCGCCTTTTCGTGGCGGTCTGCGAGACCCGCAACATCGCCCGGGCCGGCGAACAGCACCACATCGTGGCCTCCGCCATCAGCAAGCGGCTGGCCCAGCTCGAAGGCGTGGTCGGCGCCACGCTGTTCGAGCGCCGTCGGCGCGGCGTCATGCCGACGGCGGCTGGCGAGATCCTGCTGGAGCATGCACGCGCCATGCTTGCCACTGCCGACCGCGTGGCCCGCGACATGGCCGCCTACGGACGCGGCGTGAAGGGCCAGGTGCGGGTGCTGGCCAGCGTATCCTCCATCGCCGAGTTCCTGCCCGACGACATCGCGGACTTCCTGCAGGTACCCGCGCATGGCGACATTCGCGTCGACATCGAAGAGGCGCTCAGCCGGGACCTGGTCCGCGCGCTGCGCGAAGGCTCGGCCCCGGTCGGCGTGTGCTGGGACGCGGCAGACCTCGAAGGGCTGCAGGCCTGGCCCTACCGGCGCGACCGGCTGGCCATGGTTGCCCACCCCTCCCATCCGATCGCGCGGCGCCGGCGCTGCAGCTTCGAGGAGACCCTGGAGTTCGACCACGTCGGCCTGCCGGCCTCCACCGCCGTCCACACCATGCTGGCGCGTGCGGCCGCCATCATCGGCCGGCCGCTCAGCTATCGCGCGGTGGTGTCGACCTTCGACGCGGCGCTACGCTGCGTGCGCGCTGGCCTCGGGATTGCGGTGGTGCCACGCGAAGTGGTCGACCCCGTGGTGCAGAGCTTCGGGCTGCGCGTGGTGCCGCTGTCCGACGCCTGGGCCGAGCGGCGCTTTGCAATCTGTTTTCGCAGCGAGGCCAATCTCTCCCCGGCGGCCAAGCTGCTGGTCGTGCACTTGCGCGAGCGTGCCCGGGTCAGCTGACGACCGGGATGCTGAGATGCGGACGCAGAAGACGCGAAGGTTCCGCGAAGACGCAAAGAGAACGACCCGACCTGGATATTCACTCAGCGCTTCTTCTTCGGCCCCGTTGCCGACGGCCAGTAGCGCTCTTCGGCGAAGCGCGCTGCCAGGAAATCCAGCATCGCGCGCAACGCGGCGGGCATCTGCCGGCGCGAGCCGTAGACCCCGTAGACCCCCAGCGCCTGCGGTTTCCATTCGGGCAGTAGCGCGACCAGCCTGCCACTGGCCACCAGCGGCGCGGCTGAATACACCGGCTGCATCGTGATGCCAGCGTCTTCGAGCGCGCCCGCCAGCAGCACGTGCGAATCGTTGGCGCTCAGGTTTCCGCCCACCGGCACCGCGAGCTGCCGGCCCTGTCGTTCGAACTGCCAGAGGCTCTTGCCGAAATAGGAGTGCGTCAGGCAGTTGTGAAGCGCGAGCTCCTCCGGCGCACGCGGCGTTCCATGCGCGGCCAGGTAGGCTGGCGTGGCGCACACCAGCGAGCCGCAGCTGCCCAGGGGCCGCGCGATCAGGTTCGGGTCCAGTTCGTTGGTGATCCGGATCGCGAGATCGATGCGCTCCTCCACCAGGTTCACCGTGCGGTCGCTGGTCTGCAAGTCGACCGCCACCGCCGGATGACGCTGCAGGAAGGCCGTCACCGCCGACGCCAGTACGTCCTGCGCCATGGACTGGGCGCAGCTCAGCCGCAGCAGGCCGCGCGGTAGCTCGGCCTGCGCATCGACGGCCACGGGCACCTGGCCTGCAATCTCGAGCATCTGCCGGCTGCGCGAGAGCGTCTCGTCGCCTGCCGGCGTGAGGCTGAGCCGGCGCGTTGTCCGGTGCAGCAGGCGCGCGCCGGCCCAGCGCTCCATCTGGGCCAGATAGCGGGTGACCATGGCGCGGGACATGCCCAGCGTTTCGGCCGTAGCGGTCATGCTGCCGCGTTCGGCCACGTTCACAAATACCTGCGCGGCGGTGATGCGGTCCATAAAGATCTGGTCGATTCAAGCAACAAACCTTTGCATGCTAAGCGGTTTTTCGATCGGAACGAGAAACATAAGATCGTTCCCGCACCCCGGCAACCGGAGGCATCTCGCAGCGGTTCGGCAAGTTTCCCGAGCGCCTGGAGTCCTTGTCTTTCCCTTCAACCAGGAGTTCTTCCATGAGCCACTTCGCCATCCTCGGCATCACCGGCCGCGTCGGTTCACGCATCGCCAACGAGTTGCTTGCACGCGGCCACACCGTCACAGGCATCGCGCGAGACATCGGCAAGGTCCAGCCCAAGCCCGGGCTCACGCCCCAACAGGCCGATGCCACCCGGCTCGACGCGCTGGTGCCGTTGCTGCGCGGCCATGACGCCGTCGTCAGCGCAACCCACTTCGCGGGCGGCATCGACGCGGGCACCGCCATCGCCGCGGCGAAGCAGGCCGGAGTGCCGCGCCTGCTGGTGGTAGGTGGCGCGGGCAGCCTCGAGATTGCGCCGGGCAGGACGCTGGTGGATACGCCCGAGTTCCCCTCTGCCTACAAGGCCGAGGCGCTGGCGGGCCGCAGCTTTCTGGAGGCGCTGCGCGCCGAGAAGGAACTGGACTGGACCTTCCTTTCGCCGTCTGCGCTGCTCGAGCCGGGCGAGCGAACAGGCCGCTACCGCACCGGCGGCGACCAGTTGCTGGCTGACTCCAATGGCAAGAGCTGGATCTCGATGGAGGACTATGCGATCGCCATGGCAGACGAGATCGAGAAGCACGCGCATCCCCGCCAGCGCTTCACCGTCGGCTACTGAACGGTCGCGCAGGCGTCTCGAGCGCCTTCTTCGTTGCCTGCCCTGCGCTTGTCGACCATCGTGAGATGAATGCTCGCGAAATCTGTTCGACCGCCCGAGATCGCCAGGACCCCCTCGTAGAATTTTTTTCTACAACTTTCAGGGGGGTTCATGAGACTCATCGGTATTGGCTTTGCGGCACTCGCGCTCGTCGGGCTCATCGCCTGTTCCAAGGTCCCCGACACGGTGAAGATCGGCGTCGCCCAGCCTTTGTCGGGTCCGCTGGCCGCCCTGGGCAAGGACATGCTCCAGGGCGTCGAGCTGGCGGTGAAGGAAATCAACGCCAGCGGCGTCGCGGTGGACGGCAAGACATTGCGTTTCGAGATCGTCGCCGTCGACGATCAATCGAGCCCCGGCGTCGGCGAGCAGGTTGCGCGCCATCTTGTCGACGAGGGGGTGGTCGCGGTCATCGGTCACCTCAATTCCGGCGTGAGCATCCAGGCCGCGCCCATCTACGCTGCGAAGAACATTCCGCAGCTCGCCATTTCCACCCAGCCCCAGTACACGCAGCTCGGCTTTCCGACGACGCTGCGACTGGTGGCCAGCGATACGATCCAGGGGCGCGCGATGGGCGCCTACGCGGCCACGACGCTCAGCGAGAGCGCAGGCGCCTGTGCTGTCGTCGACGACAGCTCGTCCTATGGCAAGGCGTTGGCTGAACTGGCGGAAAAGTCGCTCAACGCCCATGGCCGGACCGTCGCCCTGCGCCGATCATTCGACGACAAGACCACCGAATTCGGTTCGCTGGTCAAGGAGTTGAAGACCCGTTCGGTCGAGACCATCGTCACGACCCTTGCGGACTTTCAAGTCGTCGCGCTCATCGAGCAGCTGGCAGATGCCGGCCTGAACAACATCAAGATCGTCGGCGGCGACACGCTCAAGACCAACAAGCTGCTGGCACAGCAGCTCCCGCTCGAAGTCTTCGCCACGTCGCCCGTGCTGGAACCGAGGGAGTTCTACCGCGGCGCGAAGTTCGTCGCCGCCTTCAGCGCTGCATATGGCCACGCACCGGTGTATGGCTCCCACTACACCTACGATGCCATGTACCTGCTGTCCAACGCCGTGCAGCGGGCCAAGTCGGTCGACGGCAAGGTGCTGACCGCCAAGCTTCGCGAGCTCGACTTCATGGCCCCCGTCACCAATGTGATGAAGTTCGGTCCCGACGGCGAGCAGATCTACGGCAGCGTGGGCGTCTATCGACCGCGCGGAGGACGCTGGGAACCGCTGATGAGTTCAGACCGCTGGTGAACGGGGGTCCGGCGCACAGTCAGCGCGAGACGCCCAGCAAGCGCTCCAGCACCTCGGGCTGGGCGCGCAGGGTCGCCGCGCGATCGGCATGCACCACCGTGCCATGGTCGAGCACCACCGCCTCGTCGGAGATCGCGAGGATGGCCTGCGGATGCTGCTCGACGATGATGGCCGCGAGCCCCTCGTCCTGCGTGATACGGCGGATTGCGCGCAGCAGCTCCTCCACGAGAATCGGCGCCAGTCCCTCGAGCGGCTCGTCGAGCAGCAGCAGCCGCGGATTCACCACCAGCGCCCGGCCGACGGCCAGCATTTGCTGCTCGCCGCCCGACAGCTGCGTGCCCAGGTTGCGCTTGCGCTCGGCCAGTCGAGGGAACATCTCGTAGACGCGCTGCGGGTTCCACCGGCCGGGTCGCTCCACTGCCGTCAGGTTCTCGTGCACCGTGAGCGACTTGAAGATGTTGCGCTCCTGCGGCACCCAGCCGATGCCCGCTGCCGCGCGCTGGTGCGGCGAGAGCTTGTGCAGCGCCGCGCCCGAGAGCGCGATGCTGCCGCCGTGCTGGCGCGTCGCGCCGGCCAGCGTATTGATCAGCGTGGTCTTGCCGGTCCCGTTGCGGCCCAGCAGCGCCAGCGTCTGGCCTTCGCCGAGGTGGAGCGAAACGTCGTGCAGCACCACGGCCTCTCCGTACCCCGCGCTAAGTTTCTCGATGCGCAGCAGCTCAGACATGCACCGCTCCCTGGCCCAGGTAGACCTCCTTGACCTTCGGGTCGCGGGCGATCGCGTCGGGGTCGCCCTCGGTGAGCACGGCTCCGTTGACCAGCACCGTCATGCGGTCTGCGAAGCTGAACACAAGGTCCATGTCGTGCTCGATCAGCAGCACCGAGACATCGGCCGGCAGCGCGGACACCGTCTGCAGCAGCTCCTCGCGCTCGCCCGCCGGTACGCCGGCCACGGGCTCATCCAGCAGCAGCACGCGCGGCTCGCAGGCCAGCGCGATCGCGATCTCGAGCAGGCGGCGCTTGCCATAGGCCAGCTCCCGCGTCGGCTGCCGCGCCACGTCGGCGAGACGGAACTGCTCCAGCAGCTGCGCCGCCCGCTCCGAGATCTGCGCCGTCGCGCCCAGCGGCCGCCACCACTGCGCTCCCAGGCCCGAGCGCTGCGACACGACCAGCGCCAAGGTCTCCAGCGGCGTCATCGAGTCGAAAAGCTGGTTGATCTGGAAGGTACGTACCATGCCGCGCGCCACGCGCGCATGCGGCGCCAGGCGCGTGATGTCCTCACCCTCCAGCACGATGCGCCCGGCCGTCGGCGTGAGCACGCCCGTCAGCAAGTTGACCAGCGTGGTCTTGCCGGCGCCGTTGGGACCGATCAGCGCGTGGCGTGCGCCGCGCTTCAGGTTCAGCGTCACGTTGTCGGTGGCAGTGATGCCGCCGAAGCGCATCACCAGGCCGATGGCGGTGAGCACGACATCGCTCATCGCACCGCCCCCGCGCGCCGGCCGAACCAGGTCCAGGGCCTGAGCAGGCGGTCTCGCCCGACCAGCACCAGCAGCACCAGGATCAGCCCGATCCAGAACATCCAGTACTGTGGCGTCACGGTCGACAGCGTGTCCTGCAGCAGCTTGAAGACGATGGCTCCGGCGATGCCGCCGTAGAGCCACCCCACGCCGCCGATCACCAGCATCAGCAGCACGTCGGCCGATCGGTCGAAGGCCAGCACGTCGAGCGAGGCGAAGCCGGTCGTTTGAGCCAGCAGCGCGCCCGCCGCGCCGGCCACCGCGGCGGCCACGGTGTAGATCACCGCGATGCGCGAGACGACGGGAATGCCGATCGCCATTGCGCGCAGCCGGTTGTCGCGAATCGCCTTGAGCGTGGCGCCGAAGGAGGACTGCACCAGCCGCCGCATCACGAGGAACAGCAGCAACAGCACCGCAAGCGAGTACCAGGCCGCCGTGCGGCCGTAGAGGTCGAAGTCGAACATGCCCAGCACCGGCCCCATCACCACGCCCTGCAACCCGTCGGCGCCACCGGTGAGCCAGTCCAGCTTGTTGGCCAACTCGAGCAGCAGCAGCGCGGTGCCCAGCGTGACCATCAGCCGCGTGAGGTCGCTGCCGCGCAAGATGGTGATGCTGGCCACGGCGCCGAGCGCGGCCGAGGCGGCGATGGCGACCAGCAGGCCCACGGTCGGGTCCGGCATCACGTGCTTGGCGAAGAGGGCCGACGTGTAGGCGCCGAAGCCGAAGAAGGCCGCATGCCCGAGCGACACGATGCCGGTGTAGCCGAGGATCAGGTCCAGCGACAGCGCGAAGAGCGCGATGATCGCGATCTCGTTGATCATCAGCGCCTTCGAGGGCAGCAGCCCCGGCAGCACGAAGACCACCGCCCAGAAGACGAACTCCCAGGGCCGCCAGCGCGTCCTGGCCAGCAGCGCGTCGCGTGAATCCATTGGCTAGCGCCCTCCCCGGCGCGTGAACAATCCCTGCGGGCGCCACATCAGGATCAGGATCATCAAAAGGTAGACCGTGAAGGCCCCCATCTTGGGGATGAAGTACTTGCCCGCCACGTCGGCGATTCCGAGCAACAGCGCGGCCAGCAGGGGCCCGGTGATCGACGAGGTGCCGCCGACCGAGACCACGATCAGGAAATAGATCATGTACTTGAGCGGGAAGGTCGGGTCCATGCCGAGGATCTCGGCCCCGAGCGCGCCACCCAGGCCCGCGAGCCCCGAGCCGACCGCAAAGGTCAG
Organism: Variovorax sp. WDL1; assembly: GCF_001541225.1. GTDB lineage: Bacteria > Pseudomonadota > Gammaproteobacteria > Burkholderiales > Burkholderiaceae_C > Variovorax. Next base: position 12,425 of record NZ_LMTS01000247.1, on the reverse strand, counting down.
GAGGAACACCACGTTGACGTTGATGCCGAGTCCGGCCGCCACGCGCGGATCGTCCACCGCTGCGCGCAGCCGGCTGCCGAAGCGCGTCTTGGAGAGGATGAGCTGCAGCACCACGGTGAGCACGGCGCATACCGCGATGATGAAGAGCCGGTAGTGCCCCATGCCCAGCAGCCACGGATCCTCGCCGATCTCGCTGCGGCCCCGCAGCCATTCGGGCAGGTGGATGTTCTGCTGCGAGGAGCCGACGAAGTAGTCGATGGCCGCCACCGCCATGAAGGCCAGGCCGATCGAGAACAGCACCTGGTCCAGGTGCGGCTTGCCGTACATCGGCCGGTAGAGCGTGCGTTCCAGCAGCGCGCCCGCCAGGCCGACCACGATGAAGGCCAGCGGCAGGCAGGCCAGGAAGGGCACGCCCGCCTTCTGCATCGCGAACACCGTCAGGTAGCCGCCAGCCATCGCGAAGGCCCCGTGCGCGAGGTTGATGAAGTTCATCAGCCCCAGCGTCACCGCCAGGCCGACTGCGAGCACGAACAGCAGCATGCCGTAGGCGATGCCGTCGAAAAGAATGGTCAACATGGCTCGCCCCCAGGTTGCCCGCACTTCGTGTCGGGCGCCCACCCCCTACCGGGAGCAACACCTGCGGCCCGGCAAAGCCGGTTCCGCGGTGTCTCCCGAAGGGAGCGCGGCGGGGTCATGCGGCTGGAGCGCGCGGTCGCTTGATGAATCACTGCTTGTTCTTGCCCGGATCCTTCACCGCCTTGATCACGTCGAACTCCACGTTGTAGAGCTGCCCGTCCTTTTTCTCGACCTTGCGCAGGTACACGTCCTGCACGATGTCGCGCGTCTGCGCGTCGATCAGCACCTGGCCGCGCGGGCTCTCGAAGAGCTGCCCCTTCATCGCCGCCAGCAGCGCATCGCCGCCGCCCTGCCCCTTGGTGGCCTTGAGCGCCTCGTAGATCACGCGCATGCCGTCGTAGCCGCCCATCGCCATGAAGTTGGGACGCATGTTCTTGTTGGCCTTCTGGAAGGCCTCGACGAACTTCTTGTTGGCCGCCGACGGGTGTGCCGCCGAATAGTGGTGCGTGGTGACCACGCCCAGGGCGCCGTCGCCCATGTCGTTGAGCTGGTCGTCGTCCGTCACGTCGCCGGTGGCGATCATCTTGATGCCGGCCTTGTCCATGCCGCGCTCGATGAACTGCTTCATCACCGCCGCGCCGGCGCCCGAGGGCACGAAGACGAACAGCGCGTCCGGCTTGGCGTCGCGCACCTTCTGCAGGAAGGGCGCGAAATCCGGGTTGCGCAACGGCACGCGCAGCTTGTCGAGTACCTTGCCCCCGTTGAGCTGGAAGCGCTCGACGAAGAACTTCTCGGCGTCGTTGCCCGGCCCGTAGTCGGTGACCAACGTGACCACCGACTTCACGCCGTTCTTGGGCGCCCAGTCGCCCATCGCCACCGACACCTGCGGCAGCGTGAAGCTGGTGCGCACGATGTAGGGCGAGGCCTCCGTGATGCTGGAGGTGGCGGCGGCCATCACCACCATCGGCGTCTTCGACTGGGTGGCGATGGGCGCGGTGGCCATGGCCGAGGGGGTGATGCCGAAGCCTGCCAGCACGTTGACCTTGTCGTTCACCACCAGCTCCTGCGCCAGGCGCTTGGTCACGTCGGGCAGGCTGGTGTCGTCCTTGATGATCAGCTCGATCTTCCTGCCCGCCACGGTGTCGCCGTTCTGCGCCATGTAGAGCCGGGCCGCGGCCTCGATCTGCCGGCCGGTGGTGGCCTGCTGCCCTGTCATCGGCAGCACCAGGCCGATCTTGAAGGTGTTGCCCTGGGCCTGCGCCAGCGGCATGGCCAGAGCGAGGGCCGTGAGGCTCGCGGCCTGCATTAGGTGGCGACGTTGCATGGATGTCTCCTTGTGATGAGGATCGGAACGGGGCGTATTGTGATCAATCGAATCGACGTTGGCGCCTTGGCAAACACCTAAGGCGCCAGCGCGCCGGCCTGGATTCTGCGCGATCCGTCGATCGCTTGCGCGATGATCGCGCAAAGCCCCCGGGCCTTCACGGCGTGTCGGGCCGCCACGCGGAATCGAGGGTGATGCTGCCGACCGCGCGTGACACGCAGGCACAGATACGCTGGCCTTCGCGCTTCTCCTGTTCGCTGAGGAACACGTCGCGGTGGTCGATCTCGCCATCGACGGCGAGCACGTCCATCGCGCACAGGCCGCATTCGCCGCGACGGCAATCCCACAGCGTCTGCACGCCCGCGGCTTCCAGCGCTTCGAGCAGGCTGCTTTCCGCGGGCACCTGGATGCTGAGGTCATGACGCGGAATGCGGACTTCGAATGCCTGCGCCGGCAGCCGGCCGCTGCTGCCGAAGGTCTCGAAGCGCAGGTCTGCCGGCGGTCGCCCAGCCGCCGTCCAGGCGCGCTTGACGGCCTCCAGCATCGGCACCGGCCCGCAGGTGTAGAGCTGACCGCCAGGGGGCAACGCCTCGATCTCGGCGGCGAAATCGATGGGCGCGCTGCCGGCGTGGGCCTGGAAGCTGGTGGCTTGCGAGCCTCCGAGCGCCTTCTGCAGCAACGGAAGGTAGGCCAGCTCCTCGGTACTTCGCGCGCCGTAGAGCATGCGCACCGGCACGCCCCTGCGCGCCGCCAGCGCGCCCAGGCGCTGCGCCATGAAGACCATCGGCGTGATGCCGATGCCGCCCGCCACCAGCAGGTAGCCGGGCGCCGTGGTGTCGAGGCCGAAGTGGTTCTGCGGCTGCGTCACCAGCAGGCGATCGCCGGGCCCCAGGCGCCACATCGCGAGCGAGCCGCCCCGGCCGTCGTCCAGGCGCTTGACGGCGATGCGCCACGCGCGCCCGTCAGGCTCGCCCACGAGCGAGTAGTGGCGCTTCTGCATCCGGCCTGCGCCAGTGGTGCCGACGAGCACCTGGACCTGGAGATGGGACCCGGGCTCGTAGCCGGCCGCCAGGCCCGCTTCGGGCGTGAGCTCGAACTCACGCACCGTGGGCGTCAGATCGCGGCAGGCCGTGATGCGCGCAGGCATCCAGTGGATTTCGCTGTTCATCGCAAGATGGGTGGGGTTCAGGCTCGCCGGCGAATCAATTGCACGCCGGGCAGGGGGTGGTTGTGCGCACCATGCAGCGCCTCGCGCAGGTTGCGCTGGGCGATGCGGCTGTGCTCGCGCATCAGCGCCTCGGCGCGCGAGCCTTCGCGGTTCTCGATGGCGTCGAGCACCTGGCCATGCTGGTCTTGCGCGATCACCAGCATGTCGCGCGCGGCCGGCGAATTGGCCTGCACCACCACGAAGGCCGAGGGCGACGCGAAGGGAAGGTTGATCACCCGCTCCATCTGCTGCGCGAGCAGCGGGCTGCCGGCCATCTCGGACAGGAGGCGATGGAACTGCCCGTTGAATTCCACATAGCGTGAGAAGGCGGCGTCGTCGAGCGCAGGTTCCTTCAGCAGTTCGTCGATGCGGCGCAAGCAGGCGCGCGCCTCGCGCAGCACCACGGGCGCCGCGCCGCGCTCGGCCGCCAGACGTGCCGACAGGCCTTCGAGCGTGCCGCGCAGCTCGATGGCGTCGGCGACGTCGCGTTCCGAGAAGGTGCGCACCGCATAGCCGCCGTTGGGCAGGGCTTCGAGCAGGCCTTCCTGCTCGAGCCGCATGAGCGCGCTACGCACCGGCGTGCGCGAAACCCCCAGCTGCTCCGAGATCGCAACCTCGGCGATGCGCGTGCCGCCCGGCAGCTCGCCGGCCAGCACCATCTCGCGCAGCCGCAGTTGGGCCTTGACCGCCTGCGAGCCCCCCGCTTCCGAAGAAGTCTCGCTGCTCGTGCTCACGCGCCCTCCGCCGCAGGCACCGGCCGGATAGGGATGGTTGCCGCGGCCGGCCGCTCCTTCGCAATCATCTGGTCGATCAGTCGGCGTGCCCACATCGCACCGGCGTCGATGTTGAGGTTGTGGAACTCGTGCCCGGGGCGCTCGTCCATCGCGCGCTGCTGCGCCTCCAGCACCAGCTCGTCCTCGCGGAAGATGCCGGCCACGCCCTCGCGCAATTCGTGCGTGAGCCGCTGCTCGCCGATGCAGTAATTGCGCGCGAACGCCCAGAAATAGAGGCAGGTCGTGTCGGTCTCGGGCGTGATGGTGTTGAGCACATAGCCATTCACGCCCCTGCTCCGGTCGCCTGGATGGCCTTCGCGCGGCACCGCGCCGCTGCCCGCCGGGGCCACGCCCACGTCGATGTTGACCGTGCAGGGCCCCTCGAAGCGGATGATCTGCCAGCGGTCGACCTTGCCCTCGTAGCCCCTGGCATGCCGGATTTGCGCAGCCCAGAACGGCGGCGGGTCGATGTTCTCCATCCACCGCGTGACGGTGGCCGAACGATCGCCGTGCGTCGCGACGAAGGGCGCCTCCGCCACCGCGCGGTTGCCGATGGAGGAACCATGCACGAAAGTCTCGTGCGTGAGGTCCATCAGGTTGTCGACCACCAGCCGGTAGTCGCAGGCCACGCGGATCATCTTGCCGTCGCCGGCCCAAGCCGGGTCGTCGTTCCAGTGCATGTCGGGCACCAGCGCCGGGTCGGCCTTGGCGGAGTCGCCGGGCCAGACCCAGACGAAGCGGTGCTTTTCCACCACCGGATAGGCGCGCACGCAGGCCGATGGATTGAGCGTCTCCTGGCTCGGCATGTGGGTGCAGCGGCCCTGGCTGTTGTAGACCAGGCCGTGGTAGCCGCAGACCAGCTCGTCGCCTTCCAGCCGGCCGAGGGAGAGCGGCATCAGGCGGTGCCAGCAAGCGTCTTCCAGCGCGGCGACCTGGCCATCGTTGCGCCGGTACAGCACCAGTTTCTGGTTGCAGACGGTACGAGCGAGCAGGCTGTGCTTGATCTCGACGTCGTAGGCCGCCGCATACCAGGCATCGAGGGGAAAAGGACTTGTGGAACGACTCATGGGATACGCAATGTATACAGTAACCGCTCAATATCCAATACTTTGGCCCTCTTTTAAGGGAAAACACTGAACTCACTGTATTCATCCGACCGGATTGCTCAGCGTTTACGATCGGTCGTTCTTTTTCAGTTTCGACGGAGCCCACCATGTCCGAACACGCCCGCCTGCCTGCCCGCTACGACCATGTCGGCAGCTTCCTGCGCCCCCAGTACCTGCTCGAAGCCCGCGAGCAGAAAGCCAAGGGCGAGATCACGCCCGAACAACTTCGCAAGGTCGAAGACAAAGCCATCACCGAGATCGTGAAGTTCCAGGAGGACGTCGGCCTCAAGAGCATCACCGACGGCGAGTTCCGCCGGACCTACTTCCACATCGACTTCCTGGAGCAGCTCGGCGGCGTGAAGACCGACATCCCGGTCACCATCCGCAAGCCCGACGGCAGCGAGGAGCTCGCACCGCCAGTGATGCGCGTGATCGACAAGGTGACCCATGCCAAGGCCATCCAGTTGGCCGACTTCCAGTACCTCAAGAGCCAGGTCTCGCCTGGCAACACGCCCAAGGTCACCATCCCCTCGCCCACGATGCTGCATTTCCGCGGTGGCCGCGCCGGCATCAGCAAGGACGCCTACCCGGAGCTCGACCCCACCTTCTACGACGACGTGGCCCGCGCCTACGGCGACGAGCTGCGCTCGCTCGCCGATGCCGGCTGCACCTACGTGCAGATGGACGACACCAACCTCGCCTACCTGTGCGACGAGAAGATGCGCGAGGCAGCCCGCCAGCGCGGCGACGACCCCAACGAGTTGCCCCACCGCTACGCCGCCTTCATCAACAAGGTGGTGGCGCAGAAGCCCGAGGGCATGACGCTCGCGATGCACCTGTGCCGCGGCAACTTCAAGAGCACCCATGCGGCGGCCGGCAACTACGAGCCGGTGGCCGAGGCGCTGCTCAAGGAGATGGACCTGGACGCCTACTTCCTCGAATACGACGATGCACGCTCGGGCGACTTCCGGCCGCTGCGCTTCCTGCCCAAGGGAAAGACCGTGGTGCTGGGCCTGGTGACCACCAAGTTCGGGCAGCTGGAAGACAAGGACGAGCTCAAGCAGCGCATCGAGGCCGCCGCGAAGTACGTGCCGCTGGAGCAGCTGGCCCTGTCGCCGCAATGCGGTTTCTCCAGCACGGTGCACGGCAACAAGATCGCCGTGGAGGACCAGCGGGCGAAGCTGCGGCTGGTGGTGGAAGTCGCTCAGGAGGTCTGGGGCTCGACCTGAGGTGCGTGCCCGGTGAAGTCGCGGCATGATCGCGCTCCATGAAGCTCTTCACCGGCCCCCTCAGCATGTTCGGCGCCAAGGCGCAGATCGCGGCGTTCGAAAAAGGCATCGCGGTCGAAGCCGTCATGGTTCCCTTCGACAAGGACGACAACTACCTGCCCAAGCACCCCGAGGTGCTGCGCGTCAATCCCAAGCGGCAGGTGCCCGTGCTGATCGACGGCGAGGTGGAGGTCTTCGACTCCACGCAGATCTTCGAATACCTCGAGGACAAGGTGCCCGAGCCCCCGCTGTGGCCGCGCGACGTCGCCGGCCGCGCTCGCGCCCGCCAGCTCGAGCACCTCTCCGACGAGGTGTTCTTCCCGCACGTGATCAAGCTGATGGGCCTGCAGCACGACATGCGCAGCGAGGCGGCGGTTGCGGCCTGCGCCGCCTGCGCGCGCTTCTACGAGCAGATGGAAGAGCGGCTGGCGCACGCCGAGCACCTGGCCGGCCCCTACTCCTTCGCCGATATCGCCTTCTACATGGCGCAGATCTTCGCCGACCGCAAGGGTGCCGGCATGACGGACGCCACGCCGCGCCTGCTGGCCTGGCGCGAGCGCGTGGGCGCGCGTCCCGCGGTGCGCGCCGTGGTCGGGCCGATGATGCGCTTCCTGGCCTCGGAGGGGCGGCCCGTGCCCCCCACCCTCCAGTCGCACCTGGGGCCTGTCAGCTCGTGAATCAGGCCCGCACCGCGTGAACCGCATCGACGACTGGCTGGACTGGCTGCCCTCGCCGTCGCAGCACCTGCTGGTCGTGACCTTCGCACTCCTGGTCTATGTGCTGACCACGCGCGGGCGGCGCGAGCATCGCGCGCCCGCCACCGCGATCGCCTGGGTCATGGGCCTGGCGCTGCTGCCCTACCTCATCCTCCCGATGTACCTGTTGTTCGGCCAGCGCAAGCTGCGGCCTTCAGGTTCGCCCCGGCCGCCGCGCTCGGTGCCGGCCGGGCACTGGGCGGCCGACCTGATCGAGAGCTTCGGCCTTGCGCCGCCCGGCCCCAGCGCGGTGCGCTTCCATGCCGACGGCGGCGCGGCACGCGACGCGTTGTGGGAGGTGATCGAGGGTGCGCGCACGCGCATCGACGTCTGCACCTTCATCATCGGCGACGATGCGCTGGGCCACGAGGCAATCAACCGGCTGTCGCGGCGCGCGCGCGAGGGCATCAAGGTGCGCGTGCTGCTCGACGGTTTCGGCGCCCTGTCGCTGCCGCGCCATCACTTCGACACGTTGCGCGGCGCCGGCGCGGAGGTGGCCGTATTCCGCCCCCTCTTCAGCCTTCGCCGCACGGGCCCGCGCAACCTGCGCAACCACCGCAAGCTCACCATCGCGGACGACGGCTGGCTCTGGTCGGGCGGGCGCAACCTCGCGGGCGAGTACTTCCTCGGCAACCACGAGCACCCGCAGCCCTGGCGCGACCTGTCCTTCGATCTCCGGGGAAGCGTGGCCGTGGCGGCGGCGCGCCAGTTCGACCACGACTGGGCCTCGGTGCGCGGGCGCAAGCCGCGCGCCATCGCCGCCGTCGCGCCGCCGGCGGGCGAGCTTGCCCAGTTCCTTCCCAGCGGACCCGACCAGACCGAGGACACGGCCCATGCGCTGCTGATCGACGCCTGCTTCCGCGCGGAGCACCGGCTGCTCGCGGTCACGCCCTACTTCGTGCCCGGCGACGGCCTGCGCGACGCGCTGCGGCTGGCAGCACGGCGCGGCGTGCAGGTCACGATCGCGATGCCGGCGCAATCCAACCACCGGCTGGCCGACTTCGTACGCGCACGGGCCATGCGCGATCTCGCGCGCGCCGGCGTCAGCTTCCGCATGCTGCCCTTCATGGCGCACGCCAAGGCCGTGGTGGTGGACGAGCAGCTGGCGCTGTGCGGCTCGATCAACCTCGACATGCGCAGCCTGCTGCTGAACCACGAGGCGGCAGTGGTGTTCTACGGCGCCGAGCAGATCGACTGGCTCGCCCAGTGGATCGAGACCACCGCCTCAGCCGGCGAGACCTACCGGGCGCGGCGCCCCGGCCTGGTACGCGACGTGGCGGAAGGCCTGCTGCTGACGATCGCCTTCCAGCTCTAGCTCTAACGGGCTGTAGCGGCCGACCAGGGGTCAGCCTCTCCTATGGCTTCTTCGGCGACTCCAGATTGGTGTAGCTTGCGTTCCCCAACCCCGTGCCGATGGTCAGCACGGCCCAGCGCTTCACGTCGCGCATGAAAGGCAGCTCGCTCATACCCTGCACCACCGCATCGTTGTGCATGAGCACCATGGTCGGCACGCCGCGGATGGTCGGGATCTTCCTGGCCAACTCGGTGGGCAGGTGGAAGTGCTCGCTGGTCCAGTCGCCGGGCATGTTCTGCGCGCCACGCGCGATAGAGCCGTCCTTGCGGATCAATCCCGGGCAGCCGATGCCGACGAAGGGCGCCAGGCGAATACCTGCCTTCTTGCAATAGTGGACCTGGTCTTCGAGCATCTCTGCCAGCCTTGCCACCAGCATGCGCCGGTTCGGGCCGTCGTCGGCATGGCGCCACTTCTTGCGTCGGATCACCTTCGCCTTCGACAGGTCGGCCGCCCGCTTGCGCCGCGTCTTCACGATGCCGCAGCGCACATTGGTGCCGCCGATGTCGAGCGCGAGGATGGCGTCGTAGTGTTCCAGCAGCTCGGGCGGGGTCAGGTGCAGCCAGCCGAGCAGTCCGGCATCGTCGGGCTCATGGCAGATGCGTGCGAGCTGCGTCCGTACTTTCGCTTCCTGGAGGATGGCAGCCGCCTGCAGCACCGCGCGCTCGCCGACGTCGCTTTCCGGGAAGCCGCCGCCGATCACGATGCGCTCGACGCCCTCCCACGAAGGCTGGCGAAGCAAGCTCTGGATGACCTCGGACAGGGCCTCGGCGAACTCCTCGATGGCGGCGTGGACGATGTCCGTGGCTTCCGTGGCCTTGCCTGCCTTCAGCGCGGCGTCGAGCGTACCCTTCGCCAGCTCCTTGGAATGCTGCTCGCCCAGCGGATCCGGCTTGCCCTTCTTGCGATGACGCCGGCGCCAGCGCTCCAGCAGCTCGCGGAAGGCCGTTTGGCTGGCCTGGTCGCCCAGGAAGCCGTTCTCGCCGCGCAACTGGAGGCTGTAGCCCTCGACGATCACCGCCGGGAGTTCCTTCGCTCCATGGATGTCGGCCGTCGGCGCCGGCGGCGCGTAGCCGTTGTTGTCGTTGCTCTTCTTTGGTCGCGCCTTGTGCGTCTTGTTCTTGGAGGCCATGAAGTCCTTTTCAGGTTGGGGTAGTGCAGTCAGTCGGCCGTGGCTTCGAGAATAAGGCGCGTGGTCTCCTCAGGCGCGTCCCAGTGCGGGAAATGGCCGCAGCGCTCGAACCAGTGCAGGCGTGCCCCGGGATAGAGCTGCAGCGCGCGCGCCGCCTGCCGCGGGAGGCAGACGCGGTCGAGCCGCCCCCAGCCGATCACCAGGGGCCTGGCCAGGCTGCCCGCATCCGCGCCCTGCTGCGCCGGCTCGCGCAGGAGCGCACGCAACACCGCGCCGTAGGAGCGCGCGCTGGCATAGCTTCGCATTTCCTCGAGCACCATCGAAGGCGGCAGCGCAGCCGGCTGCACCGAGAACTGCGCCAGCAGGAGGCTGCGCGACCAGTCATGCGCAATGAGCGTCGGCATGGCAAATTGCAGGCTCTGCGCAAGCCGGTGCGAGAACCAGACCGATGCGGCGAAGACGAAGCGCTCCCAGCCGACCCAGAAGCCGCCCGGCCCCAGCGATACCACCGAGCCCACTACGCCTCCGCGGCGCGCCAGTTCGAGCAACAGGCGAGCGCCGATCGAGCTGCCGGCGGCATCGGTGCCGATCAGCTCATGCTCCCGGAGGAACTGTGCGAGCGCGTCGGCCAGCGTCTGCAACGAGACCTCGCCGTCCAGCGGCGGGCTCTTGCCGAAGCCAGGCAGGTCGATCGCGGTCACGCTGCGCTTGGCCGCCAGCGGTTCCATGACGCTCTGCCACGAGCGCCAGCTGCTGCCCAGTCCATGGACGAGCAGCAGCGACTTGCCTTGGCCACGCCGGACGTAATTGATGCGCACCTTCTCACTATGGCGCACGCGCCATGGCGTCGCATCAGCCCCGCGCACGATCTGCTGTAGGAGTGCGGCCAAGTCCGGGGCACGCCGATACACTGCGCCGGATGCATTGCCTGCTCCACCTGCGGCTTCTCGCCTTGTCCTTCCTGGGCCTGCTCTGCGCAGCGGCAACCTCGCAGGCGCAGGACACGGGCCTGGACATCGGGTCCAAGCGCTTCACCGAGTCCTACATCCTGGCCGAGGTGCTGGCGCAGACCGCCGCGCCCCATCTGTCGGCCCCGCCCCGGCTCCGGCAGGGCCTGGGGAACACCGCCATCGTCTACGAGGCCCTGCGCTCGGGCAGCATCGATCTGTACGCCGAATACACCGGCACGGTGGCGCTGGAGATCCTCAAGAACCCGCAGCCCATGACGCCCGAGGCGATGAACGCCGCGCTCGCACCGCTCGGCCTCGGCATCGCGATTCCGCTGGGCTTCAACGACGGCTACGCGCTCGCCATGCGCGCGGCCGATGCCGATCGGCTCGGCGTTCGCACCCTCGGCGACCTGGCGCGCCATCCCGATCTGCGGCTGGGCCTGTCCAACGAATTCATCGGCCGCGCCGATGGCTGGCAAGGCCTGGCCGCGCGCTACGGCTTCGCGCAGAAGCCCACCGGGCTGGACCATGGCCTGGCTTACGACGCGATCGCGGCGAAGCAGGTCGACGTCATCGACATCTACACCACCGACGCCAAGATCGACCACCTCGGCCTGCGCGTGCTGGCCGACGACCGCGGCTACTTCCCGCGCTACGACGCAGTGGTGCTGTACCGGCTCGACGTCCCCACGCGCTGGCCGGCCGCCTGGGCCGCGCTGCAGAAACTCGAAGGCCGCATCGACGAGCGCGCCATGATCGCGATGAACGCGCGTGCCGAGTTGCAGGGCGTCGCCTTCGACGTGATCGCGCGCGATTTTCTGGCGCAGGGTGGCGTGGGCGGGAAGGCCGGCGCTGCCGGTGGCGACGATGCGCGCGGCTTCGTCGCCAAGCTCTTCGGCCCCGACCTCGGCCGGCTCGCGCGCCAGCATCTTCTGCTGGTGGCGATCTCGGTCGGGCTGGCGATCCTCGTCGCCGTGCCGCTGGGCATTGCCGTGTTCCCGCACCTGCGGCTGCGGGCCCTGGTGCTCGGCCTTGCCGGGCTCCTGCAGACCGTGCCGTCGCTGGCGCTGCTCGCGGTGCTGATCTCTCTCCTCGGTGCCATTGGCACCTTGCCGGCGCTGATCGCACTCACGCTCTATTCGCTGCTGCCCATCATGCGCAACACCGTGACCGGCCTGGCCGAGGTGCCGGTTGGGGTGCGGATGGCCGGCACGGCCCTGGGCATGACACGCGGACAG
>NZ_LMTS01000247.1:0-708 GCF_001541225.1 Variovorax sp. WDL1 | reverse complement strand
CTGGTGCTGCTGCCACTGGCGCTGCCGACGCTGCTGGCCGGCGTGCGCACGGCGACGGCGATTGCGATCGGGACGGCGACCATTGCGGCGTTCATCGGCGCGGGAGGGTTCGGGGAGCGGATCGTGACGGGGCTGGCTTTGAACGACCGCGAGTTGCTGGTGGCGGGGGCGGTGCCGGCTGCTGTGCTGGCGTTGCTGAGCGAAGGGGTGTTCGAGGCGGTCGAGTATTGGCTTCGCCGGGGGCGCGCCGGGTGAGCTATCTCCCATTCGGGGGAGGGCTGGGGTGGGAGCACTCGTTCGCTTGTTTTGGCGTTGCGCTTGGTTTGAGGCTGGAGCCGGGGCGTCGTCCCGGCAGCCGAGTCACTTTCTTTTGTCTCGCCAAAAGAAAGTAACCAAAGAAAAGGCGACCCCACTGCGCGCGTCCCTGCGCTTCGCTACGGGCAACCTGCGGTGCTCGCTTTTCGGCACGCGCAGAGGGGACTTGGAATTCAACGCGCCATGGCGCGTCCTTGTGTGGAGTGCAGATGGGCGTGAGCTCTTGTCCTCGCTCACGCTTGCTTGGCACACACTCACACTCACACTTGCACCTACAACTACGCGTACACGCCCCTCGCCCTCGCCCTCGCCCTCGCCGTCGCCGTCGCCGTCGCCTCGCTCCTGCTCGTGCTCGTGCTCGTGCTCGTGCTCGTGCTCAGGTTCGTACACGTA
>NZ_LMTS01000206.1:293-691 GCF_001541225.1 Variovorax sp. WDL1 | reverse complement strand
TTCGCAAAGCTGCGCAGCCGACAGGACCAGCCCATCGTCATCCTGGCCGAACTGCCTGCGGACGAGGCATTCGCCATCTGGAAACAGCATGTCCTGGGCGACAAGCCCCGCTGATCCAGCCTCACCGCACGGTCATGACCGCCCCGCACTCGTTGCGGGGCTTTTCTTTGTCCCTGCGCGCATCAATCGGGGCTGGACCAGATGCCGATTCCCAACTGACGTGGCGCGGCACCCCCACGAAGCTGCCCGCATGTTCGCTGATTCGTCAGCACATGCCAGCAGCCGGGGTTTCAGGCTGCCGCGGGGTTCTCTCCGCGCAACCCACCAGTCCGCATCGCATCCATTGCGCGGACGCGCGTCCCCAAGACGCTGATGCTTTTTCAACCGCATGCGGGAGT
>NZ_LMTS01000206.1:0-235 GCF_001541225.1 Variovorax sp. WDL1 | reverse complement strand
CCAAGGAGCCCATCCATGTCCCAGCAAGCCTCTTTCGGCCAGTTGGCCTTGACCTACTGCGCCAAGTTCCTGCCGCTCGAAGTCCTGCACAGCGCCGCCGGCCACTACATCGGCACGCGCGATACCGAAGGTCCCGTTTCGCGGGAATCCCGCGAGTACTTCCGCAGCCATACCGCGGCTCAACGTGCCCTCGAAAGAGGCGGCTGGTCCCAGCTCGCCATTCCCTGATCCAACT
>NZ_LMTS01000340.1:11017-11896 GCF_001541225.1 Variovorax sp. WDL1 | reverse complement strand
CGTGCGGCTTCGTGCGGGTGAATTTTCCTTTTGCCATTTTCTCGACTCCGAAAAATAACTAGATCAACACACTGACATGGGGTTGCAACCACCCGGCCGCAACCCCAAGACTGGTGCCCATTGCGGGAATCGGACCCGCGACCTCTCCCTTACCAAGGGAGTGCTCTACCACTGAGCCAAATGGGCGAAATACTTCAAAAAACCTGCGCCTCGCGTCGATCGGAGATTGCTGGAGCGGGAGACGGGAATCGAACCCGCGTCATTAGCTTGGAAGGCTAGGGTTCTACCATTGAACTACTCCCGCATCGCGGCGCGACCCCTCGAGCCAGGGCCGCACCGTAGCACGGTCCGGGTTCTGCGCTTCGCCTTCCAGCTTTGCACCGAAACCCGTCATTCAAACGCTCTGCAAAATCCGTTCTTCGCTGGTGGAGAGGGCTGGATTCGAACCAGCGTACTCGTAAGAGGGCAGATTTACAGTCTGCTGCCATTAACCACTCGGCCACCTCTCCGGCGAACCTCGAAATATAGCACGGTTGATAGGGCAGGTCGATGACAGGGCTTGGCTGCAGTCATGCGGGGCAGCGGCCCACCGCCGAAACGCCTTCACCCTTGACTGGCCCCGCACAGCCACTCAATTCCACCCGGGTCAATTAGAGCCCCTGGGACTCTCGCCAGGCCCGCGCCTCGCCGAAATGGCCGCAGCCGATGAAGGGAATCGGGGGGCGTAGAGCCGAAAGCGGCGAGGGATGGTTCGCCGTCAGCACCTTATGGCGACGACTGTCGATCAGCGCTCGCTTGCCCTGCGCATGCGATCCCCACAGCATGAACACGACCGGGCGCTCGCCGTCCGCCACTTGGCGAATCACGGCATCCGTGAGC
>NZ_LMTS01000340.1:0-10981 GCF_001541225.1 Variovorax sp. WDL1 | reverse complement strand
CCCAGCCTCGGCCGGCATGGCTGGCCGGCTGCCCCTCCTCCACCGTCAGGCAGGTATTGAGCAGGAGCACGCCGTGGGTGGCCCATTTGACCAGGCTGCCGCCCGGCTCGGGAAAAGTCGGCGCCGGGATACCCAGATCACGTTCCAGCTCCTTGAAGATGTTGCGCAACGATGGCGGCAGGGCAACGCCCGGCGCCACGGAGAAGGCGAGTCCCTCGGCCTGCCCGCGCCCGTGATACGGGTCCTGGCCCAGGATCACGACGCGCACTGCCTCCGGCGGCGTCAGCTCGAGCGCTCGCAACGGCCGCGGCGGAAAGATGGCAGCGCCAGCATTCAGCCGCTCATGCAGGAAGTCGATCAGCTTGAGCCCGGCCGGCGAGCCGAAGAATTCGTCGACCAAGGGCTGCCAGCCGGGGGCCACTGGCCAATCGGCCGGATCGCTGCCGGACAGCTGGGCAGACGGCGCACTCATATGGCAACCTCCGCCCTGAGGGCTGCGGCCATCGCCTTGGGAACGGCGCGGCGGCTCATCGGAACAGGTCGGCCAGCGCTCCGCCCGGCTCGTCGGCACGCATGAATGCCTCGCCCACCAGGAAGGCGTGGACGCCGGCGGCACGCAGCGCCGCCACATCCTCGCGCAGGGTGATGCCGGATTCGCTGACGAGGAGGCGATCTGCTGGAACCCTCGGTAGCAGCTCAAGGGTGGTCTGCACCGAGACCTCGAAGGTCCGCAGGTTGCGGTTGTTGATGCCGATAAGCGGCGTGCGCAGCTTCAGCGCCCGCTCCAGCTCGGCCGCATCGTGCACCTCCACCAGCACCGCCATGCCCAGCCCCACCGCGATTGCCTCGAAATCGCGCATCTGCGCGTCATCCAGCGAAGCGGCGATCAACAGGATCGCATCAGCGCCGATCGACCGCGATTCGTAGACCTGATAGGCATCGACGATGAAGTCCTTGCGCAGCACCGGCAGCTCGCAGGAGGCCCGCGCCTGCTTGAGGTAGTCGACGCTGCCCTGGAAGAACTGGCGGTCGGTCAACACCGAGAGGCACGCCGCACTGACCTTGCCATCGCCCTCGGCATAGCTCTGCGCGATGTCGGCCGGGATGAACTCGGCGCGCAACACGCCCTTGCTGGGACTGGCTTTCTTGACCTCGGCGATTACCGCCGCCTGGCCACCCGCGATCTTGGCGCGCAGCGCGCCGGTGAAGTCGCGCGTGAGGACCCGGCTCTCGGCATCGAAGCGAATCGCCTCGAGAGGGCGCACCTTGAGCGCCGCAGCCACCTCTTCCCGCTTGACGGCAACGATCTTTTCGAGGATGTCGGACATGCTCTCCCCCTTCTCAACCCGCATTGGTCGCCTTGACCAGTTCGGCCAGCTTGACCTTCGCCGCGCCCGACTCCAGCGCCGCACGGGCACGCGCGATGCCGCTCGCCATCGAGTCGGCCAGATCGGCCGCGTAGAGCGCAGCCCCGGCATTGAGGATCACGATGTCGCGAGCCGGCCCCGGCTGGTTGTCCAGCACGCCCAGCAGCATCGCCCTGGATTGCTCGGGCGTCTCGACGCGCAGCGTGCGGTTGCTCGACATCGCGAAGCCGAAATCCTCCGGATGCAGCTCGTATTCGCGCACCTCGCCATTCTTCAGCTCCCCGACCATGGTGGCAGCACCAAGCGAGATCTCGTCCATGCCGTCGCGCCCGTAGACCACCAGCGCATGCTCGGCGCCCAGCCGCTGCAACGCGCGCACCTGGATGCCGACCAGGTCCGGATGGAACACGCCCATCAGGATGTTCGGCGCGCCGGCCGGGTTGGTGAGAGGTCCCAGGATGTTGAAGATGGTCTTGATGCCCAGTTCCTTGCGAACCGGCGCCACGTTCTTCATCGCCGGATGGTGATTGGGCGCGAACATGAAGCCGATGCCCACGTCCGCGATGCATTTCGCGATCTGCTCCGGCTTCAGGTTGATGTTGACGCCCAGGGACTCCAGCACATCGGCGCTGCCGGACTTGCTGCTCACGCTGCGCCCGCCATGCTTGCTGACCTTGGCGCCCGCCGCGGCGGCCACGAACATCGAGCAGGTCGAGATGTTGAAGGTGTGCGAGCCGTCGCCGCCGGTGCCGACGATGTCGACCAGGTGACGGGTGTCGGCCACCGGCACCTTGGTCGAGACCTCGCGCATCACCTGCGCGGCGGCGGTGATCTCGCCGATGGTTTCCTTCTTGACGCGCAGGCCGGTGATCAGCGCCGCCATCATTACCGGCGAGCACTCGCCGCTCATGATCAGACGCACGATGTGCAGCATCTCGTCATGGAACACCTCGCGGTGCTCGATGGTGCGCTGCAGGGCTTCCTGGGGGGTGATGGGCATGGTGAAGTCTCCCTTGGATCAGTGAACGGATGAGGCCGCGCCCGAATTCTCTGCGAGCGCGAGCCGGATGCCAAAGCCGATGAACAGCGCGCCCGCGCCGCGTTCCAGCCAGTGCATGCCGCGGCTTACCGAGCCCACATGGTCGCCCGAGCGCAGTGCCCGGGTCACGATACAGAGCACGTCCGGGCCCGGCGTCAGGTTCAACAGCGGGCCGGCAACGATGAAGAGCAGCAGCGAATGCGCCTCAGGCATGGAAGAAGCTCCGCATGACGGCGATGGCGCGGGCTATGCCGTCAGCGTCGACGTCCAGGTGCGTCGCGAAACGCAGCCGATACAGACCGGTGGCAAGCACGCCTTCGCGCTTCAGGTGTGCCAGCAGATCGGCGGAGCGCGCCTGCGCCTCGCCCACCAGGTCGACGAAGAGCAGGTTGGTCTGAGGCGCCTCGATTTGCAGGCCGTCGATGCCGGCCAGGCCCTCGGCCAGCCGGCGCGCCAGCGCGTGATCCTCGGCCAGGCGATCGATGTGGTGCTGCAGCGCATGCGACGCCGCGGCAGCCAGCATTCCGGCCTGGCGCATGCCGCCGCCGGCCATCTTGCGGATGCGGTGGGCGCGCGCGATCAGCTCGCGCGATCCGCACAGCGCCGAGCCCACAGGCGCGCCCAGCCCCTTGCTGAAGCACACCGAAACACTGTCGAAGCAACCCGCGATTCGCCGTGCCTCGTCCCGCGCATCGGTGCCGCGCTGCGCTGCCTGGGCGATCGCCGCGTTGAAGAGTCGTGCGCCATCGAGGTGCCGGGCGAGGCCCTTGCGCTGCGCGAGCTGCGTGGCCTGCGACACATAGTCGAAAGGCAGCAGCTTGCCGCCCAGAGTGTTCTCCAGCGCGAGCAGGCGGGTGCGGGCGAAGTGCGCGTCGTCGGGCTTGATGGCGGCCTCGATGTCCGTCAGGGCCAGCGTGCCGTCCGGCTGATGATCCAGCGGCTGAGGCTGCACGCTGCCGAACACTGCCGCGCCGCCGCCTTCCCAGCGGTAGCAGTGCGCCATCTGCCCGACGATGTACTCGTCTCCCCGCTGGCAATGGGCGAGGATCCCGCAGAAATTGCTCTGCGTTCCCGTGGGCACGAAGAGCGCCGCCTCGAAGCCCAGCATCCCGGCGATCTGCGCCTGCAGCGCGTTGACGCTCGGGTCGTCGCCGAACACGTCGTCGCCCAGCGGGGCCTGGAGCATGGCCTCGCGCATCGCGGGCGTGGGTCGGGTGACGGTGTCGCTGCGCAGATCGACCAGGGGCCTGCTCATGGTGCTACTCCAGGAAGTTCTTGAGCATGGCGTGACCGTGCTCGGTGAGGATGGATTCGGGATGGAATTGCACACCTTCGATGCGCACCGCCTGCGCGAAACCGGTGTGGCGCACGCCCATGATCTCGCCGTCCTCGGTCCACGCCGTGAGCTTGAGTTCGCCCGGGCAGGAGTCGCGCTCGATCGACAGTGAGTGGTAGCGGTTGACCACGAACTTCGCGGGCAACCCGGCGAACACGCCCTCGCGCGTGGTCGTGATCTCGCTCGTCTTGCCGTGCATCAGCTGCTGCGCTCGGACGATACGGGCGCCGAAAGCAGCCCCGATCGCCTGATGGCCCAGGCAGACCCCGAGGATCGGCAGCGTGCCGGCGAATTCCTTGATGGCCGCCACCGAGATGCCGGCTTCCGCCGGCGAACACGGCCCCGGCGAGATCACCAGTCGCCCCACGCCGGCGGCGATGCGCTCGCCCACCCCTTCGACCGTGATCTCGTCGTTGCGATGAACTTCCACCTCCGCGCCGAGCTCGCCGAAATACTGGACGAGGTTGTAGGTGAAGCTGTCGTAGTTGTCGATCATCAGCAGTTTCATGGCTTGGCTCCGATCCGATGCACGCCCTTGACCACGGGGAACACGTTGAAATTGACGAGCAGGCCCAGCCGCAGCCCCGACAGCCGCACCGTGGCCTGCGCCTGGGCACGATGCAGGTCGGTCAACGCATCGACTGCCTTCACTTCGACGACCACCGATTGCTCGACCACGAAGCCCGCGCGGCACACCTCGCCGAGCGAGCGGCCCTTGTAGCTGGCCGACACCGGCACGTCCCGCACGAAGCCGATCTCGCGCTCGGCGAGTTCGATCTCCAGCGCCGCGGCATACACCTCGGCCGGCAGGCCGATGCCGAGCACCCGTTGCACCTCGACCGCGGCGCCGATGATCTCGTGGGAGAAGTCGGTATTCTGAAACTCGTCGGCCATCACTCGAGCCCTTCCTCGACCAGTTCGGCGGCGCGCAGCAGCGCCCGCGCCTTCGCCTCGGTTTCCTTCCACTCGAGCTCGGGCACCGAATCGGCCACCACGCCCGCCGCCGCCTGCACGTGCAGCATCTGGTCCTTGACGATGCCGGTCCGGATGGCGATCGCCACATCCATGTCGCCCGCATAGCTGATGTAGCCGCAGGCCCCGCCGTAGACGCCGCGCTTGGTGGGCTCCAGCTGGTCGATCAGCTCCATCGCGTGCACCTTGGGCGCGCCGGTCAGGGTGCCGGCGGGAAAGGTGGCCTTCAGTACGTCGATCGCGGTCATGCCGTCCTTCAATGTGCCCTCGACGTTGCTCACGATGTGCATCACGTGGCTGTAGCGTTCGATGGCGAATGCCTCGGTCACCTTCACGCTGCCGGTCTTGGCGATGCGGCCGATGTCGTTGCGCGCCAGGTCGATCAGCATCACGTGCTCGGCACGCTCCTTGGGGTCGTTGATCAGCTCCTCCTCGGCCGCCTTGTCCAGCTCGGGCGAGGCGCCTCGCGGGCGGGTGCCGGCCAGCGGGCGGATGGTGATCTTCTGCTCGCCTCCGCCCGCTTGCTCCTGGCGCACGAGGATCTCCGGCGAGGCACCGACCACTTGGAAGTCGCCCAGGTCGTAGTAGTACATGTAGGGCGAAGGGTTGAGCGAACGCAGCGCGCGGTAGAGCGAGAGCGGCGATTCGGTGTAGCGCTTGCTGATGCGCTGGCCCACCTGCACCTGCATGAAGTCGCCGGCGGCTATGAGTTCCTTGGCGCGCTCCACCGCCGCGAGATAGTCGGCCTTGGCAAAGCTGCGTTCGGGCGGATGCGGCTGGGTCGGCCGCACCTGCGGCGCGCTGACCGAGTACTTGAGCTGCTCGCGCAGCTCGCGCAGGCGCCGCCTGGCATTGGCATAGGCCTCAGGCTGGGCCGGGTCGGCGTAGACGATCAGGTAGAGCTTCCCCGACAGGTTATCGATCACCGCCAGCTCCTCGCATTGCAGCAAGAGGATGTCGGGGCAACCCAGCGTGTCGGGCGGGCAGCTCAGCTCCAGCTTCTTCTCGATATGGCGCACCGTGTCGTAGCCGAAGTAGCCGGCCAGCCCGCCGCAGAAGCGCGGCAGGCCGGGCCGCAGAGCCACCTTGAAGCGCTTCTGGTAGGCCGCGACGAAGTCCAGCGGATTGCCGCGGACCTCCTCGACCACCTTGCCGCCGGTGACGACCTGGGTCAACGCCTCGGTGCCGAAGCCGCTGGCCCGCAGCAGCGTGCGCGCCGGCAGGCCGATGAAGCTGTAGCGGCCGAAACGCTCGCCGCCTACGACCGATTCCAGCAGGAAGCTGTGGCGGCCGCTCTCCTTGGTGTGGGCCAGCTTGAGATAGAGCGACAGCGGGGTTTCGAGGTCGGCAAAGGCCTCGATCATCAGCGGGATGCGGTTGTAGCCCTGCGCGCTGAGGCTCTTGAATTCGAGTTCGGTGATCACGGGGTGGGGTCTCCGTCGGCCGGCGACGCCACGTGGTCGCCGGTGTCATTCACATGAGGGGTGGCCGCGTCGCGATGGACTTCGGCCGGGGGCGCACGGCGTGCGCCGTGCAATCAAACAGGCTGCAACGATGGCGTGCGCCAAGGCCAGGCTCCCCGGCCGCCTTGACCTGTCTGAATGACGTGATGAATGAACATGGAGGCGCGAGTTTATCCCAGGCACCTCGGCAAGACAAAAGGAATGCTAGCGGACGAGATGCACGCGCAGCGCGCCGAGCTGCGCATACAGCTGCTGCACCGCCTTATCGTCCAGCCCCGCGAACAGCTCCAGCAGCCATTCCTCGTGCGCCTTGGCCATGGCCTCGAAGCCGCGGCGGCCCTTGGGCGTCAGACTCACGATCCAGGCCCGGCGGTCTTCCGGGCTGGGCGAGCGCTGGACAACGCCCTCGCGCTCGAGCTCGTCGGTCAGGCCGGTGACGTTGCCGCCGGTCACCATCAGGTAGCGAGACAGCACGCGCATCTTGAGACCCTCGCGGTAGCGGTAGAGCTGCGCCATGTAGTCGAAGCGCGCGAGCGAGATGTCGAAGTTCTCGCGCAACCGCTTGCGGATCTCGGCCTCGATCTGCGTGGTGCTGGCCAGCATGCGCAGCCACAGCTTGAGGACCGCGTGATCGCCGGTGCCGGCACGCGCCTCGTGGCCCAGCTCCTGCGCGTCGCTCAGGAGCGCATGCGACGCGTCGTTCTGCTTCATGTGACCTCGCCCCCCGAGACCGAGATCGACTGGCCGTTGACCGACGCAGCGCCCTCGCCGCAGAGCCAGCGCACCGCATCCGCCACTTCGGCCGGCTGCACGATGCGGCGCTGCGGGTTGACCGCCGCGAACTCCGCCATTGCCTCGGCCTCGCTGCGCCCCGTCTTGCCGACCACGTTGCTGACGCTGTCGCGCAGGATATCGGTGTCGGTATAGCCCGGGCAGACGGCGTTCACCGTCACGCCCTTGCGCGCCACCTCCAGCGCCAGCGCACGTGTGAGCCCGATCACGCCGTGCTTGGCCGCCGTATAGGCGCTGACATAGGCATAGCCCTTCTGCCCTGCCGTGCTCGCGATGTTGACGATGCGGCCCCAGCCCGCTTCAAGCATGCCCGGCAGCGCCGCCTGGGCGCAGAGAAAGCTGCCCGTCAGGTTGACGCTCAGCATCCGCTGCCACAGCGCGACCGAGGTCTTCAGGAAAGGCGCGCTCTCGGCCGCACCGGCGTTGTTGACGAGGATGGCGACCGGCCCGCGCTCGGCGCGCGCCTGTGCGAAGGCCGCGGCCACGGCCTCGGGATCGGCCACGTCGGCGGTCGCCACGCCGTGGCCCGTGCCGGGCAGCGAGTCGGCGACGCGCAGCAGTGCGGCGCGATCGCGTCCGAGCAGGGTCAGCACCGCGCCTTCGGCCGCCAGGGTGCGCGCGATCTCGGCGCCGATGCCGCGCGCAGCGCCGGTCACGAGCGCGTGGCGGCCAGTCATTGAATGTGCTTGCATACCTGAATTTCCCAGTCCTGAATCGTTGCAATGGTCGGCGATGGGCATGCGCCTCCTCAGCGCATGAGGCGCCCGCCGTTGAGGTCCAGCGTGGCACCGGTCACGAAGGCCGCGGCTGGCGAGGCCAGGTAGACCACCGCCGCGGCCACCTCGTCCGGCTCGCCGAAGCGTCCGACCGGAACTTCGGCGGCCAGGGTTCGCTGCCGCGCCTCATCCATCGCCTCGAGCACCGGGCTGCGCACCGCGGCCGGCGCCAGCGCGTTCACCGTGACACCGCGCGGCGCGAGTTCGCGGGCAAAAGCGCGCGTCAGCGCGATCACGCCCGCCTTCGAGGCCGCATAGTGCACGCCGGTCGCCGCGCTGGCCTGCTGCCCGGCGATCGAGCCGAGGTTGACGATGCGGCCCGCGCCGCGCTCGCGCATGTGACGCCCGGCGATGCGGCAGCCGAAGAAGCTGCCGCGCAGATTCACGGCCAGCACCTCGTCCCATTCCCCGGCGCCGATTTCCCAGAGCGAGGTCGAGGGCGTGCGGGCGGCGTTGTTGACCATCACGTCGATTGCGCCGAAGCGCTGCACGGCTGCGTCGAAGCACTGCTGGAACATGGCCTCGTCGCGCACGTCGAGGGGCATGGAGACGGCCTCATGGCCTGCCGCGCGCAAGCCGGCCGCCACGGCCTCGACCGCCTTCTCGTCGAGGTCGCCCAGCATCACGCGTGCGCCGGCATCGGCCATCCCGCGCGCGATGGCCGCGCCCAGCCCTTGCCCCGCGCCTGTCACGAAGGCTGCACGTCCGGCCAGCGAGAACAGCGCGGCAGGCGTCGACATGGCTTCAGCCCTTGGCCGGCGCCCGACCGCCCGGCCCGCGGTCCCAGGTGACGGCCGTCACGCCGCGCTCGCGCAACTTGTATTTCTGCACCTTGCCGTTCTCGGTGCGCGGCAGGTCCGGCAGCACATCGACATAGCGCGGCAGCGCGAAGTACGGCAGCCGGGTCTCGCAGAAGGCGAGCAGTTCGGCCGGGTCCAGTCGCTGCGCCTCGCGCGGCACCAGCGCAGCCATCACCTCGTCCTCGGCCAGCTCGGAGCGCACGGGGTAGACCGCGCAGGCGGCGACGCCGGGATGGCTCAGCAGCACCTGTTCGACCTCGAACGAAGAGATGTTCTCGCCGCGCCGGCGGATCGCGTCCTTGATGCGATCGACGAAGCGGAAAGCCCCATCCGCCTCGCGCACCACGCGGTCGCCCGTGTGGAACCACAGGTTGCGCCAGGCTTCGACCGTCTTTTCCGGCATGTTGAAGTAGCCGCTCGCGAAGGCATGGGGCTCGTCCGCGCGCAGCAGCAACTCGCCGGCCTCGCCGTCGGGCAGCGCCACATCGCCGTCATCCGCCACGCGAGCCTGGAAGCCGGGACGCAGCCAGCCCATCACGCCGCCCCGCGGCGAATCGGGCGCGGTGGCGATGGCGAAGTTGGTCTCGGTGGAGCCATAGCCCTCCAGCAGCCGCACCCCCGTGCGTTCCAGGAAGGCCCGGCCCGCCGATTCCGGCACGCCGGGCCCCAGCCCGACGCGCACGCGGTGGTCGCGCTCGCCCGGCCCCTCGGGCTGTGCCAGCAGGATGGGCACCATCGCACCCAGCAGGTAGACCACCGTCGCACCCGAGGCCCGCATCGACGGCCAGAAGCCCGACGCCGAGAATCGCGGCTCGAAGACCACTTCGCAACCGGTGATCGCCGCCTGCGCGAAGGTGTTGAGCGCGTTGATATGAAAAAGCGGCAGCGTCGTGCACAACACGTCCTCGGCCCCGACGCCGAGCACATCGGCGCTGTTGACGCCCCACCAGTAGTACTGCGCGTGCGGACACACCACGCCCTTGGCCGGGCCGGTGGTGCCCGAGGTGTAGAGGATGGCCAGGGGGTCCCCCGGCCGCATCGCCGCCGGCGGCAGGGCCTCGCGCGCCGCCGCCGCCGGATAGGGCAGCGTGCGCACCCCCCGTGTTGCATCTCCGGCTTGCGCATCCAGCACCCAGATCTCGCACAGCGAGGTGCGCGCCAGATCCGCAGCCAGCAAGCGCTCGACGAAGGCAGCTTCGACGACCAGAAGCTTCGCCTCGCTGTTCTGCAGGAAGTATTCGATCTGCGGCCCCATCGAGGCGGTATTGATCGGCACCATCGCTGCGCCCAGCCAGCCGCAGCCGAGGAAGACTTCAAGGAACTCGATGCGGTTGCCGCTCATCACTGCCACGCGGTCGCCGCGCTGCACGCCGGCCTGCGCCAGCGCCCCGGCACGCTCGCCCGCAGCCTGCTGCGCATCCGCGTGCGTCCACGACCGCCCTGCGATGCGCAGCAGCGGCCGCTCGCCGAAGCGCGTCGCCTGGCGCTCCAGCATCGCGGGCAGCGTGCGTTGCGCCGGCGGCAATGGGCTGGCAGGACGCTCAGTCGTCATCGTGCGTGCCTCCGCCGAGGTAGGTCGCCTGCACGCGCGGATCGTTGGCCAGCTCCTGCGACTCGCCGGTGAGCGCGATCTCGCCGGTCTCCAGCACATAGCCATGATCCGAACTCTCCAGCGCCGCCCGTGCGTTCTGCTCGACCAGCAGAATGGAGACGCCATCCTCGCGCAGCTTGCCCACGATGTTCAGGATGTCGCGCACGATCAGCGGCGCCAGGCCCAGGCTGGGCTCGTCCAGCATCAAGAGGCGCGGCGCCGACATCAGCGCGCGGCCCACCGCCAACATCTGCCGCTCGCCGCCCGAGAGCGTGTCGGCGCGCTGCGCGCGGCGCTCGGCCAGGCGCGGGAAACGGTCGTAGACGGACTGCAGCCGCTTCTTGAGTGCGTCGCTGCGCAGCTTGCTGCCGAAGGCGCCGAGCTGCAGGTTGTCGAGCACGCTGAGCTCGCCGAAGAGCTCGCGCTTCTCGGGCACCAGGCAGAGGCCGCGTTCGACCCGCGCCTCCACGTCGAGCCCGTGCAGGTCCTCGCCCTCGAAGCGCAGCACGCCCTTGCAGGGCAGCAGGCCCATGGCCGCGGCGAGCAGCGTGGTCTTGCCGGCGCCGTTGGGGCCGATCACAGAGATGATCTGGCCGTGTTCCAGGTTCAGCGAGACGCCGCGGACGGCTTCGACCTGGCCGTAGGACACGTGAAGGTCGCCTATTTCTAGCATCGCGGTCATTGGAAGGCCTTCTCGTGGCTCGTCACTTGGGGTTGTATTGCTTCCGCTCTCTGCGGTCGTGCTCCCTCTGCCTCTGGGCTGAGGTGAGGGCACTGGACTTTCGATTCGTACGTTGCTGTTGGTTTGAGGCTGGAGCCGGGGCGTCGTCCCGGCAGCCGAGTCA
>NZ_LMTS01000239.1 GCF_001541225.1 Variovorax sp. WDL1 | reverse complement strand
TGCCTTCGCTGGTCGCAGGCCATGTGCCCCGCAACGTGCGATCGTTCAAGTACCGCGTGTTCGATGATCAGCCGCTGTCCTCAACGCTGGGCTTTGCCATCGACCCCCAACCCTTCGACGGCAAGGTGGTCGCCGCGACCGACGATGCCATCGTCGTCAAGCTCAAGCCTTCCGAGTTCGCGGTGCTTGATCCCAGCCTGGTGACCACGGTTCCTGCCGAAGGCGCCAAGGTGCATGTCCAACCCTATGCCCGTCGTCGCTTCGACGGACTGCGCGCGGACACGCCGGAGGTCATCACCGAGAAGACTTCGGATGGCACGCCGTACACCATCACGAGGCACATCCTCGGCTCGGCGCCGGCCAAGCTGCCCATTCCCACGCCGCAGTGCATGGAGTTGGGCCAGCTCATCGAGCAGTTGGAAGAGATGCCGGCCCCCGATCGCTTCCGGCGCATCACCCACATGCTGGTGGATGCCGGTGCCCGCGACTTCACCTGGGTCGATCCCACGCCCTCCAAGATCATCGAGACCCCGCCGGCGATCAGCTTCACGGTCTCGACCGCGAAGTTCGAGGGCCGGGTGACGATCCTCTACGACCGCGGCGGAGACACCTACGTGGTGGAACTGCACCGTCAGAACGGTGAATCGGTCGAACTGGTCGATCGGCACGACGAGGTGTATTTCGACATGCTCGGCGAAGTGTTGGAGCGGCTCATCGACGACGGGCGCTGGCGCCAGATCGACGTGAGCATCCTCGACGCGAAGGCGGCCCGTAAGCGCCAAGCCGTCCCGGCATGACGCCCCTCGGCTGACCCGAGGCACCCGCCACGGCGTTCCAGCCATTCCTGCCGCGTGCCCTACAGGCCCTTCATCCCATCGGGTGGAGGGCCTTTCTCTTTTTTTACACAGGAGATTTCATCCATGTCACTGCGATTCAAAGGCGCCGACCTGCGCCCCGTGCTGACCGAAGCCATCGCCAATCAGTGCCGCATCGTCCTGGTCAAGGACCAGGGCGTGTACTTCCTCGCCGAGCGTGGGGAGCGTCGCCCGGATGGACGCCAGCAACTGCTCGCCTACGCCGTCGGCTGCAACCCGGACACCGACCCGTTCGATGACTGGTGGCACCTCGCCGGCCGCGAGCTGGGCGGCGACGATTTTGCGGAGTATTTCGACCCGAAGGACGGCCTGTTCACGCGCCTCCTGCACTCGGCGGACGATCTCGTGCTGTCCGCCACCGCCACGCACCTGTCCTTGGCCGTGGTGCCTCCCGCCTGAAGCGGCAACCGCCGCGCAGCCCTCGCAGCCCCCGCACCGGGGGCGTTCTTTTGTTCGCACCACGGCCATCGCCGCGCATGCGCGTTCGTCTCCAGCCGCCAAGGCACGCCCCGCGGGCCACAGCGCCGGCATGCCACCGGAGACGACCGCATGAACACATCATCGACCTCGCCGAGGCTGCACCTGCTGCCGGTGTCGCTGCGCACGGCCAACGTCTTCGTGCTGGCACACCATCACCGTCCGGTCCAGGCTGCGAAGTTCGCCCTGGCCGTCACGCTGGTCGACAGCGACCTGATCCGCGGCGTGGCCATCGTCGGCCGG
>NZ_LMTS01000313.1:13201-13302 GCF_001541225.1 Variovorax sp. WDL1 | reverse complement strand
AACTCGCTTGCCACACGGGAGGCGTCCATATAAGACAAACCATGCAGCAGTCCGTCGCCACCGGTGCCCACAATTTCGCTTCGATCGAGCGCGTCGTGTTC
>NZ_LMTS01000313.1:305-13100 GCF_001541225.1 Variovorax sp. WDL1 | reverse complement strand
CGCACGCTGCGCACGCAGACCGGCGTGATCCAGGAGATCGAGGCGGCGCTCGGCGATCGCCACGCGGCCACCTTCGACGGCATTCCGCAGCACACGACCCGCAGCGGCGTGGCCCGCGCAACGGCCGCGGCCCTGCAAGCCGAGGCCGACCTGGTGGTGGCGGTGGGCGGGGGCTCCGTCATCGACGCTTCGAAGATGGTGCTGCTGTGCGTGCGCCACGGCATGACCGATGAGCACCTGGAGGCGCTCGACCGCTTCGAGGTGAAGCTGGGCGAGGACGGCAAGCCGGTGCGGCCCGTCTTCGACGGACCGGCGCTGCGCATGATCGCGGTGCCGAGCACCCTCAACGGCGGCGAGTTCAATGGCGGCTGCCTGGTGACCGACGAGCGCCGCAAGCTCAAGCAGACCTTCTTCCACCCGCTCATGATGCCGCGCACCGTCGTGCTCGACCCGGCACTGACGCTGCACACGCCCGAGTCGCTGTGGCTGGGCTCGGCCACCCGAGCGCTCGACCATGCCATCGAGGCGCTGCTGTCGACCACGCCGACGCCGCTGGCCGATGCGGTGGTGCTCGACGGCATTGCCCGCATGGCGCGTGCGCTGCCGGCGTGGAAGGCCGAGCCGCAAAGCCTGACGGTGCGTGCCGAGAGCCAGGTCGCCAGCTGGCTCTGCTCCTACGGCCTGTCCAGCCGCGGCCCGCAGGGCGGCGTGATGATGGGTCCCAGCCATGCCATCGGCCATGTGCTGGGCGGCAGCTGCGGCGTGCCGCACTACTACTGCACGCCCGTGATGATGCCCGCGATCTTGAGATGGTCGGAGCCCGTCACTTCAGTGCGCCAGCGCCAGCTGGCCCAGGCGCTGGGCCGGCCCGCCCTGACTGCGGCCGAGGCATTTGCCGAGCTCGTGAAGTCCCTGGGCCTGCCCGCGACGCTGCGCGACGTCGGCGTCGACGAGAGCCAGTTCGAGATGATCGCCCGCACCAGCATGCGCGAGCTCTTCATCCACGGCAACGCGCGCAAGATCTCCGGGCCCGCCGAGGTGCAGGAGATCCTGCGCCTCGCGGCCTGAGGGCGTTCAGCGCTTCGTCTCGAACACCAGGCAGGTCGTGGTGGCATGCGCGTACAGCGTGCCGTCGGGGCCGACAAGGCGCGCTTCGGCGGTCGCGAGCTGCCGGCCGCAATGGATCACCTTGCCCTCCGCGCGCACCCGCTGCACCTTGGGCGTGAGGCCCTTCACGTAGTTCACCCCCAGCTCCGCCGTGGTGTAGGCCCGGCCGGGCGGCATCATGGTGTGTACCGAGCAGCCCAGCGCCGAGTCGAGCAGGGTGGCGACCCATCCGCCATGGATGGTGCCCAGCGGATTCAGGTGCTGCGCCAGCGGCGTGCCCTGGAACACCGCGACGCCGGGGCTCACCGAAAGGATGGTGAAGTCGAGCGTCTTGGCGATCGCGGCGTAGCGAATGTCGCCGCGCAGCATGGCCTGCATGATTTCGAGCCCGGTCTTGCCTTCGACCTGCTCGGGACTGGCCAGGCCGGGGCCCGGGCCGGCTTCCAGGCGGGCGATGACCTCGCGCTCTTCGGCGAGCCAGGCTTCAAGTGAGGTGCTCTGCGTCAAGGGATTTTCTCCGATTTGAAGGTTGCATATGCAATGGTTGTAGCTACAATCATCGTCCATGAATGCTATCGCAAAACCGCAGGGCTGTACCAACTTCAGGTTGCGCCGCCTGACGCGCATGGTGTCTCGGCACTACGACGCGCACGTGGCTGCGTCCGGCCTCAAGACCACACAGTACTCCCTGCTCTCGCATGTGCTGAGCCTGGGTCCGCTTCGGCCGGTGGACCTCGCGCAGGCGATGAACGTCGAGGCCTCCACGCTGAGCCGCAACCTCAAGCCCATGCTCGCCGCCGGCTGGCTGACGCAGGGCGAGGGGCCCGATGCGCGCAGCCGGCTGATCGCGATCACCGACACCGGCCGCGCCAAGCGGGCCGAGGCGCAGCGCCTGTGGCGTGCCGCGCAGACGGAGCTCAACGGGATGCTCGGCGTCGAGCGCGTCATGGCCCTTCACCAGCTGATCGACGACAGCATCGCGCTCCTGCAGCGCGCCGGATTGAAAGACGAGGAAAGCAGTGATGAGTGAATCCGATCCAAGGCCCGCTGCGAGCGCAGCGCCTTCCGCCGTGCGCCACTACGCGCTGTGGCTCGTGCTGCTGGCGACCGCCGGCACCTTCGCCCTCACGATGGGTGTTCGCCAGACCATGGGCCTGTTCCTGTCGGCGGTGAACACCTCGACCGGGCTGGGCGTCGCCAGCATCAGCCTGGCCTTCGCCTTCGGCCAGCTCTGGTGGGGGCTGACGCAGCCTTTCGCCGGCGCGGTGGCAGACCGCATCGGCACCGGCCGCGTGATCTTCATCGGCGTGCTGCTGGTGGCGCTGGGCACCATCATCACGCCCTTCATGACGACGACGGCGGGCCTGATCTTCGCGATCGGCGTGCTCGCGGCAGGCGGCGCCGGCATGGCCGGCCCCTCGGTACTGATGGGCGCCACCGCGCGCCTCGTGTCGCCGGCGCAGCGCGGACTGGCCACCGGCATCGTGAACGCGGGCGGCTCCTTCGGCCAGTTCGCCATGGCGCCGATCGCGATCGGCCTCACCGCCGCCTACGGCTGGGCCAATGCGATGCAGGCGCTGGGCTTCCTCATCCTGCTGGCGCTGCCGGCGGTCTTCGTGCTCAGGGGCAATTCCAACGCGCTCGCCGCGGCCTCGGGTGCCAAGCGCCTGAGCGCACGCGAAGCGGTCCGGCAGGCGCTGGCGCTGCCGAGCTTCCGCCTGCTGAGCCTGGGTTTCCTGGTCTGCGGATTCCACGTGGCCTTCCTTGCCACGCACCTGCCGGGCGTGGTCGCGGCTTGCGGGCTGCCGCCGGAAGTAGGCGGCTGGTCGCTCGCGATCATCGGCCTGTTCAACATCGTCGGCAGCCTGGCGATGGGCTGGGCGGTGGGCCGCTGGCGCATGAAGTCGCTGCTTGCGCTGCTCTATGCAACACGCGGCGTGGCGGTGCTCGTCTTCCTGCTGGCGCCGAAGACGACGTTGGTGATGCTGCTCTTCGCCGCCGTGATGGGCGTGACCTTCCTCTCGACCGTGCCGCCGACCGCAGGCCTCGTCGCCAAGATGTTCGGCCCCGCCAACATGGCGATGCTCTTCGGCATCGTGATGCTCGCGCACCAGGTCGGCGGCTTCCTCGGCGCCTACCTGGGCGGGACCATCTTCGAAGCCACCGGCAGCTACGACTGGGTCTGGTACATCGACATCGTGCTGGCCGTGGGGGCTGCGCTGGTCAACCTGCCGATCCGCGAAGCGCTCGTGCCGTCGCGCACGGCCAAGGCGGTGGCCTGACACAACCGCAGGCGAAGGTACTCGCGTGACCACCGTCGATCCGCGTACGCGCCTGCTGCTCGAGGCGCCCATCGCTCGCACTCTCCTGCGGCTGGCGATGCCCAACGTGCTGGTGATGGTCGCGCAGGCTTCGGTCGGCCTGATCGAGACCTACTTCGTCGGCAAGCTCGGCACCGATGCGCTCGCGGGCATGGCGCTGGTGTTCCCGATCGTGATGTTGATGCAGATGACCTCGGCCGGCGCCGTGGGCGGCGGCATCGCATCGGCGATCGCGCGGGCGCTCGGCGGCCAGCGCCGCGCGGATGCCAATGCGCTGGTGCTGCACGCGATGCTGGTGGCGCTGGGCTTCGGCCTTGTCTTCAGCGCCGTGCTGCTCATCGGCGGTCGCGCGCTCTACGCGCGAATGGGCGGCGAGGGGGCTTCGCTCGAAGCCGCCGTGACCTATTCGCACTGGGTGTTTGCCGGCGCCGTGCTGGTGTGGCTCTTCAACTCGCTCGCGGCAGTCATCCGCGGCACCGGCAACATGGTCGTGCCGGCCCGGGTGACGGTGGGCGGCGCGGTCTTCCTGATTCCGGTGTCGCCGCTGCTGATCTTCGGCTGGGGCCCGATCCCCGCGCTCGGCATCGCGGGCGGCGCGATCGCGCTGCTGCTGTACTACCTGGTCGGGACGCTGGCACTGCTGGTCTACCTGCGCTCTGGAGCCAGCTATCTGAAGCTCTCGTTTGCAGACATGCGGGTGCGCTGGCCGCTGTTGCGCGACATCCTGCGCGTGGGGCTGATCTCCTCCATCGCCACCCTCTGCGTCAACCTCTCGATCGCGGTCGCCACCGCGCTCGCGGGCCAGTTCGGCGCGGGCGCAATCGCCGGCTACGGCACCGGCTCCCGCCTCGAATACCTGCTGGTGCCGCTGGTCTTCGGCTTCGGTGCGCCGCTGCTGGCGATGGTCGGCACTTGCATCGGCGCCGGGCAGCGCGAG
Organism: Variovorax sp. WDL1; assembly: GCF_001541225.1. Lineage (GTDB taxonomy): Bacteria > Pseudomonadota > Gammaproteobacteria > Burkholderiales > Burkholderiaceae_C > Variovorax. Next base: position 8,735 of record NZ_LMTS01000313.1, on the reverse strand, counting down.
CGCGCGCTGCGGGCCACGTGGGTCGGCGTGGCCATGGCCTTCGCGATGGCCGAGGTGGTGGGCCTCGCGGCGGCGCTGTTCCCGCGCCCCTGGCTGCTGCTCTTCGGCAACGATGCGGCCATGCTCGAGGCCGGCACGCAGTACCTGCGTACGGTGGGTCCTTTCTACGGCTTCTTCGGCGCCGGGCTGGTGCTGTACTTCGCCTCCCAGGGCGCGGGGCGGCTCTTGTGGCCGGTGCTGGGCAACGTGGCGCGGCTCGTGGTCGCCGCGCTCGGCGGCTGGCTGGCATTGCGCTGGAGCGGCGAGCTGGTGCACGTCTTCACGGCCCAGGCCGTGGCGCTGGTGGTCTACGGGGCCGTCATCGCCGGGGCCATTGCGGGCGGCGCCTGGTTCGGGCCGGTAGGCTGGCCGCGCAGCACGGCCGGGCTGCTGCGGCGGGTCGGCGCCTCCTGATTTCTTCCTTCATCCCCTCACACTTCTGGAGCTTCAACATGCAGATCAAGGACGCTGTCGTTTTCATCACCGGCGCCAACCGCGGCCTGGGGCTGGCCTATGCGCGCGCCGCGCTCGCGGCCGGTGCGAAGAAGGTCTACGCAGCCGCGCGCGACCCGAAATCCGTCACGCTCGACGGCGTGGTGCCTGTGGCCCTTGACGTCACGCAGACCGCGCAGGTCGAGGCCGCCGCGCGGGACTGCGGCGACGTGACCCTGGTCATCAACAACGCCGGCATCTCGCGCGGCTCCGGCCTGCTGTCGAGCGACGCAGTCGATGCGGCCAGGGCCGAGTTCGACACCAACTTCTTCGGCCTCTGGGCCGTGAGCCGCGCCTTCGCGCCGGTGCTGGCGAAGAACGGCGGCGGCGCCATCGTCAACGTGCTGTCGGCGCTGAGCTGGATCACCTTCCCCAGTGTGGCGACCTACAGCGCCTCGAAGTCGGCCGCCTGGTCGCTGAGCAACGGCCTGCGCAACGAGCTCGCGGCGCAGGGCACGCAGGTCGTCAGCGTGCATGTGGGCTACATGGACACCGACATGGCCAGCCATGTGCCGGGCGACAAGACCTCGCCCGACGACGTGGCGCGCCAGACCCTTGCCGCGGTGGAAGCGGGCGAGCCGGAGGTGCTGGCCGACGCGACGGCCCGGCAGGTCAAGCAGGGCTTCGTCGCGAACCCGCCGGCTTACGCTGCGGCGGGCTGAAGGGCTGGGGCGCCGATCAATCCTCCCGGTTGCTCCGCGCCTTCCTGGTCAACGCCAGCCAGAGCTGAAGCGCTTCATCCTTGCCGCGCTGGTTGGCGGTCAGTGTGATGGCTTCTTGACGAAGCTTGGGTGGCACATTGGCGTTGTCGACCTCCGTGGTCGCCTCCCCTTGGAGGCGCGCCGGGCGATCCGGGTCACTGATCGCTTTTTCGATCCGTGTCACTTCGTCTGGAAATCTGGCGCGCAGAACGACTTCTTGCCAGGGCTTCCAAGTGGCAAGGAATTCCCAGAACTGCTCACCCTCTTGCGTCAGAACCGCTCTCTTGGCGGCTTCGATGTCTTCGGGCGTGACGCCGGAAATGATGGAGTCGGTGTACATCGCATCGGGTTTCTCGCCTCCGAGCTCGAGTGATTCGTGGAGCCCGGCAAGGTATGCAAGATGTGTTTCGATCTCTTCGGTGTGTTCGGGCCGGTTCGCGGCTCGGCGCTCGTTGTTGATGTCCTTCACCTTTTGCTGCGCCAACTGGTAGATCGCGCGGCGGCGGAACACCTGGCGCGCAATATCGACTACTTTCGGCACGTCTTGATTCAGAGCGCCGTCCCAGACCGGCTGCACGAGCTGTTCCCCTTGCGCCATGTAGAGCGCGTGCGACACACGGTCGCCGCAGCTGTCGTCGCCCCATTGGAGCACGACGAAGACGCGTTCGGCCAGCGTGGGCCTGGCGGCCATGTCCTCCACCAGTTGCAGAAGCATCCTCTTGAGATTCGGGTTCTTCGTAGTCTGGAGGGATCTTGCGACGAGATTCGCCAGGAGCGAAAGATCCTGGGTTTGTGCCAGCCGCTGCCATTCCGGCGACTCGCAAAAGCCTTGATCGAGGTCCAGCGCTTTGGACAAGGCAATGGTTGGATTGCCGGCGGTCGCAGGCCGCTGAAGTGGACCTGCGGCAGCGGATGGAGGGGAGAAGCGCTGGATGCTCGCGCCCAGGTGCTCTGACCGTTCCCGAATAGCCGATGGGTACTGGGAAGAGGAGAAAGGCAGGGGAGGCAGTTCGTGGCTCGAGTCCTCGAATGCCGTTGGCAATGAGTACCCCTCTGAATCGCCTCCACACAATCCATCGAGGGAGTCGTCGTAGTCTGGATCACTGAGCCCTTCAGGGTCTGATGTCGGATCTTGTTGTTGCGTCTCCGTTTCCCCAGTTCGAAGCGAAACCTGAGGGTCAGCGATGGGACTGGCAGGAGCCGGCCAAGGGACAAGGCCAAACCAGTCTCCGAACCGGCTGGCCTGAGCCCGCCGTGCGGACACAGGATCGGCTGGATCGGTGGCCGTTGCAGGCACTGATGACGCCGGCTGGGATGTGTCCCCGTCTCCAGCCAACGCGCCTCCCTGCGCCTGCGCCTGTTCAGTTCGAGGCGCACCCTGACGGCCAGCGTTGATCATGCGGACAAGGGCCAACAAGTTGGAAGAATCCAACCCCCGCCCTGTCACGAACTGGCGCAGATCGGGGTTCAGCTGGCTCAGCCCTGCGGACAAGGGATCGGCTGGATCGTTGGCCGTCGCATGCACTGATGACGCGGGTTGGGATGTCTCCCCGTCTCCAGGCGGTGCCCCTCGCTGCGCCTCTGTCTGTCCGGTCCGGGCCAGTGGCAGGTCTTCATTGGCGTTCTGGTCCTCTGCGATGGTCGGGTTCAGGGAGGTGTCCTGGGGGGTGTCCGGGCTGGGGGTGCGCTCGGCACGGACGTAGTTCGGGCGGGTGGGAGAAGGGCGGTTGGGGTTGGCTCTCATGGGATTGCTGAACTGTTTGTGGAGGACTTGAAGGCAAGATCCGGCAAGCTCATGGTCCTGCCTGTCGATCAACGACCTCAGCTCAGTAACACCCCGGCGGGCTCGGTTCCCGTGATGATCAAGCCCTCGGCAACAGGTATGCAGGGTGCCAAGACATCACCAGTTGGCGCGACGGCCCGCCAAGCCTGCAGGGCTTCGTCGCCGATTCGCTGGCTAGTCGGCGGCGCGCTGAAGGCCAGGGCGCTGCGTGCGGGGCGCCGGCAGCAGCCTGCGCAGTGCCTCGAAGAACAGATCGGACTGCTCGCGCTCGCCCTGGATCTGCGCCGCCACATGTGCGGCCAGCTTCGCATCGACCGGCGCCAGCGGCCGGCCCGTCGACTGCGCGATCACCTGGTGCAGGCAGGCGCGCTCGAGGTAGTAGAGATCGTCATACGCATGCGCGATGTTCGCGCCCGCCACGATGACGCCGTGGTTGGCCAGGAAGGCGATGCCCTTGCCCGCCATGGCGCGGGCGATGCGCTCGCCCTCGCGGTCGTCCAGCGCCAGCCCGTTGTAGGTCGCGTCGATCGCGATGCGGTCCATGAAGCGCATCGCGTTCTGGCTCAGCGTCGGGTCGAGCGCACGATCGGTGGTGAGCGTGAGCGCGGTCGCATAGGGCATGTGGCAGTGCAGCACGACCGCATGGCCGGTGATGCGGTGCACCGCGCCGTGGATGAAGAGGGCGGTGGGCTCGACCCGGTGGCGCCCGGCCAGCACTTCGCCGCGCACGTCGATCAGCACGATGTCCTCGGGGCCGATCTCGCTCCAGTGCAGGCCGCGCGGGTTGATGAGGTAGCGGTCCTGTGCGCCGGGCAGGGCCACGCTGAAATGGTTGCACACGCCTTCGGAGAGGCCATGGTGCGCGGCGGCGCGCAATGCCAGCGCGAGGTCTTCGCGCAGGGTGCGAATGGCGGGGCTGGCGTATTCGGCCTCTGGGCTCATAGGGCAATCTCCGTGCTGCGGGGTCAATCCTTGGGCAACACCTTTTCAGTCGATTCCGACACGCGCTCGCTCTGTTGCACAACTCCGCCCCCGTCTTCACTCCGTTGCGATGGTTCGAAGTAGTCGAAGCCGTTGGGGATGAGGAAATCCCGAAGTCTATCGGCATCCTGCTGCTCATCAATCGGATGCCGCCCGAGGTTCCCTTGTCTCGCGGCGTGATGCCATGGAGCTCCAGGAAACGGTCCCGCGATATTTCCAGGGTAGTCGAGTTCTTCGAAGTCCTCTCGAGTGCACCCCGGAAAGAGGTCTTCGAATGCCAGTGGAGGCGGCAAGGCGGGACTGTGCGAGGGTGCGTCCGGAGGCTGCGGGTTCAGCAAAGCGGGCAAACGATCAAGCATGAACAAGTGCTTTTTCGGCTCGAGCGCGGTGCCTTGAAAGACCTTGATACCTTGCGCTGTCAGCGCCCTCACGACGCAGGGCGATGTCTTCCTCGGCTGCATCGGTCTTGATCAGGAACACGGTTGCATTGTCCGGAATCGCTTGATTCAGCACGGGGAGGGCGCCGGCGATATCGGTGCCGATGTTGATGGTCTTGAAAGTGCACTCGCAGGGTGAAGCCTTTTGCCTGGCTACGTCCAGAAAGGCCGCGCTCTCCTCGTTCGGTAGACCCATGGTGACCATGACGATGCTCGGACCTCCCTGACTGTCACGCTCGAATATGACCTCGGTCGGCCTGCGAGTCTCAGGCGCGCGCCGACCATCAGATCGGTACTTGCGGTCAGAGGGGGGTGAGTTGTCGCGGAGACGAGCTTTCATGGTGGCCGTTGAGATAGTTGGAGTTCGCCAAGCAAAGCTCAAAGCGAGCCCTGGTCTTGCGTATGGTGGACGAGCTGGTGCTGTGCTTCAGTGCAGCATTTGAGAAGACCAATTCGCTGAGATGGTCCAGTGCATTGCCGGATGGCAGGGAGCACTGCACCCGGACTCAGTAACGACGCATCGACTGTAGTTCCGGCCCCGGCCCGTGTCGCCAAGGTCCGTCGGCCTATGCGGCGGGTTGCCGATCTGCGAAACGCGCAAGTCCGGCAGACGCTCAAGTGTTCAAGCTCCCGTTGAACGCAGCCACGAACTCGATCGCCGCATCGCGCACTGCCTCGGCGCTCTTGCCCGGCTTGTAGAGCGCCGACCCGATGCCGAAGCCGGATGCGCCGGCGTCTCGCCAGGCCTGCATGCCCGCCGGCGTGATGCCGCCCACGGGCAGCAGCGGCGTGCCCGGCGGCAGCACCGCGAGCAGGGCCTTGACCACCGCCGGCGAGGCGAGCTCGGCCGGGAAGAGCTTGAGGCCGGCGGCGCCGGCCGCGAGTGCGCCGAAGGCCTCGGTCGGCGTCATCACGCCCGGCAGGCTCACCAGCCCGAGGCGTCCCGCCTCGGCCACCACCTCGGGATTGAAGTTTGGCGCGACGATCAGCTGGCCGCCGGCAGCATGCACCTCGCGCACCTGCTGCGCGTCGAGCACCGTGCCGGCGCCCACCAGCGCACCGGGAAAGCGCTCGCGTAGCAACGCGATGCTCTTGAGCGGCTCGGGCGAGTTGAGCGGCACTTCGAGCAGGCGGAAGCCGGCGCCGACGATGGCATCGCCGATCTCCGGCGCCTCGGCCGGGTTCAGCCCGCGCAGGATGGCCACCAGCGGCATCTGCCGCAGGGCCGTGTAGAACGAATCGTTGGGAGATGTCATTGCCTTGCCTTGTTCGCGAGATGGATGGCCGCCAGCGCATGCAGCCCGGCCCAGGTGGCCTCGGTGCCCAGCGTGCGTGCGGTGTTGCCGGACATCTCCAGCGCCAGCAGGTAGCGCTGGGTCAGCGCAGGGCTGCCGATCAGCACCAGGTCGCCGGCGTGGATGGACTGCGTGCGCAGCTCCTCGCCGATCAGCAGCCCGGAGAGGTAGCTCGCCAGCTCGCCGGCCGGCATGCGATCGAACAGCGCCAGCGTGCGGGCGCCGAAGGCGTTGTGCAGCAGGCCCTGTCCGTTGTCGGCCTGCGTCACGCCTTCGAGGAAGGCGACCTCGTCCAGCGGCGCCTGCGTATCGAGCGTGCGCGCCAGGATCGAATGCTGGCTCAGCAGCGCGTAGAACTCGCCCGTCATGAAAGTGCGGAAGCCCGTCACCCGCCCGCGCTTCACCGTGGCCCACTTGTTGTGCGTGCCGGGCAGCACGAACAGGCCGTCGGACAGGCCGGTGAGTGCCATGGCGCCGAAGATCTGCACCTCCTCGCCGCGCATCACATCGGGAACGCCGTCGTGCATGTCGCTGAGGCCGGGCACGATTGCGATGCGGCCCGGCTCGATCTCTACGATGGCGTTGCCCACCTCGACCCGGCCCGAAGGGCAGGCGCAGTAGGGCGCCTCGACCCAGCCCTGCTTGCTGCCGGCCATGCCCGAGATCAGGCAGAAGCTGCCGGTAGGACGCATCCAGTCGCCGAACAACTCCTCGAAGAGCGCGGGGAAGCCACCGGCCGGCACCGTGAGGATGCCGCGCGGATGGCTGCGTTCCTCGAGCACATGCCCCTTGCCGTCCAGCAGTGCGCCGCGCAAGGAGCTGGTGCCCCAGTCGATGGCGATCAGATGCATACAGGCTGGTGAAAGTCGTTGAACCGCTAGTGATTGTCCCTGGGAACGAAGGAACCGCGCTTGCCGCGCAGGAATCCGAGGTCGGCGCCCTGGTCCGCCTGCAGCACGTTGTCGATGTAGAGCTTCCAGTAGCCCGAGTCCAGCGCCGGCTTCGGCGGTGTCCATGACGCCAGACGGCGCGCCAGCTCTTCCTCGCTCACGTGCAGGTGCAACAGGCGCTTGGGCACGTCGAGCTCGACGATGTCGCCGTCCTGTACCACCGCCAGCGGCCCGCCCGCCGCCGCCTCGGGCGCCGTGTGCAGCACCACGGTGCCGTAGGCGGTGCCGCTCATGCGCGCATCGCTGATTCGGACCATGTCGGTGATGCCCTTGCGCAATACCTTCGGCGGCAGCGGCATGTTGCCGGCCTCCGCCATGCCGGGGTAGCCCTTGGGCCCGCAGTTCTTCAGAACCATGATGCAGTGCTCGTCGATGTCCAGCGCCTCGTCGTCGATGCGCTTGTGGAAGTCGTCCGCGCTCTCGAACACCACCGCGCGGCCCTTGTGCACCAGCAGTTCCGGCGTGGCCGCGCTCGGCTTGATGATCGCGCCGTTGGGCGCCAGGTTGCCTCGCAGCACGCAGATGCCGGCCTTGTCCTTGAAAGGTTTCGACAGCGGCTGGATCACCTGCGGGTTGTAGTTCTCGGCGTCCTTGATGTTGTCCCACACGCTCTGGCCGGTGGAAGTGACGATGTCCCGGTGCAGGTGCTGGGCGATCTCTTTCATCACCACCGGCACGCCGCCTGCATAGCAGAAGTCTTCCATCAGGTACTGGCCCGAGGGCTGCAGGTTGACCAGGCAGGGCAGGTCGGAGGCCAGGCGGTCGAAGTCGTCGAGCGTGAGCTCCACTCCGATGCGCCCCGCGATCGCGAGCAGGTGGATCACCAGGTTGGTCGAGCCGCCGATCGCCGCGTTGACCTTGATCGCGTTCTCGATCGCCTCGCGCGTGAGGATCTTCGACATCAGCAGGTCTTCGTGCACCATGTCGACGATGCGGCGCCCGGCCATGCGCGCCAGCACGTTGCGCCGGCCGTCCACCGCCGGATAGGCCGCATTGCCCGGCAGCCCGATGCCCAGCGACTCGACCATGCTCGCCATCGTGCTGGCGGTGCCCATGGTCATGCAATGGCCGTGGCTGCGGTGCATGCAGCTCTCTGCTTCGAAGAACTCCTGCAGCTTCAGCGTGCCGGCGCGCACCTGCTCGCTCATCTGCCAGACGCCGGTGCCCGACCCGAGCTCCTGGCCGCGCCACTTGCCCGAGAGCATCGGGCCGCCCGAGACGCCGATGGTGGGCAGGTCCACGCTGGCGGCGCCCATCATGAGCGCGGGGGTGGTCTTGTCGCATCCCATCAGCAGCACGACGCCGTCGATCGGGTTGGCGCGGATGCTTTCTTCCACGTCCATGCTTGCGAGGTTGCGGTACAGCATGGCGGTGGGGCGCAGCAGGGTCTCGCCCAGCGACATCACCGGGAACTCCAGCGGGAAGCCGCCCGCCTCGTAGACGCCGATCTTCACTTGCTCGGCCAGCGTGCGGAAGTGCGAGTTGCAGGGCGTGAGCTCGCTGAAGGTGTTGCAGATGCCGATGACCGGGCGGCCGTCGAACTGGTCGTGCGGCACGCCCTTGCCCTTGACCCAGCTGCGGTAGATGAACCCGTCGCGGTCGTGGCGGCCGAACCATTGCTGGCTGCGCAATTCGTGGGCGGGTTTGCGGCGTGGACTGCTCATCTTCTTGTCTCCGGCGGGGTGCCAATGGGGGGCTCGGTGAATCAGGGTTTGTCCTGCCGGGCCTGCTTTTCAATCATCATATGATAAG
>NZ_LMTS01000313.1:0-262 GCF_001541225.1 Variovorax sp. WDL1 | reverse complement strand
GGGGGAGCCAATGACAAGCAGGGTTTACGAGTGGCTCGACAGACCCAGGCAGGAGACAAGACCATGCCCCGATTGTTTGAATATCAAGACCTCTGGCGAGCCTTTGCTGGGCGGGCGAGGGTGCGGAGAATGGGTATGAGGGATGAGGGGATGACGGGATGAGCGCATCTTGGCTTGCTGTCTTGCTTCCTGTTCCTCTTTTTCCTTCTCCGGGGGGGAGGCGGGGTGGGGGTGCTTTGGGTTCTGTTTTTGCGGTGCGCTT
>NZ_LMTS01000263.1 GCF_001541225.1 Variovorax sp. WDL1 | reverse complement strand
GCGAGGCGATCAAGGACGCGCATCGCGCGTGGCTGCGCTTCCAGGAGATCGGGGTGGAACTCGCGGCGGACAACCGCGAGCGGTTCTTGCGCTTGCTGCGGCGCGAGAAGGAACAGGCCAAGGCGCAGCGGGCCCGGGCGCGCAAGAAGGCCTGAAGTGATTGAACTGTGCCGCCGACAACTCGATCTGGCCGAGGGCCTGATTGATGAGGAGGTCGCCGACTTGTGGGAAGACTGGATGCGCCACGTCGATCAGGTGCTTGACGACCCGCAACTGCTCGACGTGGTGTACACGGCGCTGGCTGAGCGCTGGCCCAACAGCCGCACGCGTGGGCGCAAGGGCACCCCGGCGGAGGTCGTGGTGCGCCTGCTGGTGTTGAAGCACATGCGCAACTGGAGCTACGCGGTGGTCGAGCGCGAGGTGCGTGCCAACCTGGTGTATCGCCAGTTCACGCGCGTGGGCGCGCAGAAGGTTCCCGACGCCAAGACGCTGGGCAAGCTCGGCGTCGCGTTGGGCCCGCAGATCATCGAGAAGATCCACCAGCGCGTGGTCGCCATCGCGCAGGAAAAGCAGATCGTCCACGGCCGCAGGATGCGCGTCGATACCACCGTCGTGGAGACCGACATCCACTATCCGACTGACAGTACGCTGCTGGGCGACGGGGTGCGGGTGCTGACGCGCGCGATGAAGAAGATCGGGGAACTCGCCGGTGCGGTGGGCACCAAGCTGCGCGACCGCACGAGGAGCGTGCGCCATTGCCTGATCAACATCGGGCGCGCCAGCCGCAGCCGCGTCAAGCAGGGCAAGGAACGCATGCAGCAGAGCTACGCCACGCTACTGTCCATCACGGGGCGCGTGCTGGGGCAGGCCAAGCGCTTCGTGCAGGAGGTGGCAAGCGGCGTCAAGCGCAGCGCTTGCATCCTGAGGCAAGCGGGCATAGAAGCCGAGCGGAAGTATTTGCAGACCATGATCCCGCGCGTCCAACAGGTCATGAGACAGACGCGCGAGCGCATCTTCAAGGGCAATCCGCACTCGAGCGGCAAGCTCGTGAGCTTGTTCGAAGCCCACACCGAGATCATCCGCAAAGGCAAGGCCTCCAAGCCCACAGAGTTCGGCAAGATGGTCAAGATCCAGGAAGCCGAACAGCAGATCGTCACGCACTACGAGGTCTACGACGAGCGTCCCAGCGACTCGGACTTGTTGGTCCCCGCGCTCGATGTCCATGAGCAGCAATTCGGACGCCCGCCCCGCTTGGTCGCGGCCGACGCTGGATTCTTCTCGGCACACAACGAAGCCGCCGCCCACGCCCGGGGGGTCAAACGCGTCTCGATTCCCAACCGCTCCACCAAGAGCGCCGAACGCAAGAAGCACCAGAAGCTGCGATGGTTCCGCAATGGCCAGAAGTGGCGCACCGGAGCCGAAGGCCGCATCAGTCTCTTGAAGAGACGCCACGGGCTCAATCGAAGTCGTTACAAGGGGCTGTCGGGCATGGGGCGCTGGGTGGGGCTCGGCGTCATTGCCGACAATCTGATCAATATCGGCCTCGCTCTCGCAGCTTCAGCCAAGCGCTGAGGCCCGTTCCCTCTTCCTTCCCAACGTAGCGAAACCAAAGCCGCCGCTCACGGCGGCTTTGCCATTTCTACTCTCGCCGCCTTGAATCTCAAAACGGCATTTTTGCGCCGGAAAGTAGCTAGG
>NZ_LMTS01000256.1:38617-40344 GCF_001541225.1 Variovorax sp. WDL1 | reverse complement strand
GTGACTCGGCTGCCGGGACGACGCCCCGGCTCCAGCCTCACAACAAGCACACCGCCAAAGCAGGCGAACGAATGCCCTCAACCCTCTCCCGGACCAATAGGCCACCCGGCAAGCCCGCCCGCCGCAATGACAACCACGAGAAAGGTTGCATCGTGAGCGCCGCCCGCCCCCCCGCAGGCGAAGGCACGCTCAGGAGCGACGGCACACCGGCGTCCGCGCAGCCGCGCCACCGCATCCTGCAGGCGCCGCCCGCGACGCCCGCCGCGCTCGTCGAGGCCCTGAGCGCCTGTGCGACCGCGAACCTTGCCGACGGCCTGCCGCAGCAGGTGCAGGTCGCCCTGGGCCTCGTGCCGCGCCATGCCGCGGCCGGCGTGCTGTGCGGGCCTGCGCTCACGGTGCGGGTGGATGCCGGCGACAACCTGCTGGCCCAGCACGCCATCGATCTTGCGCGGCCGGGCGATGTGATCGTCATCGACGGTGCGGCCAGCGCAGAGCGTGCGCTCGTGGGGGAGACCATGGCCCGCTGGGCGCACGCGCGCGGCGTCGCCGGCTTCGTGGTCGACGGCGCCGTTCGCGACCTGGACTGCCTGCGCCAGGGCCCGCTGCCCGTCTATTCGCGCAGCATCTCGCCGCGCGGCCCCACGCGAACGGGCGGCGGCGAGGTCTACGGCGAGGTGAGGGTGGGCGGCGCCGTGGTGCGTGCTGGCGACCTGGTCGTGGGCGACCTCGACGGCGTGGTCTGCCTGCCGCAGGCGCTGGCCCAGGCCGCGGTCGAGGCGTGCCTGCAGCTCATGGCGCGCGAGCGCGAGACCTTCGAGGCGATCCGCCGCGGCACGCTCTCGCGGACCTGGATCGCGCAGGCGCTGGGCGGCGACGCCGCGCTTCGTTGAACCGAGCCCATGGATGGCGATGAAGCAAACCTGTGCCGACGAACACATGCTGCTTGTTCGATGAGTCCAGCCGCCGAGGCGGCTGCCTCTACACACGCTTGACCAAGGTCGGTCAGGCCCCCTCGATGATCCGCAGATCCCGTTCGGCGCCGTCGCCGAGCGCGGCCAGCGCGGCCTGGTAGCCGGGGCTGTCATGCACGGCGAGAGCCTGCTCGACGCTGTCGAACTCGATCAACACGGTGCGCTCGGCCAGACCGTGCTCATAGACCTTGGCGGGCAGGCCGCGCGCCAGAAAGCGCCCGCCGCCGCCAGTGATCGCAGGGCCCGCGAGCTTCGCGTAGGCGGCAAGTTTGTCGGCGTCCTTGACGGCACGGTATGCGCTCACCCAATAGGCATTTGCCATGATGACTTGTCTCTCTGTTGCTGAGCGCGCAATATAGCCGGGGCGATAGGAATTGATCGGCGCTATGCCTCGGCCAACTCCGCTTCGACCGCAGCGGCCTTGACGTGCCATTCGTCGACGAACTCCTTCGCCTCCTGGCCGAGCAGCGCAAGGGCATCGTCGGCGCTTCCGGACGAGCCTGCGTAGGAAAGCCGCCCCATGCAGCAGCCTTCGAACTGCAAATCGGCATACCCCTCCAGCCCATTGCTGGTCACGGTATCGAGCGCCACGGATACCACCCAGCCCCGGTACGCGGAGATGGATGCATAGGTACTGATCGTTTGGTAAGGCTTCGCGCGCTCTTGCATTTCTTGAAAGCTGGGTAGGGGGCGGCGTATTGAGCAGCCTGCTGCGAAAGCCGTCAACTACCAACATTGGTAGGTATTCGCGCGCGC
>NZ_LMTS01000256.1:37483-38579 GCF_001541225.1 Variovorax sp. WDL1 | reverse complement strand
CTTCGCGCCGCCCCGGCGGCGCACGCCGCGAGCCCGACGGACGGGCCCGCTCAGAACACCACGGTCAAGGTGCCGCGCAGTGTCCTGTCGCTCGTGTCATCGCCGAACTGCCCTTCGAAGGAAAGACCCAGCGTCGCCCGCCTGGAAAGCTGCAGGTCCAGCCCCGCGCCGATGACCGCGGCATCCTTGGCGATCGGCACGCCGCTGACGGTGAACGGCAGCCCGCCCGCGAAGAAGACGCTCGATCTCGGCGTGATGTCCCCATAGGCATGGCGCCAGCCGATGGTGCCGCGCAGCGTCCCGGGCACCCGGCCGATCTGCACGTCCGTCGCCACGCGCGCGCCGAGCGTGCTGAAGCTTGTGTTCGTGGTGCTGCCGCCGCTGGTCAGCGCCGCCACGCCGCCCCGCTCCATGAAACCGTCGGTGCGCAGGTTGACATGGGCCAGGTTGGCGAAGGGCTCGATGGCGACGTTTCCGGCCTGGAGCTGGTAGCCGAGTTCGCCGAAGGCCTGCGCGGTCCTGCCGTCGTGGTCGGCCTTCAGGGCATTGAAGGAACCGGGCAGCATGACGGTGCGATGCGACGAGATGTCGTGGCGCGTGTAGCCCGCGCCCAGCCGCAGCACCAGGCGGTCCCACTGGGCACCGCCATAGATGCCGAGGTGGTAGTTGTCGCTTTCGCTGCCGGCGCCCTGGGTATCCGCATCGAAATCGCCGCGGCTGTAGCCCGCCAGCGCGCCCACGCGCCAATTCGGCGAGACCGACGCGTCCAGTCCCACGACAAGCCCAGCGCTCCTGCGATCCATGCCCGCGGCATTGCCGTCGCCGCGGGTCCGGCCGCGGGCCCCGAAGGCCTGGGCCCACACGGTGTGGCTGTCGCGATCCAACGTGCAGCCGCCGGCGCCTGGGCGGCCCTCGGACGACCGCTCCTGCGCGGCATGGCCGACCGTGCAGAAGGCGCTGCGCAGCCGATCGACGGCGAGCTCGCGCGTGTAGCGGCTGTCGTAGATCAGCGCGCCCTGGGTCGAGGCCAGGGCGCTGCCCGACAGCAGGTCCAGCGCGCTGCGTGCCGCCCCATCGGTAGGCGAATTCAGCAGCG
>NZ_LMTS01000256.1:31080-37452 GCF_001541225.1 Variovorax sp. WDL1 | reverse complement strand
GTTTCCACCACCGAGCCGCTCGCGCCGCCGGCGGTGGCGATCTCGTTGGGCGTCACCGCGACGGCACCGATCGGCTTGGTCTGGATCACCGTGACGTACACGTTGTTGGCGTCGTAGGTATCCGTCCAGGCCAGGAAGGGCGTCAATGCCTTGTCGCCGCCCAGCGCATAGGTGCCGCTGACGCCGCCGCTGGCGCTCAGGACCGTGTAGGTCGCGCCGACCGAATAGAAGAGGCCCGGTTGCGCCTTGGCGATGGTCATCCCGGACCCGGGCGCCAGCGTGGCCGCGCCGTTCACGGCGACCAGGTCGGAGGCGGTGGAGGCGGGGTCCAGCTCCGCGGTGTAGACCGATCCCGCTTCCTGCACCAGGGTGCCGTTCACGTGCAGGGTGCCGATCGAGTTGCCCGGCGTGATGTTGCCGCCGGAGCGGATCGTCGTCGCGCCGACCGTGCCGTTGCCCGACAGCGTCGCGCCACTCGCGACATCGACGGGGGAAGCGGCCAGCGATGCGTTCACCGCCAGGGCGCCGGCCTCGATGCTCACGGGGCCCGTCATCGCGAAGGTGCCGACGAGGTTCAGCCGCCCCGCCCCCTGCTTGGTGAAGCTGCCGGCACCGCTGACGCTGTTCGCCATCACCGCGTCGGTGGGCTGATCGACGACCAGGGCCGCATCGTTCACGATCGCGCCCGAGCCGAAGCTCGCGGCCGAGCCGACCAGCGTGCCGGCCGCGATGCGGGTGCCGCCGGCGTAGCTGTTCGCTGCAGCGATCCGCAGCTGTCCGGCGCCCTGCTTGGTCACGCCGCCCGAGCCGCCGATGCTGTTCGCGAGCACGCCATCGCCGGCCTGGTCGAGCACCAGGGCCGCGTTGTTCACGATGCCGCCCGAGCCGAAGCTCGTGGCCGAGCCGACCACGGCGCCCGCCGCGATGATGGTGCCGCCGGCGTACGTGTTCTGCCCGGTGAGCATCAGCGTGCCGGCGCCGGTCTTGACCAGGCCGCCGCTGCCCGAGACCGTGCCCGAGGTGCTGAAGTCCGCATCGGTCTGCATCACGCCACCGGCGCTGTTCACGGCAATGGCGCGCGTGGTGTCGATGGCGCCGGTGTTCTGCAGCGTGCCGCCGTTGAGGGTCAGCGCACCGCTCGTGTCGCCGAGGTTGGCATCCGTGCCGATCGACAGCGTGCCGCCGGAGAGCGTCCAGGGCGAGACGGCCGTTGTCGTGCCCGTCAGCGTCCAGTTGGAGGCGCCCGCCTTCTCGAAGATGCCGAAGCCGCGGTACTGGCCGGCGGCGCCGATCGCGGAAACGTCGAAGGTGGAATCAGCCGCGCCGCCCAGCCTCAGCGTATCTGCGCCGCTGAAGGCGACGGCGTTGCCGTTGAGCACCGAGCCGGCGTGGATCTCGAGCGTGTTGACGCCGCCCGTGAACTCGACCGCGTTGGCCTGCGTGGGCGTATAGGCCAGGCCGGAAAGGCGGTTGCCGCTCCATCCGCCGGTGATGGTGCCGGCGTTGATGACCGTGAGATCGGCGCCCTTGACCCCCGCACCGCCGCGGCCGGGCACGATCCCGTTGGCCAGCACGCGCGCGTCGCCGCCGGCACCGCCCGTGATCTGGCCGCCGGCCAGGTTGGTGACGGTGCCGCCGTCCACCATCTGCACGCCAGCGCCGCCGTCGCCGCCGGCACCGGTGAGGCCAAGGCTGGAGCCGTCGCCGCCCGCACCGCCGGTGAGGGTGCCGCGGTTGGTCACCGAGCCCCCGCCGCGCACGAGAACGCCCATCCCGCCACCGCCACCGGTGTGGCTTTGGCTCAGGGGATTGGTGTTGGGATAGGTGTTGCCGCCGCCACTGCCGCCGGTGACCTGGGCACCGGCCTTGATCTGGACGTTGGCCGTCGAGAACACGCCGACGCCGCCACCGCCCGAGCCTGCCGTGCGATTGCTTGCGCCCGTGCCGCCCTGGATGCTCGCGGTGCCATCGATCACGATGTCCGCCGTGGCCGAGACCGCGGCGCCTCCGCCGCCTCCGCCGCCTGCCGTGTTGACGCCGATCACCTGGGCCACGCCTGGTGTGCCCGCCCCTCCTGCGATGGTGCCGCCGACCGTGGCCGGTGCATCGATCCGGAGGCCGACCGCCCCCGTCGCGCCCGGCGTGCCGTGCACGCCGCCATTCGTGCCGATGCCGGTGGCACCGCCATGCCCGCCCGAACCCGTCGTCAGATCGACAGCGCCACCACCGCCGGCGGTTCCGTTGGACCCGCTGGGGACGTCGGTGCCGTTCCTTCCGGCTGCCTCGTCCGCGGTGCCGTCGGTGCCGCCGGGGGTCGGGGCGTACGGGAACAACGGGAAACCGGCACCGCCCTCGGCCCGGGCTGCCTGCCCGGCCAGCATCAACGCCACGGCCACTGCGGCCGCAACAGCCGAGCGCTGCGCCCCGCTGCCTCGGCCGGCGCGGCGCGCCCTCTTGTTCTCGTTCTCGCCGAGCGCGACCCACGCCGTTCTGAAGCTCCGATTCATTCCTGTCCTTTGTCGAAGAGGGTCAAGACCTCGTTTCATGAAAGCCTCACGACGTGAGGCATGCGGAAAATGCGTGAATGCAGCCTCAGGGCAGGTAGCGCTCTGCGGCGTCGATCTCACCGGCGTCGAACCCGCCAACGGTCAGCACGCTCCCGTCGTTCAGCAGGACGGCCGAGGCTGCAGAGCGCCCGGTCGACATGGCGGCTGCCGTGGTCCAGACATTGGCCTCGGGGTTGTAGATCTCCGCAGTGTTCAGGCGAACACCGCCGGAGCCGGTGCCGCCGGCCAGCAGCACGCGCCCATCGGCCAGGGTGGTCATCGTCGGAAGCGTGCGCGTGCTCGAGCCGTTGAGGCTGCTCGTCGTCCAGCTCGACGTCGCGGGACGGAAGCGCAACGCGGTGTTGCTGCCGTCCGCCGTCGCCAGCACGCTGCCGTCGGGCAGCTGCACCGACGTGTAGACATTGCCCCCGGGAACAGCGCCCGCGACCGGCGTCGTGCTGCCGCTGTCGTTCACCGGAAACAGCTCGGCAGACGTCACGAACCCCGAGCCGCTGACGCCGCCGATCAGCAGCACGTCGTTGCCGCCCGGCAGCAGTTGCGCCGCGTGCTGCGCACGTTGGAATGACATCGGCGTTGCCATCGGCGTCCAGGTGCCGGTGGCCGGGTCATACAGTTCGGCGGTCTGGGAGAAGCTCAGCGCCGGCGTCTGCCGGTAGCCGCCGATGACCAGGAGCTTTCCGTTGGGCAGCAGCGTCGCCGAGTGCCGGACCCGGGCCTCGGCCATGCTGCCCGTCGCCGTCCACGTGTTGGCGTCGGGGTCGTAGATCTCTGCGCTCGCCAGGCTCACGATGCCGGGCGCATCCCCCCCGACGACCAGGACCCGACCGTCCAGCAGCACCGTGGCCGAGGGATCGGAGCGGGCGGACAGCATCGGGGCTGCGGCCGTCCAGTTGCCGGTTGCCGGGTCGTAGATGACGACGGAATTGGTAACGCCCGAACCGGTGAAGCCGCCCACGGCCAGCGCCTTGCCGTTCGGCAGCAGTGTCATGGCGAAGTAGTGCCGCGCGATCGGAATGGCATCCGTCGGCGTCCAGCTTCCGCGTCCGGTGACGATGATCCGAACCTGCGCCTGCGCCGAACCTGCGCTGTTGCTGGCGGTGATCGTGTACGTCGCCTGTGGCTGGATGGTCGTCGGCGTACCGGTGATCGCGCCGGTCAGTGCGTTGAGGCTCAGGCCCGCCGGCAGCGCCGGCGAGACCGTGAACCCGGTGGGCGTCCCGCCCGTCACCTGCGGTGTGTTGGGAACGATGGGTTCGGTGGTCACATACAGCGCTTGGGG
The DNA here is from genome assembly GCF_001541225.1 of Variovorax sp. WDL1. GTDB lineage: Bacteria > Pseudomonadota > Gammaproteobacteria > Burkholderiales > Burkholderiaceae_C > Variovorax. The sequence goes on along the minus strand of NZ_LMTS01000256.1, from coordinate 33,606 downwards.
CGTGCCGTAGGCGACCGTGGCGGGCGCCACGAGAACCGCATTCACCGTCACCCGAAGCGTGACAGTGGTTGATCCCGAGGCGTTGGTGCCCGTCACGATGTAGGCCGATTCCGCAGCGGGCGCGGCGGGCGTTCCGCTGATCACGCCGGTGTGCACGTCGAACAGCAGCCCCGCGGGCAGCGCGGGCGCGATGCTGTAGCTCGTGATCGGACCGCCGCTGCTGGTGGGCGCGTTGTCGGCGATAACTTCGCCTGCCGTATAGACGGCGGCCGTCTCGCGGTACGTCAGGCCCGTCGGCGCGGCCGGCGTGCTGCGCACCTCGATCTGCACGCGCGCGGTGGCGCCGCCCCCGGCGTTCTCGGCCGTCACCTCGTACACGGCCGACGGTACGACCGCCGTGGGCGTGCCGCTGATGACCCCCGTTGCGGCATCGAGCATCAGGCCAGCTGGCAGCGCCGGTGCGACCGTATAGCGCGCGACGAGTCCGCCGCTGGCACTGGGCCGGTTCGGCACGACGGGATAGCCGACTTCGTACACCGCCGACGTCATGGCATAGCTCAGTCCGGCGGGCGGCGATGTGACCTCGGGAGGGAAGACGAAACCCACACTCCCCCCGGAGCCGCCGCCACCGCACCCGGACAGCATCGCGACGATGCCGAGGAGCAGGGGCAGGAGCAAGGAGCGGAGTGCCCGCAGGCCGGCGAACGGCGCGTGCGTGGGGATGGGAGCAGCAGAAATCGTCATGGGTGGCCGTGAATCCGTCAGCAGGTGGCTTTGTGGAAGCGCCTGCAGGCGGACCTTCAAGGACTGCGCTGCCGGGAATCGCTTCGTGTGGAGGGCCACCTCCCTTCCGATGCGAGCGATATCCAGCTCAGCATGGGAACGGCCGATTTTTTTGGTAACGACTGTAACATCGCACCACCAGCTGTGTCAGCCGGCACGGGGGCACTTCGTGTGACGTGCAGCTGGCCGTGCGGCGCGTCATCCCGGTCACCAGCAGGCTGCCGTGACCACGCCTGCGAAGGGCTACTTGATCTCCAGAATCCAGCGTGCAAGCGCGGAGGCCTCGGCTTCCGTCACCTGGGTTTGCGGCGGCATCGGTGTCGAACCCCAGACACCGCCGCTCCCCTCGCGGATCTTCCGGGTCAGCTTCGCATCCGCACCCTTGTCGTCGGCGTACTTGGCCGCGACGCTCTTGAACGAGGGACCGAGGTGGTCCTTGTCGATCCTGTGGCAGGCGAAGCAGTTCTTGGTCTTGTACATCTCGTCGTCGGCGAATGCCGGGCCGGCCGACAACGACAGAGCCACGACGGCCTGGACCACGACGGACTTCATCCCCGGCACCAGTGTCCTGAATCAACCCGGCGAGAGGCGCGAGATCGATCCCTCGTCCGTGGCAACGTACAGGTTGCCATCGGGGCCTTGCACGAGCGAGCGGAAGCGCGCGGCGGGCATGGGGAGGCTCACCGTGGTGCGTGTGGCGGAGGAGCCGTCTGCCTTGATGTCGAGCACGTCGAGCCGGTTGCCGACCGGCGTGCCGTGGATCCCGATACCGGCAAAGCCGATGATCATCCGGCCGTCCCACGACTTCCATCGCGGGCCGCTCAGGAAGGTGCCTGCAAAAAGCCCCTGCGACAGGCCATCGTTGCTCCAGGCCGGCTTCATCGCATTCGGGTAGGTCTTGGTATCGGTCATCGGCATGAATGCCGACCTCACCTTCGGATCGACGGCACCCATCTGGTTGGGGCTGTAGCCGCAATAGCTGTCCGGGCAGGCCCCGCGCCCGCCGATGTTGGGGCGCGGATCCCAGCCGCCATTGCCGCCAGGCACCAGCGCCGTCACTTCATCGGAGTGCCACGGCCCGTTTTCCGCGACGTACGGTTGATGGGTGCCCGGCCGGAAAGTGATGCCTTGCGGATTGCGATGACCGTAGGTGTAGATCCGGGGATCGAAGCCCGCAGGTGCGCCGTTGCCTGGAGCGGCCTTGCCGTCGCGGTCGATGCGCAGCACCTTGCCGCCGATGCGCGTCGGGCTTTGAGGCACCTCGCCGTTGTGCGTGTCGCCCGTGGTCACGTAGAGAAAGCCGTCGCCTGGGCTGAAGCGGATCCGACCTCCGTTGTGCGCGCCGGGGCCGCCGAACGGATGGTCGCTGGCGCGCGGCTTGTAGGCAATGTCGGTGACGATGTCGACGCGCTCGGATACCGCGGTCGCGTTGTTGTTCACCCTGAAGCGCATCACGCGATTGGTGCCCGGAGCGGTCATGCTCGACGTCGAATACACGTAGAGGTAGCGGTTGCTGGCGAAGTTCGGATCGACCGCGACACCCATCATGCCCGCCTGGCCTTCGCAGAACAGATCATTGGCATTGGCCGGATAGCCCTTGGCGTCTTTCATGCCAAGCAGCTTGACCACGTTGCCCCCGGGCTGCCGCACCGAAAGACCGTGGCACTTCTCGGTGAAGAACATGGTCCCGTCCGGAAGAAACGCCATGTCCCATGGACTCTCGAGCTTTGTCAGGACGGCCGT
>NZ_LMTS01000256.1:0-31008 GCF_001541225.1 Variovorax sp. WDL1 | reverse complement strand
GCGGCAGCCGTAGTCACAGCGGACGGCGTGCTGCAGGCAGCGAGCACGCAAGGAAGCACCCCCAAGATCAGTCGATTCATCTGATGTCTCCTGTTTGGTCTTGCCCCTGTCCTCGCTGAGAGGGGCCGCCATGGTATGCCTGCGCTCTCGGGCCAGTCAAGCCGGCGCGCCCGGCTGCTGCCTACACCCGGATAACAAACAGAAAACAAAGACCGGCGGCCCCGAAACACCCGCGATACACCCGCGGACGAGACTCTTGCATGTCGACATGCGCACGCTCATCGTGCAGCGCCACTTGTCCCGGTCCGTCTCGAACCCGCACCTGAGGAAGCCTCGATGAAACCCACCCTTCGCCAGATCCAGCTCCCCGGCCGCGTACGCATCGAGTTCGCCGAACAGGGCAGCCGCACCGGCATGCCGGTCATCGCGCTGCACGGGGTCACCGACTCATGGCGCTCCTTCGAGCCGGTGCTGCCCCACCTGCCATCCGAGCTGCGCGCGATGGCGCTCACGCAGCGCGGCCATGGCGACAGCGACAAGCCGGCCGGAGGATACCGGCCCGCCGACTTCGCCGCCGACGTGGCGGCCTTCATGGACGCGATGGAGATCGAGCGTGCGGTGATCGTCGGCCACTCGATGGGAAGCGTCAACGCGATGCGCTTCGCGATCGACCACCCGTCCCGGGTCGCCGGCCTGCTGCTGGCCGGCACCATGCCGTGGTTCGGCCGGCCGCCCGAGCTGATCGCCTACCACCGCGACCAAGCCGCAGCGCTTCGCCCTCGACCTGAGCCGCTTTGTCGTCTCGACCGCCGTCGGCGCGGCGACCGCCTGATTTCGGAGGACTAGACCATGACCGTTCTGATCGACACCCTGGGACACCCGGTGAGCGGTGCCACCGCCGCCGCGATCGACCACTACGAACAGGCCGCGAACGAGATGCGCTGCCTGGTCGGCGACCCGCTGGCGACCATCGACCGCGCACTCGCCGAGGCGCCGGGCATGTCGATCGCGCACACGCTGCGAGCCTGGCTGCACCTGCTCGGCACCGAGGCGCAGGCGCTCGCGACCGCGCGCGAGGCGGGCGAGGCCGCGGCGCGCCACGCCGGAACCGATCGCGAGCGGATGCATGCGCGCTCCGCCGCACTCGTCGCCGCCGGCCGCTGGCGCGACGCCGCGCGCGTGCTGGAGGACCTGTCGGCGCAGCACCCGCGAGACCTGCTCGCGCTGCAGGCCGGCCACCAGGTGGACTTCTTCACCGGCGATTCGCGCATGCTGCGCGACCGCATCGCGCGCGTGCGGCCGCACTGGAACGACGCGATGCCCGGCCACCATGCGGTGCTCGGCATGCACGCCTTCGGGCTCGAGGAAACCGGCGACTATGCGCAAGCCGAGCGCACCGGGCGCCGGGCGATCGAACTGCAGCCGCGCGACACCTGGGCCTGGCACGCGGTGGCGCATGTGCACGAGATGCGCAATGCGCCGAAGGACGGCATCGCCTGGCTCGAGCCGAATGCGGCGCACTGGTCGCGCGACAGCTTCTTCGCGGTGCACAACTGGTGGCACCTGGCGCTGTTCAAGCTCGAGCAGGACCGGCACGACGAGGTGCTCGCGATGTACGACGCATCGATCGGCGGGCCGGGCTCCGCGGTCGTGCTCGACATGATCGACCAAAGCGCAATGCTGTGGCGCCTCGCGCTGCGCGGCGTGGACGTCGGCGACCGCTGGCAGCCGCTGGCCGAACGCTGGGCGCCGCATGCCACCGCGGGCCACTACGCCTTCAACGACCTGCACGCGATGATGGCCTTCGCGAGCGCCGGCCGAGTCGACCTCGCCGCGCAGTTGCGCGAGACACAGCGCGCCGCGCTCGCCGGTGACGGCGACAACCGCGCCTTCACCGCCGAGGTGGGCGAGCCGGCGACCCGCGCCGTGCAGGCCTTCGTGGCGGGCGACCATGCGACGGTCGTCGCGCTGCTGCGGCCGATCCGCTCGAGCGCCCATCGCTTCGGCGGCAGCCACGCCCAGCGCGACCTGCTCGACCTGACACTGGTCGAGGCGGCGCTGCGCAGCGGCGATCGGCCACTCGCAACGGCGCTGGCGGCCGAGCGGGCCGCGATGCGACCGTCGAGCCCGCTCGCCCAGCGCTTCGTCGCACGGGCCGCGGCGTAAAGGCGGCTTGCTTTTGCGGCTTACTTTTCCTTGGCCGGAGTGACCGAAACCTTCGGCACTTCGATCACCTTCTCCTCGGACTTCACCGTCGGAACCGTGACGGTCTTTTCTTCCTTCGTCACCTTCACGTCAGGCGTCGTCACGTCGTACTTCGGAAGCGTCACGTCGCCGGCCTGCTTCTTCTCGACTTCGTACTTGGGCACCGTCACGTTCCCATCGGCCGTCTTCTTCACGTCGCACGCTGCAAGCGTCACGATGGTGCCGATGGCGATGGCGATGGTTGCGATGGCTTTCATGGAAATCTCCGTTTGAGTTGTTGCTCCCGGAGCATCGCCAGCGTGGGATACGGCGGGCTGTAAGACCGCACCGTGTCGTCCCCGAGGCGCGTCAGCTCAAACGGTGTCGTCTGCTCGGCATCCCGCACGCCCGACCAAAATCAGGCAAGCTTCCCCCGATGTCCTCCGCGCCCCACTCCCTCTGGTCGCCGTTGCGTCTGCCTGCATTCCGGGGCCTGTGGACCGGCAGTGCCATCTACTTCACCGGCAACGCCATGCAGGTCATGGCGGCTTCGTGGCTCATGGTCGAGCTCACGGGCTCGTCCTTTCTCGCTGCGTTGGTGCAGACCGCCGTGTTCCTGCCCATGTTCCTGCTGGCACTGCCCGCCGGCGTGCTGGCCGACACCACCGACCGGCGGCGGCTCATCCTGAATGCGCTGGCCGTCCAGGTGGCCGTCGTCATCGTCCTGTCGCTGCTTGCATTGGGCGGATGGGCGGGGCCGGCGACCTTGCTGCTCTTCACCTTTGCCGCCGGCTGCTGCACGGCGCTGCTGTCGCCCGCCTGGAACACCAGCGTGGCCGACACGGTGCCGCGCGAGGACATGCCGCAGGCCATCACCGCGATGTCGATCGCCTGGAACAGCGCGCGGGCCCTGGGCCCGTCGATCGCGGGCTTCGTGTTCGCATGGCTCGGTGCAGGCTGGGTGTTCGTGCTCGCGGTGGCGAGCGCGCTGTTGATGATGCAGGCGGTGCGGCGCTGGCCCCCTGCACCGCATGCGCAGTCGCCCCTGCCGGCGGAGCGCCTCTGGAGCGGCACCATCGCCGGCCTGCGCTATGCGAGGCACTCGCCGATGATCCTGGCGCAGCTGCTGCGCACCGTCGCCTACAGCGGCACGGGCTCTGCGCTGTGGGCGCTGCTGCCGGCCATCGCCGCGCAACAGCTCGATCTGGGCGCTGCCGGATTCGGCTTCCTCATGGGGTGCCTGGGCACCGGCGCGGTGGCTGCAGGCCTGGTGCTGGGCAGGTTGCGCGCGCGCCTGGGGCTCGAGCGGCTCGTCGCCCTGGGGTGCATGGTCTTCGCGGCCGTGATGCTCATCGCCGCGTTCGTGCGCATCCCCGTCGTGGTCTTCGTGGCACTGGCCATCGGCGGTGCCGCGTGGATGGCAGTCATGGCCACCTTCAACACCGCCACCCAGTCCAGCGCACCGCCCTGGGTGCGTTCGCGGGCCGTGGCACTGCACACCGTCAGCGCGCTGGGCTCGTTCGCCATCGGCTCGGCATTCTGGGGCGCGGTGTCCGGCATCGCCGGGCTGGCGATTGCGCTCAGCCTCGCTGCCGCCGCCATGGCGGCAGGCGTCTTTCTGGCGCGCTGGCTGCCGCTGCGCATGGGCGCTTCGCCGGAGGTCACGCCCGTCGCGCTCTGGGAGGACCTTTTCATCAAGGACCAGCCGCTTCCGGACGACGGCCCGGTGTCGGTCGAGATCGGCTACCGCATCCGCCCCGGCGAGGCAGCGGAGTTCCTGAACGCCGTGACGCAGCTGCGCGCCTCGCGACGCCGCGATGGAGCGACCCTGTGGCGCGTGTATCGCGACCTCGGGGATCCGTCGCGCTATGTCGAGCGGTTCATCGTCGCGTCGTGGGCCGACTACCTGCACCAGCGCGCTCGGGCCACGCTGGCTGACCAGGAGGTGGAGGCTCGGGTACGGATGTTCCTGCGCGAGGGGGAGGTGGTGACGATGCAGCACTACATCGCCGAGCGATGAGTGATGTCGCCGTGCCGGCCGACGACCGGTTCCGGGCGGGGACGGATGCAGGCGCCTTGGCCGGGAGAGTGTGTACGATGCAAACCGAAGACTTAACGCCCCCAGTTGGGCCAAAGCGCCAGCGCATGGCCATGGCCCCCATTCCCCAAGCAAGTACAAAAGGAAAGTAATGCAAAGCGAACATCGGACGGTGCTCGACGTCCTGGTCGAAGAGGAGCCCGCGATCATCGAATCCTGGCTCGGCGAAGCCAAGGCAGACCCCAGCACACGCCCGGCCATGCAAGTCGAGGCCGGCGCGATCATTCGCGGGCTGAAGGAAGCGCTCGACGCCGGCGGCGATGCCGAGCGCTTCGACGGTCCCGCCTGGGAGTCCGTGCGCGGCACCTTGGCCGATCTCTCGCGATCGAGGGCGGCGCGGGGCCAGTCCGCGGGTGACACGAGCGCGTTCGTGCTTGCATTGAAGAAGCCGATGTTTGCATCCGTGCAGAAGCGCCTGGCACAGCGACCGCAGGAGCTGGTACCCGCCATATGGGCGCTGTCGAACACCGTCGACAAGCTGGCGCAGCACACGGCATCGGTCTACCAGCTGGCACGGGAAGACGTCATCCGGCGCCAGCAGGAAGAACTGCTCGAACTCTCGACCCCTGTCGTCAAGCTCTGGGAAGGCGTCCTCGCCGTCCCGATGATCGGCGTGCTCGACAGCGGCCGCACCCAGATGGTGATGGAGGCCCTGCTGCAAAGGATCGTCGAGTCCGGATCTGCCCTGGCCATCATCGACATCACCGGCGTCCCCACGGTGGACACGCTCGTGGCGCAGCACCTGCTGAAGACCGTCTCGGCCATCCGGCTGATGGGGGCCGATTGCATCATCAGCGGGATTCGCCCGCAGATCGCCCAGACGATCGTGCACCTTGGTATCGACCTGCAAGGCGTCAGCACCAAGGCCACACTGGCCGACGCGCTCGCGCTGGCCCTGAAGCAGAACGGCTGGCGCGTCACCCGGGACCAGGACGCCTGACCGATGGACCGCATTCCCATTCTCCGCATGGGAGAAACGCTGCTCGTCACCATACAGGTGGACATGCAGGACCAGACCGCCTTGACGCTCCAGGACGATCTCGCGGGACAGATTGCCAAGACAGGCGCCAGCGGCGTGATGATCGACATCTCGGCACTGGAAATCGTCGACTCCTTCGTCGGCCGCATGCTGACCAGCATCTCCGGCATCGCCCGGATCCTGTCGGCCACCACCGTGGTCGTCGGCATGCAGCCCGCAGTGGCCATCACGCTCGTCGAACTGGGCCTCTCCCTCGAAGGGGTCCGCACGGCGCTGGACGTGGAGCGCGGCATGGAACTGCTGCAAAAGGCGCGGCAGGGGAAGACACTTGGACGCTGATCCGACAGGCACCTTGCCGCTCAAGTCCGAGCAGCACATCGTGGCGAGCCGCCAGGTGGTCCGCCAACTGTGCCAGTCGCTGAAGCTGTCGCTGGTCGACCAGACCAAGATGATCACCGCCGCGAGCGAGTTGTCGCGCAACACCCTGATCCATGGCAAGGGCGGCCAGATGCGCTGGGAGTTCGTCGAGCGCAATGGCAGGCGGGGCTTGCAGCTGCACTTCGAAGACCAGGGGCCTGGCATCGAAGACCTCGAGCTTGCGCTGACCGACGGCTGGACGAGCGGCAGCGGCATGGGGCTCGGCCTGCCCGGCAGCAAGCGGCTGGTCAATGACTTCGACATCCAATCGGTGCCCGGCCGAGGGACACGAGTGAGCATCACGAAGTGGAAGTAGCTGCCGGCTGGACCCACAAGGCATTTCCGATCGATGATCCGAGTCGAGTGGGCGAAGCGCGCCGGCATGCAGCGCAACTGGCCCACGAGGCGGCATTCGGCGAGGTGGATGCGGGTCGCCTGGCGCTTGTCGTCACCGAACTCGGCACCAATCTTTCCCGGCATGCAAGCAAGGGGCGCCTGCTGGTTGCTGCCCGGCCTCACAGCGGCGACATCGAGGTGCTGTCCATCGACGAAGGACCTGGCATCGCCGATCTCCAGCGCGCCATGCAGGATGGCCAGTCGTCTGGCAGCACGCCCGGAACAGGCCTGGGCGCAGTGCGCCGGCTCGCCTCGGACTTCGACATCCATACGTCGGTGCCGGCGGGCACGATCTGCCTGGCACGCGTGCGGAAGTCGGGGTTCAAGGATGCGGCTGCTTCCGCCGAGTTCCTGATCGGCGCCGTCTGCCTGCCAGTGGCCGGCGAAGCAGTCTGCGGAGACGGGTGGGCCGCCGCCATCGACGGGACACGGCTCGGTCTCCTGGTGGCCGATGGCCTTGGCCATGGGCCGGAAGCGGCCAAGGCCTCCCTGGCCGCCACGTCGGTTTTTTCGAAGCATCCCTTCGAGGGCTTGCGCGAGACCCTCCAGCGCGTCCACGTCGCCCTGAAGACGACGCGTGGTGCGGCCGTGTGCGCGCTGTCCATCGATGCGCAGGCATCGACGGTCGGCTACATCGGCGCGGGGAACGTGGTGGGGCGCGTCGTGTCGGGTGTCTTCGACAGGTCGCTCGTCACGCAGCACGGCACGGCGGGCGTGCAGATCCGCAAGCCCGAACAGGCCTCGATGGAGTTGCCGCCGCATTCGCTGGTGATCGTCCACAGCGACGGCATCGACACACGCTGGAAGAGCGCCCGGATCGCGGCCGCCCTGCAGTCGGACCCTGCAATCGTCGCGGCGATCCTTTTGCGAGAACATACGCGTCATCGCGATGACGCCACGGTCGTGGTCGTGCGGCGAAAGAGGTACTGAATGCCGAGTGAACCAGATTCCGCCATGCAGCCGGTTGCCGAGCTGGAGGAAGCCCTCAGGGCCAGCCGTCGGGAGGCCGCCGACCTGCAGGCCGAGCTCGAGGAGACCAACCGCGGGGTGGTCGCGCTCTACGCCGAACTCGATGCGCAGGCCGAGCAGCTGCGCCAGGCCACCGAACTGAAGAGCCGCTTCCTGGCCTACATGAGCCACGAGTTCCGCACCCCCATCAGCGCGATTCGCAGCATCACCCGCCTGCTGAGCGACCGCGTGGACGGGCCGCTGACCGACGAGCAGGAAAGGCAGATCCGCTTCATCGAGACCTCCGCCACCGAGTTTGCGGAGATGGTCGACGACCTGCTCGACCTGGCCAAGATCGAGGCCGGCCGCGTCGAGATCTCGCCGGCCTGGTTCGAGATGGTCGACTTGTTTTCCGCCCTGCGCGGCATGTTCAAGCCCCTGCTCACCAATGCCGACACGGCATTGATCTTCGAGGAGCCGTTGGAGTTGCCGCGCCTCTACACCGACGACCGCCGGCTGTCGCAGATCCTGCGCAACTTCATCTCCAACGCATTGAAGTTCACGCCGCGTGGCGAGGTCCGCGTCTCGGCGGTGCGCCTGGATGACGACAACGTCCGGTTTTCCGTGTCGGACACCGGCATCGGCATCGCGCCCGAGCACCATGCTGCGGTCTTCGACGATTTTGCGCAGGTCGACTCGCCCGTCCAGAAGCGCCTGCGCGGCACCGGCCTGGGCCTGTCGCTGAGCAGGCGCCTGGCCCACCTGCTCGGCGGCGAGGTGGGTATCGAAAGCGAACTGGGCAAGGGTTCGGTGTTCTTCGTCACCGTACCGGTGCAGTTGCACAAGGCAGAAACGGCGCTGGAGTCACCGAAGTGATCGAGTCCGTCATCAACACTTCCATCGACCGCAGCCGCCACCGTGTGGCGGTGGTGGACGACAACCCGGCCACGCGCTATGCCACGGCCCGCGTCATTCGCGCGGCGGGGTTCCAGACCGTGGAGGCCAGCACCGGCCAGGAAGCGATCGAGCTTTCGCGGCAGCACGTTTCCGCGATCGTCCTCGACGTGCACCTGCCCGACCTCAATGGCTTCGAGGTCTGCCGCGCCATCCGGGCCGATCGCGCGACCCATACGCTGCCGGTCATCCACCTTTCGGCCGCATTCATCCGCAACGAAGACAAGGTGGCCGGGCTGAATGCCGGTGCCGATGCCTACCTGGTGCACCCCGTCGAGCCGCCCGTGCTCATCGCAACGTTGCAGGCCCTCATCCGCGCCCGGCTCGCGGAAGAACTCCTGCGCCGCAGCGAAACGCGCTTTCGCGCCATCTACAACCAGGCGCCGACCGGCATGGCGCTGATCGACAGCGCCGGCAACTTCGTGGACGTCAATCCGGCCCTTGAAAGAATGCTCCAGCGCCCAGCTGCGTCGCTGCACGGCAAGCCCGTCAGCTCCATTGCGCCGGAGGAATGGGCCGCCTTCGCGCAGGAGAAGGCGGTCGGCGAGGCGCGCGACGGAGTCACCTGGCAGGGCGAGTTCCCGCTCTTGCGTCCCGATGGGTCTGCCGTGCGCCTCGAGTGGACGCTGGCGAACGAGATCGAGCCGGGCATCAGCCTGGGCATAGCGATCGATGTGTCCGGACGCCTCGAGCTCGAGCGCAGGCAGGCGGAACTGCTCGAGCGCGAGCAGGCGGCGCGCCTGGTTGCCGAACGCCACAGCCGCACCAAGGATGACTTCATCGCTGTCCTGTCGCACGAGCTTCGCAACCCGCTCAACGCCATCGCGGGGTGGGTGCACCTCCTGCGCACCCGGACCGGGACGCCGGAGTTGCTGCACAAGGGCCTGGAAGCGATCGACCGCAGCGTCAAGGCACAGGCACTGCTCATCGCCGACATCCTCGACGTTTCCCGCGTCAGTTCTGGCAAGCTTCGCCTTCGCAGGGAATGGATCGACCCGCGTGCACTGGTCAACGGATCCATCGACGCATTGGCCACTTCTGCCGCAGCCAAGGGGCTGGAGATCCGCTTCGATGCCCAGGGCGCGGTCGAACCGGCCTGGCTCGATCCCACGCGCTTCCAGCAGATCGTGTGGAACCTGCTGTCGAATGCCATCAAGTTTTCCAACCGCGGCAGCTGGATCCAGGTCACGCTGCTGCGTGACGGAGACCGCCTGACCTTGAAGGTGCAGGACTTCGGCCGGGGCATCGAGAAGGAGTTTCTCGGCCGCTTGTTCGACCGCTTCTCCCAGAGCGACTCGCCCGACAACCGCTTGCACGGAGGGTTGGGCCTGGGCCTGTCCATCGTCAAGAACCTGGCAGAACTGCATGGTGGAGTCGTGACCGCGGCCAGCCGCGGACTGGGTGAAGGCGCGACCCTGACGGTGGAGCTGATTGCCGTCCCGCCTGCCGATGCGGATGACCTCGACAAGCGCGTCGAGAGCTCGGCCTCCGACCAGGATGGACGGCTTCTCGATGGCCTGGAGGTGCTGGTCGTGGAAGACAACGTCGACGCCAGCGAAATCCTGAGCGTCGTGCTGACCGACGCGGGTGCCAGGGTTCGCGTGGCGGCGGACTATGTGAGCGCACTGCAACTGAGCGACCAGAAGTGGCCCGACATCCTCGTCAGCGACATCGGCCTGCCGGGCAGGGATGGCTACGATCTCATCCGGCAGCTGAGGCACCTCGGGGAATCGAACGCACAGCCCAAGTTCTTCGCTGTCGCGCTCACCGCGTTTTCGAGGCCGCAGGACCTTGAGCGATCCATCGAGGCCGGATTCGATGCGCACCTTGCCAAGCCGCTGCAACCGCACGCGCTGATGACCTTGCTTCGAGCCCGCGCCGGCTGACCATTCTGGCGAAGGTCAGCCCCGGCCTCCAGCGGCCCTCGACAGGCGATTCGGTGCTGGCCCAGATCCGCTCGCCCGCCAGCAGTCGAGCGAGTGCCGAGGCCTCGACATGCCGGCCGTCACTGTAGCCTGCGCGGCGACGAGAAGGCCGCGATCCGGCGGCGCCAGGCCGAATCCGCCACCAAAGCTCTCCCGGACATCGGCGCGAACGCCTCCTACCCTGTAATGATCGGCTTCAGTGCCTCCACCTCCGCGACCATGAAGGCAAAGAATGCGCTGACCCGAGCTGTCTTCCGAATCTCCGGCATCGCGAGCAGCCGCCAGTCCCGCGACAGCGCCGGGATCGGCCCGAGCACCCGCACCAGCTCCGGCTCCGAATCCCCGAGCGCCGTCGGCAGCGGTGCCATGCCCACACCCGCCTTCACAGACAGCAGTAGTCCGAGCACGCTGCCACTCCGGGCGACGATGCGCGCATCTGGTGCAACCTCGCGCAGCCACTGGCTCGCTCGGTGGTCTGCCATGCTCTCTTCAAACCCCGCCAGCGGGTGCGCCTGCAGTTCCTCGATGGACGAAGGCTGGCCATGGCGCGCCACATAGTCACGGCTCGCATACACGGCCCACAGCGAGTCGCCCACCTTGCGACCGACCAGCACTGCATCGTCGGTGTCGCCGGAACGCAGCGCGACGTCGGCCTCGCCGGTACGCAGGTCGACGTACCTGTCGCTCATCACGAACTCCACATGCAGGTCCGGGTGCAGCGCATGGAAGCGGTCCAGCAGCCCCGACTGCGTCAGCCGGTCGACCAACGGCTCCGGGCAGGTCAGACGGATCACGCCCGCCGCGTTGCGCTTCGAGACGACCAACGCCTGTTCGAAGTCACCCACGGCCCGCTCGACCCGACACGCCGCTTCCAGCACTTCGGTGCCGAAGTCGGTGAGCCTGTACCCGCTGGCCTGGCGCTTGACCACCGCGCGGCCGATGTGACGCTCCAGTGCGGTCAACCGCCGCTGCACCGTCGACTGGTCGACCTCGAGGGCCCGGCCCGCGGCCAGCGTGCTGCCGTGCCGGGCGACCGCCACGAAGTACTTCAGGTCGTTCCAATCGAGCATTGCCCGTTATGCACTATTGCGGCCCCGTTGCGCAAGTCTGCGCCTTGTAGCCCGTGGAGCGCGGGCCTACGCTGGGGTGATCGCCACCATCACTTCGAGGCCGCACCATGACCACACGTCCCCGTATGCATGACCACATCCCACCCCGCTGTGTGCTGATCGCCGGCGCGCCCCTGCGGGTCGGCGCCGGCGTTCGGGGCGACGCATGACCGACGCCGTCGCGAGCGCCTGGGACCGGGCGGCCGAAGGCTGGTCGCGCAACACGCCCGCCGTCCATGCGTGGTTGCGCCAGGCCACCGCGGCGATGTTGGCGCAGGCGCGACTCCAAGCGGGTGCACGCGTGCTCGACCTGGCCGCCGGCGCGGGTGATCAGACCCGGGACATCGCACAGGCCGTCGGACCGACGGGCGCCGTGCTGGCGACCGACATCTCGCCGAAGATCCTGGACTTTGCTCGCCGGAACATCGAAGAGGCCGGCCTGACCAACGTGCGCTTCGCCGTTGCGGACGCGCAGCAGCCCGTGCATGAACAGGCGTCTTTCGATGCGGTGATGTGCAGGCTGGGTCTCATGCTCTGCATGAACCCGGCCGCTGCGCTGGCTGCAGCATTCGACGCGCTGCGGCCGGGGGGCCGCTACGTCGCACTGGTTTTCGGCGACCCCGCGAACAACCCCTGCATCGCGACCATGATGAAGGTGGCTCGCAAGCACCGGGGGCTGGAAGGCAGCAACTCACCTTATGTCGACGGGGGTCTGTTCAGCCTCGCGGCGCCTGGCCGACTGGCAAGCCTGCTGATCGAGGCGGGCTATGCCGAGGTCACGGTGGAGTCGATTGCAGCGCCGTTCGAACTTCCTGATGCCGCGGCTTACGTCGACTTCGTCCGAAGCTCGGGCTCACCGATCATCGAGATCCTCGCGCCTCTGGACGCGCCGGCCAGGGAGGCGGCTTGGCGGGACATCGAGGAGGCGCTTCAGCGATTCGGGTCCCCAAGCGGCTGGTGCGGGCCCAACGAGCTCTTGCTTGGGTCGGCGACCCGGCCGGCCTAGCTGGGCCGCGACGGTGAGCAGGTCGAGGCTCAGGCCCGCGACTTCTGTTTCGGCGCAACGAATCCCAGCGTCTTCATCGCCGCACTGAGCGAATGCTTGCGGGTCCAGTACCCCGACCACGGGTCCTGCCTTTGAAATGACAGGTACTCCCGCGCGGTCCCGATCGTCCACTGGGCGCCGCTCTTGAGCGTGGGCAGATCGTCCCAGCTCACCGGCATCGACACGCCGAGGCCGCGACGTGCGCGCGCCGAGAACGCCGCGGCAGTCGTTGCGCCGTGGCCGTTGCGCAGGTAATCGACGAATAGCTTGCCCACACGGTTGGAAGCGCCGCTCTTGGCGACGAACCTCGACGGGATGGTCCTGGCCAGATGCTGGACCACCGCTTGCGAGAACGCCTTGACGGTGTCGTAGTCGAAGCGAGGCGCCAGCGGCACCACCACGTGCAGGCCCTTGCCGCCGCTGGTCTTGAGCCATGACTCGAGCCCGAGCTCCGACAGCAAGGCCCGCACCAGGGTCGCTGCCTCCTGCACGTGCTGCCAGCTTGTGCCTTCCCCTGGGTCCAGGTCGAAGATCATCCGGTCCGGCTTGTCGATGTTCCTGGCGATCGAGTTCCATGTATGGAACTCGATGACGTTCATCTGGGCGCAGGCCACCAGCGCCCGCGCATTCGGCACCTCCAGCAGCTCGGCGTGGCCGGGCCAGAGCTGCTCAGGCAAGTTGCGCACATGCGGGATGGACAGCTTGTCGTCGTGCTTCTGGAAAAACAGCTCGCCCGTGACCCCCGTCGGCCCCCGCACCAGCGACACCGGACGCCCCTTCAGGTGAGGCAGCATCCATTCGGCCACGCTCTCGTAGTACCGCACCAGGTCCACCTTTCGCAGGCCGGTGGTCGGGTCGATCACCCGCTCGGGGTTCGTGACCTTCACGCCGGTGCCCTGCGGCGCCTTCGGGGCGGAGGGGGCAGCGCCCATGGGCCTGGGTTCCTCGCGCACGATGAGCGCCGCCGGCTTGTCGGTGCGCACGCCGCGAAACACCGGGTGCCGGATGCGGCCCTCCGGCGTCCACTCCGAGAATGCAACCTCGACCACCATCGTGGGTTCGACCCAGCGCTCGCTACCGGCCGCGCGCCTGGACCACCGGCCGGGCTTGGCCTCCTCGGGGGCCACGGCGGGCTGGCCGACCTGCAGCCTGGACAGCGCCGTCTTCAACTCGCGGCCCGTCGCCGAGCCCCAGCCGGTGCCTACCGAGCCGGCAAACCGCAACGCATTGCCTTCGTGATAGCCCAGCAGCAAGCTGCCGACCTCGCGAGCAGCGCCCGTGCGGTCGGTGAAGCCGACCACCACGAACTCCTGCCTGTGCGTGCACTTCAACTTCAGCCAGGCTTCCGTGCGCCCCGAGGTGTAGGGCGAGTCGGCGCGCTTGACGATGATGCCTTCCATCCCCATCCGGCAGGCGGCATCCAGCAGTTGTGCCGGCAGCACGTCGAAGGACTGGCTGAACCGCACGATGCCGTCATCACGCTGCGCGAACAGCTCCCTGAGCGCCTCTCGCCGGCTCGCCAGCGGCACATCGCGCAAGTCCATGCCACCGAGGAACGGCGCATCGAACACGAACATCTGGATGTCGCCGGTGCGGGCGTTGTCGATGGCGTTCTGAAGCCGGTTGAAGTCGGGCACGCCCGCCTCGTTCAGCACCAC
This sequence comes from Variovorax sp. WDL1, assembly GCF_001541225.1. Taxonomy (GTDB): domain Bacteria; phylum Pseudomonadota; class Gammaproteobacteria; order Burkholderiales; family Burkholderiaceae_C; genus Variovorax. The sequence goes on along the minus strand of NZ_LMTS01000256.1, from coordinate 17,295 downwards.
GATCTCGCCATCGAGCCAGGCGCTGTCCAGCCCAAGCTCTGCGACGGCTTCTGCAATGGACTCGAGCTTGCCGGTCCAGTCATGGCCGTTGCGGGTGAAGAGCCGGACATCGCCGTTGTCGATGCGTGCGAGAAGGCGGTAGCCGTCGAACTTGCTTTCGACAATCCAGTCGCCCTGCGGCACGGACGAGACCAGCGTAGCAAGCTGGGGCGGCAGCTTCGCAGGCAGCGGTGCCCGCTTGGCTTGCCGCAGGTCGGCCGTGTCGGCACGCGGCTGCAAGACGGCTGCGCCGCGGGGGTCGCGCTCCTCGACCAGGCCCAGTGGCTGCGCGACGACGCTGTCGGGCAGGGCGGCAATCACGTCGTACTCCGTGCTCGGGCGGGCCCAGGCGTCGCCGCGCTTCTTGAAGAAAATCCACTGCTCCTGCTTCTTGTCGCCAGGCTTCGAGATGCGCACCAGCTCCCACAGCCCCGCGAGCTTCTGTCCGTGCAGCTTGAAGATCAGCTTGCCCTTGGCAAGCCCTTCCCGTGGGTCGCCGACCGGCTCCCAGGTCCCCTGGTCCCAGACGATGACCGTGCCGCCGCCGTACTCGCCCTTGGGGATCTCGCCTTCGAAGGTGTTGTAGTCGATGGGATGGTCTTCGACATGGATGGCCATCTGCTTGGCCGCCGGGTCGTAGGACGGCCCTTTGGGAACGGCCCACGAAACCATCACGCCGTCGAGCTCCAGCCGCACGTCGTAGTGCAAGCGCGAGGCCCAATGCTTCTGGATGACGAAGACCGGGCGCCGGTCGCGCTTCGCCTTGCTTCGCCGCACCGGCGTGCCGGCAGGCTCTGCGGTCTTGGTGAAATCGCGCTTGGCCTTGTAGCTCGAGAGCGGCTGGGCCTCCTGCTTCTTCCTGGTCGCCCGCCTTGCCGTGGCAGGCCGGAGTTCTGCCCACACGGGCGCATGGTCGCTGGCGTTCTCGCGTCCACGTTCCTCGCGGTCCACGCCCGCATCCACGACCTTCAGCGACTTGCCAACGAGGATGTGGTCGATGCGCAGGCCCGCATTGCGCTCCCACCGCTTGCGGCGATAGTCCCAGAAGGTGAACAGCTTGTCCTTGGGATGAGCCGCCTGGAGCGCATCGGTCCAGCCCTGGGCCAGCACCGCGGCGAAGGCCTCGCGCGGCTCGGGCTGCAGCAATGCGTTGTCGCGCCAGGTGTCCGGCTTGTAGATGTCGGCGTCCGTCGGGACCACGTTCCAGTCGCCCAGCAGCACGACCGGCTGCCCGGAAGCCCAAAGCTCCTCGGCGCGCTGGCGCATGCGCTCGAGCCAGCGCAGCTTGTAGTCGAACTTGGGCCCGGGCTGAGGATTGCCGTTCGGCAGGTACAGGCAGGCGAACAGCACACCGTTGATGGCCGCCTCGACATAGCGGGCCTCCTTGTCCTTCGGATCGCCCGGCAGCGCCGTGACGACCGGCAGCGGTTCCTGTCCCCGGGCGAGGAGGGCGACGCCATTCCAGGTACGCTGGCCGACGACCAGGGATTCGTAGCCGAGCGACCGCAGCCGCTCGGCGGGGAAGTCGGCGGTGGGCGTCTTCAGCTCCTGCAGCGCCACCACGTCGGGCTTTGTGCGTTCGAGCCAGTCACACAGCAGGTCCAGCCGCTTGACGACGTTGTTGATGTTCCAGGTGGCAATCCGCACGGCTTCGAGTCTCTCAGGAGTCAGCTGGGCGCAGACTTGACATAGCCCGTAGGGTAGCCGTTATCGAGCCTGCCTCTTGTGTCGGACTGGCCTTCCAACAGACGGCGTCGCTTTCCGACCCGCATGGCTCGGGCATTCGCAAGAATGGACCGCACCACTGCGCCACATGGCGCGCAAGAAAGGGACAGGATGGCAGACGACAAGACAAAGCCGGGCGGGCAGGACCGCTCGCGCATCAACGTCAACGAAGACTACGAGCTGAGAGATTGGTCTCAAAAGTTTGGCGTCTCCCCGGACGAGCTCAAGGCTGCCGTGAGAGCCGTTGGCACCCATGCGCCAACTGTCGAGCAGCACCTGAAGGCGCGAAAGAAGTAACACCATGAGGAGCACTGGATGGCAACCGACAACGTGAAGAGTCCTGCCGAGCTCGCTGATGAGGCCCAGCAGACTGCGCGAGACGCGCTGGAAGCTGCGAAAGGGTATGCCCAGGAGAGTGGACGGATAAGCAGAGACGCCGCCCACTCCATCAGGTCGACCGTCGAAGACGTCAGGGAAACCGGCGGGGAGGCCCTGGACACCGTCAGGGGCCTGTCCCATGACGCTGCGGACATCGCAAGGAGCGCTGGCACGGCCGGAAGGGTCTATGCTCGAAAAGCCGTGGGCGCCACCGGTCGAAAGCTGCGCGACTGGCAGGGGCAAGTCGACGAGGTCAAGGAGAGTTGCACGCGGTACATTGCCAACGAGCCGGTCCGCTCGACACTCATTGCTGCGGGCGGTGGCGCGCTCCTTATGACGTTGCTGCTTTCGATGATGAAAAGGCGAAGGCATTACGAAACCTGAGCAGCGGCGAGTTCGATGTCGGCCTGGATGACTTCCATGAATGGCTCCGTGTTTGGCGCCAGATATACATTCGATGCCCTTGGCCAAGCGCGTCCATGAGCTGCAGCCGTGCGACATTGCGGCATCCTCCAGGGATGCCGCTCCAATACCTGATCTTCGAACCGACCGACGAGGAAACCGGCGCCTGCAGCTTCGACGCGATGGCGTCTGTCCTTGCCGATCGCCTACCGGCCCTGGTCCATGAGGTCGAAACCGTGCTCGGTTGGGCCTATCGCGACTTCGGCGCACCATCTTCTGCCGAAGAAGGCGGCGAGTGGGACTTCGAATTGCAAGCAGTGGCCGAGCGTGATGTCCCGCTTGAAATCACCTACGACTGCGAGCGCGCGACAGTTTCCATGCCGCGCGTGCCTGGGCGAGTGACCCTTGCCCTCACCCTGACCGGGTCCCGTGCCTTTGCGGCAGCCTTCGCGGACACCTTTCCGGATACGGATTGACGGGACCCCGAGCACGCGAGCTAATCCGGCACGAACTTCGCCTCGAACTTCGCGACGTCATCCGCCTCTTCGAGGGTCACGAGCTGGCCCATCTTGCCGTCCGAGAGCCGGCAGGCGGCGAACAGGCTGTAGCGGCCCTTCAGGCCGTAGCTCGGGAGGTCGATCAACGCGTACGGCTGCGGCACGAACACTTGATGTTCGAACACCACCCGGTGCACGTTGCGTGGCGAGGGGAAGAGCTTGTAGTGGGTGGTCTCGAAGGACCTTGCGGTAGCCATCTCTTATTCTCGCTCCAACGTTCGCCATGGAGCCCTTCCGCCATCCCAAGAGCAGCCACGCGCTGGCCTCCACATCGCGGGCCCGCGCGGCAGCAAGGCAGAATGGGCCATGAAAGCACCCCCTCGACTACAGGCGCTGATCGACGAAGGATTGATCGACAGCGTGGTTCGCCAGCTCATGAGCGGCAAGGAAGCCATGGTCTACGTGGTGCGCTGCGGGGACCAGACGCGCTGCGCCAAGATCTACAAGGAAGCGACCCAGCGCAGTTTCCGCCAGGCCGTCGACTACACCGAGAACCGCAAGGTCAAGAACACGCGCCTGCAGCGCGCGATGGCCAAGGGCACCAAGTTCGGCCGGCAGGCCACCGAGGGGGCCTGGCAAAGCGCCGAGGTCGATGCGCTCTACAGGCTGGCCGGGGCGGGCGTGCGCGTGCCGGAGCCCTACAACTTTGCCGACGGCGTGCTGCTGATGGAACTCGTCACCGACGAGCACGGAGATGCCGCACCGCGCCTCAACGACGTCGTGTTCACCCCAGAGGACGCGCGGCTGCATCACGCAACGCTGCTGGTGGAGGTGATTCGCATGCTGTGCGCGGGTGTGGTGCATGGCGACCTTTCCGAGTTCAACGTGCTGCTCGCCGCCGACGGCCCCGTCATCATCGACTTGCCGCAGGCCGTCGATGCCGCGGGCAACAACCACGCGCGGCGGATGCTGTTGCGCGATGTGGGGAACCTTGCCGACTTCTTCGGAAGGTTCGCGCCCGAGTTGCTTTCGACCCGCTACGGCGAGGAAATATGGAACCTCTACGAGCGCGGCGAGCTTCACACGGGCTCGGCGCTCACGGGCAGCTTCGCACGCCCCAGTGGGCCGGTGGACGTGGGCGGCGTGCTGCGCGAGGTGGAAGACGCGCGCGCCGAAGAGGCGGCGCGGCTTGTTCGCATGGCCGTGCGCTGATGCGGCCGCCGGCTTGCAGTGCCTCTTCAAGTGTCGAGGCTTGGCGGTTCATTCAGCTGCGCTCGGTGTACTGGAAGGGCTCGAAGCCCAATCGTTCGGCCGGCGTGGACTGCGGCTTTTCGGAGGAGTCCGGGAGGTCATCAGGACGTTCTTCTCGATGCTCGTCCTCGACCGGGATGCACGGGTTGTCTTGGTTCATGGTTCGGCTTACGCTGCTGTGAGCCACAGCCCTACTCAGTCATGCTGACCACTACGAACAATACAAGGTCCACCAAGGAGATTCCATGCTCAAGTGGGCCATCATCTTCGCCATCGTCTCGGTCGTCGCAGGTGTATTCGGCTTTACCGGGATCAGCGCCGGTGCGGCGAAGATCGCGAAGATCCTGTTCTTCATCTTCCTGATCGTCGCCATCGTGTTCGTGGTGTTGGCGGTCCTGGGTATCGGCGCCATTGCGTCGTAGGCTGGGCGGTTCCTCCCATCCGCAAGCGCAGACGCGCTGCTCGCAGGATTGGTGCGGCAATCGACGCGCACGGGTTCGGGATCGCGGGCGGCATGGGGTGCGTGCCGGCTGATTAAGCAGCAGGACCTTCCGCTGCCCTCTGGTTGGCGTCAGAATTGCGGCGAACGCTCGCTTCAGGCGATGCGGTTCGGAGCCGAGCCATGAGACGCTGGTTGACCGCCCTTTTCGTGCTGCTGCTCGCCGGCTGCACCATGCTGCCGCCGCGCATCGCGCCGCCTGCCAGCAGCGCCATCGCCGATACCGGCGACACGCCTCTCGGGCGCATTGCTGCGGCGAGTCTGGCTGAGGCACCCGGTGGCAATTCGGGCTTCATGCTGTTGCCGAGCGGCGAAATGGCCTTCGATGCGCGCCTCGCGCTGGCCGAGGCCGCCACGCGTTCGATCGACGCGCAGTACTACCACATCCATGACGATACCGCTGGCGCAGCCTTCCTGGCGGCGCTGCGCGATGCCGCGGTGCGCGGCGTGCGTGTGAGGCTGCTGGTGGACGACTACCACGCCGGCGATCTGTACCCCCTGCTGCGGGGCCTGGCCGCGTTTCCGAACACCGAAGTGCGCCTGTTCAACCCGCTGCCCGAACGCTACGGCACGCCGATCCGTCGCTTGCTGCTGTCGCTGCACGATTTCACGCGCGTCAACCGGCGCATGCACAACAAGCTCTTCGTCGCCGACAACCAGTTCGCCGTTTATGGCGGGCGCAACATCGCCGACGAATATTTCACGCGCCACGGCGAGGCCAACTTCATCGACCTCGACGTCCTCTCCGCCGGCGCCGTCGTGCGCGAGCTGTCGGCAAGCTTCGACCGCTACTGGAACAGCGAACAGGTGTGGGTGCTGGAGCAGAGGCTGCACGCCCTGGAGCGCGCCGCCAAACCCGCCGAGCGGCGCGCCGACTTCGACGTGCAGCTGAAAGGAATCGCCGGCCCACCGCCGGTGGTGCCACCGCGGGACTACCTGGGCCAGAGCACGGTTCGCGTGCAGATCGCGCAGGGCCGGGTGCGACTGCTGGCCGGCAGTGCCCGCGTGCACGACGACCCGCCCGACAAGGTGCTCCAGCCCGTGGACCCGAACAAGGCCAGCCCGGCGATGCGCGCCAAGCTCGACGTGATCGCCGCCGCGCGCGAGGAAGTGGTCATCGTCAATCCCTACTTCCTGCCTGGCCCGGTGGGCCTGCGCATGATGGGCGAGGCCCAGAAGCGCGGCACGCGTGTGCTGATCGTCACCAACTCGCTCGGCTCCACCGACGAACCCCTGGTGTACCGCGCCTACTCTCGCTACCGCGCCGACATGCTGCGGCTGGGCGTGCAGGTGTACGAGTTCGGTCCCGACCTGGTGCGGCGGTCGAAGACCTTCGGGGTCTTCGGCAAATCCACGCCGCGCCTGCACGCCAAGGTGGCAGGCGTGGATCGGCGGCGGATGGTGGTGGGTTCGGTCAACCTCGACCTGCGCTCGGCGACGCTGAATACCGAACTGGGCGTCACCATCGACTGCGCGGCGCTCACGCAGCAAGCGCTCGGGCTGCTGCGCGCCGATGCCTTCGGCAGCATGTACCGGCTGCAGCTCGGCGAAGACGGCGCGCTCGAATGGCATTTGCGCGGCGAAGACGGCAAGACACTGGTGCGGCGCGACGAGCCGCACGCGAGCCTGGGGCTCGACTTTTCGCTGTGGCTGCAATCGTTGCTTGTGTCCGAGGAAGACTTGTAGCGGCCCTTCAGCGCGCGATGCACACGATGCGCGCCGCGCCGTTGGCGGTCACTGCCATCGCCTGCTTCGTATCGAACAAGGCGGGCGCGCGCACGACGGTCGATGTGCCGGCCTGCTCGACCTGCACGTTGCCCAGCAGCACGAGCAGCATCTCCCCGGCGCTCACTTCGGCGCGCTCGCCCGCGGCCAGCAGCCGGTGCTGCCCCGCGTCGACGACCGCCAGCCGCGCCGCGCGCTCCAGCGTCTTCCACGCCGGCAGGCCGCGCACGCAGTCGTCGAAGCGCCGCGCCGCGAAGTTCTTCCAGAGGACCTCGCTCAGTTTCGGGTTCGCTTCGAGGATGGAGAACAACGCCTCGCGCGAAATCTCGATGAGCAGCGTGGCGGTCGCGGTGCGCAGCGAGGCACTGCGCCGTTCGCCGCTGAGCATGGCGATCTCGCCGAACATGGCGCCGGTGGCCAGCTGGTCGATGATGTGGTCTTCGCCTTCGCTCTCGCTGCCGGCCAGCACATAGGCGGCGCCGCGCGCGATCACGTAGAGCTCGTTGCCGGGGTCGCCGGCACGGAAGATTGTCTTTCCCGCGGGGAGCGCAACGATCTGCGCGCTTTCTGCCAGCGTGGCGAGGCTGGGTGCGTCGAATGAGCCGAACAGCGCGGTCGCCTTGAGGCGCCGGATGACCTCGGCGGGGCGCAGCAGCTGGCCGCCGATGGGCAGGCGGTACAGCGTCACCATCAAGCCCTCCTTGCGCCGCGTGTAGCGCTCGGCGAAGAAGGCCGAGATCGCGTGCCGGAGGTTGTGCGCATCGACCCTGATCAGCGTGACGAGTCCATTGCCTTCGCTGTAGCCGGGGTTGGCTTCGATGAAGAAGCGCGCCGCGGGCTTGTCGCAGTTGCGCCAGTAGCTGCGCTCGACCTCGGAGTCGCGCGTGATCCAGTGCACTTGTCGCGTCAGCGGGTTGTCGGGGCTCACGCGCTCGAGGCCGAACGAGTTCGCCAGCTCGTCCATGAAGGCGAGCACGGCCGGCGGCGGCGGATGCCGGGCGCTCGGCCAGACCACGTCGAAGTGCTTGGCAAACAGGCTATAGCTCGAAGGGTGCACCAGCGAGCCGAGGTAGTAGACGCGCCGCCCGGGGTAGCGCAGCAGGTAGGGCACGCCGAGCTTGAGGCCGAAGCGTGTGTTGGTATTGCCACCCCGGTAAGCGCGCAGCGTACCGGCCTCGGCACGAAAGATGGCGCTCGGCTGGCCGGCCAGTTCACGCTCGAAGATGTGCAGCGCGAAGTAGCCGACGATCTCGCCTGCGTCGTTGCGGTGCACGTTGATCCAGGTGTGCTCGGCCGGGGACTCGACCACGTACTTCGCGAACGAGTCGCGGCTGACGCCGTCGAACACCTCGCAATGGACCCTGTAGAGCGCATCGATGAACTCTTGCCGCGCGGCGTGGTCGAGCTTGCTCGGGACGACGATGGCGGATTTGGCGATCTTCGGCATGGGTGTCGGGTGCGAAGGCCGGCGGGTTGCACGCGTGGCGGATGGGACGAACGATTTTGCCCTACGGCACGCCCGACCCGATCACCCAGGCGCCCTCGCGTCGCGGCATACTGGCGGCCATGCTCGCCGAACCGCCGCCCGAGAACGTCGCGCGTCGGGACGCCCCTGGTGCCCGGCCTGGCGCGATGACGCCTGCGCTCGCCCTGCACCCGCTGTTCGCCGGCATCTCGCCCGAGGCGCTCGCCTCCCTTGAACGATGCTTGCAAACGCGCCGCTTCGAAGCGGGCGACATCATCCTGCGCGCCGGCGTGCCGTCGGCCGAGCTCTTCGGGCTGATCGACGGCGCCGTGCGCGTCGAGCTGGCCGGGGGTGGCCGGCGCCTGCTGCTGTTGCCGCCCCAGTGCTTCGGCGAGCTCTCGGCGCTGACCGGCGACCCGGTCTCGGCCAACGTCGTCGCCCAGCGCGATGTGCGGGCCTGGGTCCTCTCGGCCCCCGTTCTCCTGGAGGCGATGGCGCAGGAGGTCGCGTTCTTCCGCAACGTCGCGACCTTGCTGGGGCTGCGCCTTCGCGAGCGCACGCGCCGTGCGCCCGCGGCGCGGCCGCGCGTCGTGCTGGTGCCGACGGGGGAGGAAGGCCACCCGAACCTGCTGGCGGCGCTTGCCCGCGGTTTGCAGCACTACGCGCCCGGCTCCGAGCACCACGAGTCGCGCGACGACCCGGCAAGTGGCGCGCAGCGCATTCGCCGCTGGCGGGACGTCGGGCCGAGCGACGCCGTGCTGCTGCTCGGCACCGGCCAGGCCGGCAGCGCGGCGTTGCTGGCGGAGCTCGATGCCGATGACGCGTTGCTGGTCACCGCAGACGATCTGCGTCGCCTCCCGGATACGCACGCCGACCCCATCGTCTGGCGCCCGGGTGCGCTCTCCGGGGCGGCGGCACTGCAGCGCTGGTGCCACGCGGTGCCGCGCGACGAGATCGACGCTGCGGCATCGGGCGGCGACTGGTCGCGGGCGCGCCAGCCGGCGCTCGATCACCTCGTGCGCCGGCTTTGCGGCCGGGAAGTGGGCGTGGCCATGAGCGTGGGCGCGGCTGCCGGGCTGGCGCACCTGGGGGTGCTCGAGGTCCTGGAAGGCGACGGGCTGCCGATCGACTTCCTTTGCGGCTCGAGCATGGGGGGTGCCGTGGCACTGGCCTTTGCCCGATTCGGCAGCGCGCGCGCGGCGACTGAGAACGTCCTGCGCGTGGTCGCGGACTTCGCGCGCGCCAGGGGCATGCAATGGCTGCCGCGCGCCTCGCTCATCTCCGCATCGCGCATGACGACGCTCACCCGCGAGCTGTTTGGCGATGCCACGTTTGCGCAGTTGCGGTTGCCGGTCGCGGTCGTCGCGGCCGACCTGACGATGGGCAAGCGTGTCGTGCTCGACAGCGGCGCCGTGGCGCCTGCGGCACGGGCCACGGCGGCGATCCCGGGCGTGTTCGCCGCGGTCCGGCTCGGCGACTCGGTGCTCGTCGACGGTGCGGTCGTGTCGCGCCTGCCGGTCGACCTGCTCGCCGCGCGCGGCTGCGGCTTCAGGCTCGCCACGCTGGTCCGACCCACCTATCCCGAGGCGCCCTCCGATGCTGCGCGCGCCGCCGATCGCTTCGAACAGCGACTGCGTCGCCCGTTCGGCCTGCGCGCCGCGATGGGCGGTGCCTGGCGCTTGCAGGGCTGGTGGGACGCCGCCGCCCAGGCCGATCGCGCCGACCTGTCGCTGACCGTTCCGATCCCGGTCGGCGAAGGCTTCAACTTTGCGGCGGCCGAGGCCATGGTCGACTGTGGCCGGCGCACGGCGCTGGAGCGTCTGCCGCAGATCCGCCTTGCGATGCAGCAGGTGCTGGCGCCGGGGGTGCCTTGACCGTGCGCCTGGTGGCACCGGGGGGCAACTGTCGTTGCCGGGTTTTGGCCGGCTGCCTTGACGCATGGACTGCAGAGCACTGAGCCGCCAAGCGCTTTACCGCAGTCGGACCTGTTGGTCGTTCTCGCCCTTCCGGATCTCGATCAGGTCCGCCGCCAACCCCTTCAGCATTCCCGAAAAGCTTGTGTATCCGTGCTCCGTCAGCTCGAAGGTGGGGTCCAACCGCTTCACCATCGGCCAGACCTCTGCCTTGTTGACCCACACGTCGGCCTTCTTCTCCGCAAGCAGCCGAAGCGCTCGGCGAACCAGGTCGACGGGCAAGCTGCTGGCGGACTCCGTGGCGGCTTTCGATGGCGCCGGAGGCTCTGCAGCGGCACGAGCCGCTTCGACGTCGGCGGGCGGCGTCTCTTCCGCAAGCGCGTCAGGCCGCGCGTCGGGCTCGGCACTGACGACGGGAATCGCTTCTTCTCTCACCTCGACGAGGTTTTCGTAGTAGCGGAATTCGTGGCAGCTCTTGGCCCAATGGCGGTTGGTGGCCTTCCGCGTTCCGATACCGATCAATGTTCTGCCGGCCGCCTTGATCTTCTGCGAAACAGGCATGAAGTCGCTGTCGCCACCCACCACGATCACGATGCCGATGTGGTCGAACCGGCCGATGTCCTCGGTCGCGTCCAGGCACAGCTTGATGTCGGCGCCGTTCTTGGCGGCACCTCCGGGCGGGAAGAGTTGGATCAGCTCGACGGCGTTCTGCAGCAAGGCGTCGCGGTACCGGCCATACCACTGCCAGTTGCAGTACGCCCGGTTGATGGCGATGGGACCGAAGGATGCTGCGAAGTCGACGACCGCCTGGATGTTGACCAAAGGCTCCTGAGGCTTGAAACGAAAGTCAGTCCGTGCGTACGACCCCGGCTGGCGCTCTTCGCACAGTCCGGCGTGGATGTTTTCAAAGTCCCAGTACAGGGCGACGGTGCGGCCTTCGGAGGCTTCGGTCTTGAGCATGTTCATCATTCCTCGCGCTGCATGGTATCGGTCTGCGCACTGTGCCCGCTGGTCAGGCCATCGCAGGGCTGAACCTTCCTCAGCACTTCAGTTCGAAGTACCTCTTCCGCGCCCCATACAAATCAAACTCCGCCCGAGCTTTTGTTGCTCCTTGCGCCTCCCGGGCATCCAGCTCCAGCCTCGGCAGTTGACCATCGAGCCGCGCACATGCCTGCTGATCCGGCCCCGGCAGCTTGACCCGTCGTCGAAGCACACCCATCTCTTCGGTCGATCTACCGGTCAGCGGCTTCAGCGCGTCATCGAATACGCGGTTGAACTCGGTTTGCTGGACGTCTTTGCCCTTGCGGCTGTGGCCGCTCATCTTGTCCATGCCTTGGGTGGGCGTCGCATCCACGATGATTGCGCCAATGCAGGGCGAGTCGGAATAGGCGACCTTGCCTGCGGTCTCGCAGCGGTAGACCGTTGGGCCGGCGCTGGCCATCGTGGGCATGATCAGCATGCAGGCCAACACCGGCAGCAACGGAAGGCGATACGACCTCATCACGGGCATGCCGCCGACTGGCACTCGCATCCACAGCCCCTGGCCTGATGGCAATGGCACTCGCCGGTGCGCCGGTTGAAGTGGCACCCGCAGGCGTTGAGCCCACCGCCATGCTCCACGGCCTCTTGTGGCGCACAACGGCCGAGCGTGGATAGGGTGGCGCTCGGTGACGAGGCCAGGCATGCGAGCGCAAGGCACATGAGCAGTCTTGGAATGACCACGATCTGTTCTTCTTCTTGAACTGGGGCTTGAAGCGTGCAGCAGACTTGGCTCCCGCGCGTAGAGGGTGGTTCCGCGGCGGTGAGCACTATTGCCGGTTTGGGCTGGGAGAATTCGTCCGATGGCGCAGGGTCGCGCTCATCAGCCCACTACATTAGCCACGCGCTGCGCCCCGGCAGCCTTCGACGACCGGCCACGGTCGCGTGTGTGGATCGAGTTCGGAAGGAAGCAACCATGGGCCTACTTGATGGAATGCTTGGCAACGCAGCCAAGATCGACCCGGCGAAGATCCAGCAGGAGTTCAGCCAGATCCTGGCCAAGGGCGAAGTGGTCGAGCACGCCTACCAGCTCGTCCGCGACTACTTCGTGTTCACCGACAAGCGCCTCGTGCTGGTCGACAAGCAGGGCATGACGGGGAGCAAGATCGATTACCACTCCATTCCCTACAAGAGCATCACGCACTTCAGTGTGGAGACGGGGGGCACTTTCGACCTCGATGCGGAACTCAAGATCTGGATCTCGGGGACGGCTGCGCCGATACAGAAGCAGTTCAATAAGAAGCTGAGTATTTATGAGGTGCAGAGTGTGTTGGCGAGTTATGTTCTGAGGTGAGGTGATTTCGTCGGGAGCACGATGTGCGCTTCGGACTGCTGCTCGCGCCTCAACGGTGCGGCCCGAACTTCGGCTTCGCAGCGGTTGCGGTCGGTCGCCGGAGGTTGCCAAGTGCGACGTCTCGACTCCAATCCGGTCATTGAGCTATTCACCCAATTCCGGTCCCAGCGCCCGGAATCCCGGGAGTTGCCGACATTGCCAAGTCGGCACATCGATAGTCGCCGTCGAGAGCGACCGCTCCGATGCTCACCGACGCGGTCGCTTTTTCATCTCCCTCAGATTTCCGTCTGCTCGGAGAGCTCGAGAGCGTCATCGACCTCGATCCCGAGGTACCTTACCGTCGACTCCAGCTTGGAGTGCCCGAGGAGCAGTTGCACGGCGCGAAGGTTCTTGGTGCGCCGATAGATCAGCGTCGCCTTCGTCCTGCGCATCGAGTGCGTGCCATAGTCGGCGCAGTCCAAGCCCAGCTCCTCAACCCAATGTTGGACGATCCGTGCGTACTGCCGGGTTCCGAGATGGGGCGAATCGTGGAGCCGGCTGGGGAAGAGGAAGGCTTCCGACTTCAGCCCGGCAAGCTTGATCCATGCCTGCAAGGCGTCCCGAGCGGCAGCCGTGATCTCGAACTGCACGAGGCGCTGGGTCTTGTGTTGCATTACAGTAGCGCGCGTCGCAACTTGGTCTCCATGACAGACGTCTCGGACCTTGAGGGCGACGAGATCGCATCCGCGAAGCTTGCTGTCGATACCCAAGTTGAAGAGCGCGAGATCTCGCACCCGCCCTTCCAGCTGCAGGCGGGCACGCAGCGCCCAGATGTCTTTCACCTTGAACGGCGCCTTCTGCCCGACGATCTTGCCCTTGTTCCACGGCTCGCGGTGACTGGTATTGCCTTCGGCTGCCATGATGGTCTCCCATCGAGTTGAGGGCCATCCAGGATGCGCTTCCGGCCGCGGGCTGGCCACTTCCCACCGAAAGCGGGTGTTGCCGAAGCCTGTCGGTAAGGGCCAACTGTGGAGCGAGGGTTACCTTCAATTCCAGCGATGGAACCGCTCCATGTCGGTCACTACAGGCGAAGCGGCCAGGCCCGATGCAAGATATGCTCAAGGCGACGGAGGGCGAATGGAGACAACGATATTCACACCGGATCTGGACCGGTTAGGCGGTTTGAAGATCCAAGAAGCCACAGAAGTGTTCGGCCGCCTTCTCTGGTGTGAGGCGGCGCGGCTTGGACTGGTGAACATCGTCGTTTCCGGCGACGTGACAACCGCGGATGGCGGTATCGATGCCAAGGCAGAGACGGTGGGAGGAAAAGGGGCCCACTCATTCAACTACCAGATCAAGACTGGCACATCTTTCAAGCCTTGGCAGCCGGCGGCCATCGCCAAGGAACTGTTTGGAGCCAGCGACGCGAAGCCATCGAAGTCGAAACTTGGACGGGCAGTCCGCAGATGCATGGACGAGGGTGGGACATACGTCATGGTGGCGCTTGGACATGATCTTCTCGCCGACAACCACGCCGAGGCGGTGTCGCTGCTGGTCAAGGCGTTCGAGACGTGTGGATACAAGAGGCCGCTCGTCGAGGTCTGGGGCGTGCGTCAGATCGCCAACATGATGGAGAGGTATCCTTCCCTTTGCCTCGACCTTGGAGGGCTCGGGGACGCAAGGTTCCAAACAATTTCGTCATGGGCGCGGAACGCCGACATGACGCCTCACGTTTCGCTTGGCGCGCCGCAGGCCGACTTCATTCGAACGGTGCAGACGCTCCTCACGGGTGCCGACATACAGCACGTACGCGTCGTTGGGGAGCCGGGCATTGGCAAGACCCGGCTCACGCTAGAGGCGATCAAAAACCTCCCGTTGTTGTCTGCGCGAGCGGTCTACGTCCCCCACGCCGAGTATTTTCAGAACGGCCAGCTGTTCTTCGAATTACTGAAGGACGATCGAGAGTACTCGATCGTGTTAGTGATCGACGAGTGCGACGACGACGATCGGTCGTCGATATTCAACGCGCTGCGCGGGCGGCCCAGGATCAAACTCGTGACCATCGATCACGGCCCAGAATTGAGCTCTGACTCCTTGATGGAAGTCGTTAAGTTCCCTCAGCTCGAGGACGCGCAGATCAAGGAGATCCTCGCCGAATACATCGGCGACGCAGGGCACGCGCACCACTGGGTTTCCTGGTGTGAAGGCTCAGCCCGCGTGGCGCACGCTGTCGGCGACAACCTCAAGCGCAATCCAGCCGACATTCTCAAACTTCCCGCAACTGTTCCGATTTGGGACCGGTTCGTGCTTGGCTACAAGAAGGTGAAGGGCGAGCAGGCCGAAAGGCTTCTGACCATCACAAGACACATCGCGCTGTTCCGCAAGTTCGGGGCCAGGAAACCCGTCGAGGAAGAAGGGCGGTTCGTTGCGACATTGGCGGCTCGAGTCGATCCCGCTATTACTCCTGGAGCCTTCGACATCGCCGTCGCGGGTCTTGCCGGTCGTCGCATCTTGCAGGGAACCCACACGATGCGCTTGGTCCCCAGAGCGCTCCATGTTCACCTGTGGAAGCAGTGGTGGGAAATCCATGGGCACGGCGCCGACCTCGCCGCTCTCATGGATGAAATGCCCGAGACGCTTCGAGGTTGGTTCTTGGACATGCTCATCTACTCCAACGGATCGCCCTCGGCACGGGCGGCCATCGGGGAGGTCTTAGGCGCCGAAGACGGCACGTTCACTTCGAAGAAGTTCGTCGCGTCCAAGAGTGGGTCGCACTTTTTAAGTGTCATGGCGGAAGCGGATCCGGCTGCGACGATCAGCGTGTTGGAACGAACGGTGGGGTCGTGGCCGCGCGCCGAACTGCCGGCGCTTGACGAGGCGCGGCAAACGCTTGTGCACGCACTGGAGAAGATCGCCGTCTGGGAAGAGCATTTCGCGCCAGCCGCTCGACTGCTTTCGCATTTAGCCTTTGGCGAGAGCGCGCGGTATTCCAACAATGCCCGAGGGACCTTGAAAGGTCTGTTTTACTTGCGGGGAGCGCCCACGCAAGCGCCTGGGGCGACTAGGTTGGCCTTCGCGCAAAAGCTGCTTTCCGGCGAGGATCGCTTCGACCGATTCTTGGGCCTGGAGCTGTTCGAGAAGCTGTTTAGTGACCGATCGCACACTCGCATTGTCGGTGTCGAATATCAAGGCTTGGCTCCGCCAATTGCGTTCTGGGCTCCACGGATTTGGAACGACTTGTTCCAACCTAGACGTGAGGCGCTGCAGTCGTTGCTGGCCAGCGCGGACCCATCTGACGCCGAGTGGCAGCTTGCCGTGTCAAAAGTCGCAATCCAGGCGAGCGACGACATGCTTCACTACGAGGCCATGACCGAGCTCGCGCTTGAGACGCTTCGAGGTCAACTCGACTTTCCGAGCGGGGATGGCCAAGCCTTGGTCAAGATGCTTTTGCGCCGCATGCGGTATCCCATTCAAGGCACTTCCTCGAGGGTCGCCAAGAGACTCCAAGAGATTCTCGACGCGACCCAGTCCGGCCCTTTCGGGAAGCGCTTCGACCGGTTCGTGACCTACGACACCTACGACGAAGACCACTACCTTGACGAGAAGCGTGAACTCGTCGAGTCCGATGTTCCGCGAAAACGCGTCGAGGCTCTCGCAAGAGAATTTGTTGAGGACGCGCAGGCTCGCGGAGCGAATCTCGCGCGAGTGATCCAGTGCCCGGGACAAAGAGCTAGCGATTTTGGGCGCTGCGTCGCGTCAATCTCGTTTGAAGTTTGCAATCTTGACGAAGAGATTCTTAGCGGCGCGGGTTCAATCGCTGGGGAAGTGAACTTTGGATTCTTGAGCGGCTATTTGGAGATGTTGAGGAAACTCGATCCTGCGCGATGGGAAAGCCGAGCTATGGACTTGTTGATGACGGACTCTCCGCGTTGGCAGACCGCGGCAGTCGTCTTCTCAGGTTTCTCTCCATCTGTCGTCACGAGGCTGCTTGCACTGTTTGACGCGGGAGAGATCGAACCGTCACGATTCGCTCCCATCGGATGGAAGCTTGGTGAGGAGCAGCTCTCGTCGGCCGAAGTCGAAGCGATTTGCGCCCACCTGAACGCGAGTGGGAATGCCGACGCCGCTCGGGTCGCAGTCCAAATCGCCTCCTACAGGTTCGCGAAGGGCGCGGAAGAGTGCTCCGCTGAACTTCTTTGGGCGTTGCTGACCAATCCTACGACCTTCAATCACCACCACGACAATATGACGTCGCACTACTGGAAGACGTTGGCGAAGTCGTTCCGTAGGCGCTTCCCCGAACGCGACATCGAGTTTCTTGGCGTGGTGCTCGAAAGCCACTGCGGGCCAGGCGGAGCCAGCTTGTTCTCCGGAGTCTTCGATACCGTGTTGCAGATTTGCAAAGCTCGGCCGAGCGAGAGTTGGCCCGTCATAGCAAAGGCGCTGGAAGACAACGAGAGCAGCTGGACAATCTCCCATTGGCTCGGAGAACCGCAGCGTGGCGATCAAGTGGGGGCCGAAGGCGGAAGCGTTCCCACGCCCATGGATTGCTTCGATCCCAAGTCGGTCCTCGACTGGGTCGGATCCGACCCGGAACGCGCGGAAGCGGTCATGCAAGCTCTTCCGAAGACTCTGGCGCAAGGGCGCTCGGGCGATCTGACGCGAGGCTTCATTGAGTTTTTTGGAGCAAAGAGCCTTCAGGGACGCCACTTGATGGGGCATTTCGACACCGGAACTCGATCCGGGCCCGACTCGGTCTACTACTCCAAGCAGCGCGACTCAGCGAGATCTTGGATTGGCGCGACCACCTCTGCGGCAGCTCGTGAATGGCTCGGAGACTTCATCGCGATGCTCTCGCGAAGGATTGACGAAGCACGCATCAGAGAGGAGCGCGGCTTCTACTAGTCTCGGCATCGCGAATCCCGCCGCGGTCCTTCGCGGCCAGGGAACGAGCAGTCTCTCGCCGCCCACGTCGGCGAATATCAGGTATCGGCGATCACAGTCATCAGGCGCCCGCACCTGACCGACAGCACTCAGTCTCAAGCGTAAGGTAAGCGCGTGGTGATCCCGTCTTGACGACGGTCTTCGAT
>NZ_LMTS01000215.1:4969-8646 GCF_001541225.1 Variovorax sp. WDL1 | reverse complement strand
CAGATGGACCAGGTGACGCAGCAGAACGCGGCGCTGGTGGAAGAGGCCGCTGCCGCGGCGCAATCGATGCAGGAACAGGCCGGCAGCCTGGTCGAGGCAGTGAGCGTGTTCAAGCTGGAAGACCGCGCGCCTGCACTTGTTTTTGCGCACGACCCTCAAGCCCGGCGCGCAACTGCCGATAACTGATCGAGCACCGCGCCGACAGCCGGTACCGAGAAAGCTACCGAACCCGCGAATTTCTTTGGAGAGACCAAGACATGCTGAACAAGACCCCCGAACCCGCCCACCAGGCCGCGCACGGCACGGCCGCCTCCCTCGCATCCGGCGGCCGCCCGCTGGAGTTCCTGGCCTTCACGCTGGGCGAAGAGGAATACGGCATCGATATCCAGAAGGTGCAGGAGCTGCGCGGCTACGACGCGGTAACGCGCATCGCCAATGCGCCGGAGTTCATCAAGGGGGTGGTGAACCTGCGCGGGATCATCGTTCCGATCATCGACATGCGCATCAAGTTCGCCTTGGGCACGCCGACCTACGACCAGTTCACGGTGGTGATCGTGCTGAACATCGGCGGTCGCGTGGTGGGGATGGTGGTGGACAGCGTGTCGGACGTCATCACGCTGGGCGCGGAGCAGATCAAGCCGGCGCCCGAGATGGGCGCGGCGCTGGACACCGACTACCTGATCGGGCTGGGCACGCTGGAAGAGCGGATGCTGATCCTGGTGGACATCGACCGCCTGATGTCCAGCGAAGAGATGGGCCTGGTTGAAAGGATCGCAGCCTGAAGCTCCTTGGAGCTCCTTGGCGCTTCCCGAGGCCCCGAGGCCCCCGGCTCCACGAGAAAAATCATGAAAGCGTTCTACAACCTCAAGCTTGCGAGCAAGCTCCTTGTTTCCTTTGTCGCCGTGCTTGCACTGACGGCTTTCCTCGGCATCTTCGCGGTCGTCCAGATGGCGAAGGTCAACCGGATGTCGACCGAGATCTCGACCAACTGGATGCCTTCGGCGCAAGCGCTGCTGGAGCTCAAGGCACTCGCGGCGCGCTACCGCTCCGTGGAGATGCAGCACATCATGTCGACCGCGGCGGACGACATGGCGCGCTACGAGAAGACCATGGCCGCGGTGTGGGACGGCATGCGAACGACCCGCGAGCGCTACGAGCAGCTCATCAGCGCGCCCGCCGAGAAGGCGATGTACCAGAAGGTCGTCGAGGCCTCCGGCCGCTACGTCCAGGAGCATGAGAAGCTGATCGCCTTGTCCCGTGCGCAGAGGAACGAGGAGGCCGTGGCCCTGCTGCGCGGCGATTCGCTGCGCGTGAGCACGGAACTGAATGCGGCCATCGACCAGCTGGTGACGATCAACGTCGAGGGCGGCACCCAGGCCAGCGCCACGGCGGATGCGATCTACGCGCAAGGCCGGACGTGGATCCTCGCCGTCCTGGCGGGCAGCATCGTGCTGGGTCTCGGCTTCGCCATCTGGATCGCCCGCATCGTGTCTCGCCCCCTGGGCGAAGCGGTCCAGGTCGCGCAGTCGGTTGCCGCCGGCAACCTGACGAGCCGCATCGAGCCGCGCAGCACCGACGAAACCGGCCAGCTGATGCAGGCCCTGAAGAACATGAACGAGAGCCTGGTGACGATCGTGGGCCAGGTGCGCACGGGCACCGACACCATCGCCACTGCCTCGGGCCAGATCGCGGTGGGCAACCAGGACCTGTCCTCCCGCACGGAGGAGCAGGCCAGTTCGCTGGAGCAGACGGCCGCCTCCATGGAGGAGCTGACCACGACCGTCAAGCAGAACGCGGACAACGCGCGTCAGGCGAATCAACTGGCGCTTTCGGCTTCCGAGGTGGCGGTGAGGGGCGGCGACGTGGTGGGCCAGGTGGTGGACACGATGGGCTCGATCAACGCCTCGTCCAGGAAGATCGTGGACATCATCGCGGTGATCGACGGCATCGCCTTCCAGACGAACATCCTGGCGCTCAACGCCGCGGTGGAGGCGGCGCGGGCCGGCGAGCAGGGCCGCGGCTTCGCGGTGGTCGCCTCCGAAGTGCGCAACCTCGCGCAGCGCTCGGCGGCCGCCGCCAAGGAGATCAAGGGCCTGATCGACGACTCGGTGGGCAAGGTCGACGCGGGCACCGCGCTGGTGGGCGAAGCCGGCAAGACCATGGACGAGATCGTTGCCAGCGTCAAGCGCGTGACCGACATCATGGGCGAGATCACCTCCGCCAGCCAGGAACAGACCCAGGGCATCGAGCAGGTCAACCAGGCCATCAGCCAGATGGACCAGGTGACGCAGCAGAACGCGGCGCTGGTGGAAGAAGCGTCGGCCGCCGCGCAGGCCATGCAGGAGCAGGCCGCGGGCCTGGTCGAGTCGGTGCGCGTGTTCCAGCTGGACGCCCGGGCGCAGGAGGCCGCAGTTGCAGCGCCGGCGAGCTCCGTAGTCACCCGGGCGGTGCCGCGGAAGCCATCCGCGCCGGTGCTCAAGGCGGCGCCGCGGGGCATGGCGGCCACGGCCCTGTCGAAGCCGGCCGCGAAGCGCGAGCCCGTGCTGCAGCTGGGCACGGCGGGCGCTGCCGCGGGTGGCGACTGGACCGAGTTCTGAGTCGAGGAAACGAACCGTGAGTCTCAAGAATCTCAAAATCGGCACGCGCCTGGGCTTCGGCTTCGCCGCGGTGCTGCTGTTGCTGGCTGCCATCTCGGGTGTCGGGGTGCTGCGCCTGCAGAGCGTGGGCAACGCGACGGACCGCATGGTGCAAGGCGCCCTGGTCAAGGAGCGGCTGGCGAGCGAGTGGGCCAAGTTGCTGGGCACCGCCATCGTGCAGACCTTCGCGATGGCCAAGGCCACCGAGCCCGCGACCGAAGCCCATTTCGCCAAGGCGCGGCTCGAGACCTCGCAGCGCATCAACCCGGTGCAGAAGAAGCTGGAGGAACTGCTGAGCGCGCCCGAGGAGAAGAAGCTCTACGGCCAGGTGGCCGATGCGCGCAAGCTCGTCCTGGAGATCCTGGCCGAGATCGTCAAGCTCAAGGCCGCCGGCGACGCGGCGGGTGCCAACCAGCTGGCGGATACCCGCTTCTCCGCGGCGCTCAGCGTCTATGAAGAGGCAGTGGGCCGGATTGCAGCCTACGAGCGCGAGCAGATCGATGCGACCACCGCCGGCATCGCGAAGGACCATCAGAGCGGTCGCATGCTGATGATGGTGCTGTCGGCCGTGGCGCTGGTGCTGGGCGTCCTGTGCGCATGGCTGACTGCGCGCAGCATCACCCGGCCGCTGGGCGAAGCCGTCAAGGTCGCCGAGACCGTGGCGAGCGGCGACCTCAGCGCCCGCATCGAAGTGGACTCGCGCGACGAGACCGGCCAGCTCATGAACGCACTGCGCAACATGAACGCAAGCCTGGCGCGGGTGGTGGGGGACGTGCGCAACGGAACCGACACCATTGCCACCGCGTCGGGGCAGATCGCTTCGGGCAACCAGGATCTCTCGTCGCGCACCGAGGAGCAGGCCAGCTCGCTGCAGCAGACCGCGGCCTCGATGGAAGAGCTGACCTCCACCGTCAAGCAGAACGCGGACAACGCGCGCCAGGCGAACCAGCTCGCGCTTTCGGCTTCGGAAGTGGCGGTCAAGGGCGGCGATGTGGTCAACCAGGTGGTGGACACCATGGCTTCGATCCATGCCTCGTCCAA
>NZ_LMTS01000215.1:0-4959 GCF_001541225.1 Variovorax sp. WDL1 | reverse complement strand
ACGGCATCGCCTTCCAGACCAACATCCTCGCGCTCAATGCGGCGGTGGAAGCGGCACGCGCCGGCGAGCAGGGCCGCGGCTTCGCGGTTGTCGCTTCTGAAGTGCGCAACCTCGCGCAGCGCTCGGCGGCAGCAGCGAAGGAAATCAAGGGCCTGATCGACGACTCGGTGGGCAAGGTCGATGCGGGCACCGCGCTGGTCGGCGAAGCCGGCAAGACGATGGAAGAGATCGTGGGCAGCATCCGCCGCGTGACCGACATCGTGGGCGAGATCAGCGCTGCGAGCCACGAGCAGACGCAGGGCATCGAGCAGATCAACCAGGCGATCACGCAGATGGACCAGGTGACGCAGCAGAACGCGGCGCTGGTCGAAGAAGCGGCGGCCGCCGCGCAGTCGATGCAGGAGCAGGCCGGCAGCCTGGTGCAGGCCGTCAGCGTGTTCAGGCTGGGCACCGGCGAGCCGGCGCTGAACTGAGAGGCGCCCCGTCACCATGCGAGTCAATCTCCCGGTTACCGCCAACGAGTACCTGCTGCACGACGATGCCGCCCTGGTCTCGCGGACCGACCTCAAGGGCCGGATCACCTACGCCAACGCGGCCTTCATCGAGGCCAGCGGCTTCACCCTCGAGGAACTGATGGGCAAGGCGCACAACCTGGTGCGGCACCCCGACATGCCGCCCGAGGCCTTCGCCGATCTCTGGGAGACCTTGGCCCGGGGCTTGCCCTGGACGGGCGTGATCAAGAATCGGCGCAAGAACGGCGACTTCTACTGGGTGCATGCCAACGTGACGCCCATCGACCGCAACGGCACCCTCGTCGGCTACATGTCCGTGCGCAGCAAGCCCGCGCGCGAGGCCGTGGCGGTTGCCGAGCAGCTCTATCGGCGCATCCGCGAAGGCCAGGCCCGCGGCTTGGCGATCCGGCGGGGCGAGATGGTTCGGCTCGGCTGGGCAAATCCCCTGGTCGTACTGCGCCGCATCCCGGTCCGCCATCGCGTGCTCGGCTCGACTTTGGCTGCAGCGGGCCTGTCGCTGGCGTTGGGCGTGGCCGTTTGGCTGGACCTTGCCGCGCCGGGCCTGTCGGCTGCCGCGGCGGCGGGCGGGGCGCTGGCCTGGGCCGGCATGGGCATCTTCCTGGACCGCACGATGTTCAAGTCGATGGACCATGCCACGCGCGTGGCACGGTCCATTGCAAGCGGCCAGATCGCAAGGTTCGAGGTCCATGCCGGCGACGAGACGCGGGAGCTGTTGACCGCGTTGAACCAGATGAGCGCGAACTTCTCGGCGATCGTGGCCGACGTGGGTGCCAACGTCGGCCGCGTGATGACGGCCTCGGGCGAAATGGCCTCGGGCAACCAGAACCTGTCGGCGCGGACCGAGCAGCAGGCCGGATCGCTGGAGCAGACGGCCGCTTCCATGGAGCAGCTCACCGGCACCGTCAAGCAGAACGCCGACAACGCGCGCCAGGCCAACCAGCTCGCAAGATCGGCTTCCGAAGTGGCACGCAAGGGCGGCGAGGTGGTGGGCGAGGTGGTGCAGACCATGGGCTCCATCGACGCTTCCTCGCGCCGGATCGTGGACATCATCGGCGTGATCGACGGTATCGCCTTCCAGACCAACATCCTCGCGCTCAATGCTGCGGTCGAGGCCGCGCGTGCCGGCGAGCAGGGCCGCGGCTTCGCAGTGGTGGCTGCCGAGGTGCGCGGCCTGGCGCAGCGCTCGGCGGCCGCCGCCAAGGAGATCAAGGGCCTGATCGACGACTCGGTGGGCAAAGTGGGCGCGGGCAGCCGGCTCGTGGCCGAAGCCGGCCGGACCATGGCAGAGATCGTCGACAGCATTGGGCGCGTGACCGACATCATGGGCGAGATCACCAGTGCCAGCCAGGAGCAGACCACCGGCATCGAGCAGGTCAACCAGGCCATCAGCCAGATGGACCAGGTGACGCAGCAGAACGCGGCGCTGGTCGAGCAGGCGGCGGCCGTGGCCGACTCCCTGCAGGACCAGGCCCGCCAGCTGGACGAATCGGTCAGCGTGTTCCGGCCCGCCACCGCAGCCGCCTCTTCGTCGAGGCGAACCCCTTTCCCTCAACACGAGCTCGCAGCATGAAGTCTCTTTCGAACCTCCGTATCGGCACCCGCCTGGCCATCGGCTTCGGCCTGGTGCTGCTCCTGACCGTGGCCGCCTCCGCCTTCGCGCTGATCAGTGCCAACAAGAACGCCGAGGCCACGCGCCAGATGATGCAAGGGCCGCTGGCCAAGGAACGGCTGATCTCCGACTGGTACGTGCTGACCTACTCGGCCATCGCACGGACCGCGATGATCGCCAAGACCACCGATGCGACCCTGCCGGTCACCTTCGCCGACGTCATTTCCGACAGCGTGAAGAAGGGCGCCGAGACGATGGCCAAGGTCGAGGCCCTGCTGGTGACCGAGCAGGAGAAGACCACCTTCAAGTCCATCGTCGAGCTGCGGTCCAAGTACCAGCTGGCCAAGGATGCGGTGCAGAAGGCCAAGGCCAGCGGCGACGCGGCCGAGACCGAGCGCGTGTTCAAGGAGGTCTTCCAGCCCGCCGCCAAGGCCTACGAGAGCCAGGTGCTGGGACTGCTGTCGATGGAGCGCAAGGCCATCGACGACATGAGCCGCGCGATCGACGCCGCGAATGCGAGCAGCTTCAACATGCGCATCGCGATGACGGCGCTGACCTTGCTGGTCGGCGGGCTCTGCGCCTTCCTGATCGCGCGCAGCATCACCCGGCCGCTGGGCCAGGCGGTGAAGGTCGCGGAGACGGTGGCGAGCGGCGATCTCGGAACCCGCATCGAGGTGCAGTCGCGCGACGAGACCGGACAGCTCATGCACGCGCTCAAGAACATGAACGAGAGCCTTGCTCGCGTGGTGGGCCAGGTGCGCGCCGGCACCGACACCATCGCCACTGCCTCCGGCCAGATCGCTGCGGGCAACCACGACCTCTCCGCGCGCACCGAGGAGCAGGCCAGCTCGCTGGAAGAGACCGCGGCCTCGATGGAGGAGCTGACCTCCACGGTGAAGCAGAACGCGGACAACGCCCGGCAGGCGAATCAGCTCGCGCTCTCGGCCTCGGAAGTGGCGCTCAAGGGTGGCAGCGTGGTCTCGCAGGTGGTGGGCACCATGGGGTCGATCAATGCCTCGTCCCGGAAGATCGTCGACATCATCGGCGTGATCGACGGCATCGCCTTCCAGACCAACATCCTTGCGCTCAACGCGGCCGTGGAAGCTGCGCGCGCCGGCGAGCAAGGCCGCGGCTTCGCGGTGGTGGCCTCGGAGGTGCGCAACCTGGCGCAGCGCTCGGCGGCTGCGGCGAAGGAGATCAAGGCCCTGATCGACGACTCGGTTGACAAGGTCGAGGAGGGCAGCAGGCAGGTGGCCGAGGCCGGCCGCACCATGGAAGAGATCGTCGACAGCGTCAAGCGCGTGACCGACATCATGGGCGAGATCACCTCCGCCAGCCAGGAACAGACCCAGGGCATCGAGCAGGTCAACCAGGCCATCAGCCAGATGGACCAGGTGACGCAGCAGAACGCGGCGCTGGTGGAAGAGGCCTCGGCCGCAGCGCAGTCCATGCAGGAGCAGGCCGCCAGCCTGGTCGATGCGGTGCGGGTATTCAAGCTCGGCCACGACGAGGCGGCGGCGGCGGTGGTGGCGCAGGTGCAGGCCAAGAGCCGTGCGGCCCAGCCGCTGAAGCGCGCCATGCCGGCGCTCAAAGGCCCCGCGCCCAGGCCGGCCGCCGCGCCAGCCAAGGCGCTGCCGGCGCAGGCCGCGAGTGCCGCGCTGCCCGGTGACTGGACGGAGTTCTAAGACGGACATCAGGTTTGGCGGCCCTCAACTTCGAGCGCAGCCAGCCGATAGATCCAAGGCCAGGCCCGACTTCTTGGGCCCCATGAAGGAAGAAGAAAAATGCAGTGGTTCCAACAGCTTCGTGTCAGCGTCAAGCTGATCCTCGCCTTCCTGGTGGTCGCGGCGCTGGGCGCCGCGGTCAGCGCGCTCGGCATCTTTCAGATGAGCCGGATCAGCGCGTCTACCGGAAGGCTCTACAACCATGAGATGCGCACGCTCGAGGCGGCGCAGGCGGCCAACATCCACCTGCTGTATGCCAGCCGCGCGCAGATGAGCCTGTTGTCGGCCTCTACCAAGGGCGAGCGCAATGCAGGCATTGCCGAACTCAAGAAGGCCGGTGCCGAGCTGGGCGAGCGCATGGCCCAGATCAAGCCCGTGCTGCTCGAAAGCGAGGCGGGCGCCAAGCTCCACGAACGCTACGAGGCCCTGGTGCAGCCGCTGCGCAAGCGCATGGGCGAGTTCATCGAGCTGATTTCCAGGCAGTCGCTGGACAGCTCGCAGTTCGACGGCCGGGTGTCCGAGGAGAGCACACAGCTGCTGAAGGATTCGCGCGCGGTCGAGGAAGTGCTGGACCAGATGGTGAAGCATGCCGACAGCATGGCCAAGGCCAGCATGGAGAGTGCCGAAGGCACCTTCAAGACCTCGCGACTGCTGATGCTGGCCATGGCCCTGGTGGGACTGGTTGCCAGCGTGGGCCTGGGCGTGGTGGTAGCCCGCCTGCTGTCGCGCCAGCTCGGCGGCGAGCCGGCCTATGCCGCCGACGCAGTGGGGCGCATCGCGGGTGGCGATCTCACGGTGGGCGTGGAGGCGCGATCGGCCGCCCAGGGCAGCGTGCTGCACTCGATCAAGCAAATGCAAGACCAGCTGACCTATGTCGTGGTCAGGATCAAGCATTCGAGCGATGCCATCGCGACGGCATCGGGCCAGATCGCCTCGGGCAACCAGGATCTCTCGTCGCGCACCGAGGAGCAGGCCAGCTCGCTGGAGCAGACGGCCGCGTCGATGGAAGAGCTGACCTCCACCGTCAAGCAGAACGCCGACAACGCGCGCCAGGCCAATCAGCTGGCGCTCTCGGCCTCCGAAGTGGCCGTCA
>NZ_LMTS01000014.1:7068-9519 GCF_001541225.1 Variovorax sp. WDL1 | reverse complement strand
TTGTCGTCGACCACTCAAGATAATTGTCGCTGGCCACCCGACCACTGTCCTGCTCTTCATCGTATTTCGGATTGCTCTTTCGCTTGTGCTTGATCAATGCCCGCATCACAGGTGACCAGTGCAGGATTGCTGCATAAGAAAAGTGGAAGACATCATGGAACCGGTAGCCATCGCGATCGGCAATGTTGTCCGTCAGAGGGTCTCCAATGAATACGCCCTTCCATTGGAGGTAACTCTTGCCACTGCCTCGCTGATTGACCCGGATTTTGAAATCCCTGGGTAGCTGTTCCTCAATTCCAAACTCACTGTCGAAATCAAGGCCAGCCAGGTCTTCTGCCTGCGGCTCCAAGAACGCGCCGCGAGCTTTCCGGAGATTTCCGCGAGCCACCTCAGAGAACGCAAGTTCGGCCGCATGAATTGCATCCAGGTAAGCCCGTGCGAAAGCAATCAAGTCTGCGCGTGCAGGCGTACTTCCAAGTAGCGCTGCCGCTGACTGCCCCAAACGCACCAAGGTGGCATCCAACGAAGCAGTCGCGGCGACAGGCACAGCGATATAGGCTAACGCACCTTCGGTGATGTCACTTGCAGCGCCCACATTCTTGAAGTTTCCGTGGTTCGCAGCTTCCGAGAATATCTCTTCGAGAGGAATCTGCAGGCGCCTGCAGATTGCAGCCAAATACCAGAGGGTGTCGCCAAACTCTTCTTCTGCCGCCTTCTTGAAACCCGGGTAAGCCGTTCTCTCTCGAACACTTTTCTTGGCCGTAGCCATTATGCCGCCGACTTCTCCGTATAGACCTTGGAGGACAGGATTGAAGTCATTCGGGTTGAGTACGTCTGTGGCTGCAATTTCCGCAGCGTAATCCGAGAGCAAGAGGGAGCCTTCCTTTTTCATCGGTCACCTGCGAAGAGTCAGCCATTCGAATGGAGCGCCCTGATAACCGCTCACGTCAAAGCTGCGAATCCATTTCTCAAGGTTCGCAATCAGTTGCGCATCGTCAAAGGTGGTTAGACCTATTCCCGTTTTGCATAAGGGCCGATCTTGCTGGTCTTTCAGTTCCTCGGGAAATTCCGGACCCTCGCCCCCGAAGTACACAAAATCATTACTGATCAGGACCCTGTTGACGCCCGTATCACGGGCAACATGGTCCGGGTTGAGCGTGCCATTGGGGCGGGAATGAAATGAGTCTCGCTGCTGCCAAGCGGCTCCAGGCGCGGCCCTGAAGTAGATGTTGTCCCCGCAACTTTGCTTCCGACTCCCATTGCGGTACGGCATCTTGTATTCAAACCGTGGATCTGCGCCATATTCGTCGAATGTCATCGCCTCGGTAACGCGCATCGCGTACACGAGACGCCCGCCACGTCGGACAGTTCTATCATTGCTGCCACTGCCGACCACCCAATCACCGATGTCAGCGGATCGGCGGATATTGGGTTTGCAGGTCGCAAGCGTGCAGTAGCCATAGAAAGGGTTGGGCGCGAAACCACTGTCGTATCGCACCACATAGGAGTGAATGCGAGCCATCAGCAGGGATGCCGCTTGAGTGGAACCGGGTCGCAGGCACCACCGTCTGGCTTTTCCCACGAGTCCTTCCCGTTGATCGCGTCAATGATCGCATCGCCGTTCCACCCAACCAAGGCGTCGGCATATTCTTTCAGGGCCTCTGGAAGGTCGCATTCCTTCTCGCCATGCTCCCAAACACCGACAATGCGCTTTCCCTGTTTGGCCGCATATTCGATTTCCCAGTTCACCCAATCGCTATTCTTGGTCTGGGGCGAAACGTAGCAAATGAACACTCCAGCCCAGTTGATGGCAGGGGCAAGGATCTGCGTCTTTATGTAGTGCTCATCGGTGGCATTGTTGAACTTCCCTGTATGGATGGAGGAATCCCTGACCTCGATCCCTTTTGGAGCTAACAGATCCTTCAGCTTCTGGAGTCCGTGATCGTCCTTATGGACATGGCTGATGAACACGTTCCTTTTCTCTGCCACCTGTCACCTCCATTGTTCTTACATGGTTTGAAGATCGTAACTGTGTTTTCGGCCGCTGTGGCAGGAAATGCTGACCCGTTTGCCTTGATCAAATAATTGCCTGCAAACCCTTGTCGGCGATGACGTTGAGCAGCTTGAGGGCCGGCCCGGTGGGATGGGTTTCGCCTTGCTCCCACTTTCGCACGGTCGACGCGGTGGTGTGCAGGTGAAGTGCGAACACCGGCTGGCTGAACTTCAACCGTTCGCGCAGGTGTTTGATGTCGGCAGCACTGAACTCCCGCACCGGCGGCGGGCAGATCGCGTCGAACTCGCGCATCGTCACCTTGCCGATCGCTCCCGCTTCGTGGAGCGCAGCCAGGTCGCCACGCAGGGATTCAATGATCTTGCTCACAATGCACCTCCAATAACACGCCCGAGTGCAACGCCTTCGACAAAGCCTCGGCGGACAGTTCCAGGAACACC
>NZ_LMTS01000014.1:3288-7050 GCF_001541225.1 Variovorax sp. WDL1 | reverse complement strand
GGCTGCCGATCCGGGCCGACAGCAGCGTGCGGTAGCCGCCGCTCTTGCCGCCGCCGGATCGGGCAACCCGCTTCTTGTAGAGGAAGCCGCCCAAGTCCGCGTCAATCAGACCGCTTTCCATCTCTTGAACCGCCTTGCACAAGGCAGCATCAGGCAGCTTTTCGCCCGCCTGCCACCGTGCAAAGTCCTTCCGCTTGAGGACGTGGGTCATCTTGACCTCCAAACTATACCCGTAACGGGCATACTTTTCCAGTCCCCAGTGCGATGCACGGGCGGGGAGGGCTGCCGAACCGATTGGCGTAACGGCGACACGGCAATCAGGGCCGACATGCCGAGGCACTGGTCACCGATCATGCGGTCACCTCTTTGGGTTCTTGCCGCGTGCCGACGACCGACTTGCGCCGGCTGGCTACCAACTCGGCTGCCTTACGCACCGGGTCGTCCTCGGTGTGGACGTAGCGCATGAACATCGCCACGGTCTTGTGCGCGGTTAGCGCCATGCCGACCTTGACGGGGATGCCGGAATTGGCAATGTCGGTCGCTGAGCGGTGGCGTATGCCGTGGGTGCCAACCTTCGGCACGCCGGCGCGATCAAGGATTCGGCGCCACGCCTGATAGTAGGAATGGGGGCCGAGCGGCTTGTCATGGTCGAGGATGGCCGGGCATACGTAGGGCGAATTGCCGTAGCGAGGTGCATTCGTCAGCAACCGGCGGGCTTCCTCGCTCAACGGCTTGGACATATCGCCCGTCTTGCTGTCCGGCCAGACAACCCGGCCATTGGGCAAGTCGAGCCAATCCCACTGCAACAGCAGGATCTCCGACATGCGGGCCGCGAACTCGAATTGCAGCCGGACGGCCAGCAGATAGATGGGATGTTCCAGGCCCTCGGCCTCGGCTTTGTCCAAGTAGGCGAACAGGCTGACCATCTGCTCGTCGGTGATAAGGCGGGTCGAGCCTTTCTCCGGGTACTTGGGTACGTGACGGCAAGGATTGGAGCCATCGGGCCGGTAGCCCCACAGTTCGGCCAGGTTGAACATCTTGCGGACGAGCGACAGTACGCGGTTGGCCTGCGTGGGGGACCTCTCCATGCGCTTCATCAGCGCGGTGATGTCGTGGCGCGTGACCTCGTGAACCTTCTTGCTGCCGAAGGCTGGGATGACGAAGTTGTCGATCTGGTACTGGTAGCTGGCCTGGGTGCTGGGCTTGTTGTGCGGCTTGGAGTGGTCATCCATGAACCGGCCGCACAGTTCCTTGACCGTCGGCGCCTTGCGGGCTTCGGCCTTGTCGAGTCCGGGATCGCCCCCGCGCCGGACTTCGGCCAGCCAGTCTTGGGCCAGCGACCGGGCCTGTTCGACCGTCAGCTCGCCGAACTGGCCGAGTGCCGGCTTGCGCCGCACGCCGGAGTTCGTGCGGTACTGAACCATGAAGACCTTGCGGCCCGTTGGTGTTATCTTGCACAAGAAGCCCGGAACGAGCGTATCCCGGAGTTCCACATCGCAGGTTTGCGCCTGCGCCGTGTCAACGACGGACTTGGTGAGTTTGATCTTCGCCATGAGGTGCTCCTGAAAGGCCCCGATTCCAGGGGCCGGCTAGGAGCCAGGCGGAGGGGAACCGGGGCGGTTTGCATCGCGCACCGGGATATGATCGAAGGCACTGGCCTCGGGGAAAACCTGCTACAGCAAGCCTCATCCAAGTCCATCGTTAGCCCGGTGCGGATGCCATGCTCTGGCTTAAAATCCGCCGCTTCCTGCATAAGGGGCATACCGGTTCGATCCCGGTTCCGGGCACCAACCACATCACAAGGGAGCATGACATGCCTCGCTACAACGCTCCGTTCGAAATCCACGTCCACGGCGATGTGCCGCTTCGCTCCGATGTGAGCTTCGAGCAGATTCAGGAAGCCCTGAAACCCCTCTGGAAATACGCTGGTGCCCGCTCGCTGGCCGATGGCGCGAACAGTGTCTACGAAGAGGAGCCGGGAATCCGCTTCGAGCAGAAGGACCACATGCTCCAGATCTGCTGGACCGTGGCCGGCGACGAGGATTTCCGGCAGGCCCTCGACGAAATGTGCATGGCTCTCAACGAGCTGGCCGAGCAGGGCGCTGCGATCGAGGTCACCTTCTACGACACCGACTTCGATGAGGAGGAGGGCGACCCCGAGGAAGAGTCCCGCGATGACTTCCTCATGCTCTTCATCGGTCCAAACCCCGCCGCGATCATGCAAGTGCAGCGCGACCTCCTGGTCGAGGACGTGGTCAATCTCATGGAGCGCCACTTCGATGGCGCCGAACTCGGCGGCGTGGTGGCGGAGATCGACAAGCTCTTCGGCGATCGCTTCGATGCGCTGGTGAACTCCCTCGAGATCGGCAAGCGCCCGCGTGGCGGCACCGGTGGCTCCGGCAGCGGCAGCCATGGCGGCGGACGCCGCCCTCGCCACCTGCACTGAACCCAAGGCGCTGGAGTTCCAGCCACGGGGCGGTCAAGCCGCTCCGCTATGCTCGGCGACCTTCTGTTCGAGGAGAGTCGCTTGGCCCTTTTTTCCCAGTCTGCCCTTCGTCCCGGCGTGCGCAAGCGCGAAGTCTTCGGCTGGGCCATGTACGACTTCGCCAATTCGGGCTACACGACTGTCGTGATCACGGCGGTGTTCGCTGCCTATTTCGTCGGCGGAATCGCCAAGGGGGCGCCGTGGGGCCCGTTCGCCTGGACTGTCGCCTTGAGCATCTCATACGCGATCGTGATGCTGAGCATGCCGGCCATCGGCGCCTGGGCCGACCTCCATGCAGCGAAGAAAAAGGTGCTGGCGATCGTCACCGCCGGCTGCGTGCTCGGCACCGTGGCGCTGGCGATCACGCCCAGGCTCAGCGGCCCGTTCGCAGTCGCGCTGGCGATGGGCCTGGTGGTCCTCTCCAACACCTTCTACTCCTACGGCGAGTCCTTGACCGGCGCCTTCCTGCCGGAGCTCGCGACGGCCGAGGGCATGGGCAAGGTGAGCGGCTGGGGCTGGGGCTTCGGCTACATCGGCGGCATGCTCGCGCTGGGGCTGTGCTTGGCCTACGTGCTGTGGGCCCAGGCGAAAGGGCTGCCCGCTGCGCACTTCGTGCCGGTCACGATGCTGATCACGGCGGCAATCTACGGTCTCGCCGCCTGCGCCACCTTTGCGCTGCTGCCCGAGCGCGCCCAGCCACAGGCGGCGGCCGAAAGTCGCAGCGCCTGGCAGCAGCTGCGCGACACCTTCCACAAGGCGCGTGCCTACCGCGACTTCATGTGGCTGCTGGCCTGCACCGTCTGCTACCAGGGCGGCGTGGCGGTGGCGATCACGCTGGCGGCGATCTATGCGGAGCAGGTGATCGGCTTCATCCCGAGCGAGACCATGGTGCTGATCTTCGTCCTCAACATCGCTGCGGCGCTCGGCGCCTTCGGTTTCGGCTATCTGCAGGACCGCATCGGTCACCGGCGCGCGCTTTCCGGTGCACTGCTCGCCTGGATCGCGGTGTGCGTCATTGCCGCCTCCGTCACGACCAAGGGCGGGTTCTGGTGGGCGGCAACCATCGCCGGCCTGGCCATGGGCTCGAGCCAGTCGGCCGGGCGCGCCATGACGGGCCTGCTCGCGCCGCCGCGGCAACTGGCGGAATTCTTCGGCCTGTGGAGCGTTGCCACACGGCTGGCCGCGATCATCGGCCCGTTGAGCTACGGCGCCATCACCTGGGCGACCGGTGGCAACCAGCGCATCGCGATCCTTTCGACCAGCGTGCTTTTCATCGG
>NZ_LMTS01000014.1:0-3247 GCF_001541225.1 Variovorax sp. WDL1 | reverse complement strand
CCTGCTCCTGCTGCTGCCGATCGACATGCGGCGTGGGCAGGCGGCGGCGCTGCGGTAGTAGGGGTACCTCGGCTTCCACGCGGAGGGGTAGCGAGCTCGATCTTCATCTCCGTTTGTCGGTGCCACTTGTCCGGTGGGGCGGTTGACGATGAACATGAAGTGCAGTGCGCCTCCAAGACACGGACTGCGGAACTTCTTCTGCACGTCGGCAATGTCTTCGGCGCTCGCGCTGAACGCCTCGTTCACGTCTGCCTGGGAAAGCGCCAGGATTTCCACGGCAGGAAAGCAATTGAACCACTCACCTCTTCCGGTTACATACCAGCGTTCCATCACTGTCGGCCACGTGCCGGCGTCACTTCAAAGGATTTGGTATGAACCCTGTCTGCGGATCGCGTCCATTACAGCAAGTCATTCAATATGACGCACAGAACGAGCTGCCAGCGGAAGAATTTTTAGTTCAGGTCAATCGGCTCCACGCATCCGAACTGGTTTCGCTCTCAGACAGCAGGGTACTCTTTCTGCTGCGAAACATCGGAT
The DNA here is from genome assembly GCF_001541225.1 of Variovorax sp. WDL1. Taxonomy (GTDB): domain Bacteria; phylum Pseudomonadota; class Gammaproteobacteria; order Burkholderiales; family Burkholderiaceae_C; genus Variovorax. The sequence continues at coordinate 2,710 of NZ_LMTS01000014.1, read as the reverse complement.
CATCGACTCAGCTCCCGAGCAAGGAGGACTTCTTCTTCGGCCACAATGCACTGACGAATCAGATCATTTTCCACGGAGTACTTTCGAAAAATGATGAGGTAAAGTCGGCTTGTTCAGCGTTTGAAAAGGATTACCTCGCGCTGACCGACGTGGCGAAAATAAAAGCGATCACCGAAGACATCTTCAACTACATGCAAGGGCAGCCCTTGTTGCTCGTATCTCGCCATGCGGATGTGGCATTGGTGGTCAGCGATGCCTACTTCCGGAGATTCGCGCTGGCGGACGAAAGTTGGTATGTAAAGCCTTGCTGGACCGACGTCGTCGTGGTCAAGGAAGGAAAAATCCTCCAGAACTGAGAAGTTCGCCTGCATGAACTCTTCGAAGAATTTCCCGTGTTTCGAACCAAGTTCACCAACCAGAATAAAGAGCAGGTCAAGTTTGCCTTGGTTCTTAAGTTGCTTGACTTTGGCGAAGACGAAAAGCACTTTATCGATGCCTTGAAATGTCCAAAGTACGGATATGGCGGCAGGCTGAGGAAACATAAGACTGAAGCCGCTTCCGCTTCGTTTTTTAGCCAAAAGGATCGTGCTAACGAATTAACAATATCCGACAAACATTGCGATGAAATATTGAAGATCTATTGCGTTGACAAGCTTCCGCTCGAAGACAAATTCCGAGAAAATAAAATCAAGGCCAATATATTTCTTTATCTCTCCGTTGTTTTCATGAAGTACTCATCGGGGCACTATTTCGAAACGGCTACGAATTGTCGCCATGAGACTGATTTCTTGAGGGTGTACGCCTTAGGATTGTTCAACAAGGCAGTCGAGTTTCACGACTACTACAATTGCAGCCCTATTCCGAAAAATAAAGTGCCAGACATCAGACTGACTCTTGGAGGGTACGCAGACATATGCCTGGGAAGTCTGGCAGACGATTTGATGAAGTATTCCACCCATCGGGTCGAAGATATCTACACATCCATAATTCCTCCGGCCTGGCAGGCGTGACCACTGGAGGGATCGGCTGATTCGTGTTGTCCACCCATCTGCTGGCCTGCCCCGTCAGGCCGGTCAGTCCGCGGCCGAACGCTTGGCAGCGCGGTAGGCCGCTCCGTCGTAGCGCAGCGTCTGTGACTTGAACTTTGCCGGCCGCTCCTGCGTGACGCATTCGTCGCCTTGCCCGCTCGATCGGGTCTCGGTGCGGGTCTGGCGCAGCAGGAGGTCGGCGTAGCCGTTGCTCGCGCTGCGAGCGATCGTTACGCTGCTGCGCACGGTTTCAAAATTGCCTGCGCAGTTGGCGTCCCACTCGCCGCGCTCCAGCGCCACCTCCAGCCGGTCGAGCACCTTGGCGAGCCTGGGGCCGCGCGGGACGTACAGCGTCAGCGTCTCGTTCGAGTAAGGATTCACGCGCGACGAGCCCTGGCGGACGATGCGCAGGCCGAATGCGCGCGCCTCGCTGGCGAGCGTGTAGCGCGCCGTGTCGACCTTGATCTGGCCGATGCGAACGGCATCCTCGCTCATTGCGGAAGGCTCGAACAACCGGCTGACGACCGTGGCGCGATCGGTATTGCCGTTATCAGCCTGCTGCACCACCAGCACGTCCAGATCGAACTGCGTGGCGCCTGCGCGGGTGGAAGGGCGCGGCAGCGGCAGCACCACGATGAAGCGTCCTGCAAAGCCGCGCCAGGGCTGGCACACGGCACGTTCGTGGTCCAGGGCCCGCTGGGCGTGCAGCTTGGCATGTATGCGTTCCGCGAGACCGGTGTCGCAGGCCGCGTGGCCAACGGCGCTCAGCAGTGCCAGCAGCAAGGCAACGAGCAGTCGTCGAGCCATGCGCGCGCAGCGGCAGTCAGGCGCCGGCCAGGGCTGCAGGCACGCCCGACCGCGCGAGCCAGCGCGCCGCTGCGGCATCGAGCGCTTCGGGAGCAGCACTGCTCAGGAGCGCCACGGCGCCTTCGCCTTCCGTGGCCAACTGCCCGGCCTGCGCCAGCAGCCGCCGCGTCTGCAGCGCGACCGGTGCGCCGGTGTCGATGAAGCGCACCGCCTCGCCGCAATGGCGGCGCAGCTCGGCCGCGATGAAGGGGTAGTGCGTGCAGCCCAGCACCAGCGTGTCGATCTGGCCGGGCGCGGTGCCGAAGCTGCCGGCTTGACGCAGATAGCGCTCGCTCAAGGCAGCGATGCCGGCGGCGTCGCCGCCTTCGATGGCGCCGGCCAGGCCATCGCAGGGGATGATGCGGAAGTCCGCCCGTCCGGCCAGCGAGGCGTGCAGCGCTGCGAACTTCCGGCTCTCCACCGTGACGCGGGTCGCGAGCACTGCAATGTGGCCGGTGCTGCTCGCGGCCACTGCGGGCTTGAGGGCCGGCTCGACGCCCACGACAGTGAGGTTCGGGTGCTCGGCGCGCAGTTCGTGGATCGCGGCTGCGGTCGCGGTGTTGCACGCGACCACCAGCGCCTTGATGCCATGCCGGTCGCGCAGGTAGCGTGCGACCGTGCGAGTGCGCTGCGCGACGTAGGCGTCGCCACGCTCGCCGTACGGCGCGTGGGCCGTGTCGGCGAAGTACGCGAAGCGTTCGTGCGGCAATGCGTCGCGCAGCGCATTGAGCACGCTGAGGCCACCGATGCCGCTGTCGAAGACGCCGATCGGGCGATCGGCAAGAGCACCCGGAATGCTCAAGCCGCTTCCATCATGATGGTCTTGAACTCGCCGC
>NZ_LMTS01000043.1:1857-3729 GCF_001541225.1 Variovorax sp. WDL1 | reverse complement strand
GTGACTCGCCCGCCGGGGCGAAATCCCGGCTCCGGACTCAAACCACGCGCACCGTACGAAATCAAACGAACGCCTGCCGTCCCCACCCCAGACAAAGCAAGCAAGCCCGCAAGTGAGCCTAATCATCGACACAGGCGTCCTCTTGCTGCACCAGGCACTGCGGCAGATCCGCGCCCACCGCCGCGCCGCGCGTGCGGATCGACGAGCTCGCCGCCGCCGCCACCGCAAGCCCGCGCGGCAGCAGGATCCAGAGCTGCCCCCGCTCCTTCATGCGACGCGCCTGGTTCGCTGCCTGCTGGCCGTTGCCGAAGAAGTAGTCGGCCCGCACCGCGCCGCGGATCGCGCCGCCGGTGTCCTGCGCAATGGTGAGCCGCTGCATCGGCGCGCCGCTGCCCGGCGCGCGCGTGGAGACGAAGACGGGGAAGCCCAGCGGCGTGCTGCGCGGATCGACGGCGATCGAGCGCCCGGCCGACAGCGGCACACCGAAGGCGCCGACCGGGCCGCCGGTGCCGCCGCCGGCTTCCTTGAAGAAGACGTAGCTCGGGTCCTTGATGCCCGAGCCGATCACCGGGCCGGCGGCGCGCCGCCCCGGCACCACCACCGCGCCGCTGGCCGCCGGCAGCGCCAGCGTGAAGCCGCGGGTCCGGATGGCGGGGGTGTCCTCCTCCTCGTCGTCGCCGTCGTCCAGCTCGAGCTCGAGCGACAGGCCGCGCGTCTTCACCCGGCTGAGCGTCTTGCCCGATTTCGACTGCGCGAGCGTGGGCCGGAAGGGCTGGCCGTTCTGCTCGGCATACGCGACGCGCACGATCTCGCCGCTGGGCAGGCGGATGCGGCCCGAGCCCTGGATCTGCATTTCGTAGAGCGCGGTGGCGCTGCTCACGAAGGCCAGCACGCGCGCGTTGGGCGCGCCCTTGGTCTCGATCTCCTCGCGGGTGTAGTAGGGCAGCAGGCGGCGGCCCTCGATGCGCAGGCGCACCTTGCGGTCCAGCGTATCGCGCGTGATGCCCGAGAGGTCGAGCGCGTAGAGGCCCGCGGCGCCCATGTCGCGCGTCGACAGCCCCTGCTGCACCACCACGTTGCGCCCGACGACGCGCGCCGCAACCGCGCCGCTGCCGCGCGGCAGCTTGCGTGCGTCGGCGAACAGCATGTCCTCGGGCTGGCCATAGACCGGGTAGATGTAGGGCGGCGCGTAGTTGCGGCTGCCGGCGATCTCGGGTTCGAAGTAGCCGGTGACCACGCCGTCCGGCCGGCGGTCGTCGTCGCGGATCTGGTAGGCCGAGAACTCGCGCTCGAAGAAGCCGCGAATCGCCGGGTTGCTCCTCGCGTCCACCGCGAGCGCGCGCTGGCAGACCTGCCGCCACTCGGCACCGCGGCCGGTCAGCACCTTGCAGCTGCCGAGGAAGGCCGGCCAGGTCTCGGCGAAGTCGTCGCGGCCCCAGCCGGGCAAGGCCTCGTAGGTCACGGCGGTGTAGGTCGCGAGCTGGGTGGAGAAGCTGCGCGCCTGGCCGGCCACGCTGGCATTGGCGCTGGACGGGCGCGAGGCCAAGGGCTCCGGCGCAGCGGGCGCGGGCGTCGTTGCCGGCGCGGCCACCGCCGGTGCAGCCGGTGCAGTCGGCGCCGCCGAAGCGGCGTTGGGTGCCGGCATCGTGGCGCAGCCTGCGAGCAGGGCCGAAGCGGCGGCTGCGATGGCCAGGCGCATGGGCGCGAGAGGCCTCGGGACAGAAGGACGAGTGCTGTTCATGCGGATCTCCTGGTCTCAAGGGAGGTGTGCGACGGGCTGCCGCCCTGAAGACGTTTACTTCTCCGTGATCTTGAAAAAGGCCGTGCCATGGGCGTCGTTGCACGGCGTGCCGGGCGCACACACCGGCTTGC
>NZ_LMTS01000043.1:0-1817 GCF_001541225.1 Variovorax sp. WDL1 | reverse complement strand
GCGGCCCGCTGCCGCGGGCGGCCTCGAGCGCCGCCAGCACCGGCAGCGGGAATTGCGGGAACACGCCCTCGCTCTGGATCCCGGCGCCGCTGAAGTCGCGCTCCTGCGAGCTGACCAGCACGGCGAACTGGTTGACGCCGGCTGGCCCGCCCGCGTCCATCGGCCAGGAGGCGCGCGGCAGCGCGAAGCTCTGGCCGGCGGCGATCTTGTTGTGCTTGTCCAGCAGGTTGGGGAACAGCAGGAACAGCTCGCCGCCGCTCGACAGCAGGTAGACGTAGACGTAGCCCTCGCGCTTGCTGCGCAGCTCGAAGCCCAGCTTGTCCTTGCCGATCGCGACCTCGCTCTTGCGCGGGCTCGCCGTCACCTCGAAGCCGGGCGCGGCGCCCTCCGCCAGCGACTGGAGCGACTCGGCCGGCGTGCGCGGCTGGACGGACTGCGGTGGCGGTGGCGGCGGCGGCGCGGGCGCCTGCGCGACGTCGGCGGGCTGCGGCTGAGCGGCGACGACGGGCGGCTTGCCGTCGTCGACGCCGACGGCGCGGCCCTGCCACCACCACCATCCGCCGGCCGCAGCCAGCACGGCCATCGCCGTCACGCCCGCGAGGGCCGCGCCCTTGCCCTTGGCGGGTGCCGCGGGCGCCGGTGGCGGCGGCATCCTCGCGCCCGCCGACGTGGGCGATGGGCCGGACGACGGCCGGATCACCGTCGCGCCGCCGTCCAGCCCCAGCGCCTCGCGCAGCGCCGCCATGGACTGCGGCCGCGACTCGGGCCGCACGCCCAGGCCGGCATCGATGGCGGCCAGCAGGCCGGCGCTGTAGCGCTGGCGCAGCGCCTCGTTGCCCGAGAGCGGCACATAGCTGTCGGCCAGCAGCCGCGCCACCGAGGGCGGCGGCGCGCGCCCGCTCACGGCCACGTGCATCACGGCCGCGAGCGCGTAGACGTCGGTCCACGCGCCCTGCGTCATGTCCGGCATCTCGGCGTACTGCTCGATGGGCGCGTAGCCGGGCTTGAGGATGACGGTGATGGCCTGCGTCTTGTCGGTGATCACCCGCCGCGCGGCGCCGAAGTCCAGCACCACCGGCCGGCCCGAGTCCTCGAGCAGCAGGATGTTGTCGGGCGCGATGTCGCGGTGGTAGCAGTGGGCCGCGTGCATCACCGACAGCGCCCGGGTCACGCCGTCCATGATGTGCAGCAGCCAGCGCTCGTCGGCCCCGCCCGGCATCGCCTGCAGGGCCTGGCGCAAGGTGTCGCCGCGGTAGAAGGGCATCACCATGTAGGCGGTGCCGCGTTCCTGCCAGAAGCGGTAGACCTTGAGCAGCGAGGGATGGTCGAACTGGGCCAGCAGGCGAGCCTCGTTGATGAAGCTGCGCATGCCGAGCTCGAAGGTCTCTCGGTGCCGCTCCGACAACGGCGCGACGGTGCCGTCGCCCTGGCGGGTGGACAGCGAACTGGGCAGGTACTCCTTGATCGCGACCACGCGCTCCAGCGTCGGGTCCCAGGCCTCGTAGACCACGCCGAAGCCGCCCTGGCCGACGACGCGCGTGACCTCGAATTCGGCGAGGTGGCTGCCGATGGGGAGCAGGCCGGCCTGGTCGTTGGTGCTGGACGACGTGCGCGAGGTCGGGGTCAAGGTCGGTGCCTGGGCGGAGGGGAGCGTCGGGCCGGCGCCGGTGACGACCTGCGTCGGGTCGTCCGCGCCGTTCGGCGGCAGGGTCCGCGAGGAGTCGGGGTTGGTCATGGGGCAACCTCTTCCGGGCTCTTCTCGTACGTTGCGCTTTGCTTGAGGCTGGAGCCGGGAGTTCGCCCCGGCGGGCGAGTCA
>NZ_LMTS01000131.1 GCF_001541225.1 Variovorax sp. WDL1 | reverse complement strand
GGCGGTGGTGGCGGGAGCCGCAGCGGCGGCGGTGGCTACGGCGGCGGTGGCCGCGGCGGCTACTGAGCGCCTGTCGGCATCAGCAAAAAAGGCTCCCTCGGGAGCCTTTTTCAATCGCGTTCCCGGGCCAAGCGATGTAAGCAGTGCTGCGTTGTCGATGGTGCCCGGGGCCGGAATCGAACCGGCACGCCTTGCGGCGGGGGATTTTGAGTCCCCTGCGTCTACCAATTTCACCACCCGGGCAGGGGAAGGAACAGAGCTCAAAATTATGGCACAGTGCCTGCCATGGCAAATGTGAACTACCCGACGATCGAGGACGCGATCGGCAAGACGCCGCTGATCGCACTGCAGCGCATCGATGCAGCCGAGAACTCGAAGCGCGGCAACGTGGTCCTGGGCAAGCTTGAAGGCAACAACCCCGCCGGGTCTGTCAAGGACCGGCCGGCGCTCTCGATGATCAAGCGTGCCGAGGAACGCGGTGAGATCAAGCCCGGGGACACGCTGATCGAGGCCACTTCAGGCAACACCGGCATTGCGCTAGCGATGGCCGCAGCCATCAAGGGCTATCGCATGGTGCTGATCATGCCGGAAGACCTCTCGGTCGAGCGTGCCCAGACGATGAAGGCTTTTGGCGCCGAGCTGGTGCTCACGCCCAAGAGCGGCGGCATGGAATACGCGCGCGACCTCGCCGAGCAGATGGTGGCGCAGGGCAAGGGCCGGGTGCTCGACCAGTTCGCCAACCCCGACAATCCGCGCATCCATTACGAGACCACCGGGCCCGAGATCTGGACCGACACCGGCGGGCGCATCACGCATTTCGTGAGCGCGATGGGCACCACCGGCACCATCACCGGTGTCTCGCATTTCCTGAAAGAGAAGAACCCCGCTGTGCGCATCATCGGTGCGCAGCCCGAGGAGGGCTCGCGCATCCCGGGCATCCGCAAGTGGCCCGAGCAGTACCTCCCCAAGATCTACGAGCCCAGCCGCGTCGATCAACTGGTCTACGTGAGCCAGGATCACGCCGAGGAGATGTGTCGGCGGCTGGCGCGCGAGGAGGGCATCTTCGCGGGTATCTCGTCAGCCGGGGCGCTGTGGGTGGCGCTCGAGGTTGCGAAGAAGGTAGAGAACGCGACGATCGTCTTCGTGGTCTGCGACCGCGGAGATCGCTATCTCTCCACTGGCGTCTTCCCGGCATGAGCCGCACCGCCGCTCCCAATGCGAGTACCGCGGTGCGAAGCGCCGAGGTGATCCGATAAGCACGATGAACGATCCCAAGTTCTGCTCGGCTTGCGCCACGCCCCTCGCCCACATTGAGCTGGCCGAGGACGGAGGCCCAAGGTCGCGCCTGCGCTGCCCGGCGTGCGGGTGGACCCATTGGAACAACCCGACGCCGGTGCTGGCCGCGATCGTCGAATATCGCGGCCAGGTGCTGCTGGCGCGCAACGCCGCTTGGGCGCACAAGATGTATGCGCTGATCACCGGCTTCATGGAGGCTGGCGAGACGCCGCAGGAAGGTATCGCACGCGAGATCAAGGAAGAGACCAACCTCGACACCAGCTCTCTTGATCTGGTCGGCGTCTACGATTTCAAGCGCATGAACCAGGTGATCATCGCCTACCATGCAGTGGCTGAAGGCGAGGTGCGGCTTTCGCCCGAACTGGTCGACTACCGGCTGTACGACCTGGCCGCTTTGCGTTGCTGGCCGGCGGGCACCGGCTACGCGCTGGCCGATTGGCTGCGAACACGTGGGCACGAGCCGCAGTTCGTCGAATGGCCAAGGCCCCTGACGCCCGCGCCAGACGTGACGGCTGCGTCCTAAATTCCGGCAGCCCGGCAGAAGGAACACTATGGACATCCACAAAGAAATCGACACGCGCGGACTCAACTGCCCCCTGCCCATTCTGAAGGCGAAGAAGTCGCTCAACGAGATGCAGAGCGGGCAACTGCTCAAGGTGATCTCCACCGACCCCGGTTCGATGCGCGATTTCCAGGCCTTCGCCCGCCAGACCGGCAACGACCTGGTCGATCAGCAGACGGTGGGCGACGACTTCATCCACGTCCTGCGTCGCCGCTGAGGGTGGTTCCGCCGTGAAGCGCAGCGCCCGCTTCGCCGCCGGTGGCTTGGCGTTGGCCCTGGCGGTCGGGGCGCTCGTGCTGGCCTTGTGGAGCGATGGCATGCCGCACAACACCCCTGCGCGTTCCGACCCGGCGTCCGACACGATCCCTCTCGCGGTGCTGGGCGATTCGAACAGCCACTCTTACCAGGACAACGCCTGGTTTCCCGCGGCCAGTAACGAACGCGGCGGCGCCTTTCGTTCGCGCACCTTTCAATGGACCGAAGTTCTGGCGCGCCTGCGCGGCCAACAGCTCGATCTCGGCCCCTGGATGCGCTGGGGCCGCCCGGGGGTGGTCGCGCTGGCGCGCGAATGGATGGGCCTGCCGGGAGGCCGTGCGCCGCGCAAGGAGGACTATCTCTACAACTTCGCCAACTCCGGCGCCGCCTGCAAGAATCTGATGCAAGGGCGCTTCCGGCAGGTGCCGCGGCTGGTCGCGCTGATGGATGAGGAGCCCGCGCGCTGGAGGCGCGGGGTGGTGGTGATCCGCATCGGCCTCAATAACTGGGCGGGCCTGCTGGATCTGCAGGCGAGCGATCCTGGCGCGCCGGAATTGCGCAAGGTCATGGCCTACTGCGCCGGCGAGATCGGTGCGGCGGTCCGGCGGATCCACGCTTCGCATCCGGCCACCCGCGTCCTGCTGGTGGGCATCGGCAACGAAGCGGACGATCCTGCGAACTTCGACCGCTGGCAGTCGGCGAACGAGTCTCGCAACATCGGAGTCGCGCTCGAGGCCTTCAATGCCTCCATCCGTCGCCTGACCGAGGGTGATGCACGCCTAGCCTTTTTCGACGACGTGGCTTGGTTCCGGGCCCATTGGGGCTCGCGCAATGCAGAGGGCAAGCCGGACTACAAGACGGTGGAGATGGGCCTGGCGCTGCGTGTGACGAACTCCATCGGGGACGATCCGCACAACTCTGTCCTCGCGGACCTGCACCCGGGCCTGGTATGGAACGCGCTGTGGGCACAGGCGCTGGTGGCTCGCCTGCGCGAAGCCTTCGATCTGCCGCTCGCGCCTATCGAGGACGAGGAGTTGCGCCGTTTCCTCGAGCCGCTGATGGCAGCGGCGCCTGCTAAAGCTCCAGGGTCTTGAGGTAAGCGCGGAACTGGGCGCCGACTTCCGGGTGCGCGAGCGCGAGCTCGACGCTGGCTTGCAGGAAACCTTCCTTGCTGCCGCAGTCGTAGCGCACGCCCTGGTATGAATAGGCGTAGACGGCTTCCTTCTTCATCAGCGAGGCGATGCCGTCCGTCAGCTGGATCTCTCCGCCGGCGCCCTTGGGCTGGCTGCGAATTTCGTCGAACACGCCCGGCGTCAGGATGTAGCGGCCCGCCACGCCCAGCCGCGAGGGCGCATCCTCTGGCTTGGGCTTTTCGACCATGCGATTGACCTTGACCAGGCCTTCCTCGACCGCGTCGCCGGCCACGATGCCGTAGCGTTTGACCTGCTCCAGCGGGACTTCCTGCACCGCCAGCACCGAGCCCCCCAGCCTGGCGAAGGCGCGCGTCATTTGCGCCAGCACGGGCTCGCCGCCCTCGGGGCCCACCATCAGGTCGTCCGCTAGCAGCACAGCGAAAGGTTCGTCGCCGACCAGGTGCTCGGCGCACAGCACGGCGTGGCCCAGGCCCAGCATGCGCGGCTGGCGCACATATGAGCAGGTCATGTCGTCCGGCATCACCGATTGGGCGATCTTGAGCAGCTCCAGCTTGTTGCTGGCCTCGAGCTGACTCTCCAGCTCGTAGGCGGTGTCGTAGTGGTCCTCGATCGCGCGCTTGTTGCGGCCGGTTACGAAGATCATGTCGCGGATGCCGGCAGCGTAAGCCTCTTCGACGGCGTACTGGATCAGCGGCTTGTCCACCACCGGCAGCATTTCCTTGGGTTGTGCCTTGGTGGCCGGCAGGAATCGGGTGCCGAAGCCGGCGACGGGGAACACGGCCTTGCGGATGCGCTTGGTGGAAGTGGACATGGGCTTAGCGTTTGGTCGGTGAATCGGACGAGGGCGGCGCTCGGCAGCGCCAGACTCGAATACTAAAGCTCTCCGTATCCAGCAGGTGTCAGCCGAGGCGCACAAGCTGGTCGCGCAGCCGCTCCAGGGTGGCGCTGAAGTCCGCCAATCGCTTGCGCTCCTGCTCGATCACTGCGGCCGGCGCCTTGGCGACGAAGGCTTCGTTGCCAAGCTTGGCGTTGACCTTGGTGATCTCGCCCTCGATGCGTGCGATCTCCTTGCCAATGCGTGCCCTTTCCGCCGCCTTGTCGATGTCCATGTGCAGGCACAGCCGCACATCGCCCACCACGGCGACCGGGGCCGCCTCGGCCGCTGCGGCCCAGCTCGCCTCGTCGTCGAAGACCTTGACGTCCTTGAGCTTGGCCAGCGCCTGCAGCACCGGCGCGGCCTCGCGCAGGAAGGCGTTGCCATCCGCGGCGTCGGCCACGGCATAGAGTGGCAGGCGCATGGCGGGCGAGACGTTCATTTCGCCACGCAATGTGCGGCAGGCATCGACGAGCGATTTGAGCCGTGCGACATGAGCCTCGGCGGCCTCGTCGATCTTCTCGGGCTGGCTTTGCGGATACGGTGCAATCATCACGGACTCGCCGTGGCGGCCGGCCACGGGTGCCACTTTTTGCCAGAGCTCCTCGGTGATGAAAGGGATCAGCGGATGCGCGAGGCGCAGCAGCGCCTCGAGCGTCCGGATCAGCGTGCGGCGGGTGGCGCGCTGCTGCGCGGGTTCGCCCTGCTGGATCTGGACCTTGGCGATTTCGAGATACCAGTCGCAGAACTCGTCCCACGCGAACTGATAGATCGCGTTGGCGACGTTGTCGAGCCTGTATTCCTCGAAGCCCTTGGCGACTTCAGTCTCGACGCGCTGCAGCTGCGAGGCGATCCAGCGGTCGGCCTGGCTGAACTTGAGGTAGCCGTGGGCCGGACCGCCCGGAGCGCATTCCTCCTTGGTGTGCTCGCGCAGACCGCAGTCCTGGCCTTCGCAATTCATCAGCGCGAAACGCGTCGCGTTCCACAGCTTGTTGCAGAAGTTGCGATAGCCCTCGCAGCGCTTGGGGTCGAAATTGATGTTGCGGCCCAGCGAGGCGAGCGACGCGAAGGTGAAGCGCAGCGCGTCGGCGCCGAAGGCGGGGATGCCTTCGGGGAATTCCTTCTGCGTGTTCTTGCGCACGGCCGGCGCGGTCTCTGGGCGCCGCAGGCCCTGGGTGCGCTTCTCCAGCAGCTCCGGCAGTGCGATGCCGTCGATGAGATCCACCGGGTCGAGCACATTGCCCTCGGACTTGCTCATCTTGTGGCCGTGCGAATCGCGAACCAGCCCGTGAATGTAGACATGCCTGAAGGGGACACGACCGGTGAAGTGCTTCGTCATCATGATCATCCGGGCGACCCAGAAGAAGATGATGTCGTAGCCGGTGACCAGGACGCTCGAGGGCAGGTACAGGTCGTAGTCCTGCGTCTTCTCGGGCCAACCGAGCGAGGAGAATGGCACAAGGGCCGAGGAGTACCAGGTGTCGAGCACGTCCTCGTCGCGCACCAGCGTCTTGCCGGGCGCCTGGGCCTGGGCCTCGGCTTCGCTGCGCGCGACGTACAACTTGCCTTCGGCGTCGTACCAGGCGGGGATCTGGTGGCCCCACCAGAGCTGCCGCGAGATGGTCCAGTCCTGGATGTTTGCCATCCAGTGGTTGTAGGTGTTGACCCAGTTCTCGGGCACGAAGCTCACTTCTCCCGAGCGCACGGCGTCGATGGCTTTCTGCGCGATCGACTGGCCGTTGGCGTCAGGCTTGGTCATGGCGACGAACCATTGGTCTGTCAGCATCGGCTCGACCACGGCGCCGGTGCGCGCGCAGCGCGGGACCATGAGCTTGTGCTGCTTGGTCTCGACCAGCATGCCAAGGGCCTTGAGATCGGCCACCACTGACGTGCGAGCGTCGAAGCGATCGAGGCCGCGGTACTTCTCGGGCGCGTTGTCGTTGATGGTGGCGTCCAGCGTCAGCACGCCGATGACCGGCAGGCCATGGCGCTGGCCTACTGCATAGTCGTTGTGGTCGTGCGCGGGCGTGACCTTGACCACGCCGGTGCCGAATTCCTTGTCGACATAGCTGTCGGCGATCACCGGGATCAGGCGGTCGACCAGCGGCAGCTTCACCTTGCGGCCGATCAGCGCCTTGTATCGCTCGTCTTCCGGGTGGACCATGACTGCAACGTCGCCCAGCATGGTTTCAGGGCGAGTGGTCGCGACGGTCAGCGATCCGGCGCCGTCCTCGAGCGGATAGGTGATATGCCAGAGGAAGCCGTCCTCCTCCTCGCTCTCGACCTCGAGGTCGCTCACCGCGGTCTTGAGCACCGGATCCCAGTTGACCAGCCGCTTGCCGCGGTAGATGAGGCCTTCCTCGTAAAGTCGCACGAAGGTGTCGGTCACCACGGTCGAGAGCTTCTCGTCCATCGTGAAATACTCGCGGCTCCAGTCCACCGTATCGCCCAGTCGGCGCATCTGGTTGGTGATGGTATTGCCCGACTTCTGCTTCCACTCCCACACGCGTGCCACGAAGTTCTTGCGGCCCAGGTCGTGGCGGCTGATCTTCTGTTCCTGCAACTGGCGCTCGACCACGATCTGGGTCGCGATGCCCGCGTGGTCGGTTCCCGGCACCCACAGCGTGTTGTCGCCCTTCATGCGGTGGTAGCGCGTCAGGCTGTCCATGATCGTCTGGTTGAACGCATGGCCCATATGCAGTGTGCCTGTGACATTCGGCGGCGGCAGCTGGATCGCGAAGGACGCTGCGCCCTCCTTGGGCTGGCCCGTACCGCGCGCGCCTGCTCTCGCGTAGCCGCGCCGCTCCCACTCGGGGCCCCAGTGCGCCTCGAGGGCGGCGGGTTCGAAGGATTTGGACAGGCTCTCGAGGCCGGGCTGAGACAAGGTGTCGCTCATGGGGTGCAAAGACGGAAACGGCATCCAGCAGGATGCCGTTCGGGTGGGTTGGGGAAGCCCAGGATTTTATTCGAGCGCGGCCAGCGGCGGAGTTCAGGCACGCCTGCTCGGAGCGACTGGGCTCCAGACGTAGCCGTTGCCTTGCGCGCGACGCAGGCACCGGCGGCGGCAAGAATGGCTCCAACTCCCTTCGCACCGCCTCGCTTCGGCGCCGCCGGATAATTCGCGGATGCTGTTTTTGCTCTCCCCGGCCAAGTCGCTCGATTACGAAACCCCTGTGCCCGGCACCCTCCCTGCCACCCAGCCGCACTTCGAGGGGCCCCGAGGCCCCGCGGCAGAACTCATCAAGATCCTGCGCGGGAAGTCGCCGCAGCAAGTTGCCGAGCTCATGCACCTGTCCGACAAACTTTCGGCGCTCAACGTGACGCGTTACGCGGCCTGGGCGTCCAGGGGCACGGCCCACAATGCGAAGCAGGCGGCGCTGGCCTTCGATGGCGATGTCTACGGCGGGCTCGACGCAAAGACGCTGAGCGCGGCACAGCTCGGATGGGCGCAGGAGCATATCTGCATCCTGAGCGGTCTCTATGGCGTGCTGCGTCCGCTGGACCGGCTCCAGCCTTATCGGCTCGAGATGGGCACGCAGTTGGCCAACAGGCACGGCAAGGATCTCTACGCCTTCTGGAACGCGCGCATTGCCGAATACCTCAACCAGCGGCTGGCGGGGGATCGCACGCCGGTGGTGATCAACCTGGCCTCGCAGGAATATTTCAGGTCGGTCGACCTGAAGGTGCTGGAGGCGCGTGTCGTGGAGTGCGTGTTCGAGGAATGGAAGAACGGCAAGTTCAAGGTCATCAGCTTCTTCGCCAAGCGCGCCCGCGGCATGATGGCGCGTTGGGCCGTGCTGCACAAGGCCTCCACGCCCAGGGCGCTGGAGAAGTTCGATCTCGAAGGATATATCTTCGACGCGCAGGCCTCGGCGCCGGAGCGTTTCGTATTTCGAAGGAGATCAGCGTGACGAGTCAAGCCATCAGTCCCGAACTGCGGGAATGGGTTGTCACCCAGCTCGCTGCTGGGCATTCCATCTCCAGCCTGCGCGCCTCGATGCGCGATGCGGGCTGGCATGCCGATGCAGCGGACGCGGCCCTCTCAGAGGTCGAAGCTCAGACTGCAGGGCTCGCAACCACCCCTGTGGCGCGGGCCTCAATGCCGGGGCCGGATCTATCTAACGCGCCGCTGTACATTGATGCGGGCGATCGCCGCGTCCAGGTACTCCAGACGCTGCGCCATCCCCGGGTAGTCGTGTTTGGCGACCTGCTGTCGGACGACGAATGCGAGGGCCTGATCCAGACGGCGCGGCAGCGGCTCGCGCGGTCCCTCACCGTGGAGACTCAGACAGGCGGCGAAGCACTCAACGTCGATCGCACCAGCGACGGCATGTTCTTCGAGCGTGGAGAGAATCCTATCGTCGCGCGCCTGGAGCAGCGCATCGCGTTGCTTCTGCGTTGGCCGCTGGAGTTCGGCGAGGGCCTGCAGGTCCTGCGCTACTCGCCTGGCGCTCAATACCGGCCGCACTACGACTATTTCGACCCTGGCGAGCCCGGCACTCCCACCATCCTGCGCCGTGGCGGCCAGCGCGTGGCCACGCTGGTCATGTACCTGCAGGAGCCCGGACTCGGCGGTGCGACCACCTTTCCCGATGTGGGGCTCGAAGTCGCGCCCAAACGTGGCACCGGCGTCTTCTTTAGTTATGAGCGGCCGGATCCGGCAACGCACACTTTGCATGGGGGTGCCCCAGTGCTGGAGGGTGAGAAATGGGTGGCGACCAAGTGGTTGCGCGAGCGCGAGTTTCGCTAGAGGCACTGCGTCTGCCTTCAAGAGGCTGGCCAACGTCATGAAACTCGCAGCCAACTGCATCCAGATCGAGGTCGAGGACAGCGGTGGCGAAGGCCGACCGGCGGTGCTCCTGATCATGGGCCTGGGCATGCAGCTCATCGCCTGGCCCGACGAATTTGTGCGGACTCTGGTTGACGCCGGTTTCCGGGTCGTGCGCCACGACAACCGGGATATCGGCCTGAGCCAGGGCTTCGACCACGCCGGCGCGGGCAACCTGGCCTGGCAGAGCGTCCGGCATCGCCTGGGCCTGCCGGTCCATTCGGTCTATTCGCTCCAGGACATGGCCGACGATGCGCTCGGGGTGCTCCACCGGTGTGCGATATCCTGCTGCAACACATCATTCCCTTTATGCAGACCGCCGAGAAGCGTGTATGAGCCTCGACAACACACCTGAGCAATCGCAGTTGGGGCGAGCCTCGGCCTACGTCGATCGCTACGAGCCTGGCCTTCTGTTTCCGATTCCGCGCGCCACGCAGCGCGAAGCTATGGGCATCGCGAGCCAGCCGCTGCCCTTCTTCGGTGCGGATCTCTGGACAGCCTTCGAGCTCAGCTGGCTCAACCCCCGCGGCAAGCCGCAGCTAGCGATCGCGCACTTCACGGTGCCTTGCGAGACGCCCAACATCGTCGAGAGCAAGTCCTTCAAGCTTTATCTCAACAGCTTCAACAGCACGGTCTTTGCGGACGTCGACGCCGTGCGTGAGCGCCTGCGCGTCGACCTGGGTGAGGCGTTGTGGCGAGGCAGCGATCGGACCGCCGGCATCGGAGTAAAGCTGCTTGCGCCCGATTTGTTCGGTCGCGAACAGGTGAACGAGCTCGATGGCCTCGATCTCGATCGCCTTGACATCGAGTGCACGCACTACGAGCCCGCGCCGGAGTTGCTGTCCAGCGATGCGACGCAGGGACCGGTCACGGAAACGCTCTGCAGTCGCCTTCTCAAGAGCAACTGCCTGGTGACCGGGCAGCCAGATTGGGGCAGCGTCCAAGTCCGTTATAGCGGGCCACCAATCGAACAGGCAGGCCTGTTGGCCTACATCGTGAGCTTCCGCAATCACAATGAATTTCATGAGCCCTGCGCCGAGCGCATGTTCTTGGACATCTGGCGCCGCTGCCAACCGACTAAACTGGCTGTCTATGCACGCTACACCCGGCGCGGCGGTCTGGATATCAATCCATTTCGCGCCAGCTGGCCGCAGGCCCTGCCGCCGAATACCAGGACGGCGCGGCAGTAGGAGGGTTGAGCGTTACGTTGGGGTGGACTCGAAATGTTGAACTCGATTGCGGATTGGGCAAATCCTGTGTCATAATCGAAGGCTCCGCTGAGATGCTGGTTGCT
>NZ_LMTS01000055.1 GCF_001541225.1 Variovorax sp. WDL1 | reverse complement strand
GACCTGCCAGGTGCCGGCGTGGTAGCTCATGGTCTGGTCGCCGCGCTGGTGCAGCGTCGAGATGCCGCTGTTGTTCACCACCGGGGCGTTGCCGTAGCGGTAGGCAATGCCTTCTGCCTTGGAAAGAAGCGGTGCCATGGCGCGGTACGCGCTCGCCTGCAGGTTGCCGGCGCTGTCGACCACGTCGCCGGAGACGGCGGGAGCCGGGGCCGGAGCGGGCGCAGGGGCGGCCGGTGCCGGTGCCGGTGCCGGTGCCGGTGCCGGTGCAGGTGCCGGTGCAGGTGCAGGTGCGGTTGCCGCACCGAGTGAATAGCAGGCCTTGACGACGAAGGGCGCCGGGTCGCTGCCGAAGGATTCGTTCGTGCAGTTGGCGCTGCCGCTCACCGTCTTCTGAACCCACTTGTCGTTGGCGCCGTACTGCACTTGCGTCGCGGACGCTACCGTGAAGGACGAGCCCTCGCCTGCCAGCCGCGTGCCGGCGACGGGCGCTGGGGCGGGAGCGGGTGCGGGTGCGGGTGCCGGGGCTGTCGCGCTCTGGACGTAGCAAGCCTTCGCCACGTAGGGCAGCGGATCGCCAAAGGTCCCGTTGCCGCAGGCTACCGAACCGGACAGCGACCTGTTGGCGTAGGTGTCGTTTGCACCATATTGAACGACGGTCGCGGAAGCCAGCGTGAAGGTCTGACCCTCATTCGCGATCTTGACCCAACTGGCATCGAGCTTGCTGATGGGAGCCGCTTCCTTGGTTGCGGCAGATGATTCGGCCGGTCCGGTGTCGGTGGCAGACGCACTTGTCGGTAACGTCTCGGACCCTAAAGCGGCAAAGCCGCCACCGGAGTTGCTGCCTCCGCCCCCGCATCCGGCGAGTGCGCCGGCTGCAACAAAAAGCAGAAGCGCGCTTTTGTCGATGACTTTCAAGCAAATCCCTCCTAGATTGATTAAGGTGGGGTTTGTACCGGGGCGACCCTCCTTGGAGCAACCGTTCTTGCACTTCCTTTCCTATGTGTATTCGGCTCCCTGGGCACGTGTTACTAACGTTGTGCTTGCTAACGCTTCCAACACGAATCTGGAACCAAACGGAAGCGAACTTCTTGCCTTCGGCGTGTAGGACAACGCGATTGAAGACCCGGCGATGCGCGCAAAAAAAGCCCGCACAAGGCGGGCTCTTTCATTCAACTGACGCCAGATCTCGGCAAATCAGGGCACGTTTGCGCTACGAATGTTGAAAGGCTTGCCTTCCATCGCAAAACTGCCGCCGAACTCGATGTTGATGCCGTTGGTGGGCTGCACCGGGCATCCGCCCGGCGGCTGGCAGG
>NZ_LMTS01000328.1:14426-36390 GCF_001541225.1 Variovorax sp. WDL1 | reverse complement strand
CCCGCCCGCAATGAAACCCCCCGCCCCGCCTCCACCGCCAAAGCCGGCGGCCCCGCCACTGCCGCGACCTCCGCCACCGCCACCTCCAAAGCCTCCAGCTCCCCCAGCGGCATCGAAAACATCGCTGCTGCCTCCTCCGCCACCACCCAGGCCGCCGTTCCCGCCGCGACCGCCGAGACGGGTGATGCCGCCGCCGCCGCCGCCCCCGGTATACGCCCCGCCGTCACTACCGGCTTCTCCACTGCCACCTTGGCCGGCGTTCGGTCCCCCGCCATCGCCGCCGCCGGTGAGCGCCGAACCGACGCCCCCATCTTCGAACAGGCCCCCGCCGCCCCGGCCGAATCCGTTGTCGACGCCCTGGACGAATCGACCTCCATTGCCGCCCATTCCGCCGCCACCGCCGCTGCCGGCGAAGCCACTGGTCAGATGGCCGCCGCCGGTCCCGCCGACCGCCTGGCTGGCAATGATGGTCACGTCGTTCAAGCTGGCGCCCGCTCCGGTGGCCACGAACACGGCACCACCCGCGCCCATGCCGCCACCACCTGGCGTGTAATCCATTCCACCGTGCCCTCCCTGGGCGCGCAGGTTCTGCATGGTCAGCTCGTTGACAGTGGTGGCGCCCGAGCCGATGAAGAAGCCCCGGAATTGCCCGGCGCCGTCGAGCGTGAAGCCATGGCCGTTGATGGTGACGCTGCGCTCCACCACCGGCAGGTGCGTACTCAGCGCGATGGACGCGGTCAGATCGATGACCGTGTCGACCCCCTCAATGCAAGCTGCCAGTTCGGTCGTGTTGCTTGCGGTGCACGCATAGGCAGCAGGCATACCGCCGCACAAGATGGCGGCCGTCAGCGCCGAAGCCCGCGCGATGCCGCTGCGCTTGCCTCGCGCATGGGCGTTCTCGGGAGCGGCAACCCAGGAGCCTAGCGCGGAGTTCCAAAGACTTCGGTGTGTTCTGTTCATGAGGGATGTCCAAGGGGGCGTTCGACGACCATGCGCGGTCGCACGGGGGCAGGCATATCGCGCAGGCGGGTGTGCCATCTTTCCCGTACACGGACCGGACGCTCAGGCCGCAGCGCGTGAAGCCGGGAATCGGCAAATGCTAGGAACGGCCACTGGCGTCGTCAGGCTGCTGCTACAAAAAGCGAGAATTCATTCGCAACCCGCCGCCCCATCGGAAGGCACACACCAGTGCGAAAGCTCACCCGCGACCGGTGCCTTTGTCGGTCTCCGACAACCCCGCCAGGTGCTTCACCAGCAACCCCGCTGCCGCCGACAGGTTCTCCCCCGTCTTCGTCGCCATGAGCAGCCGCCGCGTCGCCCACGCATCCTTCAGCCTCAGGACGCGCAGGTCCAGCACGCTGACCTGCGACGAGCAGGCCGCGAGCGGCACCACCCCGATGCCCAGGCCCGCCGCGATCATGTGGCACATCGCGTCGAAGCTGCGCACCTGCACGCGCAGCCGCATCGGGATGCCGGCCTGCTCCGCGGCGCGCGAGGTCAGCTCGAGCAGCGAACTGCTGCGATTCAGGCCCACGAACTCGTAGGCCAGGCAGGTCTTGAAGTCCACCCGCTTCAGGCGCGCCAACGGATGCTGCCGCGCGCACAGCACCACCAGCTCATCGGTCTGGAACGGCGCGATGTCCAGGCCGTAGGCGGGCGTGTTCTCGGCGAACACGCCCACATCGGCCAGTCCGTCGACGAGGGCGCGCACGATGTCGCCGCTCAGCTGCTCCTCGACCTCGACGCGGATGTCGGGATGCCGCTCCAGGAAGGTCGCGAGTGCCGTGGGCAGGAACTCGGTGAGCGCCGACATGTTGGCCCACAGCCGCACATGGCCGCGTACGCCGCTCGCGTAGTCGCCCAGCTCGCTGCTGAACTGCTCGAAGCCCTGGAAGAGCCGCATCGCGTGCTGCATGGCCACATGGCCGGCCGGTGTCAGGGCGATGCCCTGGGCGCTGCGCTCCAGCAGCTTCGAGCCCGTGGCGCTCTCGAACTCCGAAAGCCGCCGGCTCGCGGCTGAGAGCGCCAGGTGACAGGCCTCCGCGCCCTTGGTGATGCTGCCTGTCCGCGCCACCGCGCAGAACAGGCGCAGGGTGACGAAATCGACGCGGGCCGGGTTGATGGTGCGGGCCATGGGCGAGATTCTAGAGAGGGCCTTCGCATTCTGCGAAGGCCTGGTGCCGTCAAAGCAATTCCGCTGCCGGTGCGCGTTTCCTACAGTCGAGGCCATTCCATTCAAGAGACAACACAACGCCATGAACGCACTCGAAGGCCTCAAGGTCCTGGAGCTCGGCCAGCTCATCGCCGGCCCTTTCGCCGGCAAGACCCTGGCCGAGTTCGGCGCCGACGTGATCAAGGTCGAGCCGGCCGAGGTCGGCGATCCGCTGCGCAAGTGGCGCATGCTGCGCGACGGCACCTCCGTGTGGTGGGAAGTGCAGTCGCGCAACAAGCGCTCGGTCTGCCTGGACCTGCGCTGCGCCGAGGGCCAGGAGGCGGTGCGCGCCCTGGCGCTCGAGGCCGACGTGCTGATCGAGAACTTCAAGCCCGGCACGCTGGAGGCCTGGGGCCTGGGCTGGGAGCAGCTGCATGCGCTCAACCCGAAACTGGTGATGCTGCGCATCTCGGGCTACGGGCAGACCGGGCCCTACCGCGACAAGCCCGGCTTCGGCGTGCTCGGCGAATCGATGGGCGGGCTGCGCTACCTCAGCGGCGAGCCGGGCCGCGTGCCGGTGCGGGTCGGCGTCTCGCTGGGCGACACACTCTCGGCGCTGCACGGCGTGATCGGCGTGCTGATGGCGCTCTACCACCGCGCGGCCCACGGCGGCGAAGGCCAGTTCATCGACGTGGCGCTGTACGAGTCGGTCTTCAACGTGATGGAGAGCCTGGTGCCCGAGTACGACGCCTTCGGCGCGGTGCGCGAACGTGCAGGCAGCGCGCTGCCGGGCATCGCGCCCACCAACGCCTACCGCTGCAACGACGGCCACTATGTGCTGGTGGCGGGCAACGGCGACAGCATCTTCCGGCGGCTGATGCGCGCGATCGAGCGGCCCGACCTCGAGAACGACCCGGCGCTGCGCCACAACGACGGCCGGGTGCAGCAGGTCGAGATGCTCGATGCCGCGATCGAGGCGTGGACCGTGCAGCGCAGCCGCGACGAGGTGCTTGCCGCGCTCGACGCCGCCGGTGTGCCCGTCGGGCGCATCTACACGGTGGCCGACATTGCCCGCGACCCCCAATACCTCGCGCGCGAAATGATCATCGAGGCGCCGACCTCCGACGGCCGCACGCTCAAGGTGCCCGGCATCGTGCCCAAGCTCAGCGCCACGCCGGGGCGCATCGCGCATCCGGCGCCGCGCCTGGGCGAGCACGACGATCAACTGCGGCCCGGCGCCGGCTGGCCCGTGCGCACACCCTGAAAGGAATTCGACATGGACACCGGCAACGGCACGCGCCTGCTCATCAACGAGGTCGCCACCCGAGACGGCTTCCAGATGGAAAGCCGCTTCATCCCCACGGACGACAAGATCGCGATGATCGACTGCCTGAGCAGCCTCGGCTACGCGAAGATCGAAGTGACCTCCTTCACTTCCGCGAAGGCCATCCCGGCCCTGCGTGACGGCGAAGAGGTCATGGGGCGCATCGCACGCCGCCCCGGCGTGGTCTACACGGCGCTCGTGCCCAACCTGCGCGGCGGCGAGCGGGCGCTCGACAGCCGCGTCGACGAGTTCAACGTCGTGATGTCTGCCAGCGAGACCCACAACCTGGCCAACCTGCGCATGACCCGCGCGCAGTCCCTCGCCCAATTGGCCGAGGTGATCGCGCTGGCGCGCCAGGCTGCGGTGCCGGTGAACGTCTCGCTGTCGTGCGTGTTCGGCTGTCCGATGGAGGGCGAGGTGCCGCTCGATGGCGTGCTGGGCTGGATCGAGCGCTTCGCCGGGCAGGGCGTCAACGGCATCACGCTGTGCGACACCACGGGCATGGCCTATCCCACGCAGGTGCAGCAGGTCTGCGCAAGTGCGCTCGCGCGTTTTCCCGCGCTCGACTTCACCGCGCATTTCCACAACACGCGCGCCATGGGCCTGGTCAACACGGTGGCGGCGGTCGAGTCGGGCGTGCGCCGCCTCGACATGTCGCTCGGCGGCATCGGCGGCTGCCCCTATGCGCCCGGCGCGACCGGCAATGTTGCGACCGAGGACGTGGTCCACATGCTGCAGTGCATGGGCTACGACACGGGCATGGACCTCGATGGCCTGGTCGGCGCGGCGGCACGGCTCGAAGCGCTGGTGCAGCACGCGCTCCCGGCCCAGGTCTCCCGCGCCGGCCATCGGCTCACGCGCCACGCGCCGCCGGCCGATTTCGCGGAGATCGCCCTGCGTGCGAAGGCGCGCGACCAAGGCACAAAGGAGCTGCAGACATGATCGACCACCTGGACCACCTGGTGCTCACCACCGCCGACGAGTCCGCCTGCGTGCGCTTCTACGTCGAGGTCATGGGCATGACGCTCGAGACCTTCGGCGAGGGCCGCAAGGCGTTCCGATTCGGCAACCAGAAGATCAACCTGCACGTGAAGGGCCAGGAGTTCGAGCCCAAGGCGCAGGTCCCGATGCCCGGCGCGCTGGACCTGTGCTTCATCGCCGCCGTGCCGCTCGACGAGGTGATCGCGCGCCTCGCCGAAAAGCAGGTGCCCATCATCCAGGGCCCCGTGATGCGCACCGGCGCGGTCTCGCGCATCCGCTCGGTCTACGTGCGCGACCCGGATCTCAACCTCGTCGAGATCTCGGAGTTGAAGGCCTGAGCACCCCCGACCCACATTTGAAAAGGAGACAGATATGAAACTCGCCCCCTGCCTGCTCGCGGCCTGCGCCGCATTCACCGTGACGGCTTCGCACGCCGACGCCTTTCCCTCGAAGCCCATCACCTTCATCGTCCCCACCGCGCCAGCCGGTTCCACCGACATCATGGCGCGCATGGTCGCCGATCCGCTGGCACGCGCATTGGGCCAGCCGGTGGTGGTCGACAACAAGCCCGGCGCCAGCGGCAACATCGGCACCGAGGCCGTGGCCCGCGCCGCGCCGGACGGCTACACGCTGCTCATGCAGTACTCGGGCTACCACGTGGGCAACCCTGCGCTGTTCCAGCAGATCAAGTGGAACCCGACCAAGGACTTCGTGCCGGTCGCGCTGGTGATGCGCGCGCCGCACGTGGTGGCGGTCAGCGGCAAGCTGCCGGTGAACTCGATGAATGAGCTCGTCGAGCACGGCAGGAAGAAGGGCGATGGCGGCCTCAACTACGCGTCGTCCGGCAACGGCTCTATCCAGCACATCGCGGGCGAACTGCTGTCGCGACAGGCCAGGCAGCCGATGACCCACGTGCCCTACAAGGGGTCGGGCCCGGCGATCAACGACCTGATCGCGGGCAGCGTCGACATGTTCATTACCACGCCGCCCTCGGTGATCGGCCACATCGCAAGCGGCAAGCTCAAGGCGCTGGCCTATACCGGCTCCCAGCGCCATCCGTCGATGCCCAATGTGCCGACCTCGGCCGAGGCCGGGCTGCCGGGCTACGAGGTGGATTCGTGGTTCGCGGTGTTCGCGCCGGCAAAGACACCGCCGGAGGTGGTGGCCAAGCTCAGCGCCGAAATCCGCAAGATCGTCGAGAGCGAGGGCTTCCGCAAGAAGGTGGACGACCAGGGCGCCTTCGCCGTCTACATGGATCCGCCCGCG
Source organism: Variovorax sp. WDL1 (assembly GCF_001541225.1). GTDB lineage: Bacteria > Pseudomonadota > Gammaproteobacteria > Burkholderiales > Burkholderiaceae_C > Variovorax. The sequence goes on along the minus strand of NZ_LMTS01000328.1, from coordinate 30,667 downwards.
CTGGGCAAGTTCGTCGACCAGGAACTGGCGAAATGGTCGAAGGTGATCAAGGCGGCCGACATCAAGGCCGATTGATCGGCGCCGCCGCCGCTTGAATCAGCGAGCTGCCGCGGCGTCGGCGATGAACTTGAGCAGGTCGTGGTAGCCGGGGCCGAATTCCTGCGTGTCCACGCCTGCCAGCAGCCGCAGGCTGCTGGCGCGCGCGTTGCCGACGACGCCGCGCGTGGTGCGCACCGGCAGTTCGGCATCGAGGTCGCCATGGTCAAGCTCCGACATGCAGACGACGACGATCGAGCCGGCATGCAGGGCCAGGTCGCCGCGGCGGAACGGACGGCGCGCATTGGCCGGACGGAAAACCAGCCTCGGAGCGCGCCGGGCGGCGGTGGCGGGCGATTGCGCGACGGTGGTGTTGGCCATGAAAGTGCTCGCAGGGCGTGCTGATTGCTGGGATGGCTGCAATGGTCGCGCAAAAAAGGGGTGGGAAGGCCCTCCCCGCAGAGGAGAAGGCAACCGAACTGTGGCATTAGTCGCCACTGGACGCAACAAATCGTCCGGCATAGGCCGAAGGCGCCGCTGGATTCCCATCAGGAGCAGACGTACGAGCTCGCCAGGCGGGGATCGCCGCCGGTGAGCGTGGCCTTGGTCGGATACATGCAGATCGGCCGTGAACTGGCCGGCGCGCTGCCGCTGGCCGGCGCCGAGATGTCGATGCGCTCGGGCGAATTGCCTTCTTCCACCCACAGCGTGAGCGCCAGGTAGAGCTGCGCATTGGTCGGCAGCGGAGGGTTCGCGGCGGGGTTGGTGGTGCCGTTGCTGAAGCCGTGGCCCATGGCCGGGATCAGGAACAGCCGGTAGAAGTTGCGCGCTACCGAATCGCCGCCGGCCCGCGAAGCCAGGCGTGTGTAGTAGTTCACGGTGCCCTGCGGCGGGATCAGCGTGTCGGCGAGGCCGTGGTAGACCAGCATCTTGCCGCCGCGCGCGGCGAAGCGATCGATGTCCGGGTCGTCGGTGTTGATGTTGGCAAAGGCCGGCTGCAGCGCGACGCCCTGGTCGAAGGCATTGGAGAGGTTCGCATAGGACAGCGTCTTCCACCGATCCGCGCCATTCCCGGTCGCATTGATGAAGGAGGGCGTGGCCCAGGTCGGGTCCTGCAGCTCCAGCGCCACCATGTCCGTTGCGATGGTGAAGGGCGTCGGGCCGGCCAGCCCTGCCGGGTTGGTGCCGCGCGTCAGTCCGTACCAGCGCTGGTTGGCCGCGGTTGCCGGCGAGGTCGCGAAGCCGTTGTCCGCCGACGGCGAGGGCACCGAGCCGTCGCTGGTCTGCCCGTACCAGATCTTGTTCATCGCCAGCGCCTGCGCGGCGGTGACGCAACTGCCGGCCGGCCCCGTGCCGCCGCTGCTCGGGCACAGCACGGCGGCGTCCAGCTGCGGGTCGTAGCGGCATTGCGAGGGATCGGGGATGTAGCCCAGGTGCTGGTTGTTCACCACGTCGCAGGCGTCGATGGCGGCATTGCCCATCAGCGTCAGCTGCGCCGCCGTGAGCGGCACGCCGGCCAGGTCGCGCTGGTAGACGATCTGCGGGTACAGCTCGGCGGTGATGAACTTTGTCCAGTTGATGGCCGGCGCGCCGGCCAGGATGCCGTCGAAGTCGCCCGGGTTTGCCTGCGCCTCCATGTGGCCCTGCCGGCCGCCGGTGGAGAAGCCGTTCCAGTAGGAGTACCTCGGCGCGGTGCCGTAGAAGGCGGTGGCCAGCGCCTTGGTCTTGACCGCCATCTCATGGATGCCGCGCTGCGCGAAATCGTTCCACAGCGGCCCGTTCACGGTGCCGTCCGGCTTCATGGCGAAGGAGCCGCCGTTGGCCGTATTGGCGTGGCCGGTGTCGGTGCTGGCCGAGACCGCGCCTTCCACCATGGCGGTCTGGGCCGGCGCGCCGGCACTGCCGCCCGAGAGGCCGGCCAGCGCCGTCAACGAGGTGTGCGCGCCGCCGGCCCAGCCGCCGCCGCCCTTCACATGCACCCGGCGGTTCCACTTGGCTTCGGTGGGCAGCCATACCTCGATGCCGATGCCGGGCGAAGTCGAGGGCGCGCCCGCAGGGCCCGGGTTGCCCGGCCCCACCAGCAGCTTCACCACGCAGACATCGGTGGTGGCAGTGGGCGTGGACGGCGTGGGCGTGCCGGTCAGCACCAGCGGATCGCCAGTCTTGAAGGACTTGACCAGCAGCACGCTGGTGTCGGCATCCGGCTTGAAGGCGGTCTTGATCGAGTCGTCGCAGCTCAGCTTGGTCTGGTTTGGAGGAGGCGGGACAAAGCCGCCGCCATGTCCGCCACCACCACCGCCACCACCGCAGGCCGCGAGGCCGCCGGCTGCGACGATGCAGGCCGCGCAGGCCCATGTCTTCATCCATCCGTACGCCCGGTCGTCTTCTCGCATGATGTCCCCTTGGCTTGGTTGCCCGTCGCGGCCACGCGACTGAGTGCCCAGGGGTCATGCATCCGGCCCGGGGCGCGACGGGTAGGACGACGCCGCCGCGAAAGGGGCGGCGCCGGCCTACAGGTCGATGGAGCCTTACTAGAATCGGCGTTTTGCCCGGAAGGATGCTTGCGTGAGATGGTGGTTCGCGTGCTTCGGTTTGCTCGGCTTCAGCGTCTCGACCCAGGCCGCATGGTTGACGGTCACGGGCAATCCGGAGGAACCGGAGGTCGACACGGTTCAGGTCGATCCCGTAGCGATCGCGAGCACGGGTGAGCGCCGGATCATGAACCTGCGCGTGAGCCGGTCGCGGGACCGCGCCAACTGGGAGGGCGTGCCCTACCGCTCCTACGACGCCCGCGTCGCCTTCGATTGCCGGGCGAAGAAGGCAGAGTACCGATTCGCGCGCTTCTTCATGGCGCCGTTGTGGCGGGGCGAGCCCCACAAGACAACCGACTATTCGAACAACCCCCGGCCGATGCTCTTCATCGACATGGAGCCCAATCCCATCGACCGCATCATCCGCGCGGCCTGCCACCGGACGGGGTAGGCGGCTGATGCCGGCACCAGCGTCGGCGCGCGACCGCGAACCCGTCCGACCCGGCTTCAGGCCCAAGGACCGCGCGCCGTGAACGCGGAGCGCGCCACCCTGGCACTCCGCCCATCCCCTGGTGAGAGACAGAAGCAGTGAAGAACCCCGACAAGACGCCGCCACCGGGCGTGCCCGCACGTGATCGCTTCGTCCGCGTCCGCGGCGCCCGCGAGCACAACCTTCGCGATGTCGACGTCGACATCCCGCGCGATGCGCTGGTGGTCTTCAGCGGCGTGTCGGGTTCCGGCAAGTCCTCGCTGGCCTTCGGGACGATCTTCGCGGAGGCGCAGCGGCGCTACCTGGAATCTGTGGCGCCCTATGCGCGGCGCCTCATCGAACAGGTCGGCGCGCCTGCGGTGGACGCCATCGACGGACTGCCGCCGGCGGTGGCGCTGCAGCAGCAGCGCGGCACGCCGAGCGCGCGTTCCTCGGTCGGCAGCGTGAGCACGCTGTCGAACCTCCTGCGCATGCTCTATTCGCGCGCCGGCAGCTATCCGCCCAGGCAGCCGATGCTCTATGCGGAAGACTTCTCGCCCAACACGGCCCAGGGTGCCTGCCCGGCCTGCCATGGCCTCGGCCGGGTCTACGAAGTCACCGAGAAGTCGATGGTGCCGGACGATTCGCTGAGCATTCGCGAGCGTGCCATCGCTGCCTGGCCGCCGGCGTGGCACGGGCAGAACTTGCGCGACATCCTCGTGACGCTGGGCTACGACGTCGACAAGCCGTGGCGCGAGCTGCCGAAGAAGACGCGCGACTGGATCCTCTTCACCGAAGAACAGCCGACCGTGCCCGTGTACGCAGGCTTCACCCCGGCGGAGACGCGCGCTGCGCTGCGCAGCCGGATGGAACCCAGCTACCAGGGCACCTTCATGGGCGCGCGCAAGTACGTGCTCCACACCTTCGCGACCACGCAGAGCGCGCTGATGAAGAAGCGCGTGGCGCGCTTCATGGTCGGAAGCGTCTGCCCCGCCTGCCACGGCAAGCGCCTCAAGCCCGAGGCGCTGGCGGTCACCTTCGCAGGCCACGACATCGGCGAGCTCTCGCACATGCCGCTGGCCCAGCTTGCGACCGTGCTGGAACCCGCGGCCCAGGGCAGGCTGGTGCAGCGGCAGGACGAGCAGGCCGTGCTCAGCCGGGCCGACTCGCGCCGTGACACCGCGCGCCGCGTCGCGGCCGGCGGTGCCTCGCACCAGGCGGCGCCCGACGTGCGCCGCACGCCCAACCTCTCGGAGGAAAAACGCATCGCCGCGCAGCGCATCGCGCACGACGTGCTCGAACGCGTGAACACGCTGCGCGACCTCGGCCTGGGCTACCTCTCGCTGGACCGCAGCACGCCCACGCTCTCGCCCGGCGAGCTGCAGCGCCTGCGCCTGGCCACGCAGATCCGTTCCAACCTGTTCGGCGTGGTGTACGTGCTCGACGAGCCCTCGGCGGGCCTGCATCCGGCGGATGGCGAGTCCCTGCGCGTCGCGCTCGACCGGCTGAAGGCGTCGGGCAACTCGATCTTCGTGGTCGAGCACGACCTGGACGTGATGCGCCATGCGGACTGGCTCGTCGATGTCGGCCCCGATGCCGGCGAGCAGGGTGGGCAGGTGCTGTACAGCGGTCCGCCGGAGGGCTTGCGCGCGGTGGCGGCGTCGCATACGGCGCGCTATCTCTTTGCCGGGCCCGACTTGCGTTCGCGTCAGCCCCGCGCGCCGCGTGGATGGCTGGCGCTCGAGGGCATCACCTGCAACAACCTGCATCGGGTGGACGCGCGCTTCCCGATCGGGGCCTTCACCGCCGTCACCGGCGTCTCCGGCTCGGGCAAGTCCAGCCTCGTGAGCCAGGCACTGGTGGAGCTCGTCTCCGGCCACCTGGGCCACGAGCCGCCGCCCGACGAGGAGGAGGGCGACGAGCTCGCGCCCGCTGCCGCCGGCATCGCCGCCGGCCGTATCGCCAGCGGCATCGATGCGATCCGGCGGCTGGTGCGCGTGGACCAGAAGCCGATCGGCCGCACGCCGCGCTCCAACCTGGCCACCTACACCGGGCTCTTCGACGCGGTGCGCAAGCTCTTCGCGGCGACCCGTGCCGCACGTGCGCGCCGCTACGATGCCGGGCGCTTCTCCTTCAACGTGCCCAAGGGCCGCTGCCAGACCTGCGAAGGCGAAGGCTTCGTCAGCGTCGAGCTGCTCTTCATGCCCAGCGTGTACGCGCCCTGCCCGAGCTGCCATGGCACGCGCTACAACGAGCAGACGCTCAAGATCACCTGGCGCGACAGGAACATCGCCGAAGTGCTCGGAATGACAGTGGACCAGGCCGCCGACTTCTTCGTCGAGGAGGCGGCGGTGGAGCGGCCGCTGCGGCTGCTGCAGGCCATTGGCCTGGGCTACCTGCGCCTCGGGCAGCCCGCTACCGAGCTGTCGGGCGGCGAGGCGCAGCGCATCAAGCTCGCGACCGAGCTGCAGCGCGCGCAGCGCGGCGACACGCTCTATGTGCTGGACGAGCCGACCACCGGCCTGCATCCGGCCGATGTGGACAAGCTGATGGCGCAGCTCGACAAGCTGGTGGATGCCGGCAACACGGTGATCGTCGTCGAGCACGAAATGCGCGTCGTCGCCGCCAGCGACTGGGTGATCGACATGGGTCCCGGCGCGGGCGACGAAGGCGGGCGGGTCGTGGCTGCCGGCACTCCGGCGGAACTCGCGCAGGTGGCATCGAGCCGGACCGCCCCGTACCTGGCCAGGTTGCTGTCCGCGCAGGCGGGACCCGGGCGCGAGACTGCGCGCTCGCCCGCCCGTTCCCGGCTCACCCGTCCTTGAGCTGGTCCAGCAGCCAGCGCCCCGCCGGCCCGGGCGGAGCGTCCTTGCGGTAGATCGCGAACATCGGCAGCGCCGGCATCTGCGGCAGGTAGTGCTCGAGCTGGATCTGCACCAGCTCGCCGGAGGCGATCTCGTCGCGCACCATGGCCAGCGGCATGTGGCCCCAGCCGAAGCCCGCGCGCAGGAAGGCGTGCTTGGCACCCAGGTCGGCCAGGCGCCAGGTCAACGGCGAGAACACGCCGAAGTCCTGGCCCTCGCTGATCGCACTGCGGTCTGCCAGCACCAGCTGCACATGCTGCTCGAGCTCGCGAGGCGGGATCGGGCGCCGGCGCGACGCGAGCTGGTGGATCGGTGCGACCACCGTGACCATGGGCACGTCGAGCAGCTTCTCGGCATCGAAGCCCGCAGGCACCACGGGCAGGGTGCCGATGATGCCGATGCGGCAGACGCCGTCGACCACAGGCTGCACCACCGCGCCCAGCGCCTCCACGTAGAGCCGCAGCGGCGTGTGCGGAAACGCTGCGCGCAGCAACCCCACCCCCACCGTGAGCGAGGCCATCGGGTACATCACGTCCACCACCACCGACAGCTCGGGCTCCAGCCCTTCGGCGATGGTGCGCGCCCGTGCCTTGAAGCCGTTCATGCCGTTGACCACGATGCGCGCCTCGGCCAGCAGCGTGCGGCCTGGCTCGGTGAGCCGCGGATAGCGGCTGCTGCGGTCGAACAGCTGCACCTCGATCTGCGCCTCCAGGTTGGCCAGGGTCTGGCTCACGACCGATTGCGCGCGGCGCAGCTTCCGCCCCGCGGCCGAGAAGCTGCCCTCGTCGGCCGCCGCGATGAAAGTGCGCAGCTGGTCCATGGAAACGCCGTCGAGCATGTATCGTCCTTCTGGATGGATCGTATCGAGAGATATAGGCTTCCACGATGGTAGCGCGCTGCCTAAGCTGGAGGCAGATCCATTCACTCCCCGGAGCCCAGCATGACCAAGGTCCTCGTCCTCTACTACTCCTCCTACGGCCACATCGAAACGATGGCGCAGGCCGTCGCCGAAGGCGCGCGAAGCGCCGGTGCCCAGGTCAACATCAAGCGCGTGCCCGAGACGGTGCCCCTCGAGATCGCCAAGGCCTCGCACTTCAAGCTCGACCAGGCCGCGCCGGTCGCGACCATCGACGAGCTGGCGAACTATGACGCCATCGTCGTGGGCACCGGCACGCGCTTCGGCCGCATGTCCTCGCAGATGGCATCCTTCCTCGACCAGGCCGGCGGCCTGTGGATGCGCGGTGCGCTGAACGGCAAGGTCGGGGGCGCCTTCAGCGCCTCGGCCACGCAGCACGGCGGCCAGGAGACCACGCTGTTCTCGATCATCACCAACCTGCTGCACTTCGGCATGACCATCGTGGGCCTGCCGTACAGCCACCAGGGCCAGATGAGCGTGGACGAGATCGTGGGCGGCGCCCCCTACGGCGCGACCACCGTGGCGGGCGGCGACGGCTCGCGCCGGCCGACCGCGATCGACCTGGCGGGCGCACGCCACCAGGGCGAACTCGTCGCGAAGACCGCGGCCAAGCTGTTCGGCTGAAGCCTGGAGGGAGCGCCCGGCTATTCGCAGAGCTGCCGGATCTCCGGCGGTATCGGCACCGCGCGGATGCCGCCGCCCTCCCGCTTCGCCGCGAAGATGCGCACCTCCTCGCACTCCAGGATCAGGTCATCGCCGCGCTTCACGCGGTAGGTCTGCAGGAAGCTCTTGTCGCGCCACTCGGGGATCGCCACCGCGATCGCCAGCGTGTCGCCGTAGCTCGCACTCTTGACGAAGCGCGTGTGGGTGTCGACCAGGGGCGTGCCGATCACGCCCAGCGTCTGCGCAGTTTCCTCCCAGCGCGGCACGCCGCGCTCGGCGAAGAAGTGGCGCGAGGCCGCATCGATCCAGCGGAAGAAGTTGGGAAACCAGACGATGCCGGCCGGGTCGCAGTCGCCGAACTCGACTCGGACGGTGTAGATGACTTGTCGGGTCATTACGTGATCAGTCGGCCAGGATCTGGCGTTCGCGGATGATGGCGCCGAAGCGCGCGGAGTCCGCCATCGCCCGCTCGTGGAAGGCTGCCGGCGTGCCCGGCACGGCCTCCCCGCCCAGGTTGGCGATGCGCTCCTTCACCGCCGGCGTCGCGAGGATGCGGTTGATCTCCGTATTGAGCCGGTTCACGATTTCGGGCGGCGTGCGCGCCGGCGCATAGAAGCCGAACACCGTGTCGGCGTCGAAGCCCTTGAGGCCCGCCTCGTCGAGCGTCGGCACGTCCGGGAACTGCGGCGAGCGCCTGGGGCTGCCCACCGCCAGCAGGCGCAGCTTGCCCGCGCGCACCTGGCTCAGCCCGATGCCAGGGTCGAAGTAGAAGTCGAGCTGGCCGGCCAGCAGATCCTGCAGCGCCGGCGCGGCGCCGCGGTAGGGCACGTGCACCGCGTACAGGCCGGCCTGGCTCTTGAACATCTCCCCGGCCAGGTGCGGCGAGCTGCCGGTGCCGGGCGAGCCGTAGGAGAGCTTGCCGGGGCGTAGCCATCGGGCTGCGCGCGCGCGACGTTCTCGCCGCCGATGTTGCCGTTGGCGCCGCCGCGGTTCTCGATGAGCACCGGCTGGCCCAGGGCGTCCTGCAGCGGCTGCGAGATCGCGCGGGCAATCGTGTCGGCCGCACCGCCGGGCGGGAAGTTCACCACCACCTTGACGGGCTTGGCGGGCCAACTGCCTTGTCCTTGCGTGCCCTGCGCATGGACGGCGGGCAGCGCTGCGGCGCTGCCCAGCACCAGGGCGAGCAGTGCGCGGCGCAGCAGGGCAGGGCGGCGGTCTTGGGGTCTTGTTGTCATCGGCAGTCTCCTTCTCTGTTGTTCATGAGGTGCTCGCGGGTCGCCGCTTCATCCAGCGGATCGGCTGCGCCACGACTGGCCGGGCCGGCGCGCCGTGCCGCACGAGCGCGGCGTCGAGCGCCTTGCCGGCATCGTCGGCCAGCGCGGCCTCGCGTGCCGCAGCGATGGCCTCTGCCCGCGCCGCGGTGGAAGCACCGGGCAGCTCGGCCAGGTGGCTGATCACGTGCAGCAGGTTCTGCTTGCCGCGCTCGTTGGTGCTGCCGTAGCCCTTGATGAGCCGGCCGCACAGCGCGATCTCGTGGCCCAGGCGCCAGTCGCCGCGCGTGCCCTGCAGCACGGCCGCGAGCCAGCGCTCGATCAGCGACTGTTCCTCGGCGAAGCGGCTGCCGCGCCGGCGCAGCCAACGCAGCGAGGCCAGCAGCCGCAGCGAGGCCATGCCGAAGACGGAGTGGCTGCCGACCTTCAGCGGCAACGCCCAGGGCGCCTTGCGGCGCCGGTCCCAGGCCGTCAGGCGATGGGCGACGGAAGCCGGCAGCAGCGCCGCGAACTCGGGCGTGCCGGGCTTGAAGTGGTCATAGACCTTGACGATGTCCTCGTCCCCGGCCCGTACCTCGCGCCGCACGCGCGCCGCGCGGCTCCTGCGGCTCTTGAGCTCGGCCACCCGAACGATGTCGTCGAAGGCCATCCACAGCGCGAGCCAGCGCGCCATCTCGTGCGTGATCGCGTAGCCGTGGGCACCGGCCGGGTCGGCCGCGCGCTCGGCCGCCAGCACCTGCTGCAGCCGCTCGATGTAGAGCCCGGCATAGGAAGAGTCCTGGTAGTCGAGCACGCGGGCGTAGCCCAGCGCCAGCAGGCCCTGCACCTGCGGCGGGAACAGTTGCGCGACCGCGGGCGGCAACGCGTGCGCCGCGGGCTCGTCCTGCGCGGTGGTGGCGAGCAGCCGGCTCACCATCGCGGCCTGTTCGCGCGGCGCGCGCACCGCCTCGAAGGCCTGCGCGAAGCCGCGCAGGCTGGCCGCGGCCACCTTGCCCGCCTTCCCGGGCGCGCTGCCGCCGCGCACCACGTGCTCGTAGGCCTCGCGCGGAAAGGGGAACAGACCGCTGCCCGCGACCGCGCCCAGCATCACCGCGCTGACCACCGTGCCGGCCTCGCGCGCCACCGTCCCCATGTCGAACACGTGGTGCTCGCGGCTGAAGGCCTTGACCACGTCCAGCAGCCGCTCGCTGTCGGCGCGCCCGTCGCCCAGCGGCATGCGCTCTGCCGTGGTCAGCGTGCGTCCAGAAGAACTGATGACGAGGGTGCGTGCAGGCGCGCTCATGCCGTTGCCGATCTGGCGCGCCGTCTCGAGCAGCTCGGAGGAAACGATCGCATCCAGCGCCCCCGGTACCGGGCTCAAGCCGAACACGGGCCGCCGCCCGCCGAGTTCGGCCAGCGGCACCGGGAACACCTCGATGTAGTAGGTCGTGGCCCCGGTGCGCTGCGCGACGCCGGGAATGGATGTGCTCTGCGCGGCGTAGCCGGCATGGCGGGCCGTCTCGACCAGCCATTCGGTGAGCACGCCTCCGCCTTCGCCGCCAAGGGCGCAGACGAGCAGGGTGATGGGTTGGGTACGGTTCATCGACAAGAAGGAAAAGGGGAGGGAAGTTCAGGCTGGCTGCAATGCGCGCACGACAGCGCCCCGCAGCGAATGCAGCAGCCGCTCATGCCACTTGGGGTTCTGCACCACCTCGGCCCGATAGAAGCTCGGACACAAGGTCGCCGCGTGCGCATTGGCACCGCACAGCCCGCAGCCCACGCAGCCGTCGATCACCACCGCCACCGGGTCGACCTTCAGCGGGTCCGGGTTGTCCTTGATCGTGAGCGTCGGGCAGCCCGACAGCCGGATGCAGGCGTGGTCGCCGTTGCACACATCCTCGTCCACGCCGTACTTCACCCGCACCACGCGCACTCCCTTCTTCAGCAGGCCGGCAATCCAGGGCTTGATGCGGCGCTGCCGCTCGAGCTGGCATTCGCCCTCCGCCACGATCACCTTGAGTCCGTTGAAGTCGGTCGTGAAGGCCTCGTTGAGCGTGGCGCGCATCGTGTCGACGTGGTAGGTGTGCACGGTGCGCAGCCATTGCACGCCCAGGCCCTTCAGCGTCGACTCGATGGTGTTGTTCTTGTCGACCAGGCTCTGCTGCTTGTCGACCGCGCGTTCCTTCACCTCGTCGTCGGGCGTGGAGATGATGTCTTGCGTGCCGGTGGCCGAGGTGTAGCCGTTCTTGAAGATCAGCAGCACCGCGTCGTCGCCGTTGAAGAGCGCGCTCTGCACGCCGGTGAGCAGCCCGTTGTGCCAGAAGCCGCCGTCGCCCATGATCGAGAGCGCGCGTCGCTGCATCATCGGCGACACGCCCGCGCGGCTCGCCAGGCTCATGCCGTAGCCCAGGATCGAATGGCCCATCGAGAAAGGCTCGAAGGTGCCGAAGGCATGGCAGCCGATGTCGGCCGCGATGTGCACCGGCCCGCTGTCCTGCTGCGCCAGCTTGAGCGCCGCGAACACCGGCCGCTCAGGGCAGCCGATGCAGAAGCTCGGCGGCCTGGCGGGCAGCGGCGCATCGAGCTTCGCGGCCACCGCGGCGCGGCGCTCGCGGTTGCCCGTGAGCCAGGACTGCGCCGAGTCCTGCGCATGCTGCGGCAGGTAGCGCTGCGCGAACTGCGCGAGGCCCGTGGCCAGCACTTCCACGCCGTACTCGCCCGCCGCCGGCAGCAGGTCGCAGCCGTGCAGCGGCGTCTGGATGTCGCGCCGGCGAAGCAGCGTCGCGATCTCCTGCTCGATGTACTCGGGCTGGCCTTCCTCGACCACCAGCACTGCGCGCTTGCCCACGCAGAAATCGGCGACCTGCTCGGGCACCAGCGGGTAGGTGACGTTGAGCACCAGCAGCGGGATGTCGGTGGCGCCGAAGGCATCGGCCAGGCCCAGCTGCTGCAGGCTGCGGATCAGCGCGTTGTAGAGGCCGCCCTGCACGATCAGCCCCAGGTCCTCGTGCTTGCCCGGCATCAGCTCGTTCAGACGCTGCTCGGCGATGTAGCGCCGCGCCGCCGGGATTCGCTCCTCGCCCTTGAGCTTCTCGTGCCTGAAGGTCACGGGCGGATGCGCGAGCCGCATATAGTCGAAGCCGGCCGGTTCCGCCATCAGCGCGCGAGTCGAGATCGCGGGCGGCAGGTTGTCCCGGCACTCGAAGCTGCCGCGCACATGGCAGGTGCGGATGCGCAGCTCCATCATGCAGGGCATGTTCGAAGTCTCGGAGAGGCGGAAGCCGTGCTCGACCATGTCCACCATCCGGCCGAGCTCGGGCCGCGGATCGAGCAGGCACATGCCGGACTTCAACGCATAGGCGTGCGTGCGCTCCTGGATCACGCTGGCGCCTTCGCCGTAGTCCTCGCCCACCACGATCAGCACCCCGCCCTTGACGCCCGGCGACGAGAGGTTGGACAGTGCATCGGCCGCCACGTTGGTGCCGACGATCGACTTCCAGGTCACCGCGCCGCGCAGCGGGTAGTGGATGGAGGCGCCGAGCATGGCCGCGGCCGAGGCCTCGTTGGAGCAGGCCTCCACGTGCACGCCGAGCTCGTCCATGTAGGGCTTGGCCTGCACCATGACGTCGAGCAGGTGCGAGACCGGCGCCCCCTGGTAGCCGCCCACGTAGGCCACGCCCGACTGCAGCAGGCCCTTGGTGATGGCGAGGATGCCCTCGCCGTGAAAGGTGTCGCCGGCACCGAGGCGAAGGGCCTCGATCTCCTTGCTGAATGAAACTTCCAAAACGCTTTCTCTCTCTCTATTTACTTCGTCGGGGGCTGGCCCGGGAAGCGGGCCAGGTAGTAGGCGAGGGTGTCCAGGTCCTCGTTCGGAACGCGGCCGACCGCCTCGGCCATGGCCATGGTGTAGCCCACGCGCTTGCCGGACTTGAACTCGCGCAGCGTCATCTGCAGGTAGTCTTCGCGCTGGCCGCCGATGCGCGGCACCTGCTGGCCGCCGCTGAAATCGGCGCCGTGGCAGAACACGCACTTGTGCTCCTGCGCCAGGGCCTGGCCCCTCTTCATGCGCGTGGCATCGGGCGGTGTCGATGGTGCCGGCGCGGGCACCGGAGGCAGCGTGGCGATGAAGTCGGAGAAGCCGCGCATGTCATCGTCCTTCATGCCCTTGGCCACCGCGCTCATCGCTTCGTTGGCGCGCCGGCCTTCGCGGAACAGGAACAACTGTGTGATCGCGTAGAAGGAATGCTGCCCCGCCAGCACCGGGGTGTTCGGCATGTCGCTGCGGCCGTTGGCACCGTGGCAGGACGCGCACAGCTGCGCGAAGCGCTGCGCATGGGCGCCCGCACCTCCCTGGGCCGGCGCAGCCTTGCTACCCTGGGCGCCGGCCGGCGCCGCGAGGCCGAAGCACGCTGCCGCCGCCGTGATGAATGCGAATGCGCGTGCTCCCCTCATCACTTGCCGTAGCTGATGCGGTAGATCGCGCCCGCGTGATCGTCGCTCACCAGCAGCGAGCCGTCCTTCATCACCAGGAAGTCGGCCGGGCGGCCGAGGTACGTGTTGTTCTCGACAAAGCCGGTCATGAAGGGCTCGACCCTCGCGCCGCCCTTGCCGTCGGGCCAGGCGACGGAGACGTCGGCGTACTTGACGGTCCGGTTCCACGGGCCGTGGCGTGCGATGAACATGGCGCCCTGGTACTTGGCCGGGAACATCTTGCCGGTGTAGAACTTCAGCCCCAGCGAGCCGGCGTGCGGGCCGAGGAACGCTGCGGGCTTCTGGTAGTCGCTGCACGACTTGCCCCAGCCGAACTCCGGATCGGGGATGTTGCCCTGGTGGCAGTACGGATAGCCGAAGTGCTGGTTCGGCCCGGTCACGACGTTGAGCTCGTCATTGGGGAGTTCCTCGCTCAGCCAGTCGCGGCCGTTGTCGGTGAACCAGAGCCGGTCGGTCTTGGGGTCGAAGTCGAAGCCCACCGTGTTGCGCACGCCGCTGGCCACGGTCTCCATGCCGCTGCCGTCGAGGTTCATCCGGTAGATCTTGGCGTACTCGCCGGGGTCGCAGATGTTGCAGGGCGCTCCGATCGGGAAGTAGAGCTTGTCCTTGTGGATGCGGATGAACTTCCAGCTGTGGTCCTCGCCGCCCGGCAGCTTGTCGTAGAGCACCGTCGGCTGGCCGGGGTTGTCGAGCTTGGATTCGATGTTGTCGTAGCGCAGGATCTGCTTGTGCGTCGCCAGGTAGAGGCTGCCCTTGTGGTACTCGATGCCTGCGGCCTTCTCCATCTTGTCGATGACGGTCTTGACCTCGCGCGTGTTGCCCTTGGGGGCCACTGCGTAGACCTTGTTGCCGACGAACAGCGTGCTGACGAACACGGTGTTGCCGGGCCCCTGGCGCAGACCGCGTGCGTCGAGCACGCCCGACGCCCAGGTCTCGACCTTGAAGCCCGGCGGCAGCTTGAACTTGGCCGTGGGCAGCTTGTCCGGCGCCGTCGGGATCGGGAAGGCGGGCACCGGCGCCATGCGCTGGGCGGCCTCCGTCTTCGGGCGGCCCTTGGCCCAGCCCGGCTCCTCGGCGGGTGGCTGTTGGGCCCACGCGGCCGTGGCGGCGCAAAGCAGGGTGGCGAAGGTGGCATGCAGGCGGAACTGGGGCATGGTTGTCTCCGTTTATTTCGACGTTCCCGAGAGCGGCGCATGCGGGCTTGCCGCCCGCCGCGACGCCGGTTGGCAGTGTGCGAGCCGGCGCGCCAGGCATCAATAAAATATTCGTGCTATCCAATATGAACGCCATGCATATCGACGCCATCGACCTGAACCTGCTGCGCCTCTTCGACGCCGTCTACCGCGCGCGCAGCGTGAGCCGCGCGGCCGATGCGCTGGGCCTCACCCAGCCGGCCGCGAGCCACGGCCTGGGACGCCTGCGCCTGTTGCTGAAGGATGCGCTCTTCACCCGTGCGCCGGGCGGCGTGGCACCCACCCCGCGCGCCGAGCGGCTGGCCGCCGCGGTGCAGTCGGCGCTGGGCACGCTGGAGGAAGCGCTCAACGAGTCCGACCGCTTCGAGCCCGGTGCCTCGCGCAAGACCTTCCGCATCCACATGAGCGACATCGGCGAGAGCCGCTTCCTGCCCGCGCTGATGGCGCGCCTGGGCGCACTGGCGCCGGGCGTGCGGCTGGAGACCCTGCCCTTCGCGCCGGACGAGGTCGCACCCGCGCTCGACAGCGGCCGTGTCGACTTCGCCTTCGGCTTCCTGCCCAAGGTGCGCGACACGCAGCGCATCCTGCTGCTGAAGGATCGCTACATCGTGCTGCTGCGCAAGGGCCATCCCTTCACGCGCGGGCGGCGCAGCGGCCAGGCGCTGCTGGAATCGCTGCAGAAGCTGGAGTACGTGGCGGTGCGCACCCACGCAGAGACGCTGCGTATCCTGCAGCTGCTCAACCTGGAAGACCGGGTGCGCTTGACCACCGAGCACTTCATGGTGCTGCCGGCGATCGTGCGCGCAACCGACCTGGCGGTCGTGATGCCCCGAAACATCGCGCGCGGCTTCGCCGAGGAGGGCGGCTACGCCATCGTCGAGCCGGCTTTTCCGCTGCGCGACTTCGCCGTCTCGCTGCACTGGAGCAAGCGATTCGAGGCGGACCCGGCGAACAGCTGGTTGCGAGGGGTGATCCGGGAGCTGTTCTCGGAATAGGCTGTACCGACGTTCTATATCGCTTGTGCAGTCCCAAAGAGGACCGCGCGGGATAACAATCGACGCTGTCTCATCGGCTGATAACCGGGTTCAGTCATGCCAGCTGGCGGCAGGGAGTACGTCTTGCGGCTCACGAAGATTTCGTTCAGGTTGCTCCTGCTGTGCGTCGCGAGCTTGCTCGCGTCGCCGCCGGCATGGGCGCAACCGGCCAGCATCGTCGGCATTGTCGAAGGCGGCGCCACGCTGATTCGCCAGACCACGCGCCATGCGCTTGCCGAAGGCGTGGCCTTGAACGAGCAGGACATCATCGAGACGGCGCCCGGCGCCTTCGTCCAGATCGAACTTCCCGGCCCCGTGCTCGTGGGCATCGGCGAATCGACACGGCTGATGTTTCGGCCTCGCGTCGGCAAGGGGATGGCGCCACCGCCGCTGTACCTGCTCCAGGGCTGGGTCAAGACCACCAGCAGCGGCGCCTTCAACTATGCAAGCCCCTCGTTCGAGATCGCGACGCAGGCGGCCAGCACGGTGGTCTACACGACCGGTGCGCAGTACGACGTGTTCGTCGAAAGCGGGACCGCCAGGCTGACGCTGCGCGGCAGCCCCCCTTCGAGCTCGCAGTTGGCCGGCGGCGATTTCGCGCAGCGGCGCGAGGGCGCCACGCCGACGGTCGCGCGGCGCGCGCCGCCGGAGTTCCTTGCCAAGGTGCCGCGCCAGTTCCGGGATCGCCTGCCCGCGCGCGGCGAGCAGTTTGCCAAGCGCCCTGTGGCACCCAAGCCTACCGGCGAGATCGCCTACGCCGACGTCGCCGCCTGGCTGCGCACCGAGCCGGCCCT
>NZ_LMTS01000328.1:6338-14371 GCF_001541225.1 Variovorax sp. WDL1 | reverse complement strand
CGGCCGCGCGCAGCCGCCGATCCGGCCTTCCGCGCGGCGGCCAAGGCCGAGCTGCCGCGGCACCCCGAATGGGAGCCCTATGCAGACCCCGAAGGCTATGCGCGGCGCATGGCCGAAGAGGCCGAGCGCCGACGCGCCCGCGAGGCGGAGCGCCGGCGCGCCCGCGAGGCCGCAGCGGCCGCCGCCGCAGCAGCAGCAGCAGGATCCGGCGGCGGGGCGGGCAAACCCTAGTGAACCGTCCCGCATCCTGCTGCAACTCAAGCGTCACGGACAGCCAGGACTGGAGAACCTCATGCGCCTTCTATTCAAGTTCAATCTGATCTTCCTGGTGGTCTTCATCGCAGGAGTGCTCGGCGCCGGCAAGGTGTCCTACGACCTGCTGCAAAACAACGCCAAGGAGGAAGTGCTCAACCACGCTCGCCTCACCATGGAAAAGGCGTCGGCGGTGCGCACCTACACCAACGACCAGATCCGCCCGCTGCTCGAGACGCAGATGAAGTACACCTTCCTGCCCCAGACGGTGCCGGCCTATTCCGCCACGGAAGTGCTGGCAACGCTGGCCAAGACCTTCCCCGACTACACCTACAAGGAAGCGACCCTGAATCCGACCAACCCGCGCGATCGGGCGGCCGACTGGGAAGCCGACATCGTGAACCGCTTCCGCACCCAGGGCGACAAGAAGGAGTTCGTGGGCGAGCGCGAGTCGGGCACCGGGCGCTCGCTCTACATCGCGCGCCCGTTGCGCATCACGAACGCCGCCTGCCTGGCATGCCACAGCACCGTCGAGGCGGCGCCGCGCACGCTGATCGACAAGTACGGTCAGGCCAACGGCTTCGGCTGGCAGCTCAACGAGGTGATCGGCGCGCAGGTCGTGTCGGTGCCCATGGCGGTGCCGCTGGCGCGGGCAGAACAGGCGTTCAAGGTCTTCATGGCCTCGCTCATCGGCATCTTCGTCGCGATCGGCATCGTGCTGAACCTGATGCTCTACCTGCTCGTCATCCGCCCGGTGACGGCACTGTCCAAGCTGGCCAACCGCGTCAGCCTGGGCGAGCTCGACGCCCCGGAATTCAAGACGCACGGGCGTGACGAGATCGGGATGCTGGGGCAAGCGTTTGCGCGCATGCGCCACAGCCTCGACCACGCCATCAAAATGCTCGAGACCTGAGGTTCATCGCTGCAATGTCCGCGCCCGTCCCCACCCATGTCGGTCCATACCCGATCCGCGGCGTGGTCGGCTCGGGCGCGATGGGCATGGTGTACCTGGCGCACGATCCGGCCATCGACCGGCCGGTGGCCATCAAGACGATCCACCGCCGCCTGCTCGAGACGAGCGACGATGACCCGAGCGTTGTGGCGCGCTTCCGCGTGGAAGCCAAGGCGGCAGGGCGGCTGACGCACCGCAACATCGTCCCGGTCTACCAGTTCGGCGAAGACAACGACTGCGCCTACATCGTCATGGAGTACGTCGCCGGGCGGAACCTGCGCGACTACATCCACGCGCCGCGCAAGCTCGAGATACCGCAGGTGCTGTGCCTGATGCTGCAACTGCTCGATGGGCTGCACTATGCCCACGAGCGCGGCATCGTGCACCGCGACATCAAGCCGGCGAACCTGCTGGTGGCCGACGACGGGCGCCTCAAGATCACCGATTTCGGCATCGCACGAACCGAATCGTCGAACCTCACCCGCGGCACCTCCGTGATCGGGTCGCCCGGCTACATCGCTCCCGAGCAGTACACCAACAGCGACGTCGACCGGCGCGTCGACGTGTTCTCGGCGGGTGTGCTGCTCTACCATATGCTCAGCGGGACGACGCCATTCGTCGGCACGGACGAGGCGATCATGTACAAGATCGTCTACGAGCCGCACAAGCCGCTGAGCGAAGTGACGAACGACCCCGGGCTCGAGCCCTTCGACGCAGTGCTCGACCGAGCATTGGCGAAGGACCCGGCGCAGCGCTATGCGACCGCCATGGCGATGCGAGCCGCCCTGCAGGCCCTCGCCACGGAGCCGGTGCCGGATGTCCTCCCCCCCGACATCCTGCTCCCGCCCCGGCTCAGGGGCGTCGAGACAGCGCCGGCCGCAGCGAAGGAGCGCGACCCTTCCGCGCCCTCCCGCGCAAGCGTGGCATCGGTGCCGCCGGCCCTCGATCCGGCGACGACACCCCTGACGCCCTCCAAGCCGCAGCCCGTCACCAGCCCGCCGTCGGTCCCCGTGCCCACCGGATGGGACACCGCAGCGCTGTCCGAGGTCGAGCGCGAACTGGCCCAGCATGTCGGCCCGGTGGCGCGGGTGCTGGTGCGCCGCGCTGCCCGCGGGTTGACCTCGCTCGGGGCAGTGCGCCAGGCCGTCGCCGGTGCCATCGACGATTTCGAAGCACGCGAGCGCTTCCTGGCCAAGGCCGGTGCGCCGCCCACCCGCACCGGTACCACGGTCCCGTCCACTGGCACGCAGTCCCAGCCCACGCAGGACAGGCGCGAAGCGCCGACCGGCGTGCCGATGCGCGAGGGCGATGTCGACAAGGCGGCCGCCGCCCTCCTTGCCTCCATGGGGCCTATCGCACGCGTCGTCGCCAAGCGCTGCGCCGCGAAGTCGCAAACCCGCGAGCAGTTCGTCGCCCACGTGGTCGAGCAGCTCACGCCGGGCATGGATGCCCGGCGTGTGCAGGCCGACCTGTGGCGTGCGCTCGGCTGAACCAGAGGCGCCGCCGTGATCGCACTGCGTGTCACGCGCCGGCCCGGCGCCACCGAACCCGATGCGACGGCGCTGCCGATGCCGCCCGAGGGGCTCACGATCGGCCGCTCCGTCGATTGCGCCCTGGTGCTGGCCGACCCGCTGCGCCTGGTGTCGCGCCAGCACGCGCAAGTGATCGCGGTCGGGCAGGGCACACGCGTGCGCTGTGTCAGCAGCAGCGCGCCCTTGTGGGTGAACGGCATGCAGCTCGACCCGGGCGGCGAACGGGCCCTGCTGGTGGGCGACCGCTTGCGCATCGGCGGCTTCGAGCTCGCCGTCGAGCCCGCGGCGGCGACGGCCGCGCAGCGCTCGCGCCTGGATCGCTGGTTCGACCTGGAAGACGCGCCCGATCCGCTCGCGGCCGGGTCCCCGCTGCCGGCGCTTGCAGCTCTGCCCGAGGCTGAGGCGGCGGCACCCAGCGCGGTGGTGTCGTGGCAGACCAGCCGGCATGTCGTGCGCACGGGTACGCCGATGGTGTCCGGTGCATCCTCGATGCCGCCGGGACCGCCGCCCCCGCACGCCGCAGCCGCGGCTGCCGAGGCAGCCGATTCGACGGCACCGGCGCCCCTTTCGGAGGCGCCGCCGCCGGCAGCGGCCAGGCGCGGCGATCGTCATCCGGTAGACATGCCGCCGAAACTGAATGAGCTGGCAGCCGCCTTCGCCCGCGGCGCCGGCCTGGGCCCCGAGGCCGCGCCGCTCACGCCCGAATGGATGGAACACCTCGGCGCGCTGCTGCGGGCCACGGCCGAGGGCACGCTCGCGCTGCTGCAAAGCCGCGCCATCACGAAACGCCAGATGCGCGCCGAGGGCACGCGCATCGCGCCACGCCAGAACAATCCCCTCAAGTTCTCGCCGGATGCGACCGAAGCGCTGAGTCGAATGCTGCAGCGCGAGGCGAGCCCCGGCTTCCTCGATCCCGTGGCGGCGTTGCACGATGCGCATCGCGACCTGCTGGTCCACCAGGTGGCAATGGTGGCGGGCATGCGCGCGGCGGTGTTCGAGCTCTTCTCCCGGCTGGGTCCCGAGGCCGCCGAGAACGGAGAGGGCCCGGCGCATGGCATCTCGCGCCTTCCCTTGTTTCGCGCTGCCGCCCTGTGGCAACGCCACCGCTTGCAGCACGCCCAGTTGCTCGAGCACCTGGACGATGACTTCCAGACCATCTTCGGCCGCGAATTCCTGCGTGCCTACGAGGCCCAGTCGCGCCTTGATCCCGACGTTGGCGCTGACGCTGGCCGCGACACCGGCCGCGACCCGGGCCCCACATCGCCGGAGGCGCCATGGCCGAGCGTGCGTTGAGCGTCTCGCTCGCCGCGCTGTCGCAAACCGGGCGGCGCGAGCGCAACGAGGATGCCTTCGGTTATTGGGAAGGCGCGGGGTCCCTCGTCGCCGTCCTGTGCGACGGCGCTGGCGGCCATGGCGGGGGGCAGACGGCATCGCGCGCCGCGGTGACGCACGTGCTGGAAGCCTTTGCGCTCCACCCCGAGGTCAGCGTGAACGCGCTGCAGTGGCTGGTCCATGGGGCCAATCGCGCTGTCGTCGCGCAGCAGGTCGCCGGCACGCTGACGGCCGACATGCGCACCACCATCGTCGTGCTGCTGCTCGACCTGCAGAGCGGCGCGGCACTCTGGGCCCACGTCGGCGACTCGCGCCTGTACCGCTGGCGCGACGCCCAATTGCTCGGGCGCACGCGCGACCAGACCCTCGAACAGCGCTTGCGCGACGCCGGCCTGAGCGCGGCCGGCACTGTTTCCGGGCAGCTGACTTCGGCGCTCGGCTCGCCCGAGGGCTTCGACTTCGAGACGCTGGAAGCGCCGCAGGTACTCGCATCTGGCGATGCGCTGCTGCTGTGTACCGACGGCCTCTGGTCGGCCTTCGACGAGCTCGCGATGGCGCGCAGCCTCGCCGGCTGCAGCGGCGTCCAGGCCTGGCTCGATCGGCTCGAAGCGGGTGTGGAGCAAGCCGGGCGCAGCGATCAGGACAACTATTCGGCGCTTGCGGTGTGGTGTGCGGAGGGTTGAAACGTCGGGTGGGTCTGTCCAACCAGTTGACAGAGCTCAAGAAGGTGAGCTGGACCAACAACCTGTACCAGTGGAGCGGGGCCACGCCGGGGACCAAGAGCTACACCAGCAATGGGCTGAACCAGTACACCGCGGCGGGCGGTGCAGCCCATGCCTATGACGCCAACGGGAATCTCACGAGTGATGGCACCTGGAGCTATGGCTACGACTGGACAACCGGCTGAAGACGGCGAGCAAGACCGGCACTGCAGCGACCTTGAGCTATGACGCCGAGGGAAGACTCCGGCAGACGGTCATCGGGGCCAACACGGCGAATCTGCTGTACGACTCGACGAACCTGATTGCCGAATACGACGCGGCGGGGAGGGCTCTTCGGCGAGCCGAACACGACGACGGGGCCGAGGTTCCGGTACACCGGCCAGCAGCTCATCGGCGATCTGGGGCTGTATCACTACAAGGCGCGCTTCTACTCGCCGAGCCTGGGCAGGTTCCTGCAGACCGATCCCATTGGCTACAAGGACGATGTCAACCTGTATGCCTATGTGGGCAACAACCCAGCGAACAGGACGGACCCTTCCGGATTGAAAGCCAGCCAGGCAGCGGCGCTGGGTGCTGGCGTTGGAGGAGCTGGTAGCGCATCGGGGCAGGCAGACTACGTCATCGGCAGCGGCTCCGATCCCAACATGATCAGGACCAATGCTGCTGTTGCGGTGCCTGTGATCACAGCGGGAGTTGCACTGTATGCGTGTCAAGCCACACCAGCTTGCAGCAGTGCGCTCGCGCGGGGAGGCGCTGCGGCCTCTGAAGCGCTCAGCCAGATGAATGATTGGGTCAACAATCTTGTATTTGCAAGGCCGGCAAACGAAACAAGGCCCTCTGATGCCCCACGTGGCACGATTCCCATCAACCAATCCGGATGGGGGCGACAGGACGTTCACGACATCAAGGGCAATGTGGGCGCTGGCCCCAGGGATTGGACAGGCATCAGCCCAGATGGGCATGTCATCACGAGCGATCCCGATGGGCGCGCAGTCGATCATGGCCCAGCGGATTCTCTTCTTAATAGGTGAATCTATGTCAAATCATTATTCTTTTAAATTAAAACACCCGACTGCAGATTTGTCTGCAATTGCCAAAAAAATATCGTTGGATGTGGCAAGAATTTGGCGTTTTGATGATCCTAGGTTTACTCCTGACGGAGTGCGGCTGCCAGGAAACTACAAAAACTCTTACTGCATACTCAAATTTCCTGAAAAAATCGAATCACTAACGGAGGCGATACGCCTTATTCAAGATATTTTGTTGAAAAGCCCAGACTTGATGAGTGATTCTTTATTTTCTTCGATTGAAAAGAGCATTTATTGCACGCTGGATGGAGAAGGTGAATTGCTTGTTGTTGCGGAGCTGAAAATTTTGTGTAATCTCGATATCAATCTTGAAATAGATTGATTGACACGCGTGAATTGAATGGCGGCCTCATGGGCTATGGCGGCCAAGTTGATTGATGGGGCCGCCAAGGGTAAAGAGAAGGACGTATCCCAAGGCGGCACAAAGGAAGGCCAGCGGCGCCGCACACGGCAGGCCAATGCGGGACTACGACAAGCCACATCAAAGCTATGAGCGGCCCATATCCATGAATGGCAGAACGGGGTTCGGGAGCATCCGGGGCGTGATTATTCGCCGTGGCCGAAGCAAGAGGATATGAGCAGCTGGGACTCTTTGGTTGAGGCGACTATTGACGCCGTCCACGTTGATTCGGCGGGCAAGAAAATCTGCATCGAGTTGACATGCGCTTGGGAAAGCAAGGACCAAGTGCGAATCGTAGCGACCGGCGTCGATGATTTCGTTGTGAATGAAATGCGGCTCTCGAACATTGTTGATCGAGTGAGCCGATACGAGGCGGATAGCAGTAATTGCGAAGGCCTTGAGGTTGCGCGACGCTTGTTCTTTTTGATGCGGGGGAAAGAGCCGAGCGCGTTGGACTTGGAGTGGCCTGCTCTTCGAGAGAAATTGAGTCGCGTCCAAGAGGGAGCGCTCGCATTGCTCGAGATCGAGCCGGTCCATGGCGCAACGATCCTGGTCCTTGCGGAAGACTTCAGGATCGAGAATGTGCTGAAACAGCTCTGTCCAGAACGTGAGGAGCAACTTCAGCGTCGACATCTATAGATCGGTAGGGCACGTCAAAGACAGCGCAATGACTGTAGAGGATCATCCAGAACGGACCGTCACGATCGGACGAGGACTTCCCTGATTCACGCACTGAGCACCGAGCCGTGACGGCCGCATTGTCGTGATCACGGAAAGCGCGGCTACGACAACCAGGGCGCCCTGGCCACCCTGAAGAACTTCCTGGCCTCACCGTCGCAGGAGGTGCGTAACACGTACACGCGCAACCAGCTGAGAGAAGTCAAGAGCGTCGCCTGGACCAACAATCTGTACCAGTGGAGCGGGGCCACGCCGGGGGCCAAGAGCTACACCAGCAATGGGCTGAACCAGTACACCGCGGCGGGCGGCGCAGCGACGGCTTTATCTTCTTTGCGGAAGATATCTTTGGGGTTCAGTTTGCTATCAAAGACGATGTGGTGGTTTCCTTCGATCCAGAGTCGGGTGAAGCCGAAGAGATCGCAGGGTCGATTGAAGAATGGGCGAATAAGCTTCTTCTAAAGTATCCCTAGCTTATGGGTCATTTGCTCATTCTTGACAATCGATTAATGGCCCAATTCCGGCGGGTAAACAGCTCTTGCCGAAGATTCCTATTATTTTGGGCGGAGCCTACGACGTAGCTAATCTTTACGCCGTGGATGCTATCAAAGGAATTCGATATCGCGGCGACCTTTGGCTTCAACTTCGGGACTTGCCGGATGGGGCGCAAGTTCAATTGAAGGTTCTGCCTCTGCAATAGCTCCCCGCTTCCTTCTTCTCACATCAGCAGAAAAGCCACTTGATAGTCGTGAGGATGTGAGGCAAATGGATTTGCCGATCAAGATTGTTTTGGCTGCGAGTGGTTTTCTAATAATAGCTCCATGTGCGAGCACACGAGGGTTTGAGTTGAATGCTGTTGAACAACAAGCTATCTCAACTACTGAAACTTTTGTCAATGAAAAACATCCGGATTTTGACAGAAGCCGAAAAAAAATCGTCATCCCGATGATCAATGGGAAATAACCTATGAGTTACCGAATGACATGATCGGTGGCGCAATCAGCCTGAATTCCCAACAGCTCCAGCACCAGCCCAGGCTCCGGCGGCCAAGCTGCCATCCGCGGAATTCCATCGTGTGCA
>NZ_LMTS01000328.1:0-6301 GCF_001541225.1 Variovorax sp. WDL1 | reverse complement strand
CGGCCACCACAGGCTGGCCGGCTGCGGCGGCCACGCCTCGGCGGGCTGGAATTCCTGCCCTGCACGCGGCGGCAGGGCGGCGATCGCCGCCTCGAGCGCTTCGGGTCCTTCCGCTGCCGCGCCGAGCAGCGATGCGAGCCGCTCGGCGCTTTCGGCCGGCGACACCGGCTCGGTCAAGCGTTCAGCCAGCGTCAGCGGAAACGCACGCCCCACGCGATCGTGCGAAGGCACGACGATGCCGCACCAGATTTCGCCAGGGGCCGGCAGCGCCAGGTAGCGCCACGGCGCGAAGGCGCAAAGCCGTTCGCGCAGCGCAGCGCCGTCCAGCGCCGTGGCGGCGAGGGCCAGGCCCCGCTGCAGCCAGCCGTCCCAGTCGCTGCGCCAGCGCGGCGGCAGGCCGCGGCCTACGAAGTCGCCCCGCGCGGGCAGCTTGCCGTACCAGCACACGCGACGCGAGGGCAGCTTCACCATGTGGCTTGCGGGCAGCGGAACCGTGCCAGCTCCCGGAGGGTCCATATGTCGGCATCGGTGGCGCCGGCTGCGCTCGCCTCCACGTCGAGGGTGCGGGTGTCGACCGCCAGGGCCAGGCGCGCCGGCGAACCCGGCTCGCCTTTCCATTCGCTGCGCAGCAGCACCCGAAGCCAGGCGAACGCTCCTTCGTGGACTTCGGCACCGACACCGGTGGGGCCCGGCGGCAGGATGCGCATCAGCACCTTCTGGGTCGAAGCCGGCCCCGGCCAGACCAGTTCCTTCGCGCGCGGTGGGCCGTTCTCGAAGCGCAGCAGCTGGCCATCGACATCGACGCTGAACTGCAGCAGCTCGGTGTCCATGCGCTGCGGCGTGAGGCGCAGCTTGAGCTCGGGCATCGGCGCCCCTCCGGGGAAGAACAGCGCGCCGATCGCCGCCGCCTGCTCCATCGCGCCCGGCACGCCCGCATTGCCGGATGCGCTGCGGGCTTTCCACGGCCGGCTCGACGTGTCGACGCGCTCGCTCAACTGGTTGCGGCGGAACTCGTCGAACAGCCCACCGGGTCCGAAGAGGCGCGCGAAGTCGGACGGTGCCATGTCGCGCAGCGCGGCGGGGCCGAACGGGAAGCGTTCGCGCGTCAAGGCGCTGCAGGTCTGCGCGAGTTCGGCCAGCGCCGCATCGAAACCCCGCTTGGCGCCGCCGTGCGAGCGCATCAAGGTCCCGAGGCCGCCGTACACCTTGCGAAGCGCGGCCGGCGCGCGGGCAGTCTCGGCGCGCAAGGTCGCATCGAGCTCGGCGTTGGCAGCCTCGTCGCGCCGGGCGGTGGCCAGGGCGTGAAAGCGGTCGAGGGCTTGCGGCCCGGCGCCTGCAGCGTAGTCGCCGAGGGCGCCGAAACGCGCCCGCAACGCGCCATCGAAAGCGCCCTCGGCTGCGCTGGCGCCCTGGGGCGTCGCGCTGAATTCGTCGGCCAGGCGCGTGAGGAGGCGGCGCAGCGGCGAATCGGGCGCCGTGAGCGCCGAAGCCTGGCGCGAGGCGCCTTCCGCGTCTGTGGCTGGCGCCAACGCGAGGGCGTCGAGCTGGCGCGACCAGGCCGCGATCACACGCTGGGCGTGGCGCTTGCCGACCTGCGTGGCGATCTCGTCGCGCCAGGCGGGGTCTTTCTGCAGGCGCCGTACTTCGCCCGCGCTATCGCCGAGCACCCAGTCGGCCTCGTTCGCGAGCTCGTCGAGCATCGCATCGAGCGCCGGCACGAGCTTGCGCCGCCACTCGCCGGCGCTCGAATGTTCAGGCATCGGCCCGGCGCTCGACGCCGCGAACACCAGCGCGCCGGCCGAGCCGAGGCGCGTGGGCAGGTCCTGCGGCGGCTCGGGGTCGGCGATGCGCCGCAGCAGGCGCTCGTGCACGCGCTGCGCCAGCGGCACTGCCGCGAGGGCGCTTCGCGCCGCGCGAACGCCGGCATCGTCGGCGCGCATCGCCTCGGGCAGCCCGCTGCGTTCGAGAAGGGTCCCGACATGGCGCGCCCATTCGGCGCGTTCTGCGGCGCCGCCTGCCTGTGCCAGCGTCTGCTCGGCCCAGGGCCTCAACTCGCCGCGCACCAGCCGCGCAGGGCTGGCCAGCATCAATGACGCGCGCAACGCTTCGTAGCGCGTCGCGCTGTCCTCGGCCTCGCGCAGGTCGCGGCGCAATCGTTCGACGAGCAACGGCGCCAGGCTGCGATCGAGCATCTCGCGGTAGGCCTGTTCCGCCGAGCGGGCCAGCCGCGGCCCCTGGAACAGCCCGAATCCGAAGCCTGCGGGTGCAACGTTCGGATCGATGCCATCGTTCGCGGCCAGGCGCTCGAGCAGCGAGTAGAGCGGCAGCACCTGCTCGAGAGTGGCCGATTCCAGCGAGCCGATGCGCTGGGTCAACTGCTCGACGCGCGTGCGAACGCTGTCGACATAGTCGAGATTGCGCCGGTAGCTTTGCCACCACAGGGCCGAGGCGGCAAGCAGCGCAGCGCCGGCAAACCCCGCCCCGAACATGGCGGCGCGCCGGCGCCAACGCATGCGCTGCAGCCGCTGGCCTGCCAACGGCGCTTCGGCGATCACCAGTTGCTTCAGCAACGAATGCAGGAAGAAGGACTTGCCGCCGGCATCGGGCCGCACCAGCGGCTTCAGCGCCAGGCCGTGACTGCGTGCGAGTTCGCCGATCACCCGGTCGATCGGGTTGCCCTCCTGGGTGCCGCTCGTCAGCGCGATCGCGCGCAGGCGCTGCGCCGGTTCGGCGGCAATGCCGGCGAAGGCCTTGCGCACGAACTTCTCGAGGGGTGCGAGCAGGGCGTCGAACTGCGCCGCAAAGGCGTAGATCGGCAGGCGGCGCTGCGGCGTGTGTTCCTGCTGCAGCAGCTCGCGGCTGCGCCGCGCCAGGCGGTGCGCGAGGTCCGACAGGCGCGGCCCGAGATCGGCCGGGATGCCGGGCGCGTCGGCGTCGAGCACCAGGCCCCAGAGCTGCTCGCGTTGCGCAGCGTCGAGGTCGCCGAAGGTTTCGACAAAGCCGGCCAGCAGGTCGGCCTTGGTCACCAGCAGGTAGACCGGGAACGCGAGGTCGAGCTCGCGTCGCAGTTCTTCCAGCCGCGCCGCGACTGCTGTCGCCTGGCGCGCGAGTTCAGCGCCGCCGTGCAGCAGGTCGGGCACGCTGACGCTGACGATCACGCCATTGATCGGCTGCACCGGCCGGTGCCGGCGCAGCAGCGCGAGGAACTGCTGCCATTCGCTTGCGTCGGCCGCGGCGTCGCTGTCCTGGGTCGTGTAGCGGCCCGCCGTGTCGATGAACACGGCGTCCTGGCTGAACCACCAGTCGCATTGACGCGTGCCCCCGGTGCCCGCCAGCGGGTCGCGCCCGAGCCGTTCGGCGAGCGGAAAGCGCAGGCCCGAATGCAGCAGCGCCGTGGTCTTGCCACCCCCCGGCGCGCCGATGATCAGGTACCACGGCATCTGCTGTATCTGCCGCCGCCCTTGCCACCAGCGCTGGGGGCCCTTCGCCTCGATGCCCTGGCGCAGCATCGCGAGCGCCTGCCGGAAGCGCTGGCTCAGCTCGGGCCCGGCATCGCCGGCTTCCAGGCCCTTCAGCAGGCGCTCGTTGCGCCGCCGGGCCATCAGCAGGCGCAGTGCGCGCAGGCCGAGCAGCAGGAGCGCCGCCAGCGCCAGCAAGGCGACTCGCGCACGCGCGTCATCGAAAGGGTGCCAGGTGCCGAAGGCAAGCAACGGTGCCGCGAACCACAGCAGGACACCTGCCGCGCCGAAGTTCACGGCGCCTTGCGCGAAGCGGGTCGAAGGCTTCATTCGGGGAACAGGACGATCTCGACGCGGCGCAACGGCTTGCTGCCCGATGCGTCGACGCGGGCCTCGACCGCCAGCCGCGCATCGTCGAGCTGTGGCCGCAGGACATCGGCGGCGCCGCGCGCCCATTCCATCGCCTGGTGCCAGGCCGAGGGCGTCCGCGCCGTCGGGGGATCGCTGCCATCGGTGTAACCGACGACGACGACCTTGCCCGGCAGTTTCGCCAACGCTGCGCCGAGGCGCGCCAAGGGGGCGGCGGCGTCGCCCAGCGCGTCGGCATCGAGCACGGCAACGCTGCGCAGCGCCTCGTCGCGAACCGACAAGCGGCCGGCCTCGATGTCGTCGCGCAGCTTCGAGGCCAGCCGCGGCGGCGCCTGCGCCGCGGCCACTGCGGGCGCTGCAGCGGCGGCGCCGGCCGGCACGATTTTCTGCAAGGACGCCAGCACGCCGTCGACGCGCGCCGCAAGCTGCAGCTGGCTGGCGCTGTAGATGCCCAGGGCCAGCACGCCCAGCAGCAGGACCGCCGGCAGCGCCACTCGCGGCGCGCGAGGCGGGCTGGCCGCTGCCGCAGCGCATTGCCAAGGCGCCACCAGCGCCGGCACCGGCGCCACCTGTTGCAGCGCGAGGTGCACGCGCGAGCGCAGGGCTTCGTGGTCGCGCTCCCCGAGCGCGCTGCGCGCGCGCAGCCCGAGACTCAGGCAGGTGTGGAAGAGCTCGAGCAGCGCGCGGTGCTCGCGCGGCTTCTCCGCCAGCCGCGCCAGCAGGCGCAGCAGCTTGTCGCCGCCCTGGGCCTCGCCGTGGAAGCAACGCAGCAGCCCGGCGCCTTCCCCGCCCCAGGGCGCCGCGTCGAACTGCTCGTCGCCCCAGGCGCACAGCACGTAGCTCGCGGCCGCGATGTCGGACTCGGCGACGCCCGCGGCGCGCGCATCCGCCTCGAAACGGTTCACCGCCTCGGCCAGCGTGCGGCGCAACGCGGCCGGGTCTGCGGGCGTCGCATCGCGCAAGCCGGCCATCAATGCGACCAGCGGCAGCGCATGGGCGCGCAGCGCGCGCGCTGAGGCCGGCTCGTCGGCATCCTCCGGCTGGCCGGAAAGCGGCGGTGCGGAGGCGGCGACCGGCCGCTTCACTTGGCCCATCCCAGCTGCAACTGGCGCGCCTGCGCGTCGACGCGCACGCGTTCCAGCGTCCCGACGGGCAAGGGCAGGATGGCACGCCACTGCGAGCGCTCGATCTCCCGGAACGCGCCGAAAACGGCAAGGGCACGCGCATCGCCGCTGAGCTCCAGGGCCAGTTCGCGCGCTTCGCCGGGGCGCAGGTACAGGCTCTCGCGCACCAGCACGTTCGAGCCGAGGGTCGCCTCGTCGTCGTCGTAGAGGCTGTCGAAGCTCGCCTTCTCGAATCCGCTCGCATCGCGCAGGACATAGACCCGCAGCGCCAGCGAGGCCGACGCGTTGCGCGCATCGGTGTTCAGGCTGCGCTGCGCCTGCACCAGCAGCTGCAGATTGCGCTTGGCGCTGGCCAGTGCCGGCGCCGCCCCGGGGTTGAACATGAAGTTCACGACCATCGAGGTGTTGACCCAGGGGATCTGGCGCTGGGCGGTGTCGCGCAGTACCTTGACGCGGACCGCCTTCATCATTTCCTCGACTTCGACGCCGACGGAGCGCAGCTCGGTGGCAAGGTGCTTCGTGTAGACGCTGTTGCCGCCGATCGGGCCGTCCTCCGCGACCCCGCCGGGGGCTGCGGAGAAAGCGATGAGCGCACCCGGCGCGGCCATCTCGGCCAGGCCGTTGGCGTTGCGCGATCGCCCGCGCGCCGCGAAGGGGTCGTTGCGGCAGGCGTCGATGATGAAGATGCGGGCGCGCGGACGCACCCGGTCGACGTGCGCGAGCAGCGCCTCTTGCAGGTCGATCGCCTCGTCGCGCACCTCGGCCTCGTCGCGCAGCGCGATGTCGACCGGCAGCAGGTAGTTGCGCCCTCCGATCTGCACGCCATGGCCGGCGTAGTAGAAGACCGATGCCACCTGGTCGTCGTCCATGCGGCGCGCGAACTCCCGCAGCACGCGCTTGAAGTCGCGGGCCTTGAGGTTGAGGTGCTCGCCGACTTCGAAGTCGAGGGAGCGCAGGGTTTGCGCGACGAGGCGGGCGTCGTGCTCGGGGTTGTTCAGCGGGATTTCGGGGTAGCGGCCGTTGCCGATCACGAGTGCGACTCGGCGCTGTCTGGAGGCTTCGACCTTGGGTTGGGGCTGGGGCTGGGGCTGGCCGGGGCAGGTTGCGCTCCACAGCGCGAGAGGGAGGGCGAGGCAGGCGAGGAGGGGGCGGCGGGTTACTCCGATGGGCTCTTCGAGCTTGACATCAGGGCGGGTCATGATGGTCTTGCTCCCTCTGCCTTCTGTCTTGCTTCCTCCGCCCCGGCCTCCGGGGGAGGGTTGGGGTGGGGGCGCTTTGGGTTCTGTTTGTATGGTGCGCTTGGGTTGAGTCCGGAGCCGGGAGTTCGCCCCGGCGGGCGAGTCACTTTCT
>NZ_LMTS01000147.1 GCF_001541225.1 Variovorax sp. WDL1 | reverse complement strand
GGCAACGAGGCCGTGCCATGAAGGATGCCGCCTCGACCGCGCAGCGGGAGCAGAACCATCGCCAAGGCTTGATCGTCGGCACCATCACCTTACCGTTCCGGCTGCTCGGGGTGCTCATTGGCTCGCTGCTGTTTTCGATCGTGGTGGAGTGCGCCGGCATGCACCTGTTCTGGAAGGACCAGGGCTGGCGCCACTCCCAGCAGATGCTGCGGTACGAACTCGGGCACCTGTCCAACCACTTCACGCGCAGCGTGGTGGTACAGGAGCCCGGGCGCACGGCGCACGAGTTGGTGGATACCGGGTACGAGTGGGTGTTCGTGCGCTCGGGGTTGCTGGAGCGCATGAGCCAGACCGCCGAGCGCGTCCGCGCGCCCAGCCACGGGCAGAGCCGCAACTTCCGCTACTACATCAGCCAAGTCTATGTCTGGGCCGAAAGCTACCTGATCGCTGCGGCCTTCACGACGCTCACCTTCCTGGTGCGCCTGCTGGTCCTGGTGCTCACGCTGCCGCTGATCCTCACGGCGGCATTCGTCGGCCTGATTGACGGCCTGGTGCGACGGGATGTGCGCCGGTTCGGCGCGGGCCGCGAATCCGGCTTCATCTACCACCGCGCGAAGGCCAGCCTGATGCCGTTGGCCGTGCTGCCTTGGGTCACCTATCTCGCTCTGCCCATATCGGTGCATCCTCTGGTCATCCTGCTGCCCAGCGCGGCGTTGCTGGGGATGGCAGTCAGCCTGACCGCAGGCAGCTTCAAGAAGTACTTATGAGGTGACACGGGCGGCACGGCTCTGCAAAGCCGTGTGCCGTTCATCGGTTCTGCAGGGTATCAAGAGCAGCATCCAACGCCGTAACCGCCTCGACGACCGTTCTTACCGTCGCCCGATCAAACTCATGATCGCGCTGAGCGTCGTGCACACCGCTATTGAGGTAACCCCATTCAATACTCGTACCGCTGACATTGAGCAGCCGGACCAACGCCCCTACGGCATCCGGCGCACCCGCATGTTGCGCCGCGATACGCTCGACGGCCGACCGCAACTTGGTGCATTTATTGTTCAGCTCCCAAGGCGCGCGGGGCCCGCTCAGCTTGATGTCGATCCGGCCGTCCGCCCGCCGACCCAGCCACGTCCACAGGCGGTCCGTCAGACTCTCCAGCGCCGGCCGGGCCTGACGCAGTGCCTCGCGTTTCTCGTCAGCCGCCAACGCCTGCTGGGCCAGAAGAACATAGTTCTTCGCTGGCGGGTCGCTGTCGACCCGCAGTTCGTGCTCTCCCTGATGCGGGAGAAACTTGTAGCGCTTAATGGCCGCGGCGCGGCGCACGCCCAACTCCTGCTGGATGCGGTGCAGGAACTCCTCTGCGTGCGAGGTGAGGATAACCTGCTTGCCGTGGAGCAAACCGTCCTCGAAGAAGGTACGCCAGATGCCATCGCGATGGTCGTCGTCGATCGCGTTGACGACGTCATCGAATATGACCACGGGGCAGCCCTGCGCGAGGTTCTTGGCAAGCAGAATCGCCAGGCCCAGGCATTTGATGTGCCCTTCGCTGAAGACGATCAACGCGTCGTAGCGCGCGCCCGGCTCGCCGGCGAACTCCACCTCGATCTTGCCGTTCTCGACCACGGGCAACCACAGCGCGTGCAGCAGATCGCCGGGCGGATCGGCCCGGTTGAATGCGTTGTAGAGATGGCGGGCTTGGTCTCCCAGCCCCTGTAGCAGAACCCCCGGCAGAGCGGTTAGGTATGCCTGAATCTCGGGCAGGAAGCCGTCGTAGGCGGCCTTGACCCGCTGATGGTGCACCACCACCGGCATTTCGTCCGTGGCCGCCTGGATTAGGCCGCGGTTCGCGTCGTCGAATTGGGCCACGGTTTGGCGGGCGGCCGCCAGCTCCTGATCCGCAGTCGTGCGCATGGTCCGCAGCCGTTCGATCTCCAGCTGATGCTGTTGCAGGCGGTCCCGCTCCTGGGCCATCGCGCCGCGCTGGGCATTCACGTCGCGCGCCTGCGCGTCGAAGCCTTCGATGATCTGTGCGATCCGTAAGAGGGCTTGCCAGGCGCGCTGGTCCCCATTCACCCCGCCGCCGAGCCAATTGCCCGCCGACGTGGGAGGCAGCAGTGGCAGGCCCGCGGCCTGCGATTCGGCAGGACAAGCGACCCCAGCCGCCGCCACCACGCGGCGCATTTCGTCACACAGCGCTCGGACCGCCTCGCTCAACTGCGTCCGATGCCCGGCCTCCTGCTGCTGCAGGACGGCCAGTTGCGCGAGCTGCTCCAGGCCCATTCGCGCCCTGGCGAACGGGTCCTGCGCCACGGCGGCCAGTTCGGTTCCACATGCCGGACACGCGGTCGCCCCGTCCGCCAACGCTTGCACGGCCTCGTAGAGCTTCGCGTACGACACCTCGCCGGCGCGGGCCGCGAGTTGCGCGGAAGACGCTTGCCACAGTCCCTGGACGCGGTAGGCCTCTGCCAGCAACGCTTGCAGGCGGGCCTGGGTCACCTCGTGAATGGCAGGCGGGTTGGCGTCCAGCTGAGCCTGGACATACGGTAGCCGTCCTTGCTGCTGCGGCGTACCCAGCAGCCAGTCCACGCAGGTTTGATAGGTCGCGCCAGGTGACATGCGCTGCGCCAAAGCTTGTTCCAGGCCCTCGACCGCTGCGATCTTCTGCGGGTAGGCGGCGATGGTCTGTTCGGAGTTCGCCAACTGCAGGCGACGCTGCGCCAGCTGCGCCGCCTGCACGCCGGCAAGCATCAGGTCCTGATCGAGCGAGGGGTTGAAGCCGCGCACGAACTCGCTGAACTGGTCCACGCCGAACAGGGTGGCGATGAGCTGGCGCTCATCGCTCGGGGTCCGCGCGGCGATTCGGGCGAAATCGTCGAGGCGGTTCTTCTCGATGAAGCAGAAGCGATACTCAGCTTCGTCGGGCTGGACGGCCTGCGCCTCGCCCGCCGCCGTAGACGACAGGACTGGCGCGATGTGGCGGCGCAGGCGAGCGTTGTTGCAGTACGTCCGCTGGTCGACCCGCTTGGCCTGCGCTTCGCTGATCGAACCGAGCATCGCCACTTCCAAGGCTTCGCAGAAGCTGCTCTTGCCGGTGCCGTTGGCACCGTAGACCAAGGTGATGTCATGGCTGAGGTCGAACGTCTCCTGCCGCATGAATCCTCGAAACGGCCCGACTTCGAGCTGGTGCAGTCGCCCGAGCGCCGGCCCGTTTTCGGGGCCGCGCGCGTCCCCGTCGTAGGCGACAGGCATCTGCGCCAGATGCGCGATGGCCAGCGGCGCCAAGCGCGTGGAGCGCCCCCGGCGTGCAGCACCGACCTCGGCCAGTGGCTGCAGGTGATCGAGCACCAGGTGCGCCAGCCGGCGCACGTCGTCGTGCACGTGCCGCTGCGTCAAGTGCGCCAGGAACCGGTGGTACTCCGAACGTATGCTTGCCACAGCGACCCCTCACTTGGTCAACCACTGACCGTAAGCCTCCACATCGATCATGGGGACCGTTCCACTGAACTGAAGCTGCGCGATCAGCTTGAAAAGAAACGCGGTCGCCGGCTTGTTTTCGTTGGTGTAGCTGTACGCGCCGCTGGCTTGGTCATAGAAAAAGTGCCCGTGGGCGGCAACGCATCCGATGTCCAGACGCCCCTCGGTGAGGTTTGCGTTCAGCGCCTTGTCCATGGATGGGCCCAATGCAGGACTCCATTCGCTCTCGAAGGTGAGCAAGCCACCCAGAATCGGAATCAACGGCTTCGCTGGGTAGGTCCCGCCAGCGTGCGGGATCGGCAGGCTCGTGCGGTGCAGCCTGCGCACACTGGCGACCTTCTCCTGGGCATAGGCCACAAGCCCCGCGTCAGCCGTCTGCTTGGCCTCGAACACGGCGTACACGCTTTCGGCTGGAATGATCGTCTCGTTCTCGTAGGTGAAGATAAAAGGCGAATATTGCCGATCAAACACCACCACATCGATCTGCTGGCTGAAGTTCCCCAGGCTGTCCACCACATGCGCCTTCGCCGCCTGGTACCGTTTGGGCAGATAGGTATCCAGCATGTCGATCCAGACGTTCTCGCTCGCATCCCCCTTCGTACCCGGGTGACCGAAGGTCTTGCGTACTACGGACAAGCGCTGCTGGATGTCTTCATGCAGGGACGACAGGAGCTGGGAAAGCGACCACTGGGACATGCTGTACCTCGATGGGACGTGTATGGAAGCCGATGAAATCAGGACAGTGGGAACTTGGGGCCAAACAGTGCGCGCCAGGCGCGAAGCGCTTCGATATTGCGACCACGACGCGCGTGGTCGATGGCGATGCTTGCGTCCTGGCTCGCCTGGAACAGCAGCTGCTGCGCGCGCTGCTTGCGCGCGGCATCCATATCGTTGCTGATCGCCGGGCCAAGTCCGGCGGGATCCGGCCACTCGTCATGAACACGATCGGCAAGCGTGGCAAAGAACGACTGGATCTCGCGATCGAACGATCCTCCCCAGCCGCCGTAAAGACACTCAAGGGCCATTACCTCGATCAGGAACGAGGGCTTCACCGGCTTCTGATCGCCGTGCTTGGGATTGTTGTTCCAGTACTTCACCATGCGCACGAGACCTTTCCACTCATTGCCATAGGCTTGGTGCGCTGCGGTCGCCTTGTCCTTATGGATCTCCGGGTCCGTCTTGATCCACTTTCCGGACGCCGTATCGGGGATCTCATACTGGTCGCCGGTGTCGAATGCGGGCACCGCATCCACGCTGACCACCCGGTAGTCCGTGTTGTCCTCCGCGTCGATGTGAACACCGAAATCCACGTTGATCGAGCGCGCCTGTTTGCGCACGGCCGCCGAACCGTATTTCTCCACCAATGCAGAGTGGAAATCATCCAGCACTACCGATGCGGCCTTGCCGTGGTAATGCTTCTCCGAGTCCTTCAGCACGAAGAAGATGTCGATATCCTTGAGCGGCTTCGTCTTCGTGTATCGAGCATAGGACCCGGTCAGGAAGCTGCGCGCAATGCCGAACTTGGTCTGCAGGTAGTCCCGCACTTCGTTCTGGCGTTGCGAGGCATTCTTCTGTTCGCGTTCGTTGAGTTCCAGACGCGACTTGAACTTGCGAAAAGCTTCATCGATCGACAGCATCAGCGTTGCCTCCAATATCCGGCCTGACCCGCCAGGCCGCTGTGTTCGACAGTCGAGCCTAGGCTCTGCTTGACCATTCCATCCGTCGAGCGATAACTTCCTTTGCTCCACCCCTCCACATCAGGCCGCCCTGGCTTTGTATCGAGCATTAACTTGTACTTGGCCTGCGATGGCAGCAGCCCAGCTTTCTTGATCGCGTACTTCAACTGCTCGGTATCTGTCCAGAAGCTGCCGTCGCCATCGGACCACCCATACACGATGTCGATATCCCATCGGGTCACGAGTTTGTCGGTTGCCGGGTTGTAGATCTCCAGAATCACCTTGCGCAGATCACCGGTCCCGAGCCACGTCTTGATGGCTCGGGTATTGCTCTCCCAGCGATCCGCGAAGTGCTCGGGGTCCAGCCCACTGAGCAGGATGATGTCTTTCAAGCTCTTGAGGATGTTGTCGGTCACATAGGTAACCGAGTGCGTGTACGAGTAGGTGGCGACGGTGCTCATGACTTGAGGAAACCTCCGAGGTCGAGCGACAGCGCTTGTCCAGCATCGGCCTGCGCCTGCGTGGCAATTCCTTGGCTCAAGTCCCGTGCAATGATGCGAGAACTGTGCTTTTTGAGCGCGGTTTGCACCCAGCCGAGCTGCTCCTTCGGACACGGCAGCGAGACTCCCCAGTCTCCCTTCAACGGCTCGAACCCCAAGACTTCTTCGTTGGCATCATCACCATCGATCGCGTCTTCGTCGAAGAGGCAGTAGATCCTGGTCCGTGGTCCATCGCATGTCGCAACGATGGGCGCGCTCTTGGGTGCCTGGTCGGCGATCAAGCTGGCGGCCACGCCCGCCACGGCCCTGAGTTCAGAGCGAGCCGTGCCGTCCTTGCCCTGAGTGAGCAGTTCGACAATGGCATCCCACGTCTGCAACGCATCGCGGTGCGGCGAGCTGCGAAACGTCCGGCTGACAACGGTGGTCATTTTTGCTTCCCTCCTTGAAGGCGCATTTGCGTTGCCTGTCGTATCGCACTGCGCAGGTGCTCTACGGAAAGCTTGTTCGGATCGATAGCCACTTGCGGGTCGGCCGCGAGGGCGTTGGCTACGACCTTGCGAATGGCCCGACCATCCAATCCGACGCACTCGCCAGCGCACGCGTCGAACTGGTGAGCCGAGGAAAGCTTGCCAATCCCCGGAAATGTCTTTGCCAGGCCATTCAGGCAGTCCACCAGGATCTGCTTGCAGGCATCCTTGCCGGGCAGTGGCACCTCCATCACCATGTCGCAACGAGATAGGAAGGCACTGTCGACGGCCTGTGGGAAGTTGCTGGTGGCCACGAACAGCAGATGCGGGTTGCGTTCGGCCAACATGTCCAACTGCACCAACACCGCGTCGGTGGCCCGGTGCACATCAACCGGGTTGGCTTCCAGGCTGAGCTTGGCTCGATCAGCCGCAAGCGTTTCGACCTCGTCCAGAAGGACGATCGTCGGGCCCGCCGCTGCGGATTCTGCGATCGATTGCGAGAACAGGTCTGCCACGGCGCGTTGAGTCTTTCCCATTGCAGAGCTCGTCAGCGTGTGAGGCTCTACTTCCAGCAATCGAAACTTCGCAGAAGAAAAAGATTCGGCCACACGATGCGCCAAGCCCCGTGCCAAGGAGGTCTTCCCAGTCCCCGGCGGGCCGACCAACAAGATCACGCCGTGCAGGGGGAGTACCGTGCGCTCCACCTTGGGGCGCACCGTGAAGTTGACGATCGCCTGTGACAGCAACTGCTTCTTGAGAGCTTCGTCCATGACGATGGAATCCCACAGGGCGCCCAGCGACGTGTCCGGCAGCTTCCAGCTTCGATGGATGCCTTTCGGCAAAGTGGCGTCTGATGAAGGATTCTTGGTCATCCGTGGCTCTCGGCGGGTCAGAGAATGGTGCGATAGGTCGCCAGCACCTTGGTCGTTTGCACAAGGCCTTGGCGCAGCAGGATTTCGAGATAGCGGTCCACCTCGATCGGCGGATGCTTGAGTTGGGCACGCTGGCGCTGCGCAGCCGACACCACGGCGGCCGCGTCCCAGATCCAGTAGGTTGTCCACAAACTCATCGGGGTGCTGCGATTCGATGCCGTACGGAGCCAGCAGATCGTTCGGGAAATCCCGTTCGTTGAACGTCACAATCACGCTCGCACCGCAGCGAATCGCCGCAGCCAGGACGTGCCGGTCGTCCGGATCGGGCAATGTCAGGCCTGCCACGAGCGCTTCGTAGCCCTCCACCAAGCCGTCCGGAATTGCCCGGTCCATGAGATCCGACGTCCTGTCGACCTGAACCCGGGTGAGATCGGGGCGGTTGATCAACAGGTTGCGTTTCCACTCCTCATGAATGGCTTGGCTCCACCGCGCCCGGAAGCGGCCAGACAGGCCGAGCCACATCAGGAAATCCCGCAGTGGCGCGGGATATAGAACGCACGCGTCGTAGACGGCGGTGAATGGGGAATGCCTCATTCGTATCCCATTCCCAACTCTTGCGACTGCTGAGCGAGTTCGGCCATCGCCTGCTCACTGGCGCGCTCGCGCGCTTCCTTGTACTGCATCAGATCGGCGAACCTCACCCTGCGGTGCTTGCCGGTGCGATGAAATGCCAACACCCCATCTTCGAGCAGCTTGACGAAATGGGGACGGGACACGTTGAGCAAGTCCGCCGCCTCTTGGGTCGTCAGCTCTGCATGGACGGGCACCACCTTTACTGCATTGCCATCGGCCAACTCGGCCAGGATGTCGACCAGCAGGCGTAAAGCCGAGGTAGGCAGTTCCACCTGATGAGCCTGTTTGTGGTCATCAAAGATCTGGATGTGCTGCGTCTCGAACTGGGTTGCGAGGTAAGCCGCCAAGGCACGTTGACCCTGGACGGCTGCCTTCACCTCTCCCGCGGCGGGAAGGGTCATCTTGGATTGGGCAGTGGCGGTGGTCATGGGTAGCTCCTAAGCGAAAACGGTTGCAGAGCCGATCATATTCGAAATACTCGAAAAACGCAATAATCGAAGCGCGACCCGGGCTTTTGTAGGTTCGCTCGCAGCATGCCCAATCCGGTCGTCCGCCAGTTCCTATTGTTTGCGGCCTGAAACAGCCCTGATCTCCACGATCACCCCATTGCTGATCACACAGGAATGGCGCGATGGTGGCTTCGATCTGGCTGCGCGCCGCGCATCGCGGCGTGCCCACTTTTTTCGTGACGGCCCTCGTGCTGGGCCAGTCCCCGATGGCATTGGCCGAGTCCCCGGCGCAGCGCCAGGAGTTGGTCGCCGCGCTGCGCCAGCTCGACGCGCTGGAACGCACCGTCGCGGACAGCGCCGCGCATGCCCCCATCCAGCCGGGCGAGCGCTACCACTTCGATTACCCACGGCTGCTGGCTGACCTGGCGCGCGTGCGCGCCGGCATCCAGTTCCACCTGACGCCATCACACGCTCAGCCGCGCGACCCCTCCGAACTGGCCGGCGACTACCGCACCGAGCGGGCCGCTTCGCCATCGCCGAAGACGACTGCGGAGGGCGAGCAATGAACGGCGCCCAGGTCTCGGCATTTCAAGCCAACAGCG
>NZ_LMTS01000184.1 GCF_001541225.1 Variovorax sp. WDL1 | reverse complement strand
CGCTGTTGGCTTGAAATGCCGAGACCTGGGCGCCGTTCATCGCTTGCCCTCCGCAGTCGTCGCCGGCAGCGGCTCGGCCGCCCGCTCGGCGCGGTAGTCGCCGGCCAGCTCGGAGAGGTCGCGAGGTTGGGCGCGCGATGGCGTCAGGTGGAACTGGATGCCGGCACGAACACGCGCCAGGTCAGCCAGCAGCCGTGGGTAGTCGAAGTGGTAGCGCCCGCCCGGCTGGATGGGGGCATGCGCGGCGCTGTCCGCGACGGTGCGCTCCAGCGCGTCGAGCTGGCGCAGCGCGGCGACCAGTTCCTGGCGCTGTGCCGGGGACTCGGCCAAGGCCATCGGGGACTGACCCAGCAGGAGGGCCGTCACGAAAAAAATGGGCACGCCGCGATGCGCGGCGCGCAGCCAGATCGAAGCCACCATCGCGCCATTCCTGTGTGATCAGCAATGGGGTGATCGTGGAGATCAGGGCTGTTTCAGGCCGCAAACAATAGGAACCCGCGCACCACCGGATTGATGGCCTAGAGGTACTTCTTGAAGCTGCCCGCGGTCAGGCTCACGGCCAGCCCCAGCAAGGCAGCGCTGGGCAGCAGAATGACCAGGGGATGTACCGAGATGGGCAGCGCCAGGTAGGTGACCCAGGGCAGCACGGCCAACGGCATCAGGCTCGCCTTCGCGCGGTGGTAGATGAAGCCCGATTCCCGGCCCGCCCCAAACCGCCGCACATCCCGCCGCACTAGGCCATCGACCAGCCCAACGAAGGCGGCCGTGAAGATCAGCGGCAGTGTGAGGATCAGCACCAACAGGCGTACCAGGAAGGTGAGCGTCGTGAAGGCCGCAGCGACCAGGTAACTCTCGGTCCAGACATAGACCTGGCTGATCCAGTAGCGGAAGTTGCGGGTCTGCCCGTGGCTGGGCGCGCGGGCGCGCTCGGCGGTCTGGCTCATGCGCTCCAGCAGCCCCGAGCGCACGAACACCCATTCGTAGCCGGTGTCCACCAGTTCGTGCGCCGTGCGTCCCGGCTCCTGTACAACCACGCTGCGCGTGAAGTGGCTGGACAGGTGCCCGAGTTCGTACTGCAGCATCTGCTGGGAGTGGCGCCAGCCCTGGTCCTTCCAGAACAGGTGCATGCCGACGCACTCCACCACGATCGAGAACAGCAGCGAGCCGATCAGCACCCCGAGCAGCCGAAACGGCAAGGTGATGGTGCCGACGATCAGGCCTTGGCGCTGGTTCTGCTCCCGCTGTGCGGTCGAGGCGGCATCCTTCATGGCACGGCCTCGTTGCC
>NZ_LMTS01000066.1:7979-10978 GCF_001541225.1 Variovorax sp. WDL1 | reverse complement strand
CATCAACCCGGCGGCCAGCACCGCCATCGCGAGCAGCAGGAACGGCACCTCGACCGAGCTGGCCGCGGGCTTCACGCTGGCGCTGAGCGAATCGACCAGCCTCTACGGCGAGGTCGGCAAGCTGTGGGACTCGGGCGGAGACACGCGCGTGAAGTCGCAGCTCAACGCCTCGGCGGGACTGCGGGTGCGCTGGTGAGTGCCTGGCGAGCCTAGCGCGGCGCCAGGCCTATGACTCCGGCGCGATGAGACCGTCGCGCACATAGCGCTCGTACTCGGCGATCGGCAACGCGGCGCTCTGCGTGTTGCCGGCGTCGCCCCAGCTGAGCACCGCGCTGTCGTCCGCCAGGTCCACTTCTACCGGCCCCTCGGGGATCCGGATCATGGGGCCGTCACCGGCCCGGTAGTTCACCTCTCCCTTGACCATCGCGTTGGCGGCCATGTCGTCGACTCCGGCTGTGCAGTTTGGATGCATCGAAGCCTAAGGCCATGCTGGCCGCGCGGCGTCGTCGAAGATCCTCCGGCGCT
Organism: Variovorax sp. WDL1; assembly: GCF_001541225.1. Classification (GTDB taxonomy): domain Bacteria; phylum Pseudomonadota; class Gammaproteobacteria; order Burkholderiales; family Burkholderiaceae_C; genus Variovorax. The sequence continues at coordinate 10,453 of NZ_LMTS01000066.1, read as the reverse complement.
GTAGGCCGGCGCAAATGATGCGGCCACGGCGGATGCGATCACGGCCGGTCTCCGCAAGGCGGGGGTGGCGGCTTGAAACCACATGCGCAGCGGCTCGATCACGAAACCGTGCCCGCCCCCACCAGCATTTCGCACGGCCCCTCGAACCCACTGCCGGTCTCGAACTGCCGCAGCGCTTCCTCGATGGCCTCCCAGGTCCGCGCCCGCTCCGCCTCGCCCAGGCCGACCATCATCTGGTGCAGCGCACCGAAGGACTCCCGCTCGAAGCGCACGCACTCGGCCGCGCTCGGCAGCCGCACCGGCGATGGCACCCTGCGGACCTCGATCTCCCCCAGGCCGGCCTTGGCAAGCGTCGCCTCGAGCACGCCCTCCCCGCCCAGCGAGAAAGGCCCGGGCTGCCCCGGCAGCGGCGGCGGCAACCCGGCGCGCTCGCGGATGATCTTCACGGGGATGGAGAAGAACGCGTTGCGCTCGGGTGTCGAGTACACGACCACCGACACCCGCCCACCCGGCCGCAGCGCCCGTCGCATGCCGGCCAGCGCGCGCTGCTGGTCGGGAAAGTAGATCAGGCCGACGCGGCTGATCGCGGCATCGAAGCTCGCCGCCGGCAGGGTGTCGAGCGCCTCGCCGTCGAGTTCGCGGACCTCGAGGTTCGCCAGCCCGGCGGCCCGGGCATCGGCGGCGGCGCGTTCAAGCAGCGCTGGCGCGCTGTCCGTGGCGAGCACATGGCCCGACTCGCCCACGCGCCGCGCGGCGGCGATCGACTGCTCGCCGGCACCGGCCGCGATGTCGAGCACGCGCGAGCCCGGCCCGATGTGCGCCAACTCGAACATGGTGTCGGTCGCGTCGCCGAGCCAGCGGCCGAGGAAGGGTCCCCAGCGGTGCCAGGCCTCGGCCGCGGACTGCCATTGCGCGCGGGTGGTGGTCTTGAATGCAGCGGCGTCGAAGACAGGCGGGGTGGCGACAGTGCTCATGGTGCATCTCCTGGAGGTGAAGTGATGCGGCAAGGATGGCCGTGCCGGGGTTGCGGCGCTAGTCCAGAATCTGTACTGGTCTCCAGGCGCGGGAAACGCTAGATTGGCGCCATGATCGATTACGGCCAGTTCTGCACCGTCGCACGAGGCGCCGAGGTGCTGTGCGAACGCTGGACACCGCTGGTGGTGCGCGAGCTGATGTGCGGCAGCACGCGCTTCAACGACATCCGGCGCGGCGTGCCGCGCATGTCGGGCTCGCTGCTCGCGCAGCGCCTGCGCAAGCTCGAGGAGGTCGGCGTGGTCAAGCGCGTCCAGGGCACGGGCACGTCGGCCGAATACCACCTGACCACCGCCGGCGAGGAGTTGCGCCCCATCGTGATGGCACTGGGCCACTGGGGCGCGCGCTGGATCGGCAGCCGCCTCAAGCGCGACCAGCTCGACGCGGGTTTCCTGATGTGGGACATCCGCCGTTTCGTGCACCTCGACCAATGCCCGCCCGGGCGCTGCATCGTGGTCCATTTCCGCTTCACCGATGCGCCCGAGGGCGAGCGACGCTGGTGGCTGGTGATCGACCAGGGCACCGCCGATCTCTGCCGCGACAACCCCGGCGAGGAGCCGACGCTGATCGTCGAATGCACCGTGCTCGCCCTGACCGAGATCTGGACCGGCGACCGGGAGGCCGAAGACGCGATCCGCGAACGCCGGGTGCGCATGAACGGCGGTGCGCGCGATGCCCGCGATCTCTGGCGCTGGCTGGGCCGCAGCGCCTTCGCCGAGACGCGGGCCGCAGCGCGGGTCTGATGCGCCAATGACACGCTGAGGGCTTTCACCGAGCCCCCTTTGCGCCGCATGCGGCGCATACTGGCGGAAAAGCCCGCATCGGCCACCCACGAGGGCCACGGGCGGCAGCAAGGAGACAAGCTTTGCAGCGAACCGATATCGCGAACCCGGCCTACTTCCACAAGGTCGTCGATTGCCAGTACGCCTGTCCGGCGCACACCCCCGTCCCCGAGTACATCCGGTTGATCGCGCAGCGCCGCTACAGCGACGCCTACATGATCAACTGGGCCTCCAATGTCTTCCCCGGCATCCTCGGGCGTACCTGCGATCGGCCCTGCGAGCCGGCCTGCCGGCGCGGGCGGGTGGAAGAAAGCAACGCACAGAAGCCGGAACCCGTCGCTATTTGCCGGCTCAAGCGCGTGGCTGCCGACATGAAAGGCGACGTGCGTGCGCGCATGCCGGCCCTCGAGCCGCGCAACGGCAAGCGCATTGCCTGCGTAGGCGCCGGGCCGGCCTCGCTCACCGTCGCGCGAGACCTGGCGCCGCTGGGCTACGAGGTGACGGTGTTCGACGAGGAGGCCAAGGCCGGCGGCTTCATGCGCACGCAGATCCCGCACTTCCGCCTGCCCGAGTCGGTGATCGACGAGGAGACCGGCTACATCCTGGACCTCGGCGTCGAGTTCCGCAGCGGCGAGCGCATCGAGTCGATGAAGGCACTGA
>NZ_LMTS01000066.1:1009-7875 GCF_001541225.1 Variovorax sp. WDL1 | reverse complement strand
GCCGCGGCCAATATCCACATCGGCATCGACTGGCTGGCTTCCGTCTCCTTCAGCCACATCACCAGCATCGGCCAGCGCGTGATCGTGCTGGGCGGCGGCAATACGGCGATGGACTGCTGCCGGTCGGCGCGCCGCCTGGGCGGCAGCGACGTGAAGGTGATCGTGCGCAGCGGCTTCGAGGAGATGAAGGCCTCGCCCTGGGAGAAGGAGGATGCGCAGCACGAGGGCATCCCCATCATCAACTTCCACGTGCCCAAGGCCTTCGTCCACGAGGACGGCAGGCTGGTGGGCATGCGCTTCGAGATCGTCCGCGCGCAGTACGACGCCCAGGGCCGGCGCTCGCTGGTGCCCACCGGCGAGCCCGAGGCTTTCTTCGAGTGCGACGACGTGCTGGTGGCGGTGGGCCAGGAGAACGCCTTCCCGTGGATCGAGCGCGACTGCGGCATCACCTTCGACAAGTCGGGCCTGCCGGTGCTCGACAAGAGCACCTTCCAGTCCACCGTGCCGAACGTGTTCTTCGGCGGCGACGCGGCTTTCGGCCCCAAGAACATCATCGAGGCCGTGGCCCATGGCCACGAGGCCGCGGTGTCGATCGACCGGCTGCTGCACGGCGAATCGATCCAGCAGCGCCCTGCCCCCATGACCAACCTGATGTCGCAGAAGATGGGCATCCACGAGTGGAGCTACGACAACGACATCACCAACGACCTGCGCTACAAGGTGCCCTGGGCCAAGGCGGAGACGGCGCTGGCCAGCATCCGGGTCGAGGTGGAGTTGGGCTTCGACGCAGCCACCGCCTTCAAGGAGGCCGAGCGCTGCCTCAATTGCGATGTGCAGACCGTGTTCACCGAAGTCGCGTGCATCGAATGCGATGCCTGCGTGGACATCTGCCCGATGGACTGCATCAGCTTCACCGCCAACGGCGAGGAGGCGGAGCTGCGCCAGCGATTGAAGGCGCCCGCGCTCAACCTGGCGCAGGACCTGTATGTGTCCGGCGGGCTGAAGACCGGCCGCGTGATGGTCAAGGACGAGGACGTCTGCCTGCACTGCGGCCTGTGCGCCGAGCGCTGCCCCACGGGGGCCTGGGACATGCAGAAGTTCCTGCTGAAGATGACGCCGGCGGGCCCGGCAAGTCGTGATGCGAAGGTTGCGCCGAGGCAAGGGGTGCCAGCATGAGTGCAACACTTCCGCCCAAGGGCGTCCAGGCGCCTTCGGCGAGCGCTGGGGCCACCCCCTCGATCGCAGCGGTGAACGACTTCGTCATCAAGTTCGCCAACGTCAATGGCTCGGGCTCGGCTTCGGCCAACGAGCTGTTCGCCAAGGCCATCCTGCGCATGGGCGTGCCGGTGAGTCCGCGCAACATCTTCCCGAGCAACATCCAGGGCCTGCCGACGTGGTACGAGGTGCGCGTCTCCGAGCAGGGCTACATGGGGCGGCGCGGCGGCACCGACATGATGGTGGCGATGAACCCGCAGACCTGGGATGCCGACGTGGCCGAGCTGGAGCCTGGCGGCTACCTGTTCTACGACAGCACGCGCGCCCTGCCGCCCTCGAAGTTCCGCGACGACATCCGCGTGATCGGCATGCCGCTCACCGAGATCTGCAACGCGGTCTACCACGACCCGCGCCAGCGGCAGCTGTTCAAGAACATCGTCTACGTGGGCGCACTCGCCATCCTGCTGGGCATCGAGCCGCAGGTGGTCGAGAAGCTGCTCGGCGAGCAGTACAGGGGCAAGGAAAAGCTGCTGGCCTCCAACGTTCAGGCGCTGCACCTGGGCTGCGACTTCGCGCGCGAGCACCTGCGCGAGACGGTGGGGCTGCAGGTGCGGCGCGCCGACCGCGTGGGCGAACGCATCTTCGTCGACGGCAACAGCGCCGCGGCGCTGGGCTGCGTGTACGGCGGTGCCACGGTCGCGGCCTGGTACCCGATCACACCCTCCTCCTCGGTCGCCGAGGCCTTCCAGAAGTACTGCGCCAAGTTCCGCGTGGACCCGGCCACCGGCCAGAACCGCTTCGCCATCGTGCAGGCCGAGGACGAGCTGGCCTCCATCGGCATGGTGGTCGGCGCCGGCTGGAACGGCGCGCGCGCCTTCACCGCGACCTCGGGCCCGGGCATCTCGCTGATGACCGAGTTCATTGGCCTCGCCTACTTCGCCGAGATCCCCGTCACCCTCATCAACGTGCAGCGCGGCGGGCCCTCCACCGGCATGCCCACGCGCACCCAGCAGGCCGACATCCTGTGCTGCGCCTACGCCTCCCACGGCGACACCAAGCACGTGCTGCTGTTCCCCGAGGACCCGCACGAGTGCTTCGAGCATGCCGCAGCTGCACTGGACCTGGCGGACCGCCTGCAAACCCCCGTGTTCCTGATGACCGACCTGGACATCGGCATGAACCAGCGCCTGTGCGCGCCCTTCGAATGGGACGAGAGCCGCTCTTATGACCGCGGCAAGGTCATGACGGCAGAGGAATTGGAGGCCGGCCGCGACTTCGGCCGCTACAAGGACGTCGATGGCGACGGCATCCCCTGGCGCACCCTGCCCGGCACGCACCCGACCAAGGGTAGCTTCTTCACGCGGGGCACCACGCGCGACGCCTACGCGCGCTACTCGGAGCGCGGCCCCGACTACATCTACAACATGGAGCGGCTGCTGAAGAAGTTCGCGACCGCCGCCACGATGGTGCCGCAGCCTGTGCTGCGGCCAGCCGCGCAAACCACGGACCTGGGCGTGATCTACTTCGGTTCGACCAGCCCCGCCATGCACGAGGCGCTGGAAGCACTCGAAGCCCGGGGCATCCACCTGGATGCGATGCGGCTGCGCGCCTTTCCCTTTCCGGAGAGCGTCGTGCAGTTCCTGGCCGGGCACCGCCAGGTCTTCGTGGTCGAGCAGAACCGCGATGCACAGATGCGCAGCCTGCTGATCAACGAACTCGACATCGACCCCGCCCGGCTGGTGCGCGTGCTGCATTTCGATGGAACGCCCATCACGGCGCGCTTCGTCACCGGGGCGATCGCTGCGCATGTGACGGGGGAAACCGCATGACCTATCTCGCCAAGCCCAAGCTGCACCACCCCACGCTGGCCACCAACAAGGTCGGCTATACGCGGCGCGACTACGAGGGCAAGATCTCGACCCTGTGCGCCGGCTGCGGCCACGACTCGATCTCGGCCGCCATCATCGAGGCCTGCTGGGAACTGGACATCGAGCCCCACCGCGTCGCCAAGCTCTCGGGCATCGGCTGCAGCTCCAAGACGCCGGACTATTTCCTGGGCGCCTCGCACGGCTTCAACACCGTGCACGGCCGCATGCCCAGCGTACTGACCGGCGCCAACCTGGCCAACCGCGACCTGCTCTATCTCGGCGTCTCGGGCGATGGCGACTCGGCCTCCATCGGCCTGGGCCAGTTCGCCCACGCCATGCGGCGCGGCGTGCGAATGGCCTACATCGTCGAGAACAACGGCGTCTATGGCCTCACGAAGGGCCAGTTCTCCGCCACTGCCGACGAGGGCTCCAAGAGCAAGAAGGGCGCCATCAACACCGACAGCCCGGTGGACCTCGTGGCCATGGCCCTGCAGCTGGGCGCCACCTACGTCGGGCGTGGCTTCTCGGGCAACAAGGCCCAGCTGGTGCCGCTGATCAAGGGCGCCATCAGCCACGGCGGCGCCGCATTCATCGACGTGATCAGCCCCTGCGTGGCCTTCAACAACCATCCGGGCAGCACCAAGAGCTACGACTATGTGCGCGAACACAACGAGGCGGTGAGCCGCATCGACTTCATCCAGGGACGCGAGGCGATCACCGCGGACGTGGCGCCGGGCGAGGTGATGGACGTGCGCCAGCACGACGGCACACTGCTGCGGCTGCGCAGCCTGCACGCCGGCTACAACCCCGGTGACCGCCATGCCGCCATGTCGCACATGCAGCGGCACCAGGAAATGGGCGAGGTGGTGACCGGGCTGCTCTACGTCGATCCGCTGGCCACCGACCTGCACACGGCACTCAACACCAGTGCCCGCCCGCTCAACCAGCTAGGGCCCGACGAGCTGTGCCCGGGTGCCTCGGCGCTGGAAAAACTCAACGCCTCCTTGCGCTGAGCCCGGGCTCGTCGCAACATCGCGCTTTTTCTGGAGGGCGGACCATGGCGGAAGAACGTACTGTGTTTCAGTCCATATCGCGCAAGCATGTGCTCAGCCTCGGGCCACATGCCAGCGTGCGCGACGCCGCCGGCGTGATGACCCGCGCCAACTGCGGCAGCGTGCTCATCATGGAACCGCCCGACATCGTGCTGGGCATCCTGACCGAGCGCGACCTGATGACGCGGGTGCTGGCAAAAGGACTCGATCCGGATCGCACGGCCGTTCGTGAAGTGATGACGCCGAATCCGATCTGCGTGTCGCCGGAGACGCTGGTGTCGGATGCGGTGGTGCTGATGCTCGAGCGGGGGTTCCGGCACCTGCCGCTGGTGTCGGGGACGAAGATCCTGGGGGTGTTCTCGGTGAGGGATGCGCTGCCGAGGGAGATCGGGGTGGCGCTGGGGCAGGCGGAGTTCAATGCGCAGGTGAATGATGTGTTGGGGTAGTGAGGCGTAGGGAGCGGGCAGGTCCGCCTTTCTTACTGCCAAGGTGCGGGGTCGTCCCCCAGTTTGAAAGTAATCGGCTGGCGAAGCCGCACCTTGACCGGTACGCCGCGATAGGTGTGAGGCCGGAGTTTCCATTGACTGAGTGAACTGACTGCCGGATCTGCCAGCAGCTTGGGTGACTCGCAGACGACGGTTGTACGCGCAACGTTGCCGGGCTCGCCCACTCCGATTTCCACCAGGACTCTTCCTTGAATGCCTGCTCATCTTGCCTCGCGCGGGTACGAGGGTGGCACGGCATGCATAACTCGGGTTGGCTGGTCCAGTCCAGGCACCACGTCACCCATGGGATATCCATCCACAAAGGCTTTGCTTCACAGGCAATGCACGCCAGTCTTGTATGCGTTGGCTTCTCTCGATGTGCATAGTCAATTGCTCGGAATGTGCTGAGGTACTTGCCTGAACCGGTCCAAAGTTCCCCCCTCGATCAACATTAATAGAGTTAAAGAGAATTGCCTTGCTTATGGGTCCATGAGTAGTTGCTTAGCAAGGTCGCGAGAAAGCCTGCGCCAAAGCTTTCCACCAACTCGACGTCTCTTGCAGTTCGTCGTAAAAGCCAGAGAGAAATGTCTTCCTTGTTAAAGAAGTTGTCTCTTACAACCTCTGTGCCATCTGGAACTCGATCCGAATCGATGGCAAAGACTCCAACATCGACAGGGCGACTTTGATAGATGACCCATCGCTTCTTTACATCGACAAGAATCATTCCATCAACATCCCCCCCGTCGCGGAGGGCTTTACCAAGCCTGCTGATATCAACGGGCCAATCCGCGTCCCCACCTAAGCGCGCCAAGAGAGATCTGCTTGATCTAGCGAATACGTCCACTTCAAGCTCCTCATCGAAGCATGCAGCAGCAACTTCCCGCACTGCGGAAATCATCGGCTTAGAAGACGTGATGTCCGCATCAAAAAACAGATACTTTTGGAATTGACGGGTTAGCACCTGTTGTGGAAGCTCTGCCCCTCGAACGATCACGTCCAGCGAATTGCCTATCGACTCGTCTGTTGCTTCGTTCTGCATGTCATTCCCCCAAGAAGCGTAGCTTCGTAATGATTGCGTCGAGAACCGAAACCGAAGCGGACGGTACACCAGTCGGTGCGCCCGCAACCCCACCGCCTGTCGACTGAGGGTAGAACCTATAGGTCTTATCCCCGCTGTTCATGATGGTGACGGTTCCATCCTTGGACATTGTTTTCACGTACCCATTCACTGCCAGATTCTCGATTGCTTGCGACTGTGTTAGCCCGACATTTAGCTGATTTGCGCTATTTCTAGTCGCCTTTGCTCCGAATGAAATCTCGGTAAGCGCCGCCGTTTCCCTCGTAGCGACCCCTTTCGCAGCCGCCTGCGCCGCCCCTTTTAATACCCCCAGTCCGCCACCGATGAGGAACTGCTCAGGATAGACCCCTTCAAGCGGCGGATCGTGGATCGGCGAATTGTCGATCCAGTTTCCAAGAGGCGTGCCTTGCACGTTGGACTGCGGAGCTACAGGAAATGCGGATGCACCGCCCACACCTGCAGCCAATGCCGCTGCCTGGCTGGCAATCAACCCCGTAGGGTCTGTCCGGTTCGCCGGGTTGTTGCCCACATAGGCATATAGATTGACGTCGTCCTTGTAGCCAATCGGATCCGTCTGCAGGAACCTGCCCAGGCTCGGCGAGTAGAAGCGCGCCTTGTAGTGGTACAGCCCCAGCTCGCCGATGAGCTGCTGGCCCGTGTACCTGAACCTCGGCCCCGTCGTCGTGTTCGGCTCGCCGTAGGGCCCATAGCTGTAGATGCCGGTGCTCGCACCCGTCGCATTGGCCGTGGCCACGATGCTGCCGAGGTGGTCCGCATAGAACCAGTTCTTGGCCGTGGTGCCTGATCCTTCGTACCAGACGATCGGCTCGTCGGTGCCGGGGCCGTGCACGTAGCGTCTTTGCAGCGTGGTGCCCGCCGCGTCGTACTCGGCAATCAGGTTCGCGGCGTCGTACAGCAGATTCGCCGTGTTGGCGCCGATGACCGTCTGCCGGAGTCTTCCCTCGGCGTCATAGCCCAAGGTCGCTGCCGTGCCCGCCTTGCTCGCCGTCTTCAGCCGGTTGTCCAGGTCGTAGCCGTAGCTCCAGGTGCCATCGCCCGTCAGGTTGCCGTTGGCGTCATAGGCACGTCATACGTGAAGCTGGTCGCCAGGTTCAGCTTGCCGGTGCCGGCATCGACCGTGCTGGTCTGAGGTCGCTCAGGGTCCTGC
>NZ_LMTS01000066.1:0-954 GCF_001541225.1 Variovorax sp. WDL1 | reverse complement strand
CCCCCCAGCCGTTGGCGATCAGGAAGGTGTTGGTGCCCCCGCCCTTGATCCTCTGGGTGAAGCTGTGGTTCGCCCACGTGGAGACGTAGGCGTTGTGGGTGACGGTGAAGGTGATGGGGGTCGAGGCACCGGGGGTGACCGCCGTGCCTGGGTTCCCGACAGCAACGCCGTCGAGCTTGAGAACGGGCTGGTTCGCACCGTTGTAGGTAAGGGTCAGGCGCCGGCCATAGATGGCATCCGATGTATAGGTCTGGTCGATGCCCTGGTACTGCACGCGCAGGGTGGGCTTCATGTAGCCCGGGAGCTCCGCCAGTTCCTCGCTGCCCCAGGCGGTGTTCTGGTGGGGCAGTGAGGTCTGGCGCAGCGCGCCGTAGAAGGGAACGATGGTCTTGCCGCCAAGGACGTCGTCCAAGGTCGCGGCGGGCTTGTTCGCACGCAGGTGGCTCGCCAGCTTGGTGGCGTAGGTGGCGAGGTTGTTGCGGATGTTCGTGCGGTTGAGGTTCTGGACGTAGTCGGCGGTGACGGTGGCGCCGCTCTGGGCGGAAGAGAGGTAAGTCGCCGCGTCGTAGCCGGTGGTGCTCGCGCTGGCGAGGTCGATGCCGCTCTTGAAGGTATGGGGCTTGTAGCTGGGGTCGAAGACGTACCAGCTACCGTTGATCCGGGTCTTGACCCAGACGTGCTCGATGGAGACATCAGTGAGTGCGGCCACGGTGCCGGGGCAGCTGCCGGCGGTGGTGGCGTTGATCGCGTAGACGGGGATCTGGGCTTGGCCCAGGAGGGAGAGGACGCCGCAGGCGTTGGCGGTGCTCACGCCCCACCACTCGGCAAGCTGCGCGGCGCTGAGCCTGGCGATGCCGCGCACGTAGTTGGCTTCCAGGCCGGAGGCGCGCAGGAGCTCGACCATGAGGGTCGCCTGGTCGTGGGCGGTGGCCTGGTTGTCGAGCACGGCGCCGA
>NZ_LMTS01000259.1 GCF_001541225.1 Variovorax sp. WDL1 | reverse complement strand
GCCAGCACCTGTTGGCCCTGGGGATGCCCCTGCGCAGCATTGAAGGGGGCGAATTTCTCTCGTCCGATTGGAATGCCCAATTTGATCGTGACCGCTATTTTTCGCGTATCGCTGTAATCAGTTCTGTGGACATAAAGGAAGCGCCTGCCGCATTAGCCTCGCGCGATCATTCCATTTCATTTCAACCAAGGCGCCAGGGAGATGCCGATGCATAGGGCCATATTTGCTCATTCGCTGCTCGCCGCCATGATGATCGTCGAGCCCGCCCGTGGCGCGCCGGCGCCTCTGTTGGACACTGCCACATCATCCGGTCCGGACCTGATTCTGGCAAACGGACACGTCAAAACACCAGATGGATGGGCGGAAGCGCTGGCGGTCCATGAAGGGGTGATCATCGCGGTCGGATCTTCGGAAGAGGTCGCCAGGCTACGAAAAGACGGCACCCGGACCATTGATCTGGGTGGCCGCACCGTATTGCCTGGGCTGCACGATCTGCACGTGCATCCCATTTATGCCGGGGTGCGCGAGGCACAGTGCAAGATTCCGCAGGGGTCGAACCTCGAACGGACGCTCAACCTCGTAAGGGCCTGTGTCGACAAAGCCAAGCCGGGAGACTGGATCATCGGCGGTCAATGGGATGCTTCGGCACTGGGCAAGATCCCCAACCGAGCCATGCTCGACAAGGTGGCACCCAACAATCCAGTCTATCTGGAGGACACCAGCGGCCACAGCAATTGGGTGAACAGCCAGGTGCTGAAGCTGGCTGGTGTCACCAAAGAGACTCCCAACCCTCCTGGCGGCATCTTCGAGCGCGATGCTGATGGCGTGCCGAGCGGCGTGCAAAGGGAGTCCGCCGTCGATGTCATCTCGCGCATCACCCCCAAGCCGACGTTGGCGCAGGCAGAAGCTGGCCTTAGATGGTCGCTGCAGCAGATGCTGTCGTTCGGCATCACCTCCTTTACCGAAGCCGCTGTCGGCTTCACCGCCGGAGGGGCAACCGAGCTTGCGACCTATGCCGCTATCGCCGATGCTGGTCAGCTGAAGCAAAGGGTGCGCTTGTGCATCACGTGGGCGCCGGGCGTCCCTTCGACCCTGTCGGCGATTGCATCTCGCAACATTTATTCGCGGAATCGACTGGCGGCCGATTGCGTCAAGATCTTTCTCGATGGTGTTCCGACTGATAGTCATACAGCCGGCATGCTGGAGCCCTATGCGGGCGGAGTTGGTGGGCGCAACGATGAAGCCAGCCGCATGGGTCTGTTGCTGATACAGCAAGATGTCCTCGACAAGGCGGTTGCCGATTTCGACAGGCAGGGGCTAACAGTGAAGTTCCACGCAGCGGGAGATGCCGCGGTGCGTGAAGGGCTCAACGCCATCGAGGCTGCCCGCAAGGCCAATGGTTTTACGCCCAATATGCACAAGGTCGGACATTCCCTATTCGTTGCTCCCGGGGACATCAAGCGGGCACGAGCGATCGGTGCGACCTTCGAGGTTTCCCCTTATCTCTGGGGTCCCACTCCGATCAACGACGACATCACCAAGGCGGTGGGGCCGGAAAGGATCGAGCGGGTTTGGCCGGTGCGCGAAATGCTGGAGGCCGATGCCTTGGTCGTGCCGGGCTCCGACTGGTCGGTTGTCCCGTCGGTCAATCCCTGGATAGGCCTGGAGCAGTTGGTTACGCGCCAAAGGTCCGGTGGCAGCGCGGATAGCTTTGGCAAATCCGAGGCGATCAGCTTTGAGCAGGCATTCCGCATCTTCACCGAAAATTCGGCACGGCAGGAAGGAATGGGAAACAAGGTGGGGCGCATCGTTCCGGGAATGCTCGCTGACATTATCGTCACCAATCAAAACCCGTTTGCCGTCCCGCCCACGAAGATCCACGAGACGCGAGTGGACATGACCTTCATTGAGGGCGAGCTGGTCTATCGGGCCGATGTTGGCGAGCCGGCGAAATGAGTGGGGCGTCGAGATGACGGGCCCGCTATCACGCCCACAGCCAATGAAAACCTGACGAAGCGGGGAATCTTGAGCTTCAAGTGGCGGAACGTCGCGTCATCTGAACGTCGGGGAATCTGTTGCAATCGGTCCAGCAGGGGGACGAGGCATGAATGAATGCAGTCTGACGCACGGCCCAGCAGACCGTTCTGCCTTGAGCTGACCAGCACCGTTGTCGAAGTCCTTCGGGCGACGTCATCGCGGGATGAACTTGTCACCTTGATGGAGGCGGTCGTCCGCGAGATGGGCTTCCGGCATTACGCGCTGGTGCATCACGACGACCTGCGGACGCCGCGACCCGACCGTGTCGATTTAAGGGACTATCCGCCAGCGATCATGGAGCGGCTCGTGACCCAGCGTCGCTTCAGGCGCGATCCCGTTATCCGCGGATGCATCTTTGCCGACAGTGCATTCCTCTGGTCCGACCTGCCTCGGATCATTCGCCTGGACCAGCAGGATCGCACGAGCCTGGAACGTGGCGCACAAGAGGGGCTGAACGAAGGCATCACGGTGCCGCATGTCCGGCTCGGCGAGCGTATGGGTTCCTGTACATTCGCAGGAATGTGCCGCCCCGAGCGTGCGCAGTTGTTCCTCGGTGCTGCGCAGATGATCGGTGTCTTTGCTTTCCAGGCGGCCCGCCGGCTGCTCTGCGGGGAGTTGCCGACTGTCCCATGCCGGCCGAGACTGCACCCGCGCCCGCGTGATTGTGTCATTCTGGCGGGACGCGGATATTCCAATAAGGAGATTGCCCGCGCGCTAGCTCTCACGCCTCGCACGGTTGATGGCTATCTGACCGAAGCGCGCCGCCTGTTTGGCGCGCAAGACCGCACCGAGCTCGTCGTGAGCGCCGTGCTTGCCGGGGAAATCGGTCTGGACGAGCTGAGGGCTCGTCAACCCGAGTAATCACTCGGTCTATTTCGGGCCGCTCATCGCTGCTCTCTTCCGGCACGACAGGTCTATGCCGGGAGAAACCTCTATGATCCATGTTATCGAAAATGATTTGGCAGCGGACAGCCAGCCGCTGCTTTGTTCGATGTTCGCCGACCGCAAGCGTCTTTTCGTCGACCTGTTCGGTTGGGATGTCCCGGTGGTCGATGACCAGTACGAGATCGACCAGTTCGACAATGCTCATACTGTCTATTTCATCGTCTCTGACGCACGCGGTGAGCATCAAGCCTCTATCCGGCTCTTTCCCAGTACCCATCCGCACATGCTTGGTACGCTCTTTTCTAATCTCTGCCCATTCGGGGTCCCCGTGGGCAATACGACCTGGGAAACCACGCGGCTATGTCTGCCCCAGCGACACGGTGCTGCCCGGAGACTCAAACTGCGCAACATGCTGTTCTCGGCAGTCGTAGATTTTGCGCTGGAGCGCGGGATCGAGCGCTTGACTGGCCTCATCCCCGATCCGTTCCGCAAGGAAGTCCTCGCGATGGGCTGGCAGGCCGAGCCGCTCGGGCCCGCCGTGCATCTCCCAGGCGGAGCGATCGGCGCCTTCCTCATCCATGTCCGTCCGGACACGCCCGAGCGGCTTCGCTGGACGGGTGTCTATGCCGATGCTGCCGATCGGGTGTCGGCATGAGCGCCGCCGTCGATCGCCACGCCGCGATGCTCGCGCGCGATGGCTGGTGCGTGTTCGGGCGCGGCGTCGAGCCTGCCCTGATCGCTGGCATCGAGGCGGATCTGAACCCTCGCTTCGCTGCGACACCGCTATGCCAAGGGGCATTCTACGGCGACAGGACGAAGCGTTTCGGATCGCTGCTGACCCGCTCGTCGGCGATCGAACGCCTGGCGAGGCATCCGCTGATCCTGGAGATCGTCGAGCAGATGCTCCTGCCATGGTGCGAGCGGATCGCGCTCAATCTGACCCAGGCCATCGAGATCCACCCCGGTGCTCTGCCCCAGCTGCCGCACCGCGACCAGGACATGTGGCAAGGGCCCAAAGGCAGCCTCGAATATCTCGTCAACGTAATGTGGCCGTTGACCACCTTCACGCGGGAGAACGGCGGCACGCGAATCTGGACGGGAAGCCACCTCGAGCAGGACATTCCGGTGCTTGCCGAAGAGGACGTGGTCGTGCCAACGGTGTCGCCGGGCGACGCCCTGATCTTCCTCGGCTCCACCCTGCATGGCGGTGGCGGCAATGCCAGCGCGGCGCCTCGGCGCGGCATCGTCATCAGCTACTGCCTCGGCTGGCTGAAACCCTTCGAGCTGCAATGGCTAGTCTACCCACCACAGGTAGCGCGCCACTTCTCGCCGGAACTGGCTGCGCTCGTCGGCTACGCCCAGCACCGCCCCAACCTCGGCAATGTCGAGGGCCAATGCCCCTCGATCCTGTTGCGAGACAGAGTGCCGGACCATCTGCCGTCGATCGACGCGCTGCGGCCCGACCAGGCCGAAGCGGCCGAGATGTTCATCCGCTCCCAGATGGGCGAGATGGGCTGACGAACGCCGTGAGCGGGACCGCGCATCTGCCGGACTGGCGCGACCGGGCGGCCTATGATGCCATCCCGGCGCTGGGCCGCGATGCACTTGCCTGGGAAGTACTGCGCCGGAATTCTGCTTATTGGCGATTTGCCGCGGCCAGCGCGTTGACCGCGGAGATACCCGCAGGCGAGCCCGGCTCCGCGGGCGAATGGGGGCTGCACTTTCCCTGAGAATCCGGAGCTCGATTGCGTCCACGCGGCACCCATGTGGAGAGCGGACGTCGATGCGCGCGTGCTGTTGGTCGGGGCGAGAGCGACGACCCGGCTCGATGCCACGGACATTCGCCGCTTCGATTCGCGCATCCTCCCGGATGCGGATGGCGAGCACGTCCGCTTCATCGCCCATGGCGAGATATTTCGCCTGGATGTTGTCTCGGGGACCGTAATGTCAGGTCCCGTCCACCTGACCTACCTGCTCGCACAGGATGGGCGGCTAGCCCAGCAGATGGACACTATCCGGCGACTTGAGCATAGACTTGCGGGAACTGAACCTAGCGCGGTCGAGAGGGCTTCCAGGGTAATACGATCGGCCACGGCGCTGCGCGCGCGCGATGCCCGCGCGGATGGCGCATCCCTCAGGGAAATCGCGACCGAACTGTTGGAGGGCGGCGAATGGCCTGGGCCGGGAGAATACCGCAAGTCCGCCATACGCCGGTTGGTCGCAATGGGTGAAAGCTTGGTCAGGCAGGGACCGCTGCCGATCCTGACCTGGTGACCCGACGGCTAATTCTTCAGGACTTCTGGCGGAAGGTCGTTCATCAGCAGGACGTAGGTTTCGATGCCGAGAGGTTTTGCGATCTCATCGAGCCGGTCGATAGTGACACTATACTTCTGACGTTCGAGAGCGCTGATGTAAGTTCGATCGACCATCGCGGCATCTGCCAGCGCTTCCTGTGACAAGCCTCTCGCGGCACGTAGAACGCGCAAATTGTGGGCAAGAGTCTTCCGGCTCGACATAAGCGATGTTGAGCCCGCTTGCGGGCCTTTTAGCCATGGCGTAAGGTCTCCAAATTGATGAGCAAACACCACATTTGGAGTTTCTTGTGCTGCGGAATGTCGCGCCAAGTGGTCAGGTAACGGGCTATGATCGGCAAACCCTTCCGATTTACGCCGAGTTGCTCGACGCCGACGCTGCCGGCATGGGCTGGGCCGAAGGAGCACGACTGATCCTCGGCCTCGACGTCGCGGCCGATGGCGAGACCGCGCGAAAGTGCTGGGAAAGCCATCTTGCCCGCGCCCACTGGATCGTCGGTGAGGGGCTTGGTTCCGCACTGGAGGCGTTCGGCCGGAAATCCGAACAGGCTGGTTAAGCCCAAAGTTTAATTTGGCGCCTCGCGCTTCGGGCGGGTCTGCGCCGCCCCGTCGGCACCCTGCCCTCTCACCCGGGTGTGTCGAAATGCGAGTGCCGGTTTTCGACACTCCCCGCGCGCGCGATCCGTCGGCATCACCCGATCCACCCGCCGCGCGTCGCGGCGCGATACATTTGGATCGAAGCCATGAACGACGATGATCAAGTCGCCCGCGCGGGCCTCGCACTGCGCGGCTCCCCTTTCTTGAGCCCCGAACAGGCCGCACACTATCTTGGCGTTTCGGTGCGGACGCTCCAGGAACATCGCAGCGCCGGCACCGGTCCGCGCTTCCGGCGCCATTGCCGCCATGTCCGCTATCATATCGACGATCTCGATTGCTGGTCGCTGGGCGCCCGCGGGGAGCGCGATCGTGATTGAGCGCCACACCGCGGCTGCCGCGCTCGCGCGCTGGGGCCAGAGCCTTCGCTTCGCCCGATCGCGGCGGCGGCGCTTTGCGCGCCGCGGCCTCGCCCTTGGTGGGCTCGCGGCCGCGCTCGCCGCCACGATCGCGCTCCCGCCGCGCCCCTTCCTTGTCTGGAATGCCAGCGCGAGCGCACCGATCGGGCTCTACCGTGTCGGGGGGACCGATCTCGCGACCGGCGATATGGTCATCGCCTGGCCGCCAGCTCCTGCCCGCGATTTCGCCGCGCGCCGGCACTATCTGCCCGCCAACGTGCCGCTGGTGAAGCGCGTCGCGGCCGAACCTGGTGATACCGTTTGCGCGCTCGGGCAGGAGATATTCGTCGATGGCCGCTGGATCGCGAACCGCCTGATCCGCGATGGCGCGGGCCGCCCGATGCCGTGGTGGACCGGCTGCATCACGCTCCGGCGCGGGGCGATGTTGCTGCTGATGGCCGATAGCCCCGCCTCGTTCGACGGGCGCTATTTCGGTCCAACGGACCGCGGCGATATCGTCGGCAAAGCAACCTTGCTGTGGGCGCGCTGAGATCGCTCGCCATCGCGCTAGCGCTGCTGGTAGCAACGTCGGCGCATGCGGAACTGGTCGAGCGTTGGCGTCCCTATATCGATGAAGCATCGGCCCGGTCAGGCATCCCGGCGGCATGGATCGAACGCGTCATGCGCGCCGAGAGCGCCGGAAAGACGATTTTGAATGGGCGGCCGATCACCAGCCGGGCCGGTGCGATGGGCCTGATGCAGCTCATGCCCGGCACATGGGCACAGGTGCGTGCGGCGCTTCGACTTGGAGCTGATCCGCACGACCCACACGACAACATTGTCGCGGGCGCTGCCTATCTGCGGTTGATGTACGACCGGTTCGGCTATCCCGGGCTGTTCGGGGCCTATAATGCCGGGCCCGCGCGTTACGCCGAGCATCTCGCGACGGGCCGAACGCTTCCCGGCGAGACGCGTGCCTATCTCGCGTCGGTGGGCGGTGTGACCGCGCAGCGGCCAGACTCAATGCAAACGGTGCCGGTGAACCCGATCTTCTTCGCCCTGCGATCGGCGCCATCCGGCAAGACCAGCGATCGAGCGGGTTCCCCGACACTCTTCGTGCCGCTCAGCACGGAATCGTTCGCTTCGGCTGAATCGCAACCGTGAAGCTAGCCTCGGCGCCCCCTCACTTGGCTGCGTTCACCTCGGCCGCCCAGCGTTGAGCATAGCCTTCGGGAAGGACAGCATCATGTGGCGTCATCGTGAAGCGGGGTCTCCTCGTTTTCAGTGCAATAAGTGACGGTACG
>NZ_LMTS01000029.1:69287-69942 GCF_001541225.1 Variovorax sp. WDL1 | reverse complement strand
ATGTACTGGAGCGCGGCGGCAACCGACTCGATCAGGTCGGTTTGCTGGATGATGGTCATGGCTGTGTCCGTGGGAGGGGAAAGCACTCGCTCAAATGCGAGCCATTCTTGTTTGCAACGATACTGGGCGATTGCCCTGGTGCGCCAGGTGCGCCCTCCATTTTGACAGCGGAGCTTTTTTCATGGCGATATCCACCCAGACCCGAATCGAACGCGACACCTTCGGCCCCATCGAGGTGCCGGCCGACAAGCTGTGGGGTGCGCAGACGCAGCGCTCGCTGCAGAACTTCGACATCTCGGGCGAGCGGCAGCCGCGCGAGATCATCAAGGCGCTGGCGCAGGTCAAGCGCGCCTCGGCGGTGGTGAATCACGCACTGGGCCTGCAGGACGAGAAGAAGACGCAGGCCATCGTCGCCGCGGCCGATGAGGTCATCGGGGGCCGGCATCACGACGAGTTTCCGCTGGTCGTCTGGCAGACCGGCTCCGGCACGCAAACCAACATGAACGTCAACGAGGTGCTGGCCAACCGCGCCAGCGAGCTGCTGGGGGGTGAGCGCGGGGAAGCGCGACTGGTGCATCCCAATGACGACGTGAACCGCAGCCAGTCCTCCAACGACGTCTTCCCGACGGCCATGCACGTGGCGGCCGTCGAGGCG
>NZ_LMTS01000029.1:60587-69243 GCF_001541225.1 Variovorax sp. WDL1 | reverse complement strand
CCCACCGGCTGCTGCCGTCCATCGCACAGCTGCGCGGGACGCTGCAGAAGAAGTCCGAGGCGTTCGCCGACATCGTGAAGATCGGCCGCACCCACCTGCAGGATGCGACGCCGCTCACGCTGGGCCAGGAGTTCTCGGGCTACGTGGCCCAGCTGGCCCACGGCGAGGCTCATGTTCGGACCGCGCTGCCGCATCTGTGCGAGCTGGCGCTGGGGGGCACCGCGGTCGGAACCGGGCTCAATGCGCCGAAGGGCTATGCCGAGCAGGTTGCCGCCGAACTCGCGAAGCTCACCGGCCTGCCTTTCGTCACCGCGCCCAACAAGTTCGAGGCCATGGCCTCGGTCGATGCCCTGGTGCATGCGCACGGGGCGCTGAAGACACTGGCGGCAAGCCTGAACAAGATCGCCAACGACGTGCGCTGGCTCGCCAGCGGACCGCGCAGCGGCATCGGCGAACTGAGCATCCCCGAGAACGAGCCGGGCTCGTCGATCATGCCCGGCAAGGTCAATCCGACGCAGAGCGAGGCGCTCACCATGCTGGCTGCGCAGGTGTTCGGCAACGATGTCGCGATCAACATCGGCGGCGCTTCGGGCAACTTCGAGCTCAATGTGTTCCGGCCGATGGTGGCGCACAACTTCCTGCAGAGCGTGCGGCTCCTGGCCGATGGCATGCGCAGCTTCAACGACCACTGCGCGGTCGGCATCGAGCCCAATCACGAGCGGATCGCGGAGCTGGTGCAGCGTTCGCTGATGCTGGTGACGGCGCTCAACACCCACATCGGCTACGACAAGGCGGCCTTCATCGCGAAGAAGGCGCACAAGGAAGGCAGCAGCCTGCGCGAGGCGGCGATCGCCTCGGGCCACCTCACGGCCGAGCAGTTCGACCAGTGGGTCGTGCCGGAGAAGATGACTGGGCGCTGAGGCTCCACCGCGGCCGTGCGAACCGACGGCCTCCCCGTGGTCCGGGACGGCAGCGATGCTCGCCACCAGGCTCGGGGTGGCGGACATCTTCCGCCGAGTCCGATGCACTCAGTTCGTATAGCCCGCCAGCCGCGGCAGGAAGAGCACCAGATCGGGCCACAGAGTGACGATGGCCAGCGCGCCCAGCATCACCAGCAGGAACGGGAAGGCTTCGCGCAGCAGTTCCTGCATGGGCACGTTCGCGATCCTGGTCATCATGAACAGCAGCAGCCCATAGGGCGGCGTGACCAGTCCGATCATGATGTTCAGTACAGCCATCACGCCGAAGTGCACGGGATCGATGCCCAGCGAGGTGGCAGTCGGCAGCAGCACGGGCAGCATGACGAGGATGATGGTGGAACCTTCGAGGAAGGCACCCAGCACCAACAGGATGAGGTTGACCAGCAAGAGAAAGGCCAGCGGCGTCAGGTCGAGGCCCTTCAACAAGGCGCTGAGGCTGGCCGGAATGTTCTCGGACGTGATGACGTAGTTGAACACCAGGGCGCCGGCGATCAGCATGCCAATAGAGATGCTCATGCGCGCGCTGGACAGCAGCGATTGGTAGAGGTCAGCCCAACCCATGCTGCGGTACAGCGCCGCCGAGACCAGCAACGCATAGGCCGCCGCCACGCCCGCGGCCTCTGTGGGCGTGGTGATGCCGCTGTACAGGCAGCCCAGAAGAACGACGGGCAGCATCAGCGCCGGGAAGGCCTCGCGCGTGATGCGAGGCATCTCGCGCAGTGGGACCTTGGGTTCGACAGGAAAGCGCCGGCGTTTCGCGAGCACGTAGATAAGTGCCATCTGCACGCCGCCCAGCAGCAGCCCCGGCAGCACGCCGCCGATGAAGAGGTAGCCGATGGATGTGCCGGACACGAGCGCGTACAGCACCAGTGGGATCGAAGGCGGCAGGATCGGCCCGATGACCGAAGACACGGCGCTCAGGGCCGCGGCGAAACCGGGGGTGTACTTGCCGTCCTTTGTCATCATGGCCTGCATCAGCTTGCCTGAGCCTGCGGCGTCGGCCAGCGCAGAGCCCGACATGCTGGCGAACACGACGCTTTGCAGGACGTTCACCTGCGCCAGCCCGCCGGGAAAGCGCCCCACGATCGCGTTGCAGAAGCGCAGCAGCCGGTCCAGGATGCTGCCGGAACTCATGATCGTGGCAGCCAGGATGAACAGCGGGATGGCCAGCAACAGGAAGCTCGAATAGGTGCCGTTGAGGAGCTGCTCTGCGGCTGCCCCCATGTCCATCCCCTTGAGATAGAGGTACAGGACGGAGCCGCCGATCATGGCGTGGCCGACCGGGACGCCCAGGAAGCTGAGCCCCACGATGGTGGCGAGCGCCAGCGAGAACGGACTGGTGAAGTTCACAGGGCAGAGCTGGAAGTGGGGGGATCGGGCGGTTCCGACTCCTTGCCGCGCAGCAGTTGCACCAGATGGCGGGCGCTGCGCAGGATGACGGCAATTGCGAAGACGATGTAGATGGAATACATGAAGTCCATCCGCACGCCCAGATACGAGCTCTTCTCCACCTTCATGAAAGTCACATACGACCACGACGCGGGCAACGACATGCCGAACAGCCCGATGATGCTAGCTGCCCCGATGACGCCCATGACGCGGCGCCCCATCGGACCCGCGCGGCCGGAGATGAAGTCGACGCGGATCTCGTCGTCATCCTTCAGCACGAAGGCGGCTCCCCAGAGCACCAGCCAGAGCCAGCCGGCCAGCGACAACTCGGTGGTCCAGCCGACTGGCCAGTTGAATACGTACCGCAGGACGATCTGCAGGATGAAGGCGATGAAGATCATCGCGAGGATGAGGGCGGCCACCGCTTCGGCGAAGCGGTGCAGCCGCCCCAGCAGGTGGCACAGCACGCGCCCGCTCACTTCATTGCATTGATCTTTTCCAGCATGCCTGCGGGCCACTGCTTGGCTTCGTCCGAGGCGAGGTACACCTTCTGGGCATGCTCGCGGAAGGCAGTGATGCTGGGGACGTAGACATCCAGGCCCTGCTTGCGGAAGCCCTCGGCCAGTTCGGCCTCGCGCTTCTGGTGCTCCGCCGTGCTCCAGGCGATCGCCTTGTCCGCCGCCTCCTGGAAGGTACGCTGCTTTGCCGGCGCCATGCCCTGCCAGACCTTCATGTTCAAGGTCAGGAGGTCGAAGCCGACGAGATGGGATGTCAGCACGATCTGCGACATCACCTCGTTGAACTTCATGTTCTGCACGTTGGGCAGCGGGTTGTCCTGCCCGTCGACCGCGCCCGTCTGCAGGCCCGTGTAGGTCTCGGCGTAGGCCATGGGGGTGGGGTTGGCGCCCAGCGAGCGACCCAGCAGCTGCCATGCATCGCCAGGGGGCATCCGCAGCTTGACGCCGGCGAGATCGGCGGGGGTGTTGATCTTCTTCTTGGGCTTCAGTCCGACGTGGCGGGTGCCGAAGAAGGTCGGGCCGAGGATCTTCACCTTCACCTGGTCTTCGACCATCTTCTTCATCTGGGCCCCCAGGTCGCTGGTGAAGAAGCTGTTCAGGTGGCTGGGGTCCCTGAACAGGTAGGCAGATGTCAGCACGGACCACGCCGGCACCTGCTTGGCGATGTCCTGCGGCGCGATGTTGCCCATCTCGAGGTTGTCGCGCTGCAGGGCGACGAGTTCCGTGCCCTGGCGGAACAGAGTCGAGTTCAGGTGCAGCTCGAGCTTGAAATCGGGTTCGATGTCCTTGGCCAGCATCTTCATCATGTCGGCACGGATGTCCTTGTCCGAGAACACGGCGGCGAAGCGCAGTGTCTTCGGTCCGGCCTGGCCCCAGGCGGGCAGGACGGCCCCCGCGGCCAGCGTGGCGCCTGCGCCCAGCAGGGTGCGGCGGTGGATCGGACGTGTCATTGTGGTCTCCTTGTCGTCTATGGATCGGGACAGCCGGGATTGTCAGCCGGCGACTGGAGCGAGCCGGCTCGCCAGTGCCCGGATGGCCAGCTCATACCCTGCGGCCCCAAAGCCGCAGATCACGCCGGTGGCTGCGAGCGAGACCAGCGAGTGCTGATAGAGCGGATCGCGCCGGTGGATGTTGGTCACGTGCACCTCGGCAATCGGCTGCTCCAGCGTCTTGAGTGCGTCCAGCAGCGGAATGGAGCGAAACGACAGTCCGGCCGGATTGATGACGACGCCCACGGCGCGCTCGCGCGCCTCTTGAACCCAGTCGACCATGACGCCTTCGTGATTGGTTTGGCGGAACTCGCATTCGAAGCCGAGTTCTTGCGCGACCCGGCGGCACAGCTGCTCGACTTGGGCCAGCGTGGTCGCACCGTACAGATGCGGCTCCCGCACTCCCAGCAGATTGAGGTTGGGGCCGTTCAGAACGTAGAGGGTGCCGCTCATGGTGCATCCGCCTTTCGAGGGGTCTTGCGCATACGGTTGTCTCCTGGCAGGTCTCTGCGGACGGCGAAAATCCGCCTTGGCGCTGATTCTTTCTCCCGATGGGAAAAGCCTTTCCAAGTTGGAAAATCATTCCGTATAGTGAGAGAGATGAGTACTGCCATCGACCGTTGCCTGGGCGTGCTGGAGCACCTCACCCGCTACCCCGAGGGCGTTCCGCTTTCTTCCCTGTCCTCCGAGTTGGACATACCGCTCAGCGCCTGCCACAGGCTATTGGTGGACTTGCAGCGGCACGGCTATGTTCGCCAGGCCCGGGCGCAGGGCGACTACGTGCTGACGACCAAGATCGCCTCGCTGGGGCTGGGATTTCTCAGCAGTGCCGGCATCGTCGACATTGCCGAGCCCCTGCTCGAGCGGCTGGCGCAGTCTTCGGGCGAGCTGGTGCGGCTGTCCATCGTCGACGACGACCGCCTCACGTGGGTGGCCAAGGCGCAGGGGATTCGGCAGGTCGGCCTGCGCTACGACCCGGACATGGGCATGGATGCCCGCCTGTCCTGCACCGCCTCCGGCCATGCCTGGCTGATGACACTGAGTGACGAGCGCGCGCTCGAACTGGTGTCGCGCCAGGGCTTCGGCCTCCCGGACGACTATGGCCCCAAGGCGCCGACGACGGTCAAGGCGTTGCTCGGTTCGCTGCATGCTGCGCGGGTGCGCGGCTACGCAATGATCGACGAGGTCTTTGCGCCCGGCATGAGCGCGATGGCCGCCCCGGTCGTGAGGCGCAGGGAAGCGATCGGTGTCATCAGCATCGCCGGTCCACGCGTGCGGTTGAGCGCAGCGCGAATGCACGAGCTCGCGCCCGGCTTGCTGCAGGCCGCTGCGGAACTGGGGCCGATCAGCAACGCCTCGACCCTGTTCGGACGGCCTCCTTTGGGCAAGGGCTAGAGTGCATCAGCGCGGCGTCAGGCCAGGATGCCCGCTGTCTCAGTGACCTGCGGAGGGCGGCGGTGCCATCAGCCGGTCGGTGAACGCGATCGCCATTGCCGACAGCAGGAAGGCGATATGGATCACCGTCTGCGCGATCAGCACGCGATCGGTGTAGTTGTCGGCGTTGATGAAGGTCTTGAGCAGGTGGATCGAGCTGATGCCGATGATGGCGGTCGCCAGCTTGACCTTCAGCACCGACGCGTTCACGTGGCTCAGCCACTCCGGCTGGTCGCGGTGTCCCTCGAGATTCATGCGGCTCACGAAGGTCTCGTAGCCGCCGACGATCACCATGATCAGCAGGTTGGAGATCATCACCACATCGATCAGCGCCAGCACGACCAGCATGATCACAGTCTCGTTCAGCGATGTGACCGGCGCCGTGGTCTTGTAGCCGATGCTGGTGATCAGCGACTTCAGCGCTTCCTCGCTGCCGAAGGCCGCTTCCACGAGATGGAGCAGCTCGACCAGGAAATGCACCACGTACACGCCTTGCGCGACGATCAGGCCCAGGTACAGCGGCAGCTGCAGCCAGCGGCTCGCGAAGATCAGGTTGGGCAGGGGGCGCAGCGGCGAGGCCTTGCCGGCGTGTTTCTGGAGGGTGGGGTCGAAGTTGGACATCGGGGGGCAGGCCGGTGGGTGGGGGAGCGGGAAACGCGCGATTCTAGAGTGCGCCCGGGGCACCGACGTGTCATGGTGCAGCCGCTAACATGGGGGTGCGTCAGTCATCCGTAAGTGCGGGCGCTGACATTAGCGCCCGTCAGTTCCCAGCTACATACCGGAGGCAAAGAATGAGCAGCACGATCGAGTCCGTCCTGGTCGAGAACCGCGTGTTCCCGCCCGATGCCCGCGCCGTGAAGGGCGCACGCATCGACAGCATGGCCGCCTACGAGGCATTGTGCAAGGAGGCCGCGGATGACTTCGAGGGTTTCTGGGCCCGGCAGGCCAAGGCCAACGTGGTGTGGACCAAGCCCTTCACGCGTACGCTCGACGAATCCGGGGCGCCCTTCTACAAGTGGTTCGAGGACGGCGAGCTCAACGCCTCGGCCAACTGCCTGGACAGGCACATCGGCACCCCGGTCGAGAACAAGACCGCCATCGTCTTCGAGGCCGACGACGGTGCGGTCACCAAGGTCACGTACAAGGAACTGCTGGCGCGGGTCTCGCAGTTCGCCAACGCGCTGAAGGCGCAGGGCATCCGCAAGGGCGACCGCGTCATCATCTACATGCCCATGACCATCGAGGGCGTGGTTGCGATGCAGGCCTGTGCCCGCATCGGCGCGACGCACAGCGTGGTGTTCGGCGGCTTCTCGGCCAAGGCGCTGCAGGAGCGCATCATCGACGCCGGCGCGGTGGCGGTGATCACCTCCAACTTCCAGCTGCGCGGCGGCAAGGAGCTGCCGCTCAAGTCGATCGTCGATGACGCCATCGCGCTCGGCGGCTGCGAGGCATCGCTCAGGACCGTGCTGGTCTACCAGCGCACCGCGACCGCCTGCAACATGGTTGCGGGCCGCGACAAGACCTTCGACGAGGTGCTCAAGGGGCAGGGCAGCGAATGCCCGCCGGAGCCGGTGGGTGCCGAGCATCCGCTCTTCATCCTCTACACCTCGGGCTCGACCGGCAAGCCGAAGGGCGTGCAGCATGCCACCGGCGGCTACCTGCTGTGGGCCAAGCTCACCATGGACTGGACCTTCGACATCCGTCCCGATGACGTGTTCTGGTGCACCGCCGACATCGGCTGGATCACCGGCCACACCTACGTCGCCTACGGCCCGCTGGCTGCCGGCGCGACGCAGGTGGTGTTCGAGGGCGTGCCCACCTTCCCGCATGCGGGCCGCTTCTGGCAGATGATCGAGAAGCACAAGGTCACGGTCTTCTACACCGCGCCGACCGCGATCCGCTCGCTCATCAAGGCCGCGGACAGCGACGAGAAGGTGCACCCGAAGAACTGGGACCTGTCCTCGCTGCGCATCCTCGGCACCGTGGGGGAGCCGATCAACCCCGAAGCCTGGATGTGGTACCACCGGAACGTCGGTGGCGAGAAGTGCCCGATCGTCGACACCTTCTGGCAGACCGAGACCGGCGGCCACGTCATCACGCCGCTGCCCGGCGCGACGCCGCTGGTGCCCGGGTCCTGCACGCTGCCGTTGCCGGGCATCATGGCCGCCATCGTCGACGAGACCGGCAAGGACATTCCGAACGGCGCCGGCGGCATGCTGGTGATCAAGCGGCCCTGGCCCTCGATGATCCGCACCATCTGGAACGACCCCGAGCGCTTCAAGAAGAGCTATTTCCCCGAGGAGATGGGCGGCACCATCTACCTGGCCGGCGACGGCGCGGTGCGCAGCGCCGACCGCGGCTACTTCCGCATCACCGGACGCATCGACGACGTGCTCAACGTTTCGGGCCACCGGCTCGGCACGATGGAGATCGAGTCCGCGCTGGTTGCCAAGACCGACCTCGTGGCCGAAGCCGCGGTAGTGGGGCGTCCCGACGACGTGACCGGCGAAGCGGTCTGCGCCTTTGTGGTGCTCAAGCGCGGCCGACCGAGCGGAGACGAGGCCAAGCAGATCGCGGCCGACCTGCGCAACTGGGTGGCCAAGGAGATCGGGCCCATCGCCAAGCCCAAGGACATCCGCTTCGGCGAGAACCTGCCCAAGACCCGCAGCGGCAAGATCATGCGGCGCCTGCTGCGCAGCATCGCCAAGGGCGAGGCCATCACGCAGGACACCTCCACGCTCGAGAACCCGGCCATCCTGGAGCAGTTGGGGCAGGCTTACTAGCCCTCACGCCCGCAACGCCCGCAACGCCCGGCACCCCGCGCCCCCGTCCGACAGGGGCGGGGCGCCGGATGCGTTACAACCAGTCCATCGAATGAATGTCGAGGGGACACTTTCATGGGACTGAGAACAGGCGTGCTGCTGGTGGTGGTGCTGCTGATTGCGGCGCTCGCGGCCCTCAACTGGAGCGTGCTCGCCACGCCCACCGCGATGTCGATCGGCGTCACGCAGGTGACGGCGCCGCTCGGGTTGATCATGCTGGGCCTCACCGCGCTCCTGGGCATCTTCTTCGTGGCCTACGTGGTTTACCTGCAGAGTACGGTACTGCTCGAGACGCGGCGCCACACGAAGGAGATGCAGGCCCAGCGAGACCTGGCCGACCGCGCCGAGGCGTCGCGAT
Organism: Variovorax sp. WDL1; assembly: GCF_001541225.1. Taxonomy (GTDB): domain Bacteria; phylum Pseudomonadota; class Gammaproteobacteria; order Burkholderiales; family Burkholderiaceae_C; genus Variovorax. The sequence goes on along the minus strand of NZ_LMTS01000029.1, from coordinate 60,753 downwards.
TCACCGAACTGCGCAACTTCCTGGAAGCCCAGGAGAACGCTCACATGGCGCGCAATGCCGAGCGGCATGCGGCGCTGCTGGCGCGCGTGGAGCAACTGGAGACCATGATCAAGGTGCGTTCCGACCAGACCGACAACACGCTGGCGGCGCACATCGGCCAACTGGA
>NZ_LMTS01000029.1:58659-60527 GCF_001541225.1 Variovorax sp. WDL1 | reverse complement strand
CCCCCGCCGTTGCGGCTCCTGGCGGCGGCATGCCGCCTCCCGTCTGACGCAGCCGGGGCGCCGCTACTTCGTCGACAGGACCCAGGCCGCTAGCTTCTTGGAGTCGGCCTCGCTGACCTGGTTGTTGGCGGGCATCGGCACCGCGCCCCAGACGCCGGAGCCGCCCTTCACGATCTTGGTCGCCAGCATGTCGGCGGCCCCCTTGTTGTCCTTGTACTTGGCCGCGATCTCCTTGAAGGAGGGGCCCAGGACCTTGCGCTCGACGGCGTGGCAGCTCATGCAGTTCTTGGAAGTGGCCAGTGCGAGGTCGGCCAGGGCGGGAGACGTTGCGGCCAGCCCGAAGGCGGCGACGAGAAGCGCTCTTTTCATGGGGTTCAGTGACGTGGGTGCGTTAAAGTCGATCCAACGCGATTGTAGGTAGCGCGGTGCACGGCCCGTTCTGATGCGGCCGGACGATCGGAGGGGTTCTCTCATGTGGTTTCTTTTCCTCGGCCTGCTCGGCGTGGCCCTCAAGTTCTTCGAGGTCGGCTTCGTCGCGCAATGGAGCTGGTGGGTGGTGCTCATCCCCTTCGCACTGGCCGCTGCCTGGTGGGCCTGGGCCGACGCCTCGGGCTACACCAAGCGCAAGGTGGTCGAGCGCGAGAACGAGCGCCGGCAGGCGCGCATCGATCGGCAACGCAGCCAGATGGGTCTGCTGACCACCCGCTCCAACCGGCGCCGCCGCGGGCGCTGATCCGTCGCTCGTCCCCCCTTGAGGCCCGCAAGGCGTCAGCTCCGGGGAGCGTCCCGGCTCACCGGTGGCACGAGGAAGCGCTGCACCAAGCCCTCGAGCCCTCGGAACACCGTCGCGATCAAGGCGGCGAGCAGCAGTCCTGCAACCACGTCGAGCGGAAAATGCACGCCGACGTAGACGCGGGCCCAGCCGGTGATCAGGGCGATGGCCAGGATCGCCATGCCCGCCTTGCGCAGCGCCCCGCGCAGGCAGAACACCAGCCCGACGGTGAACATCACGGAGGCGTGCGCGCTCGGCAAGGAGCCACGCACCCCGTGCTCGATGTGTGGCGGGCTCAGTCCCAGGACGAAGGGCCGCGGCATGGCAACGGCTTCAGCCAGCATGTGGGCCAGTATCGACGCGGCCCCCGCCGCCAGCAGCGCACCGACCACATAGAGGCGATGCCCGGGATGCCGCCATGCGGCCCACGCCATCACGGCAACGCAGAGCCACGTCGAGCCCTCCGCGACCTTGCTGGCCGCCCACAGAAGCCGCGCGTCCGGGTGGTAGCCGCCGCCAACCAGCCGGAACAGGGCGATGTTCAGGTCCAGCAGGGCGGACATGATGGCTGCGGGTGCTGGATTGTGGCGCTCAGCCCACGCCCAGCAACTCGTGCAGGCGCGTGCTGGTGGTGGTGTACTGCAGGGGCACGGCCTTGCCGGGAAACACGATGCCCGTGGCGCCCCAGGCCGCCAGCGTGGCCTCGTGGAAGCCGCAGACGATCAGCTTCTTCTTGCCCGGGTAGGTGTTGATGTCGCCGACCGCGAACACCCCCGCCTCGCGGGTCTGGAAGCGCTCGGTGTCGACCGGCACCTGCTTGCGCACCAGATCCAGCCCCCAGTCGGCGATGGGCCCGAGCCGGGGCGAGATGCCGAGGCAGGCAATGAGCGCATCGAGCGGCAGGGTCAGAGTCTGCGCATCGGGTGTCGAGATCTGCAGCGCCCGGCCGTCGAAGGCCGCAGGCTGGCCCACGGCGAAGCGCATCGTGCCCTGGGCCACCGCCGCCCGCATGCGTGCCACGAGCTCTTCGTCGGCCTGGAAGCCGTCGCGCCGATGCACCAGCGTCACTTCGCGAGCCCGGCCCACGAGTGCCAGC
>NZ_LMTS01000029.1:57419-58619 GCF_001541225.1 Variovorax sp. WDL1 | reverse complement strand
TGGCCAGCGCCGCGTCGTCGCCGCCATTGACGACCACCGCCTGGCCGTCGAAGCGCTCCAGCGATTCCGGATGGTAGAAGAGCGCCGTTCCCTCGAAGCGCTGGATGTCCTCGAGTGCGATGCGCTTGGGGATGAAAGCGCCGACGCCTGCGGCGATGAACACCGTCCTGGCAAGAAAGCCCGTGCCCGTGGTGGTGCGGAGCAGCAGCCGCTGATCGGCCTGGCGCTCGAGCGTGGCGACCTGCTGCTGGAAATGGAAGGTGGGCTTCAGCGGCGCCAGTTGCTGCAGCAGCGCCGTAGCCAGGCCACTGCCACTGGTCGCCGGAATGCCCGGGATGTCGTAGATGGGCTTGTCGCCGTACAGCTGCACGCACTGGCCGCCCGCGGCGGGCAGCGCGTCGACGATGTGGCAGGAGATCTCGAGCAGCCCCAGCTGGAAGGCCTGGAACAGCCCGACCGGTCCGGCGCCGATGACCAGCGCGTCGGTTTCGATGGGCGCGGCCAGCGCGTTCAGCGCACCAGCTCCCCGATCTTGTCGGTCTTGTCCTTCCACTCGTCGGCATCCGGCAGCGCGGGCTTGCGCTTGGTGATGCTCTTCCAGCCGTCGGCCTGGGCCAGCTCGGCGTTGAGCTTGATGAAGGCGAGCTGGTTGGCCGGCAGGTCTTCCTCGGCGTAGATCGCGTTGACCGGGCACTCGGGGATGCAGACAGCGCAGTCGATGCACTCGTCCGGATCGATCACCAGCATGTTGGGGCCCTCGCGGAAGCAGTCCACGGGACACACATCGACGCAATCGGTGTACTTGCAGCGGATACAGGATTCAGAGACGACGTGGGTCATGGCTGGGCTCGGGATCGGTCGGGGAAAACCAGGAATTCTAGGCGCTTGCCGGCGAGGGCTGCACGAGCACGGCTGCCGAGGTCCGGTGGGAGGCGGTGTCGACCAGCACCAGAGAACCCAGCGCCCGGGACTGCGCGAAGGGCAGCACCGCGAGCGGCTGCTGCAGCGTGAGCACCACGTCGCCGATGGCGTTGGGTTCCAGCCGGTCCGCGGGCTCGGAGTCCAGCGTGGTGATGTTGACGCGGTCGACGATGCGAGCGACCTTGGCCTTGACCCAGCGGTGGCCCTGCAGCGCCCAGTAGACGCGGCCCGCAAGCAGCGGCTCGTCGTCCAGCCAGGCGATGGTGGCCGTGATCTCGC
>NZ_LMTS01000029.1:49966-57388 GCF_001541225.1 Variovorax sp. WDL1 | reverse complement strand
CGAAGGCCCCGGGCGCCAGCAGCCAGTCGCCGCGAGAGACATCCAGTTCGCGGTCGAGCACGATGCCGGCGCTATGCCCCGCATGCACGGTCTTCGGTTGGCGCGTGTGGCTCAGCACCTGCGCCACCGTGGCTGTCTGGTTGCCCGGCAGCACGGCGACACGCTGGCCCGGTTCCACATGGCCGCTTGCCACGCGGCCCCAGAAGACCCTGCGGCCCTTGGAGGTATCGGCCGAGCCGGAGAACTTCTCGACCCACTGGACGGGGAAGGCGAAGGGCACGGCCTCGTCCTGTTGGGTGACAGGCAGGTCCTCGAGCAGCTCGATGAGGCTCGGGCCTTCGTAGCCGCACCAGTCGTCATGGCGCGAGGCGACGTTCCAGCCCTTCAGCGCCGAGATCGGCACGGTGGCGGCAACCCGCACGCCGGCGGCTTCGGCGAAGCTCGCGAGCGCGCTGGAGATGCGCTCGAAGGCAAGGCCGGCATCGGCGATGGCATCCAGCTTGTTTACTGCGAACACGATCGACTGCACGCGAAGCAGGTGGCACAGCAGCGTGTGGCGGCGCGTCTGCGGGAGCAGCTCGCGGCGCACCACCTCGCCATCCTCGACCTCGGCGGCCCAGTCCAGCTTGGTCGCGTCGATCAGCACCACGGCGGCGTCGGCGCTGGAGGCCGCGGTGACCATGTTGCGCGTGTACTGCTCATGGCCCGGGGCGTCGCCGATGATGAACTTGCGCCGCGCCGTGGAGAAGTAGCGGTACGCGACGTCGATGGTGATGCCTTGTTCGCGCTCGGCCGAGAGGCCGTCGGTCAGCAGGGCCAGGTCGGTCTCGCCGCCGCGCTGCACGCCGGCCAGCTGGTCCTGCAGCACGGTCTTGCTGTCGACCAGCAGGCGGCCTATCAGCGTGCTCTTGCCGTCGTCGACGCTGCCGCAGGTGATGAAGCGCAGGGCGGTGCCGGTGTCGCCGTGGAGGGTCTCGGGCACCGGGAAAGTGGTGGTCGTCGTCGCGTTCATCAGAAGTAGCCGTCTTTCTTGCGCTTTTCCATCGAAGCCTCGGAAGTCTTGTCGTCCATGCGCGTTGCGCCGCGTTCGCTGACCTCCGCGGCCAGCGTCTCGATCACCACGTCGGCGGCGTCGGCCGCCAGGCTGTCGACGGGGCAGGTGCAGGTGATGTCGCCCACGGTGCGGAAACGAACGTCACGGACCTCGGCCTTTTCACCGTCGCGCAGCGGCGTGAGCTCGGTCACCGGCACCAGCAGGCCGCGACGCTCGACGACCTCGCGCTTGTGCGTGTAGTAGATCGAGGGCAGGGCGATCTTCTCGCGCTCGATGTACTGCCAGACGTCGAGCTCGGTCCAGTTCGAGATCGGAAACACGCGGAAATGCTCGCCCGGTGCGAGGCGGGTGTTGAACAGGGTCCAGAGCTCGGGCCGCTGGTCCTTGGGCTGCCATTGGCCGAAGGCGTCCCGGTGCGAGAAGATGCGTTCCTTGGCGCGAGCCTTCTCCTCGTCGCGGCGCGCGCCGCCGATCAGCGCGTCGAAGCGGAATTCCTCGATCGCTTCCAGGAGCGTGACCGACTGGTGCACGTTGCGCGACTCGCCCGGATGCGCCAGCCGCACGGTGCCGCGCGCCATCGAGTCCTCGACGCTGCGCACGATCAGCTCGGCGCCCAGTTCCTGCGCGCGGTGGTCGCGGAAGGCCGTCACCTCGGGGAAGTTGTGGCCGGTGTCGATCATCAGCAGCGGGTAGGGCAGGCGGCCTGTGCCAAAGGCCTTCTCCGCGCACTTCAGCAGCACCAGCGAGTCCTTGCCGCCCGAAAAGAGAAGCGTCGGCCGCTCGAAGGAGGCGGCGACCTCGCGCAGGATGAAGATGGCTTCTTCCTCCAGCGCATCGAGCTGGGCGTTGGACAGGCGGGCCGGCGTGCAGGCTGTCTGCAGCAACAGATCGTGTTCGGTTCTGGCGTTCATCGGGTGGAGTGCTCGGTGCGGTGAATCAGGGAAGCCATGGCGCTCAATGCGCAAGATGCAATCCGCATTCGCGGTTCTCTTCGCCCTTCGTCGGATCCACGTAGTCGAAGTTGTTGGGCAGGCCCTGCGCTTCGCAGTAGGCATGCAGGTCCTTGGACGACCAGTTCAGCAGCGGCGCAACCTTGATCAGGCCATCCGGATTGACGCTGACCGCGTCCATTTGCGCGCGCACGGCTGTGTCGGTGGCCCGCAGCGCGGTGAACCAGACCTTCGGTGCCGTCTCGCGCAGCGCACGGGCAAAGGGCTCCAGCTTCACTTCCTCCGTGAAAGCGGCATGGCGCGGATCGTCGAGCGCCGGGGTCGGGCCCTCCACCGCTTCGCGATGCGCACGCGAGCGGCGCGGCAGGTAGATGCGCAGGTCCAGGCCCAGCAGCTTCGTCACCTCGTCGGCAAACCGGTAGGTGGCCTCGGTGTTGTAGCCGTTGTCCATCCAGACCACGGGAACATCCGCCTTTGCGCGCGCCACCATGTGCAGGATCACGGCCTCGAACGGGCGAAAGTTCGTGGTGACGATCGCAGGCTGGCCCAGGCCGATCGCCCAGTCCACCAGGCCCTCCGCGTTGTGGCTGAGTTCGGAGTTGATGCGTTCGAGGTCGATGCTCATGTCGAGGTTCTCATGCGGGCTCGGATCCCGCCGCCGCGAAGTGCGGCGTGGGCTGCACCGCATCGCCCTGGTAGAAGTCGCCGAAGCGGTCGAACTGGCGTTGTGCGTCCGAGGCGTCGACGCCTTCCTTCAGCACGGCGCTGGAGAATCCACTGCGCTGCATCTGCACCAGCTGGTCGATCAGCACATCGCCGGTGGCGCGGATGTCGCCGTTGAAGCCGAGGCGCCGCCGCAGCAGGTAGGCCTGGCTGAAAGCGCGGCCGTCCGTGAATTTGGGGAAGTTCAGGTCGATGCGCTGCACGTCGGCGAGGCAGATCTCGATTGCCAGCGGGTCGGCATCGTTGGGGAGCTGCAGCACGCTCGGGTCGCCGTCGTCCACATGGTCCTCGGCGGCGATCAGTTGGAGCGTCCTTTTCATGCGGCCTCCTCGACCTTGAAGCGCGCGCCGTTGGCAGCGGCCTTGAACGGATCCATGCCGACGCGGCGCAGCGTGTCGATGAAGCTCTCGCCGGCATTGCGCGTGTCGCGGTAGGTGTTGAGCACGGCCTCGACCACGTCCGGCACCTCTGCCGCAGAGAACGACGGGCCGACCACCTTGCCGGGCAGCGCCGGGCCGTTGCGCGCGGCACCGTCGGAGCCGCCGAGCGTGACCTGGTACCACTCCTTGCCGTCCTTGTCGACGCCGAGGATGCCGATGTGCCCGCTGTGGTGGTGGCCGCAGGAGTTGATGCAGCCGCTGATGTGCAGGTCGATCTCGCCCAGGTCGTCGAGCTCGTCGAGGTCCTGGTAGCGCTCGGTGATCGCGGCGGCGATCGGGATCGAGCGCGCATTGGCGAGCGAGCAGAAGTCCCCGCCGGGGCACGAGATCATGTCGGTCAGCAGGTGGATGTTGGGGCTCGCGAAACCGGCTTCGCGAGCGGCGAGCCAGAGCGCATGCAGGTCTTCGGCGTGGACCCAGGGCAGCAGCAGGTTCTGCTCGTGCGTGACGCGGGCCTCGCCGGCGCTGAAGCGGTCGGCAAGCTGCGCTGCCGCCTCGAGCTGGCTGGCCGAAGCATCGCCGGGCGCCTGGCCGAGACGCTTGAAGGACAGCGTGACGGCACGCAGTGCCGGATTCTTGTGCGGGGCCACATTGCGCTGCAACCAGCGTGCGAACTGCACGTCCTCGTCGGCCTGCGCGCGCAGCTCGGCATCGGTTTCCTCGGCGCTGCGGAACACGCGCGTGGCCAGCTTCGGCGTCACGAAGCTCGCGGTCACGCGGTCGAGCTCGGCCTGCGTGATGGTGTGCGGCGCGCCGTCGTGCTCGACGACCTGCCTGTATTCGGCCTCGACGTCATCGATGTAGCGCTGGCCCTCGGCCTTGACCAGGATCTTGATGCGGGCCTTCCAGGCGTTGTCGCGCCGGCCGTAGCGGTTGTAGACCCGGATCACGGCTTCCAGGTAGTTCATCAGCTGGTCCCACGGCAGGAACTCGCGCACCACGGTGCCGATGATCGGCGTGCGGCCCATGCCGCCGCCGACCTTGACGCGGAAGCCGAGTTCGCCTTCGTCGTTCTTGTGCAGTTGCAGGCCGACGTCATACCAGCCGGTGGCAACGCGGTCTTCGACGGCGCCGGTGATGGCGATCTTGAACTTGCGCGGCAGGAAGGCGAACTCCGGATGCAAGGTGCTCCACTGGCGCATGATCTCGGCGAAAGGGCGCGGGTCTGCGATTTCGTCCACGGCGATGCCGGCCAGCTCGTCGCTGGTGATGTTGCGGATGCAGTTGCCGCTGGTCTGGATGCCGTGCATGTCGACGGAGGCCAGCAGGTCCATCACGTCGGCCGACCTGGACAGCGGGATCCAGTTGTACTGGACGTTGGTGCGCGTGGTGAAGTGCGCGTAATGCGTGGGCAACCGGACGCTGCCCAGCTTGCCCTGGATCTCGTTCGCATGCCTGTAGACCTCGGGATCGGGCGCGTCGTACTCGCGTGCGATCTTCGCCAGCACGCGCAGGCGCGCGCTGGAGAGTTCGCCATACGGAACGGCCACTCGCAGCATCGGCGCATAGCGCTGCACATACCAGCCGTTCTGCAGGCGCAGCGGCCGGAACTGTTCTTCGGCGAGCTTGCCGGCCTGCCAGCGCTCGAGCTGGTCACGGTATTGCGCCGCACGCTGGTGCACGAACTGGCGATCGAAGTCTGTGTATTGGTACATCGTGTTTTCTTTGCTGATGGAAGACGTGCGTCCACGGCCCTGTCAACGAGCCACGGACTTTAGAAGTGCGCCTTATGGAAACAAACTATTTTTTGGTTAGCGTCTTATGCGGATAAGCTTATTCGCCAGACTGCATGCGGCTCGCAGGCCGATGGAATGCTTATTCCGGATAAGGCCGGTCGCGCCCGGGCCGGCCCGGCCCGGAGCTTCCGCCCAGTGTCCAGGTCAGGGCGAAGTCCCGCCGAGCGCCTGCTGGATGTCCTCCAGGCCGCGCCCGCGCGTCTCGATTCCGCTGCGCATCAGCATCAGCGCGGCCACCGCCATCGGCAGCGCGATCAGCAGGGCCGAGGCGGCGAAATGGCCGAAGACGCCCAGCACACCGAATCCCGCGCCGAGGATGCCCCCGAACTTGGAGCCGGCCGCCACCACGCCCGAGCCGGTGCCGCGCAGGTGGACGGGGTAGATCTCCGCCGCATACGGGATGAGCATTGCGATCACCCCGCTCGAGCTGACCAGCAGCAGGGCGGTGGTCAGCACCATCGCAAGGTTGGACTGCACCCGTGCCACCCCGAGGCCGAAGAACAGCAGCAGCGTCGCCGCGGTCAACGCGATGAACAGGACCAGCGCCTTGATGCTGCTCCAGCGGTGGTAGAGCCAGATCACGATTGCGATGCCCGGCAGCGCCAGCAACGCCGATCGGGCCAGCAGCGCGCTGGCGGCGGTGGCGTCCATGCCCATGCTGCCGAGATTGGTGGGCAGCCACAGCAGGAAGCCGAAGTTCACCAGGCCCCACGCCACGCCGCAGACCAGCAGGCCCCAGGTAATGCGCGCGTGGCTGCCCCGCAGCAACTGCCGGATGCCGCCGGCCGGCGCTTCCTCTTCGGCCACAACGGCGGCGGCAGCGGGCTGCCCGTTGGTCGTCGGTCCCTTGCCGGCAAAGCGCGCGAGCACCATGCGCGCCTGGTCGTCGAGCCCGACGTTGGCGAGGAAGCGCGGCGACTCGGGAATGAAGCGGCCCAGGAAGACGATCAGAAGCCCCGTCGGCAAGCCCAGCAGCCACAGGGCGCGCCAGCTGAACTCCGGCACCAGCAGCGCTGCCGATCCGGCCGCCAGCAGGTAGCCTGCCGAGGTGCCGATGCCACCCAGCGCGACCAGGAGCCAGCCGCGATGCGCGGCCGGCACGGTCTCCGCCATCAGCGTGAAGGTGATGGGCAGCAAGCCACCGGCCGAGGCGCCCATCAGGAAGCACATCGCCAGGTTCCAGCCGAAGCTCGGCATCGCGCCGCAGATCGCGGTGCCGATGAACATCAGCGCCGACAGCAGGATCGCCGCACGGCGGCCGAACACGTCGGCGAGCCGGCCCCACAGCACGGAGCCCACCGTGGTCCCGGTGAGCGCCACCAGCGCGAGCACCCCGGCAGTCTGCTTGCTGATCTCGTACTCCTTCGTCATGCCGGGCATCACGAAGCCCAGGGTGGCGGGCTTCAGTACATCCACCGCGAGGGCGATGACCAGCACGATCACCAGCTTCCAGTGCTCGCCGTTCAACGGCACGCCGTCCGCCACGTGGAACTGCAGGTGGCGGTCGGCATGCAGGCTCTTCTTCATCTGGGCGATGCGCGGCATCAGGCCGTACATGGCCAGGAGTACGCCCAGCGGGATCATGGCCATGCCGGCGAGCATGGTGGAGTCCATCTCCATGCCGACCATCTGGTAGCCGGTATGGCGGCCCATCATGAACATCGGCACATGGGCCAGCACGCCGCCGATGATGGCAATGCAGCCGAGCCAGAAGGCAATAGGGTGGTGGAAGGTGAAGTTCTGGGGTTTCATGCGGTCTCTTGCGGCCGCACATGGTAGCCAGGCGCTCAGCGACAGAAGCCCCAGCCGCCCACTTCGAGATGGAAATGGTCCGCATGCAAGGCGTTGTAGTCGGGTCCCAGCACACCCTCGAAGAAGCGGCAGGCGCCGGCATGCGCGTCGCGCAGGAAGAGCGCTTGCGCGTCGTTGCCGCTCCAATCGCGGCGCACGGAGATGCGCGCCCGGTCCTCGCGCACGAAGCCGGCGATGTCGATCGCGTCCGCGGTCGCATGGCGGCTGCGTCGCCCGGCGCGCGTGCTGCCTTCGCCGGTGTTGATGTCGCGGCAGGCGTAGCTGCCGAGGTGCTCCACGGTGGCAACGGGGCCGCCCAGGCGCTGCGACGCCGCCGGTTGCAGGGCGTGCCGCTCCCACATCGCAAAGGACAAAGCCGCGCGGCAGCTCAACAGCGTCGGCGAGGACAGCGAGACACTGCGGCCGCCGCGCAGGCGCAGGGCGTTCGTCAGTCCACAGCCGGGGCCGGTGCTGCGGTCTGCCACCGGCTCGTACTGCAGGCCTGACGGCTCGAGGGCGGCGAAGCAGCGCGCGGGGTCGGATCTCGCGCGGCGCAGCTTGAGGGCAGTCAGCAGGTTCGGCTCCGCGGCCACGTGCAATGGCGCCAGGGGGTTGAAGCGATCGGGAAAATCGAGCGCGCCGAAGCGCAGCGCCGCCGCCAGCAGCGCCGCCAGGGCGATCAGAAAAGCGAGGAACAGGACAGGCCGTGAAACCGGGCGCACACCCCG
>NZ_LMTS01000029.1:49702-49908 GCF_001541225.1 Variovorax sp. WDL1 | reverse complement strand
CGGTGACATAGTGGCTGGCCGATCCCGCCAGCACGAACAGGTGCCAGGTGCCGTGCGCGTGGCGCCAGCCCAGCGGGTTGCGATAGAACACCGTTCCGGCCGAATACCACAGCGCCCCCGCCAGCAGCCAGGCCAGCCCGGCGCCGTCGAGCCGCTCGACCAGCGGCACCGCCGCCAGCACGCCCAGCCAGCCCATGCCCAGGTAC
>NZ_LMTS01000029.1:24778-49659 GCF_001541225.1 Variovorax sp. WDL1 | reverse complement strand
GGCAGCGAGGGCGCCGGCGGCTCGCCCCGCCGCAGCTCGCGCGCGATGCCGAACAGCGCCGCGCTCCAGGCCGCGGCCAGCAGCGCCCAGCCCCAGGCGCCCTGCAGGGTGACCAGTGCGAAGGGGGTGTAGCTGCCCGCGATCAGCAGGTAGATGGCGCAATGGTCCACCCGCTGCCAGAACAGCTTCCTGCGCCCGCGCGTGCTGTGGAAGAGGGTGGATGCTCCGTAGAGCGCCACCATCGACAGCCCGAACACCAGCGCGCTGGCGGTCCTGGCCGGGTCGTTGCCGGGCACCGTCTTCGTCAGCAGCAGGGCGGAGCCGGCCGTGGCCAGCATCAGCCCGAGCAGGTGGCTGTAGCCGTTGAAGCGTTCGCCCTGGTACATGGTGTCACCTCAAAGAATGAATGGAGTGGGCCTCGGCTTTGCTGCGCCGTTGTGACACATCAGACAACGAAGGTCGCGGCGGCACATCTGCCGTTGGCCTTAGACCTCCTGCAGATTGAGGACCGCCGAACGCACTGGCCCTGCGGCTTGCCACTGCGCCGGCGATGCCCTAAGTTCCCCGGAGAACAACCTCGACCAGGAGACAACCAATGCCCCGCTTCGACACCGTCCGCATCGACCAGGACCCGCAGCACCCGCGCATCGCGCGCCTGCTTCTCGACCGCCCGGAAAAGCTCAATGCCATCGGCAACACAACGCCGGCCGACATCCGCCATGCCGTCGATTGGGCGCAGGCCGAGGACGAGGTGCACGTGATCGTCGTGGAAGGTGCGGGCCGCGCGTTCTGCGCCGGCTACGACCTGGGCGAATACGCGGAGGGACGCCACCTCGAAGGGCAGCCCGACCATCCATGCCGGCAGGAGAAGAAGCCCTGGGACCCGATGATCGACTACGCCGCGATGAAGGCCAATACCGAGGACTTCATGTCGCTGTGGCGCTGCACGAAGCCCACCATTGCCAAGGTGCACGGCTACGCGGTGGCGGGCGGCAGCGACATCGCGTTGTGCTGCGATCTGCTGGTGATGGCCGACGACGCGAAGATCGGCTACATGCCCACCCGCGTGTGGGGCTGCCCGACGACCGCCATGTGGACCTACCGTCTCGGCGCGCTGCGCGCCAAGCAGCTGATGTTCACCGGCGACACGATCAGTGGCGCCCAGGCCGCCGAATGGGGCCTCGCCAACTTCTCCGTGCCGGCGGCCGAGCTCGACCAGGCCACGCTGCAGCTGGCGCAGCGCATCGCCGGCGTGCCGAGATCGCACCTGATGATGCACAAGCTGGTGGTCAACCAGGTGTGGCTGTCGATGGGCCTGGAGCAGAGCCAGATGTTCGCCACCGTGTTCGACGGCATCACGCGGCACAACCCCGAAGGCATGTGGTTCCGGCGTCATGCCGAGGTGGAGGGCTTCAAGAGCGCGGTGGCCTGGCGAGACAGCGGCCGCCCTATCCCGGAAGGGGACGAAGCGCGCGCCTTGGTGGCCGAGCTCGAGACACGCCTGGCACAGGCACGCGCCGCCTCAGGGCAGCGCTGACAGGCCCTGGCCGGCCAGCAGCCCGCCGAGCAGCAGCATTGCCGAGCCCACGAAGGCATCGAGCCAGCGCCACGCGGCCGGCCGGGCGAACAGCGGCGCCAGCAGGCGGGCGCCGGTGCCCAGCGTCGCGAACCAGCCCGCGCTGGCCAGTGCGCTGCCCGCCACGAAGGCCGCCTTGCCGGCGCCGGGCTGCTGCGCACCGACGGCGCCGACGAGCAGCACCGTATCGACGTACACATGCGGATTCAGCAGGGTGAAGGCGGCCGTCTGCGCCATCACGCGCGAGAGCGGGCTGGGCGTGCCGGCGGCAGGCGCGGCGTGCAGCGCGCCGGGATTCAGCGCACGCCGCCAGGCCAGGGCTGCGTAGGCACAAAGGAAGAGGGCGCCGCCGATCGTCAGTACCGGGGCCAGCATCGGCAGGCGCTCGAGCACCCGGCCCATGCCGACCACGCCGAGCGCCACCAGGAGCGCGTCGGCCAGGGCGCAGAACAGGACGACGGGCAGCACATGCTCGCGCCGCAGCCCCTGCCGCAGCACGAAAGCGTTCTGCGCGCCGATGGCGGCGATCAGGCCCAGGCTGAGGGCGAAGCCGGTGGTGAACGAGGGGAGGAAGCTGCTGGCCATGCGCTGATGATTGGCGTTGCGGCAAAATCAGTCCAGTTAACTTATCTGCAGCTGCATTAGGAATACTTCATTGCTGGACTACCTCTCCCTCTCGGCCGTGGCGCAGGTGGTGCGCGAGGGCAGCTTCGAGCGCGCGGCGCGCGCCCTGCACGTGACACCCTCGGCGGTGTCCCAGCGCGTCAAGCAACTGGAGGATCGGCTGGGCTTGGCGCTGGTCGTGCGCGGGTCGCCTTGCGTGGCGACCGAGGCGGGCGCCTGGCTCTGCCGCCACGTGGAGCAGGTCGACATGCTCGAGCGGGAGCTGCACCGCGCCATGCCCGCCCTCGGCGCCCTCGACGATCCCGACAAGCGCCCGACCCTGCGCGTGGCCGTCAATGCCGACAGCCTGGCCACCTGGTTCATTCCTGCCCTCGCGGCCTTCAGCGCGCGCGAGCCGGCCCTGGTGGACCTCAGCGTGGACGACGAGACGCACACGGCCGAGTGGCTGCGCTCCGGCACCGTGCTCGCCGCCGTGACCTCCAACCCCAAGCCCGCCCAGGGCTGCCGCAGCGTGGCGCTGGGCCAGATGCGCTATCGGGCCACGGCGAGCCCGGCGTTCAAGAAGAAGTACTTCGGGCGCGGCGTCACCGCCAAGACGCTGGCTGACGCACCCAGCCTGGCGTTCAGCCGCAAGGACAGGCTGCAGGCGCAATGGCTGCACGACGTATGCGGCCAGGCGGTCGAGGTGCCGCGGCACTGGCTCCCGTCGACCGAGGCCTTCGTGGCGGCGAGCATGGCCGGCGTGGGCTGGGGAATGAATCCCGCGACGCTGGTCGCGCCGCAACTGCGCGACGGCAGCCTGGTCGAACTGGTGCGTGGCGCGGAGTTGCAGGTGCCGCTGTACTGGCACCACGTGCGGCTGAAGATACCGATGCTGGAGCGGCTCACGCTGGACGTGCTTGCGGCCGCGCGCGAGGGGTTGGAGCCATAGGGGGTCCCGGGCCCTGCTCAGGGCCACCAGTGCCGCACCGTGATGGCGATCACGCGCGCCGCCTGCCGGCGCAGGTCGCCCGAAGGCGAGCGCTGCAAGGGCGCATGTCGCGCAACGGCAGGGCTGGGGAGCAGGAACAGGTGTCGGCCGCGCACTGGGGCGGAGGCGGGTGGGTGGAGGGTTTGCATGCCGGTGCCTTGGATTTTTTCTCGGGAAGGCAGGGCATCTTAGCTGTATAAAAATACAGTGTCATGACAGCCTCCTGCCAACGCCCCGCCTGGCCGCCAGCAAAAGGCAGAGCCGTCCTCAGCCGGCGCTGCGCCGCACCTGCACCGTGGCCTCCAGGCCTTGGTAGGCCTCGGCCTCGCCGAACCAGCTCCCGCTGATCGGCGCCGCAAGGGCAGGGTCGCGTGCCACACCGACGCGGATCAGCTGACCACTGCCCATCGTCAGGTTGTTGGTCGGATCGAAGGCGACCCAGCCGGCACCCGGGAGGTAGGCGTGCAGCCAGGCGTGGGTGGCGCCGGCCCCGGTGACCGCCTCGCCCGGCGCGATCTCGCCGTCGTCGAGCGCGGCGTCGTAGAGGTAGCCCGAGACGAAGCGCGTCGCCACGCCGAGCCGGCGCGCCGCCTCCATCATCAGCAGCGCATAGTCGCGGCAGCTGCCGCTGCCCAGCGCCAGCGTTTCCAGCGGCGTCTGCGTGCCTTCCTCGTCGCGTGCCGAGTACTCGAGGCTCTGGCCGATGTGCGCGTTCATGCGGGTCAGGACCTCGAGCGTCCCGTTGGGCTTGTCGATATGCAGGAACTGGTGGGCCCAGCGGATCAGCGTGCCTTCGGGGTCGTCGTGGTGTGGACGCAGGTAATGCTCCAGGTCCAGCCGGTCCTGCACCGAGTAGGCGAAGGGCAGGTACTCGGCCATGGGCTCCAGCGTGAGCAGGTCCGGCGGCTCCGCCACATGCTCGATGGTGAACGAGCACACGATGCGCAGCTCCGTCGCCTCGCCCGTCGGCTGCACCAGCGCGATCGAGTTCGAATTGGGATCCTGGATCATGCGCACATGCGCATCGGGGCTGACATGCAGGTCGGTGGCGAGCACGCGCAGGTCGTGGCTGTCGCGGGGCCTGAACATCACGCGGTGCAGACCGAAGCGCACCGGCTTCTTGTAGCGGTAGACCGTGGTGTGAGTGATGTCGTAGCGGATGGCCATGGCGGATGGGGTTGTCTTTGCCTGGAATGACGCGCCGCCTGTTCGCGAACGCTCAGCCGGTCGGCGCATTGTGGCGCCGTCCGGCCGGCCGGCGCTGCGCATCGAGGGCGCGGGCCTGCAATGCCGGCAGCGCCAGGGGCTCGCCATGCCAGCGCGCGGCGAGGAGCTCGGCACAGAGCGCGGCGAAGCTGAGGCCGCGCGAGCCCAAGGCGGTACACAGCCAGGGACCGGCCGGTGCGTCCGGGCTCAGCGGGCCGACCAGGGGCCGCCGGTCGCTGGAGGCGCAGCGCACGCCGGCCCAGGCCTGCAGTTCGCCACGCTCGAACAGCGGCGCGAGCTGACGCGCTGCCTCCGGGTGCAGGCGCGCGAGGCGCTGCCGGTTGGCTTCGGCGTCTTCGCTGCGAATCCCTGTCTCGTCATCGTCGCGATCGAAAGTGGCGCCACTGAGCCAGAGCGCGCCGCCGGGATCGGGCACGTGGGCAATCAGGTGGCCGTCGCCGTTGATCGGCATCGGGGGCAGGCGCATGCCCTCTGCCATGCGTCCCCAGGCGAGCTGGCCGCGCACCGGCTGCAGCGGCATCGCAGGCGCGAGCGCGGCGCTCTGGTGGCCGGCCGCGATCACGACGCGATCCGCTTCAGCCAGCAGCTCGCCTTCGGCGTTGCGCAACACGCAGCCCCCCGGCGCAGCCTCGATCCGCGCAACGCGGCTTCCCGTCCGGACGCGGATGCCGGGCTGATCCAGCCAGCGCTCCACCAGGCGCACCGGCCGCACCCAGCCGCCGCGTGCATGCCAGATGCCGACCGCATCGGCGGGCAGGCCGGCTTCGCGCAGTTGCTCGGGGGAGGCGTGCCAGGACTCGTTCGCCCCGTCGGCGCTCCAGCCTTCCGGCAGGCGGCCCAACCCGGCGCCGCGGCGCTCGAGCACCCCGCTGGCGCTCCACTCAGTGCCTTCGTCCAACAGCGTCCTGGCCTGCTCCCAGGTGGCCCGCACGCCAGCACGGATCAGCCGGGAGAGCAGGGCGTCGTCGGGCGAGACATGCGGTGCAAGCACGCCCGCCGGCAGGCCCGAAGCGCCGGCCGCTGGATGCGGCCCGGCTTCCAGCACCTCCACCTGCCAGCCCCGCCGCGCCAGGCTGGCGGCGACAGCGGCGCCTGCGAGTCCGGCCCCGATCACCGCGCAGCGACCCGGTGCCGAGACAGCCGCCGGGTCCGGTGCATGCCGGCGCAGCGGCCACGACGGATCGAAGACACCCAGCAGGCAATCGCGCTTGGGCGGCAGACCGGGCGCCTTGTGCAGCCGAAAGCCGCAGGGCGCCAGCGCATCGCGCACCGGCCGCGCCACGCTCCAGGTCGCCAGCCGCGTGCCGCGGCGCGCAAAGCGTGCCGCGGCCTTCAGCGTCTCGGCCGACCACATCTGCGGATTGCGCTCGGGGCTGAAGCCATCCAGGAAGATGCTGTCGGCCTCGAAGCGATGCTGTGCGCGCAGCATCGCCTGCACATCGCCGACGCACAGGGTGAGCAGCACCCGGCCGTCTTCGAAGACGAGGCGATGGAAGCCCGGCAGCAGGCCCCACCACTGCGCCGCCAGCGTCTCTGCCAGCGCAGCGAGCTCGGGGTAGCTTGCCGCGGCCCGCAGGAGATCCTCCCGCCCGACCGGGTAGGCCTCGATCGAGACGAAGTGCAGCAGCCCCGGACGTCGAGCGTCCTGGCGCCAGGCCTGCCAGCTTGTCAGGAACGAAAGGCCGAGCCCGAAGCCGGTTTCGAGAATCCGCCATTGCGGCTGGCCGGCCCACGCCTCGGGCAGGCCGCAGCCGCCCAGGAACACGTGCCGGGCCTGCGCCACGGCACCGCTTTCGGAGTGATAGATGTCGCCGAAGCGCGCGCTGTGCGGCACGCCGTCGGCGCCCCAGGCGACCGGCTCGGCCATCGCGCGCGCCAAACGATCAGTCTGCCGGGGGAACGTAGCCCTGCGCGACGTCGGCGCCTTCGCCGAAGAAATGCTTTTCCATCTGGCGTGCCAGGTACTGGCGGGCGCGCGCATCGGCCAGGTTAAGACGGTTCTCGTTGACCAGCATGGTCTGCTGCTTGAGCCAGGCGGCCCACGCTTCCTTGCTGACGCTTTCCCAGATGCGCTTGCCGAGTTCACCGGGGTAGGGCGGGAAATCGAGCCCCTCGGCCTCTTTGCCGAGCTTGATGCACTGGACCATGCGTGCCATTTGGATGCCTCTTGAAGGGGTGGGGTTGCTTAGTTGATTTGGCTATTTAGAACTGAGAACTCAGTCGTTCCAGTTTCCTTATGCCGTATTCAGAATTCGAAGCTTCACTGTTATGCCTTCCAGACGCACAAGACCATGAGCTACCGCCGCGACTTTATCAAGCTTTCCCTCACTGCCGCCGCTGCGGCCGGCATCGCCCTGACGACGTTGCCGTCGTTCGCGCAAGGCGTGACGCTGCTCAACGTCTCCTATGACCCGACCCGCGAGCTCTACGTGGACTACAACAAGGCCTTTGCCGCCTACTGGAAGGGCAAGACGGGGCAGGAGGTCACGATCAAGCAGTCGCACGGCGGCTCGGGCAAGCAGGCGCGCTCGATCATCGACGGCATCGACGCCGATGTCGCCACGCTGGCGCTGGCCGGCGACACCGATGCACTGGCGAAGCACGGCGGCCTGGTCAAGGCCGACTGGCAGAAGCGCCTGCCACACAACTCGGCGCCTTACACCTCGACCATCGTCTTCCTGGTGAAGAAGGGCAATCCCAAGGGCCTGAAGGATTGGGACGACCTCGCCAGGCCGGGCGTCCAGGTGATCACGCCGAACCCCAAGACCTCCGGCGGCGCGCGCTGGAACTACCTGGCGGCATGGGAGTTCGGCAAGCGCAAGTACGGTGGCGATGCCCAGGCCAAGGCGTTCGTGGGCAAGGTCTTCAAGAACGTGCCGGTGCTGGACACCGGTGCCCGCGGCTCCACCATCACCTTCGTCCAACGCGGCGTGGGCGACGTGCTGCTGGCGTGGGAGAACGAGGCCTTCCTGGCGCTGAAGGAATTCGGCCCCGAGAAGTTCGAGATCGTGGTGCCCTCGATCAGCATCCTGGCCGAGCCGACCGTGACGGTGGTCGACAAGGTGGTCGACCGGAAGGGAACGCGCGCCGTGGCCGAGGAGTACCTCAAGTACCTCTACTCCGACGAAGGCCAGGACATCGCGGGGCGCAACCACTACCGCCCGACCTCCGAGAAGGCCAAGGCCAGGTACGACAGGCAGTTCCCGAAGCTGACGCTGTTCAATATCGACCAGGCCTTCGGCGGCTGGGCGAAGGCGGACAAGGAGCACTTCGCCGACGGCGGCTCCTTCGACCAGATCTACGCACCCACCAAGTAGGCACGGCCACGCGACTGCGTCGTCGCCAGGCTCCAAGTCCCCACCGGCCGCGGCCGGCGCCCATTTGCCGTAACAATGGGCGCCACAAGGAGAGAGCCATGGCCGGATTCGAAGTAGGTGAGATCGTGGACGCGCTGCGCGCGGCACGCGATGAATGGCGCGATGCCCAGAAGCGTTCGCGCGAACCGGGCAGCCGCGAGTTCCCCTCGCGCGATGCGCTCGCCGCGATCGTGGAATCGCTGAAAGGCGCGCTGTTCCCGATGCGGCTCGGCCCGCCCGAGCTGCGCCACGAAGGCGAGGACTTCTACGTCGGCCATACGCTCGATTCGGCCCTGCAGTCGCTGCT
The DNA here is from genome assembly GCF_001541225.1 of Variovorax sp. WDL1. GTDB lineage: Bacteria > Pseudomonadota > Gammaproteobacteria > Burkholderiales > Burkholderiaceae_C > Variovorax. The sequence continues at coordinate 41,599 of NZ_LMTS01000029.1, read as the reverse complement.
GGTGCAGGCCCGGCTGGAGCTGCGCTACAACGCGCGCCACCATCCGCGCGAAGCGGCCGCCATCGATGGCGAGGCGCAGCAGGCCGTGCGCGACTTCGCCGCGGCGCTGCCGGCGATCCGGCGACTGCTCGACGGCGACGTGCTCGCCGCCTACCAAGGAGATCCGGCAGCACGCAGTGTCGACGAGGTGCTGCTGTGCTATCCCGGCATCCTCGCGATGATCCACCACCGGCTCGCGCATCAGCTCTATGGGCTCGGGCTGCCGCTGCTGGCGCGCATCGTGGCCGAGCTGGCGCATGCGCAGACCGGCATCGACATCCATCCCGGCGCACACATCGATGCCGGTTTCTTCATCGACCATGGCACCGGCGTCGTCATCGGCGAGACCACCGTGATCGGAAAGCGCGTGCGGCTGTACCAGGCGGTGACCCTCGGCGCCAAGCGCTTTCCAACCGACCCGGAGGGCAACTTGCAGAAGGGGCTGCCGCGGCATCCGATCGTGGAGGACGACGTGGTGATCTATGCCGGCGCCACCATCCTCGGCCGCGTCACGCTGGGCAAGGGCGCGGTCATCGGTGGCAACACATGGATCACGGACGACGTGCCGGCCGGTGCCAACATCACCCAGGCGAACCTGCAGAAGGCGGGTTGCGATTGAGCTGCGATTGAGGTGCGATTGAGTTGCGATTGAACTTGTCCAGAAAAGGTCAAAGGCGCTTCGCATAATTTGCCGGACCCTCTGCCCACCCACTTTCCCAAGGAGCTTTCATGAGCCAGACCCGAATCGCCGTCATCGTCGGCAGCCTGCGCAAGGACTCGTTCAACCGCAAGCTCGCGCTTGCCATTGCCCATCTCGCCCCCTCGGACTTCACCTTCGAGCATCTGCGCATCGACGACCTGCCGCTCTACAACCAGGACGACGATGGCAACCAAGCGCCTGCGGTCAAGCGGCTCAAGACGGAAATCGCGGCCGCGCAGGGCCTGCTGTTCGTGACCCCGGAATACAACCGCTCCATGCCCGGCGTGCTCAAGAACGCGATCGACAACGCCTCGCGGCCCTATGGGCAGAGCGCGTGGGCCGGCAAGCCGGCGGGCGTGATCGGGGTCTCGGTCGGTGCCATCGGCACGGCGCTCGCGCAGCAGCACCTGCGCAACGTGCTCGCCTATCTCGACGTGCCCACCATGGGCCAGCCCGAGGCCTTCATCCAGAACAAGGAAGGCCTGTTCGACGACAAGGGCCATATCGCCGAAGGCAGCAAGAAGTTCCTCCAGGGCTGGGTGGACGCCTATGTGGCCTGGATCAAGCGGCACGGCAGCTGAGAGCGGCCCGGCAAGGCAGGCTGACCCGGCGGGGCGCCGTGCGCGCCCGCGCTGTTCAGGCTGCGATGGCCGCGCGGTCCTGGTTCGCCGCTTCGCCCGTCGCGGCCGAGATGTCGGCACGCGCTGAGCTCAGCGCGGCGGCCTTGGGCGCGTCGCCCATCGCCAAGCCCTCGGCGCGCACGAAGCGCACGTCGGTGATGCCGAAGAAGCCGAAGATGACCTTCAGATAGCTTTCCTGGTGTTCCGTTGCCCGGCCGCCTTCGCTGGTCGAGTAGATGCCGCCGCGGGTCGATGCCACGATCACGGTCTTGCCGCCGGCCAGGCCGACGGGGCCCTTGTCCGTGTAGCTGAATGTGCGGCCGGCCTGCGCCAGGCGGTCGATCCAGGCCTTGAGCTGGCTCGGCACGGCGAAGTTGTAGAGCGGTGCCCCGATGACGATCACGTCGGAGGCCAGGAATTGGCTCACCAGCCGCTCGGAAACGGCATTCTCCCGGCGCTGGGCATCCGTCGGGCTGGCTTGCACGCCGACCTTGATGCCGAGCGCATCGGCATTGAAATGGTTGGGGGTGTCGACGGCGAGGTCGAGGTACTCGACGCTCGTGTTCGGATGGCTCTTGCGCCATTCGGCCACGATCTCCGCGGTCAGCTGGCGGGAGACGGAGTTGGTACCGAGGACACTGGAATCGACGTGCAGCAGTTTCATGATCAATCGCTCTCTTTCGATAAGGCACCGGCGCAGGGATCGGTCGGCATGGGTATGAGTCTATGCATGAGTCGACTGATTGATAAGTCGGCAAGATTCACACACATCGTCCTGTTGATGGAACAATCCGGGCCATGCAAGACCTGAACGACATGGTTTTCTTCGCCGAGGTGGCCGAGCGTGGCGGCTTTGCGGCCGCCGGCCGGGCCCTTGGCATTCCCAAATCCCGGCTCTCGCGCCGGGTCGCCGAACTGGAAGCCCGCCTGGGCGTGCAGCTGCTGCAGCGCAGCACCCGGCAGCTTTCGCTGACCCCGGCCGGCGAGCTCTACCTGCGGCACAGCATCGCCATGCGCGATGCCGCAGAGGCGGCCGCCGAAGCCATCGCGCAGGTGCAGACCGAGCCGCGCGGCCTGGTGCGCATCAGCTGCCCGATCACGCTGGCGCAGAGCGGCGTGGGCGTGCTCGTGTCGCAGTTCATGCGGCGCTACCCGGCGGTGCAGATCGAGATGCGCATCCTGAACCGGGCGGTCGACCTGGTCGAGGAGGGCATCGACCTGGCGCTGCGCGTGCGGCCTGTCATCGAGGACAGCACCTCGCTGGTTGCCAAGCAGCTCGCCATCGCCCGGGGCGTGCTGGTGGCCAGCCCGGAGCAGTTGCGCCGCCAGGGCCCCGTCGGCACGGTGGACGAGCTCGCGCGCCTGGACACCGTGGCCCAGTCGGCCGCGGATGGGCGGGTGAACTGGTGCCTGGAAGGCCCCGATGGCGCATCGCACACCGTGCAGCACAGGCCTCGCTACCTGGCGGACGATCTGCTGACGCTCAAGTTCGCGGTGGTGGAGGGCATCGGCGCCAGCATCCTGCCGGGCTACATGTGCAAGGAGGACCTCGAGGCGGGCCGGCTGGTGGAGGTGCTGCCTGGGTGGGGGCCGCCGGCTGGCATCCTGCATGCGGTGTTTCCGTCGCGGCGGGCGCTGGTGCCGGCGATCCGGAAATTGATCGATTTCCTGGGCGAGCACGTCGGCGCGGAGGGCTTCAATCTCATGGTGTAAGGTGGCGCTTATTCGATTTATGCCATATTCAAACAAGTAGATATTCGTTTGGCTTTGAAGGGACGCTCTGCAGAATTGGCGCTCCGATCGCTGACAGACGAACCCAGCGCACCGATGGGCGCCCGTCCCCAAATCGAACCATTGGCAACCCCATGACTTTCAAGACGACAAAAACGATCATTGCCGCCCTCGCGCTGGCGGCCGCCTCCGGTGCCGCCTCGGCCCAGACCCTGCTGAACGTTTCCTACGACGTGGCCCGCGAGTTCTACAAGGACTACAACGCGGCCTTCGTCGCGAACTACAAGAAGACCACGGGCAAGGACGTCAAGATCGACCAGTCGCACGCCGGCTCCAGCGCGCAGGCGCGCGCCGTCGCCGACGGCCTGGCGGCCGACGTGGTGACCATGAACACCACCACCGACATCGACTTCCTCGCCAACGCCGGCGTGGTCGCCAAGGACTGGGCCAAGCGCTTCCCGCAGAACGCGGCGCCCACCACTTCGACCATGCTGTTCCTCACGCGCAATGGCAACCCCAAGGGCATCAAGGACTGGGACGACCTCGTCAAGCCCGGCGTCCAGGTGGTGATCGTCAATCCCAAGACCGGCGGGAACGGCCGTTATGCCTACCTCGCGGCCTGGGGCTACGTGAAGAAGAAGGGTGGCACCGATGCGCAGGCCGCCGAGTTCGTGGGTAAGCTGTTCAAGAACGTGCCCATCCTCGCGCGCGGAGGGCGAGACGCCACCACCGCCTTCCTGCAGCGCAACATCGGCGACGTACTGATCACCTTCGAATCCGAAGTGGTCTCCATCGAACGCGAGTTCGGCGCCGGCAAGGCCGACGCCGTCTATCCCTCGATCAGCATCGTGGCAGAGAACCCGGTGGCGGTGGTCGAGCGCACCGTGGCAAAGAAGGGCACCGGCGAACTCGCCAAGGCCTACCTCGACTACCTCTATTCCGACGAGGCCCAGGAGATCGCGGCCAAGCACGCCCTGCGCCCGCGCTCTGAGGCGGTGCTCAAGAAGCACATCGCCACCTTCAAGCCGCTGCAGCTCTTCACCGTGCAGGAGCTGTTCGGCAGCCTCGGCGAGGCGCAGAAGGTGCACTTCAACGACGGTGGTCAGTTCGACAAGCTGTACACGCCCGGCGCAAAGTAAATGAGCGCCGCGCCGAGCCGCCTCAAGCAAGCGAACGGCCCCCTTGGAGGGCAGCGAGGACGCGTTAGCGCCGAGCGTGGGGGCCACGGATGAGCGGAGCTCTCTCTTCGGCGCTGCCGTCCTCGGCAGCGCCTTTGCCGCGTCCGGGGAATACGGGCGTGTCCCGCCGCGTGCTGCCCGGCTTCCACCTCACGCTCGGCTTCTCGATTTTCTATCTCTGCCTGATCGTGCTGATCCCGCTGTCGGCACTGGCCTTCAAGACCTCGCTGCTCAGCTGGGAGCAGTTCTGGACCGCGGTGACGGCCCCGCGCGTGATGGCCTCGTACCGCCTGACCTTCGGCGCCTCGCTCATCGCGGCGCTCGTCAACCTGGTCTTTGGCCTGCTGGTGGCGTGGGTTCTGGTGCGCTACAAGTTTCCCGGCAAGCGCATCGTCGATGCGCTGGTCGACCTGCCGTTCGCGCTGCCCACCGCCGTGGCAGGCATTTCGCTGACCGCGCTGCTCGCGGGCAACGGCTGGATCGGCCAATACCTCGAGCCCCTGGGCATCAAGCTGGCCTTCACGCCGGCCGGCGTGGTGATCGCGCTGATCTTCATAGGACTGCCGTTCGTGGTGCGCACCGTGCAGCCGGTGCTCGAGGACACCGAGAAGGAACTCGAGGAGGCCGCAACCAGCCTCGGCGCGACGCGGCTGCAGACCTTCACCAAGGTGATCCTGCCCTCCATCACGCCGGCGCTGCTGACCGGCTTTGCCATGGCCTTTGCCCGCGCGATCGGCGAATACGGCTCGGTGATCTTCATCGCCGGCAACATGCCGATGATCTCGGAGATCACGCCGCTCATCATCATCGGCAAGCTGGAGCAGTACGACTTTGCTGGCGCGACGGCGGTCGCGCTGGTGATGCTGGTGATCTCCTTCGTGCTGCTGCTGGTCATCAATGCGCTGCAGGCCTGGCAGCGGCGGCGTGGGGCTTCGGCATGAGCAGTACCCGCACCGTTCGCCGAGCGCAGGCCGGCACCACCGAGTCGCGATGGGTGCGCTTCACCCTGATCGGGCTGGCGCTCGCCTTCATGTTCCTGTTCCTCGTGCTGCCGCTGGCCGCTGTGGCGACCGAGGCGCTGCGCAAGGGCGTCGACGCGTACCTCGACGCATTGAAAGAGCCCGATGCATGGAGCGCCATCCGCCTCACGCTGATCACCGCCGCCATCGCGGTGCCGATGAACCTGATCTTCGGCGTCGCCGCTGCCTGGGCCATCGCCAAGTTCGAGTTCCGCGGCAAGGCGCTGCTGACCACGCTGGTCGATCTTCCCTTCGCGGTGTCGCCGGTGGTGGCGGGCCTGATCTACGTGCTGGTCTTCGGCGCGCAGGGCTGGTTCGGGCCGTGGCTCGCGGAACACGACATCAAGATCATCTTTGCCGTGCCCGGCATCGTGCTGGCCACCGTCTTCGTGACCTTTCCCTTCATTGCGCGCGAGCTGATCCCGCTGATGCAGGCGCAGGGCACCGAGGAGGAGCAGGCCGCCATCGTGCTCGGCGCTACCGGCTGGCAGACCTTCCGGCGCGTGACCCTGCCCAACATCAAGTGGGGGCTGCTGTACGGCGTGATCCTGTGCAATGCGCGCGCCATGGGCGAGTTCGGCGCGGTGTCGGTGGTCTCGGGCCACATCCGCGGCCAGACCAACACCATGCCCCTGCACGTGGAAGTGCTCTACAACGAATACCAGTCGGTGGCCGCCTTCGCCGTTGCGTCACTGCTCGCCATCCTGGCGCTGGTCACGCTGGTCATCAAGTCCGTCATCGAATGGCGCCACGAGCGCGAGATGAAGGCCCTGGCCGAGCTGCCGCCCGAGCGGCCGCTGTCCGCCGCCGGTGCCTGAGGAGTACAGAACATGAGCATTGAGATCCGCAACGTCAGCAAGCAGTTCGGCGACTTCCACGCACTGCGCGACGTCAGCCTCGACGTCGACTCCGGCGAACTGGTCGCGCTGCTGGGCCCCTCGGGCTGCGGCAAGACCACCTTGCTGCGCATCATCGCGGGCCTGGAGACGGCCGACGCCGGCAGCATCCTTTTCGCCGGGGAGGACACGACCGACGTGCATGTGCGCGAGCGCCAGGTCGGCTTCGTCTTCCAGCACTACGCGCTGTTCCGCCACATGACGGTGTTCGAGAACGTGGCCTTCGGCCTGCGCGTCAAGCCGCGCAGCCTGCGCCCGAGCGAGGTGCAGATCAAGGCGAAGGTCCACGAACTGCTCAAGCTCGTCCAGCTCGACTGGCTGGCCGACCGCTACCCGGCCCAGCTCTCCGGTGGCCAGCGCCAGCGCATCGCGCTGGCCCGTGCGCTGGCGGTCGAGCCCAAGGTGCTTCTGCTCGACGAGCCCTTCGGCGCGCTCGACGCCAAGGTGCGCAAGGAATTGCGCCGCTGGCTGCGCCGGCTGCACGACGAGCTTCACGTCACCAGCATCTTCGTCACCCACGATCAGGAGGAGGCGTTGGAAGTCGCCGACCGCGTGGTGTTGATGAACAGCGGCCGCATCGAGCAGGTCGGCTCGCCGCAGGACGTCTGGGACCATCCCGCCAGCCCGTTCGTCTATGGCTTCCTCGGTGACGTCAACCTCTTCCACGGCCGCGCGCACGAAGGCGAGGTGCATGTCGAAGGCATCCGCATCGAGTCGCCCGAGCACCGCGAGCTGCGCAACGGAAAGGCCCTGGCCTATGTGCGGCCGCACGACCTCGACATCGAGCGCTACGTGCCCGGCGCCAGCGGCATCGTCGCGACCCTGAGCCGTGCCATCGTGGTCGGGCCGATCGCGCGCCTGGAACTCGAGCCGGTGGAATCGAATCCAGATAATCCTGGTTCCGCAACCATCATCGAGGCGCAACTCCCTGCGCAACAGTTTCGGGACTTGGGCCTACGGGAAGGCGAGACGGTGGTTGCCACCCCACGCCGGGCCCGGGTCTTCGTAGAGGGGCACTGATTTGTTCGACTGGTATTTCGGAGCGCCGCGCCGCGCGCTCGCGCTGATCTGCGCTGCCTGCGTGGGTATGCTGGCCTTCGGGCTCTATCTGCAGCACGTGGTGGGCCTCGAGCCCTGCCCGATGTGCATCGTGCAGCGCTATGCGCTGGCGCTCGTGGCGGTTTTCACAGGCCTTGGCGCGTTGGGCAGGAGTCGCGGCCTGCAGCTCACCGGCGCGACGCTCGCGTTGGTGACGGCCGTCGGCGGCGCCTACACCGCCGCGCGCCAGAGCTGGCTGCAGTGGTATCCGCCCGAGGTCGTGTCCTGCGGGCGGGATCTGTACGGGATGATCGAGACCTTCCCGTTGAAGCGTGCGCTGCCGATGATCTTTCGCGGCGGCGGGGACTGCACGCAGATCGACTGGACCTTTTTGGGGTTGTCGATTGCGAACTGGTCCTTTATCGCCTTCGTGGTGTTCGGTTTGCTGCTCCTGGGGCTGCTGTTCTCGCGTGGCCCTCGCTCCGATGCCCCAAGCGGCAGGGCGGCGAAGGTGGCGTGACCGGGCGCGGGTCAGACCTCCCCGCCCTCGTACTATTTCTCAAGTTCCAGGCGACCCGAAAAGCTCGCCTGGAGACCGTCGGACATCTATAGTTTCAGCACCCCCTTGCGGGCTTCATTTTAGATGAAATTGGATTTAAATTTATTCAGATAATTTCTGAAGTCCGCGGGCGAGTTGATTGCCAAGCCGGTAAGTGCGCCGAGGGATGTATAAAACCCCTTGGGCTGGTTGAGAAGCTTGTGAAGTGCGCTGAGTTGCTCGCCGAGTTTGCGCATGCCCTTGCGCTTTTCTTCCGGGCAGCTTTCAATAAATTCCGTGCTTGTCAGGAGAGTCACGGTGAATTTCAACTTATTGAAATTGTCGGCCAGCCCTGCCGTGGCCTCTTCCAGTCCTTTGATTTTCGGTGGTCCGTCGAAAACTTCTTTCAGGAGCCTGTTTATGTTCCTGTCAAAATTAAGGCTGAAGTCGATAATTTCTTCATATTCGTGCGAGGCATTGAAAGGGCAATTTGGCATGTTGTCCCTGATGAAAGCCGCGGTGTTGTTTCGAAGCGTCTTGCGCTCCGACCCACTCAGTTGATGAGCTGAATCTCGAATCCCTTCCATTGCATCTTGCAATCCTTTTGCCAATGGGGTGGAATTCTCGTTTCGAGGTGAGAACGGTGTTTGCGCCTTGCCGGTGCCGAAGTCAAGCTCGACTCCCTTGAAGTATTCTTCTGCCAAGGCTTCCTCGTGGAGCTCAATTTGCGCGGAAAGCATCGATTTCAGATCGCTCACGATCAGCGGAGCGGCGTCTACTGCAAAATTGCTGCCATCCAGTTCTATTTGCATGAATCCGCTTTTGATCGAGTTGTACAAAGCGTCGTTTTGTTCTGGGCTTGCGTTTGTGATCTTTAAGATGGCTTGACGTGCAGCAATTCTCCTTGCCTTGAATTGCTCAGGGAACAGTGCTCGCTTGAATCCCGTCCCCTTGCCTTTGCTCACATAGAGGACGCGGGAGCCGTCTTTACCGACTTTTGCGTGAATACTGCTTTCGTCTCCCGCACGGTTCAGGAAATCCTGCATCTGCTGGACGGTCGTAGCGGTGGTGATTGCAAGAGAAGGTGTTGAAGGCATGATGTTTGATCTGGAAGCTGGCGTGTCGTGATTAGTAACGCGCCTCGATCGCAAAATTCAACTCAAGTGGAAAAAAATCACGAAACGCTCAGGACCCTGTGCCGGCCGTTCAAATTCGGAAGAACTCTGGCAATGTCTTCCTGTTTTTCAAGCAGCATGAAGATGGAAAATGTTTCCAAGCGGGTGCTGCCGGGCCATGGCCTTCCTGCCCGCGAAGTTGTCCGTCGCGGTTCCTTCAGTACCTGATCCGGTGAGTCAGGAGCCGCGTTCTACTGCCGCGGCGGCAGGAGCCAGGGTCGCTCAGAGCGGCAGTGTGTCGAACGCGGCGTAAGACGTAGCAAGCCAGCTCTTGACGCGCTGGCGCTCCAGCAGCCCGAGCGCGTTCTGGCCCTCGCGGTCGTTGACCGCCTTCCAGAAGCTGGTGTTGCGCGCATCGATCTTGCGCATGCTCGCGTCGTGCAGGCGGGGCAGGGCGATCACGCGCGCGCCGTGCGCCGTCGCCTTGCTGAGCGATTGCGAGCCGAGCAGCAGGGCGAAGTCATTGCCGCGGCCGTAGTTCTGCACCACGATGTAGTTGGGGCGGTTGCCGAAGGTGTCGACCAGCGTGCCGAGCAGATCGCTCGAGTCCTTGCCGTCGTCCAGCACATGCCAGAAATTGACCGTCACGCCGAGCCCGGCGAAGACCTCGAAAAGCTCCGAATCCTTGATCCAGCGTGCCAGCGGCGCCAGCGTCTGCGCGGCGAGGTCGACGATCACGCTCTGCTGCGGATGCGTCTCGAAGCCGTTGACCACGGTGTCCAGGCCCTCGTAGGTGTCCACCACCACCGGCGAAGCGAAGCCCTCGTAGAAACGGGTGAAGGAGCTGTGCGATCGATCGGTGTCGAAGCCGACGAAGAGGACTTCGGCCTCGGTCGAGTTGCTCGTGAAGAGGGAAATGTCGCGCCAACGTGGGTCATCGGCGGGAACGTTGACGAAGTGCAGCAAATAGCGCCCTTCGAACTTGTGATCTGCGACTGCCTGTTTTGTGCTCGTAGAGACAAATGCCGGGTCCGTATAAACATCGCCTGGCTTCAGGTTTTCATCGAACAGGAAGTTCGTGCCGCGGAAGAGTTCCGTGCCGGGCGGCAGCGGCGGCAGCTTGGCAAGCCTCTTTGTAACGCCTTGATCAAGTTCTTGAACGTTTTGGGCGGAGCGACCGGAGCCCCGAGCAAAGGGTCCGGGATCTGCCTGAGCGATTGCTGGACGTACTGGAAGCCGTCCTGCCCGTACCACTTGATCGCGACGACCTCGTCGGCAGTCAACTTGTGATCCTCAATCAACTTTTTCGTATCGTCATTGCCGAGCAGCCCCGATAGGTAGTGCTCCAGAGTATGTGGAAGCAGGCTGGCCAGATCCTGGTTGGCCTTGGAGGCATCCCGATAGAGATCGGATTTGTGCAGGACTTCCGTGGGGGTCTTGACCCGGCGCGCTGGAACTAGGTCGGCAACTGTTTTCTTCAGCCATTGCGACGGAGCGCGCCCGTTTGGATCTTGCGGATGATCCAGCGACTGGCCAAGATCCGTGGTGCCCGACGGAGGTTTGGAATTGCTCAAGGGCGTTTGCCCGGCCCGGGGAAAGAATTGAACCTCCTGCCGTTTCAGGAGTTCTTTTCTTCTTGCAAGTGCGGCAATTTTCTTCTGTCTAACCGTCGTGGTTTTCGATTGCCATGGGGTGTGAGTCGGAGTTTGTCTGTCTGAAACTGCAGATTGGTTTGCGTTCAGATGTACGTCTCGTTCCAGATCGTTGCTTGCGATTTTTTCAGTCGACTGTTCGGATTCGGAGAAGCTCGAAGCCTCCTTATCGATGGAGGCCGATCGTTCTTCGCTTCCGGTCGACGATTTTTCTTGGAGAGTGCTGGAGGATGACGAGCGATCGCAATTTGTATCGAGGATCTTTGTACGAGGAGCTGCCTTTATGAATTTCCTTTTGGGAACAATTCGGGCCAGCTCTGTCGAGGATGATGTATTTGCTCCTTCCGTCGTTTTTTTCTCAGGAAGTGAAGCGGCGCCAGCACGACGCGTTGGAATCGCTGGCTTGAACGAGGTCAAACGATTGCTCATGGCCTATTGATTACCTGCTTGCATGGAGGCGATGCGCCGCACGGCTGTGTGGTGCCCGCCACTGGAACCCCCTGTCGCCTTCGGAAGCCGCTGTCACCCGGCTTTTTCTTCAATGATCAGGAACAGTCAGGAAACCAAAGTTCCATTGCTTGGCCGGCTGTGGGTCGACCTGTTCTCGAAGCATTGTGAAGAGGGCATCGGGAGTCGATCAGCTGGGGCAGACCGCGCCGCGGGGATACTTTTCGCCGGCTTGGGAAACATTTGTGACCCTGCCTTTTTCGAAGAATGCGAAACATTCAAGAAACGAAAGTTTCCATCGCCAAGCGGCCCCAGGAGGCGAACTATCTTTGAACCATCGCGAAGAAGGGCCCCAGGTTGCCCAGCAGCCAGTTCTGGCTGAAGTCCAGCGCCGCTCGCCGGTACTTCTCGTCGGCCTGCGCGGCCATCAGGTCGAGCCGTGCCACCACCTTCGACAGCTCGCGGTCGACCACCAGGTTGCGCCCGCGCTCGCTGATCTCGGTGGCCAGCAGCAGCGGCTGGCCGTCCGTGCCGGTCTTCGAGCCGATCAGCCAGAGCGAGATCTCGACGTTGCGCGCCGCGCGGTAGCTGTTCTCCGCGTTCACGCCGTCGAGCATGGTCTGCTCCCAGGTACCTCCGTTGGCGTGCTTGAGCAGCGAGGCCCATCCGACCACCAGCGCTGCGACGCGGTCGCCCTCGTAAGGCCGAGGCTGGGTCTCGAAGGCGAGGCGGATGGCGTCGATGCCGCTGGCGCCGCGCAGCTGGGCGAGGGGGATGTCCTGCGAGATGGCGTCCCAGGTGCGCTGGGTGGCGTCCTCCGCGCTCGGCGCCCACTTGCGCCATTCGCGCGGGTTGCGGCGGTACAGCGAAAGCTGCACGCGCCGTATCGACTGCAGGTTGTCGCGCAATGCAAGGTTCGCGATTCGATTGGCGCCGCTCTGCAGCCACTCGTTGTTGCCATAGGGCTCGGCGCGCTCGGTGCTGGCGCAGCCCGAAAGGCCGAGGGCCGCAGCGGCCAGGCCGCCCACGAGTACGGCGCGGCGCGCGAGAGGGGAAGACCGGAGGGTTTCGCTCATGGCCTGCACGTTATCATCGCCGCCTCGGGCAGAGAGCCGATCCCGGAGGATCAGATCGGCAAATATTCCCTTACAAATCAATATCTTGGCAACCTAGGCCAGACCAGCCGTGCGTCTCAATTCGATCAAGCTCTCCGGCTTCAAGTCCTTCGCGGAACCCACCAATTTCCTTTTGCCCGGCCAGCTGGTGGGCGTGGTAGGCCCCAATGGCTGCGGCAAGTCGAACATCATGGACGCGGTGCGCTGGGTGCTCGGCGAATCGCGCGCTTCCGAATTGCGTGGCGAGTCCATGCAGGACGTGATCTTCAACGGCACCACCACGCGCAAGCAGGCCAGCCGTTCGAGCGTGGAACTCGTGTTCGACAACGCCGATCACCGGGCCGGCGGCCAGTGGTCGCAGTTCGGCGAGATCGCAGTCAAGCGGGTGCTGACGCGCGACGGCAATTCGAGCTATTTCATCAACAACCAGCCGGTGCGCCGCCGGGACGTGCAGGACGTGTTCCTGGGCACCGGCCTCGGCCCGCGCGCCTACGCGATCATCGGGCAGGGGACGATCAGCCGGATCATCGAATCCAAGCCCGAGGAGCTGCGGCTCTTCCTCGAGGAAGCCGCCGGCGTCTCCAAGTACAAGGAGCGCCGCCGCGAGACCGAAAACCGCCTCGGCGACACGCGCGAGAACCTCACCCGCGTCGAGGACATCCTGCGCGAGCTCACCAGCAATCTCGAGCGGCTCGAGAAGCAGGCCGAGGTCGCCACCCGCTACAACACGCTGCAGGCCGACGCGACGCGCAAGCAGCACCAGCTGTGGTTCCTGAAGCGCAGCGAGAGCGAGGGCGACCAGGCCAAGGTCAAGGCCGATGGCGAGAAGGCCATCAACGACCTCGAATCGCGCATGGCAGACCTGCGCCATGTCGAGTCCGAGCTCGAGACCGTGCGCCAGGCGCACTACGCCGCCGGCGATCAGGTCAATCAAGCCCAGGGCAAGCTCTACGAGGCCAGTGCCGAGGTCGGCCGGCTGGAGGGCGAGATCCGCTTCGTGGTCGAGGGGCGCCAGCGGGTCGAGCAGCGCCTGGTGCAGCTCGGCGAGCAGATCGCGCAATGGAACACGCGGCGCGAGGACGCGGAAGCCGAGATCGAGACGCTCGCCGGCCAGGGCTTGAACGCCGAGGAGCAGGCCGAGCTGCTGGCGGCCCAGCTCGAGGAGCACGACGCGCGCCTCCCCGGCCTCGAAGAAGCGCAGCAGCGCGCCCAGGACGAGGCCAATGCCCAGCGTGCGAGCGTCGCGCAGGTGCAGCAACAGATCCAGGTGCTTGCCGCCGACCAGCGCAACATCGAGGAGCAGACCCGCCAGCTCACGCAGCGTGCCGAGCGCCTGCGCAGCGACCAGAACGCGCTGGCGGCGCCCGACGAAACGCGCCTGCGCGATCTGCAGCAACAGCTGGCCGCCGCGCAGGAAGCAGCCAGCGAAGCCGATGCGCGCCTGCACGATTTGCAGGAAGCCGTGCCGCAGCTCGACGAGGACCGTCGCGGCAAGCAGCAGGCCGTCAACACCGAGGGCGCGCGCCATGCCGAGCTGTCGGCCCGGCTCGAAGCCTTGAAGGCCCTGCAGGAAAAGGTCAAGACCGACGGCAAGCTGGCCCCCTGGCTGGCCAAGCACGGCCTCGAAGGCCTGCAGGGACTGTGGAGCCGCATCCACATCGAGCAGGGCTGGGAAAACGCGCTCGAAGCCGCGCTGCGCGAGCGCCTTGGCGCGCTCGAGGTCAGCCGCCTCGACATGGTCCGCGCCTTCGGCGGCGATGCGCCGCCGGCCAAGCTGGCCTTCTACAGCCCGCCCATGGCTGCCGCGCCGCAGGCGCAGGGCGCGCTGCCGCGCCTGGCGGACCTGCTGCGGCTCGGCGACGCCGGCCAGCAGGCGCTGCTGGCCGACTGGCTGCACGGCTGCTTCACCGCGCCGACGCTCGAAGAGGCCCTGGCCCAGCGCGACAAGCTGCAGCCCGGTGAAGCGATCTACGTCAAGAGCGGCCATGCGGTCACGGCCCATAGCGTGAGCTTCTACGCGCAGGACTCCGAGCAGGCCGGCCTGCTGGCGCGCCAGCAGGAGATGGAGAACCTGGAGCGGCAGCTGCGCGCCCAGACGCTGATCAGCGAGGAGGCCCGCACCGCATTGGCCCGCGCCGAGGCAGCCTACGGCGACGCTGCGCAGCGCCTGGTCGCGGTGCGGCGCGAAGCGGCCGACACGCAATCGCGCGCGCACGAGCTGCAGGTCGAGACGCTTCGCCTCACGCAGCTGGCCGAGCAGACGCGCGCGCGCAGCGAGCAGTTGTCCACCGACCTCGGCGAGGTCGAGGCCCAGCTCGAGGAACTGCAGGAAAAGCGCGTCGCCGCCGAGGGCCGCTTCGAGGAACTGGACATGCAGCTGGCCGACAGCCAGGAACGCCATGCCCAGCTCGACGAGCGCGTGATCGAGGCCGGCCGCGCCCTGTCCGCCAGCCGCGAGCAGCACCGCAGCCTGGAGCGCCAGGCGCAGGAGGCGGTCTTCGCGCAGCGCACGCTCGAAGCTCGGCGCGCCGAGCTCAACCGCGCCATCGAGACGGCGACCCAGCAGGTGGCTTCGCTCACCGAAGAGAACGAGCGCGCCCGCGCCGAGCTCGGCCGCCTGTCCGACGCCGCGGCCCAGGCCGGGCTGCAGGACGCGCTGGCCCTCAAGCTGGAGCGCGAGACCTCCTTGGGCGCCGCGCGCAGCCAGTACGACGACCTCACGCTCAAGCTGCGTGCCAGCGACGAGCGCCGGCTGCAGCTGGAGCGCGAGCTCGATCCGCTGCGCCAGCGCATCACCGAGCTGCAGCTGAAGGAGCAGGCCGCGCGCCTGGGCTTCGAGCAGTACCAGCAGCTGCTGGCCGACGCCGAGGCCGACCTGGAGGCGATCGCGCGGTCGATCGAGGAGGACAAGGTCCGGCTCACCGGCCTGCAGTCGGAGATCGACCGGCTCAACCGCGAGGTCGCCTCGCTGGGTGCCGTCAACCTCGCCGCCCTCGACGAGCTCGCGGTGGCGAGCGAGCGCAAGACCTTCCTCGACGCGCAGTCGGCCGACCTGAACGAGGCCATCAACACGCTGGAGGACGCGATCCGCAAGATCGACGGCGAGACGCGCGAGCTGCTCGGCGGCACCTTCAAGATCGTCAACGAGCACTTCAGCCGCATGTTCCCCGAGCTCTTCGGCGGCGGCAACGCCAGGCTCATGATGACCGGCGACGAGATCCTCGACTCCGGCGTGCAGGTGATGGCCCAGCCCCCGGGCAAGAAGAACCAGACCATCCACCTGCTTTCGGGCGGCGAGAAGGCGCTGACCGCGATTGCGCTGGTGTTCGCGATCTTCCAGCTCAACCCCGCGCCTTTCTGCCTGCTGGACGAAGTGGATGCGCCGCTGGACGACGCCAACACCGAGCGCTACGCCAAGCTGGTGACGGCGATGAGCCGCGAAACCCAGTTCCTCTTCATCAGCCACAACAAGATCGCGATGGAGATGGCGGAGCAGCTGATCGGCGTGACCATGCAGGAGCAGGGCGTCTCGCGCATCGTGGCGGTCGACATGGAGTCCGCCGTGTCGATGGCCGAGGCTGCATAGGCGCCGGATGAGCAACCTCACCGTCGCCCTTGCCATCCTCGGCGGCCTCGTGCTGGCCTCGGTGGTCGGCTACAACGCCTGGATGTCGCGCCGCAGCGCGCCGCGCCAGCCCGATGCGCCGAACGGCGATCGGCCCGAAACGGTGTCTGCGCCGCTCAGCCGGGACGAAGAGCCGGTGCTGCACGTTGCCGGGCACCCGGTGGCCGGCGCCGAGCGCCACGAGCCGCTCTTCGACCCCGACCTCCCGGCGCCCAGCGCGCTGCCGATCCCGACGGCCGACCGCCGCGGCGGCCTGGACCCGCTGATCGACGTGATCGCGCCGATCACGCTCGAGGGCCTGGCATCGGGCGATGCGGCCATCGCCGCCATGCCGGCCACGCGACGCGCCGGCAGCAAGCCGGTGGCGATCGAGGGCCTCAACGAACACACCGGCGAATGGGAGCCGGCCGCGCCCGGCCAGCGCTACGGCGCCTTCCAGGCCGGCGTGCAACTGGCCAACCGCACCGGTGCGCTGAACGAGATCGAGTATTCCGAGTTCGTGGTCAAGGCCCAGGCCTTCGCCGATGCCGTCAACGGGGCGCCCGAGTTCCCCGAGATGCTCGACGAAGTCGCGCGGGCGCGCGAGCTCGACCAGTTCGCGAGCGCGCACGATGCCCAGCTGAGCTTCGTGCTGCGCGCGCTGCACGCTGCCTGGAGCCCGGGCTATGTGCAGCAGAACGCCGCGCGGCTGGGCTTCGTCGCCGGCATCATCCCCGGCCGCATGGTGCTGCCTGCGAGCGAGCTCGGCCTGCCGCCGATCCTGGGCCTGTCCTTCGACACCCAGGCCGCACTGGCCGACGACCCGGCCCAGTCCGCCATCCGCGAGCTCACGCTGAGCCTGGACGTGCCCCAGGTCGACCGCGCCGAGCGCCCCTTCGCGCGCATGCGCGAAACAGCGGCAACGTTGGCGCGCGAGATGGACGGCCTCGTGACCGACAGCGACGGCCAGCTGCTGCGGGAGGAGACGATGGACGCAATCGGGGCCGACCTCGAGCAGCTCTACGACACCCTCGATTCGCGCGAGCTTTCGGCTGGATCGCCGCTGGCCAGGCGACTCTTCAGCTAACCTCGCCCCCGATCCCGGAGATTCTCATGACACCACGCGAGG
>NZ_LMTS01000029.1:0-24752 GCF_001541225.1 Variovorax sp. WDL1 | reverse complement strand
GCTCGCGAAGCCGCCGCGCTGGGCGAGCAGCTGCGCCGCCACGCCCATCTCTACTACGTGCTCGACGCGCCCGAGCTGCCCGACGCCGAGTACGACCGCATGTTCCAGCGCCTGCAGGCACTGGAGACCGAATACCCGGCGCTGCGCACGCCCGACTCGCCGACGCAGCGCGTGGGGGGCGCCGTGCTGCCAGGCCTCACGCCAGTGCGGCACGCCGTGCCGATGCTGTCCATCCACACCGAAACCGACACCACCGCGGCTGGTGCGCTGGCCTTCGACGCACGCGTGCGTCGCGAGTTGGGCCTGGCGCCGGACGCGCCACCGGTCCAGTACTCGGCCGAGCTCAAGTTCGACGGCCTGGCCATCAACCTGCGCTATGAGCACGGCGTACTGGTGCAGGGCGCCACCCGCGGCGACGGCGAAACCGGCGAAGACGTGACGCAGAACCTTCGCACCATCGGGCAGATCCCGCTGCGCCTTTCGGGCGAGGCGCCGCCGGTGCTGGAAGTGCGCGGCGAGGTCTACATGCGGCGCGACGCCTTCGAGCGGCTGAACGAACGCCAGCGCGAGCGCGGCGACAAGACCTTCATCAACCCGCGCAACACCGCGGCCGGCGCCATTCGCCAGCTCGATCCGGCGCTGGTGGCGCAGCGGCCGTTGAGCTTCTTCGCCTATGGGCTGGGCGAGGTGGTGGGCTGGACACAGATGCCGGCGACGCACGGCGGCATGCTGGAAGCGCTGGACGCCTTCGGATTGCCCGTGGCCAAGGAGCGCGCCGTGGGGCCTGGCGCCGACACGCTGGTGGCCTTCCACGCGCGCATCGCGGCGCAGCGCGACAAGCTGCCCTACGACATCGACGGCGTCGTCTACAAGGTCGACAGCCTGGAGTTGCAGCGCCGGTTGGGCTTCAAGAGCCGCGAGCCGCGATGGGCCATGGCGCACAAGTACCCGGCGCAGGAGCAAACCACCGAGGTGCGAAGCATCGAGGTGCAGGTGGGCCGCACCGGCAAGCTCACGCCGGTGGCAAAGCTGGCGCCCGTTTTCGTGGGCGGCGTCACCGTGACCAACGCCACGCTGCACAACGAGGCCGAGGCCCGGCGCAAGGATGTCCGGGTGGGCGACACCGTGATCGTGCGGCGCGCCGGGGACGTGATCCCCGAGGTGGTGGGCGTGGTGCCCGAGAGCGCCGCACGGCCGCCGGAGCAGCGCGGGCCGATCTTCACCATGCCGAAGAAATGCCCGGTCTGCGGCTCGGACGCGCTGCGCGAGGAGGGCGAGGTCGACCACCGCTGCACCGGAGGCCTGTTCTGCGGCGCACAGCGCAAGGAGGCCATCCTGCATTTCGCGGCGCGGCGCGCCATGGACATCGAAGGCCTGGGCGACAAGCTGGTCGAGCAGCTTGTCGATGGCCAGTTGATCCGCACGCTGCCCGACCTCTACAAGCTGGGCCTCACGACCCTGGCCGGCCTCGACCGCATGGCCGACAAGTCGGCGAAGAACCTGGTCGAAGCGCTGGAGTCCTCGAAGAAGACCACGCTGCCGCGCTTTCTCTTCGGGCTCGGCATCCGGCACATCGGCGAAAGCACCGCCAAGGACCTGGCCAGGCACTTCGGCAAGCTCGACGCGATCATGGCCGCGAGCGAGGAGCAATTGCTGGAGGTCAACGACGTCGGCCCGGTGGTCGCGAAGAGCCTGCGCACCTTCTTCGACCAGGAACACAATCGCGAGGTGGTCGAGCAGCTGCGCGCCTGCGGCGTGACCTGGGAAGAGGGCGAGCCGGCCGCACGCGCGCCCAAGCCGCTTGCGGGCAAGACCTTCGTCATCACCGGCACCCTTCCTACGCTCAGCCGTGACGAAGCGAAGGACAAACTGGAAGCGGCGGGCGCCAAGGTGGCCGGCTCGGTCAGCAAGAAGACCGATTTCGTGGTCGCGGGTGCCGAGGCCGGCAGCAAGCTCGACAAGGCACGCGACCTGGGGGTGGCCGTGATCGACGAGGCGCGGATGCTCGAGATCCTTTCCAGCGGAATTTGATCGCCCAAGCTTTACCGGGCGTTAACCGAGCGTTACGCAGCTTCATTCGACAGAGGTCAACAAGGTCTACAACAGGACGTTGAATACACCAGGTACCGACCAGGAGTCCATCATGATCAAGAATCGCCGTCTATTGGGTGTTTGTGCCGTGCTCGGAGGCGCGGCGCTGCTCGGGGGCTGCGTCGCCTATCCAGCAGGCTCCTACGGGTACTCAGACCCCTACTACGTAGACCCCGGCCCGGTCGTGGTCCAGCCGAACGTGTACATCGACGGCGGCTATGGCGGCTACTACTCCCGTCCGCGTTATCCCTACCGCTACGACCAGGGACGGCCCGGTTACTACCCACGCGGCGGTTATCCGCGCTCCGGCTGGAGCGGGGCCCGCCCCGCCGTTCCCGTGCCGCCGCCGCCGGGCCTCGGCCCGCGGACCGGCGGCGTTGCCGGCACGCAGGTGCCGATTCCCCCGGGGCGCAGCGCGCGCGAGATCAACCGCATGCTGACCTCGCCCGACTCGAACACCCAGACCCCTCCTTGATGGCGGCGCGCCCTGCACGGTCGCGATAATGGCGGCCATGACGGTACGCGAGATCCTCAAGATGGGCGACCCCCGGCTGCTGCGCATCGCGCAGCCGGTCGCCGCCTTCGACACCGATGAGCTTCACCTGCTGGTGCGGGACATGTTCGAGACCATGCATGCGGCGAACGGTGCCGGTCTTGCCGCGCCGCAGATCGGCGTCGACCAGCAGCTCGTGATCTTCGGCACCGACACCGTCAATCCGCGCTATCCGGACGCTCCGGCCGTGCCACGCACGGTGCTGGTCAACCCCGTCATCACGCCGATCGGCGATGAGGAGGAAGAGGGCTGGGAAGGCTGCCTTTCCGTGCCCGGGCTGCGCGGCGTGGTGCCGCGCTTCGCCCACATCCGCTATACCGGCTTCGACCCCTACGGCGATCCCATCGACCGCACCGCCAGCGGCTTCCATGCGCGCGTGGTGCAGCACGAGGTCGATCACCTCCTGGGCAAGCTCTACCCGATGCGGGTGCGCGATTTCTCGCGCTTCGGCTACACCGAGATCCTGTTCCCGGGCCTCGATGCGGCCGAAGACGAGTAGTGACGCTCAGTTGTAGCGGCCGCTGTTGCCGCCGATGCTGAAGCGCCCGGCGCCCAGAAATGCCACGGCCATCGCGCTGAAGAGGAACAGGCCCTGCAGTTCCAGCTCCCAGCCGCCCTGCTTGTTGAGCATGCCGATCTGCTTCATGTGCACCAGCCAGATGGCGACGAGCATGTTGATGACCACGATCCATGCCGCCGGCCGCGTGTAGAGGCCGATGATCAGCAGGACCGGCGCGACGATCTCGCCGACATAGACAAGGTAGGCGAGGACGCCCGGCAGGCCATGCGAAGTCAACATGCTCGCCGCGAAGCCTACGCCGCCCTGGATCTTGGCAATGCCGTGCAGCAGCATCAGGATGCCCAGTGCGAGGCGCAGGATGAGTTTGCCGGTGTCGTCGGAACGGATCATGTTCGAAAGGCCCTTCTGTTGTTGAAAAAACAGGCGCGATTGTGGTCGATTCCGTGCACGTTTTCCTGACCGTCCTCTGAAGGCCTGGGGAGACTCGCCTGCCACTCAGGCGGCCAGCGCCTCGAGCAGCTCGGTCTCGATCGTCGCCTGCGTGCGCTGGCCCTGCAGCTCGGGCCCGCTGATCAGGAAGGTGTCCTCCACCCGCTCGCCCAGCGTCGTGATCTTGGCGAGCTGCAGGTTGAGGTGATGGCGCGCCAGCACGCGTGCCACCGAGTACAGCAGGCCCGCGCGGTCGCTGGCCGAGATGTTGAGCAGCCAGCGCTGTGCCTTCTCGTCGGGCAGCAGGCTGACCCGCGGCTTGATCGGGAAGCTGCGCACCCTGCGCGACACCCTCCCTTTGCTGGGCGAGGGCAGGGGCCCGGCCTCGTCGAGCGTCTTGGCCAGGCCGGTCTCGACCATGCTGATCAGGTCGCGGTAGTGCTCGGGAATGAAGGTGGTGACGACCTGGAAGGTGTCGAGCGCGTAGCCGTTGGTAGCGGTGTGTACCTTGGCGTCGAGGATGCTGAAGGAGGACTGGTCGAAGTAGCCGCAGATGCGCGCGAACAGATCGGGCTGGTCGGGCGTGTAGACCGCCACCTGCAGTCCTTCGCCCACCGGGGAAAGCCGGGCGCGCACGATCGCAGGCGCATGCGGATCCACCGGCACGTTCCTCGGCGGTACGTGCCGCGAGAGCTGCTTGGTGTGCCAGGCGATCTCGGAGGCGTCGTGGCGCATGAAATAGCCCACGTCCAGCGTTTCCCACAACGCCTTGTGCGCCTCGAAGGGCTGCGCATGCAAGGCCAGCTGCACCAGGGCCTCGCGCTTGCGCGCCTCCACCTCGGCTCCCGGGTCGGGCATGCGGCCGCCCAGGGCGCGCAGCGTCGATCGATAGAGGTCCTCGAGCAGCTTGCCCTTCCAGGCGTTCCACACGCGCGGCGAGGTGCCGCGGATGTCGGCGATGGTGAGAAGGTACAGCGCCGTCAGGTAGCGCTCGTTGCCGACGCGCCGGGCGAAGCCGCCGATCACCTCGGGATCGCTCAGGTCCTGCTTCTGCGCGACCTGGCTCATCACCAGGTGCTCGGAAACGAGGAACTCGATCAGCTTGGCGTCCTCGCGGGAAATTTCGTGCTGGCGGCAGAAGCGCCGCACGTCGCGCGCGCCGAGCTCCGAATGGTCGCCGCCGCGGCCCTTGGCGATGTCGTGGAACAGCGCCGCGACGTAGAGGATCCACGGCTTGTCCCAGCCGCCCGCGAGCTGCGAGCAGAAGGGGTACTCGTGCGCGTGCTCGACGATGAAGAAGCGGCGCACGTTGCGCAGCACCATCAGGATGTGCTGGTCGACCGTGTAGACATGGAACAGGTCATGCTGCATCTGCCCCACGATGCTGCGGAACACGCGCAGGTAGCGGCCCAGCACCGAGGTCTGGTTCATCAGCCTGAAGGCATGCGTGATGCCGCGCGGCTCCAGCAGGATGCGCATGAAGGTCGCATGGTTCACGCGGTCGTTGCGGAACTTGCTGTCCATCACGTGGCGGGCGTTGTAGAGCGCGCGCAGCGTGCGCGCCGACAGGCCGTTGACGCCGATGGTCTTCTGGTAGAGCAGGAAGGTCTCGAGGATCGCGTGCGGATCCTTGATGTACAGGTCGTCGCTCGCGACCTCGATCAGCCCGCCCTTCTCGAAGAAGCGGTCGTTGATGCGGGTGGCCTGCTCCTCCTGCGGGTTCAGCCGGTCGGCGATGTTGAGCAGCAGGATCTGGTTGAGCTGCGTCACCGCCTTGGCCGCCCAGTAGTAGCGGCGCATCAGCGCCTCGCTGGACTTGCGCTGCGACTCGCCGACGTAGCCGAAGGTGGCGGCCACTGCGGTCTGCAGGTCGAACACCAGGCGGTCTTCGCGCCGGTTGGCGATCAGGTGCAGGCGCGCGCGGATCAGGCTCAGCAGCGCCTCGTTGCGCTTGATCTGCTGCACCTCGAAAGGGGTGGCCAGGCCGTTCTTCGCCAGGTCGTCCCAGCGCCTGCCGAAACCGGCGGCCTTGGCGACCCAGAGGACGGTCTGCAGGTCGCGCAGCCCGCCCGGCGACTCCTTGCAGTTGGGCTCCAGCGCATAGGGCGTGTTCTCGTACTTCTGGTGCCGGTGCCGCATCTCCTGCGTCTTGGCCGCGAAGAAGGCGTGCGGGTCGATGTCGGCAAGGAAGCTCTTGCGAAAGGCGGCGTAGAGCTTCTTGTCGCCGGCGACGAGACGGGATTCGAGCAGCGAGGTCTGGACCGTGACGTCCTTCGCGGCCTCGGCCAGGCACTCGTCCACCGTGCGCACGCTGGAGCCGATCTCCAGGCCCGCATCCCAGCAATTGCCGATGAAGGCCTCGATGCGCGCCGGTTCGATCTCGGTCGCATGGTCGGCGGGCAGCAGCAGCAGCACATCGACGTCGGAGAAGGGGAACAGTTCGCCGCGCCCGAAGCCGCCCACCGCGACCAGCGCCACGCGGTTGCCGAAGCCCGCGTCCTCCCACAGTGCGTTGAGCGCCTCGTCGGCCAGAGCGGCCAGCTGGCGCAGCACGGTGTGGACGCTGCGCGTCGGCGCGCGCGCGCTGCGTGCCTGGTCGTACAGCGCAAGCTTGTGCGTGCGGTAGGCGTCACGCAGGGAAGCGATGTCCACCATGGCAGCCCGTCGAAGGCTGGACGCCGCCTTCAAGCCGAGGCGCTGACGAAGGCAGGCGGCGGCGGGCTGCCGGGCGAGAGCGTGAGCACCTCATAGCCGGTCTCGGTGACCAGCACCGTGTGCTCCCACTGCGCCGACAGCGAATGGTCTCGGGTGACGATGGTCCAGCCGTCGTAATGGCCGCCGCGGGCGTCTTCCTTGATGTCGCGCTTGCCGGCGTTGATCATCGGCTCGATGGTGAAGGTCATGCCGGGCTTGAGCTCGTCGAGCGTGCCGGGCTTGCCGTAGTGCAGCACCTGCGGCTCCTCGTGGAAACCGCGGCCGATGCCGTGGCCGCAGAACTCGCGCACCACCGAGAAGCCGTTGCTCTCGGCGAAGCGCTGGATGGCGAAGCCGATGTCGCCCAGGTGCACGCCAGGCTTCACCTTGACGATGCCATGCCACATGGCCTCGTAGGTGAAGGCGCACAGGCGCTTTGCAGCGATCGAGGCGTCGCCCACGATGAACATCCGGCTCGTGTCGCCGTGCCACCCATCCTTGATGACCGTGACGTCGATATTGACGATGTCGCCTTTCTTGAGCGGCTTGTCGTTCGGGATGCCGTGGCACACCACGTGGTTGGTCGAGGTGCAGATGGACTTGGGGTAGGGCACGCTCGAAGCGCCCATGTAGTTGAGGGGGGCGGGGATCGCGCCCTGGACCTGCGTGATGAAGTCGTGCGCGAGCTTATCGATCTCGTTGGTGGTCACGCCGGGCTTCACGTGAGGGGTCAGGTAGTCCAGCACTTCGGCTGCGAGGCGGCCCGCCTTGCGCATGCCGGCCACGCCCTCGGGGTCTTTGTAGGTGATGCTCATGGGCCGGAATTATCCCATCCGCCCCCGCTAAAATGCCGGGCTTGGCGCGGATGGCCCCAGTCAGCGGCCGCCGCCTTCCTCTCCTGGTTTCCAATGCGGCCCGACGGCCGATCCGATCGTGACCTTGCCCCTGAATGCGCCCTCCCATCCCGTCGCCCCGGTGGTGACTTTCTTCGAGGGCGGCAGCGCGCTCAGCGAGTTCCGCGCCCGGCAATTGCTGCCGAGGCTGCAGGCGATCGAGCCCCGCATCGCGGGCCTTTCGGCGCGCTTCGTGCACCTGGTTGCGACCGACCATGCGCTCGAAGGCGCCGAACGCGAGCGGTTCGCAGCCCTGCTGGAATACGGCGAGCCCTTCGACGGGCCGGCCAAGGCGGGGCCCGTGCTGGTCGTCACGCCGCGCCTGGGCACCGTCTCGCCCTGGGCCTCGAAGGCCACCGACATCGCCCACAACTGCGGGCTGGCGCTGCGCCGCGTGGAGCGTGTCACGCAGTACCACCTGGCGCTGAAGGCGCCGCTGCTGGGCAAGGCACCGGTGCTCGACGCCGACCACCTGGCCGCGCTGGCCGCGCTGCTGCATGACCGCATGACCGAATCGGTGCTCACCGGGCTCGAACAGTCGGCTGCACTGTTTGCCGAGCTGCCGGGCCAGCCGATGGCGCAGGTGGATGTCCTGGCTGGCGGGCGGGCCGCGCTGGTCGAGGCCAACACGCGCTTCGGCCTGGCGCTGGCGGAGGACGAGATCGACTACCTCGTCGACGCCTTCACCCGGCTGGGGCGCAACCCGAGCGACGTCGAGCTGATGATGTTTGCCCAGGCCAACAGCGAGCACTGCCGCCACAAGATCTTCAATGCCGACTTCGTGATCGACGGCCAGCCGCAGCCGCAGAGCCTGTTTTCGATGATCCGGCACACCGAGCGCCAGAATCCGCAGCACACGGTGGTGGCCTACGCCGACAACGCCTCGATCATGGAGGGCTCGCGGGTCGAGCGCTTCGTCGCCGCCTCGGCCGCCGGCCGCTACGACAGGCAGGACGCGCTGAACCACGTGCTGATGAAGGTCGAGACGCACAACCATCCCACCGCGATCTCGCCTTTCCCGGGCGCCTCTACCGGGGCCGGCGGCGAGATCCGCGACGAGGGCGCCACGGGCCGCGGGTCCAAACCCAAGGCCGGGCTGACCGGCTTCACCGTGTCGAAGCTCTGGCCCGCAGAGGGCAGCTACGGCAAGCCCGAACACATCGCCAGCCCGCTGCAGATCATGACGGACGGCCCGCTGGGCGGGGCCGCCTTCAACAACGAGTTCGGCCGGCCCAACCTGCTGGGCTACTTCCGCGAGTACGAGCAGGCCATTGCCAGCGACCGCGACACGCTGCAGCGCGGCTACCACAAGCCGATCATGATCGCGGGCGGCCTGGGGAGCATCGATGCGGGGCAGACGAAGAAGATCCAGTTCCCCGCGGGCACGTTGCTGATCCAGCTGGGCGGCCCTGGCATGCGCATCGGCATGGGCGGTGGCGCCGCGAGCTCGATGGCCACGGGCGCCAATGCGGCCGAACTGGACTTCGACTCGGTGCAGCGCGGCAATCCCGAGATCGAAAGACGCGCGCAGGAGGTCATCAACCATTGCTGGCAGCAGGGTGCGGCGAATCCCATCCTGGCGATCCACGACGTGGGGGCAGGTGGACTGAGCAATGCCTTCCCCGAGCTCACCAACGATGCAGGGCGCGGCGCGCGCTTCGACCTGCGCGCCGTGCCGCTGGAAGAGTCAGGCCTGGCGCCGAAGGAGATCTGGTGCAACGAGAGCCAGGAGCGCTATGTGCTGGCGGTTGCGCCGGAGTCGCTTGAACAGTTCAGGGCCTTTTGCGAGCGGGAGCGGTGTCCGTTCTCGGTGGTGGGAGTGGCAACGCAGGAGCGGCAGCTGATCGTGGCGGACGAGGGCACTCCGCCCGTCGACATGCCCATGGACGTCCTCCTCGGCAAACCTCCCAAGATGCTGCGCGATGTCCAATCGTTCCAGCGCAAGTTCAAGCCCCTCGACCTCACCGGCGTCGACCTGCAGAAGGCCGCCATCGACGTCCTCTCCCACCCCACCGTCGCGTCCAAGCGCTTCCTCGTCACCATCGGCGACCGTACCGTCGGCGGCCTCAGCCATCGCGACCAGATGGTCGGGCCCTGGCAGGTGCCGGTGGCCGACTGCGCCGTGACCCTGGCGGATTACAAGGGCTTCGCCGGCGAGGCCATGAGCATGGGCGAGCGCACCCCGCTCGCCGCCCTCGACGCCCCGGCCTCGGGCCGGATGGCGGTGGCGGAGGCCATCACCAACCTGCTGGCGGCGCCCATCGAGCTCTCGCGCGTCAAGCTCTCGGCCAACTGGATGGCGGCCTGCGGCGAGCCGGGCGAGGATGCGGCGCTGTACGAGACCGTGAAGGCGGTGGGCCTGGCGCTCTGCCCGGCGCTCGGCATCTCGATTCCGGTGGGCAAGGATTCGCTGTCCATGCGCACCCAGTGGCAGGCGCACGGCGAGCAGAAGAAGGTCAGCTCGCCCGTGAGCCTGATCGTGAGCGCCTTCGCCACACTGGCCGACGTGCGAGGCACGTTGACGCCGCAGCTGGATGCGAGCGAGCCCGACAGCACGCTGGTCCTGATCGACCTGGGCCGCGGCCGGCAGCGCATGGCAGGCAGCATCCTGGCCCAGACCCTGGGGCAGAGCGGCGACGTGGTGCCCGACCTGGACGACCCGC
Organism: Variovorax sp. WDL1; assembly: GCF_001541225.1. GTDB lineage: Bacteria > Pseudomonadota > Gammaproteobacteria > Burkholderiales > Burkholderiaceae_C > Variovorax. The sequence continues at coordinate 14,909 of NZ_LMTS01000029.1, read as the reverse complement.
AGGACCTCGTCAAGCTGGTCGCGGCCGTCAACGCGCTGCGTGCCGAGGGCAAGATCCTCGCGATGCACGACCGCAGTGACGGCGGCCTGTTCGCCGCCGCCTGCGAGATGGCCTTTGCCGGCCATGTCGGCGTCGCTCTCAACATCGACCTGCTGGTGACCGAGGGCGACGGCATCAGCGACAGCCGCGCCGAATACGGCGACGCCAAGAACTGGGCCGGCCAGGTCAGCGCCCGGCGCGAAGAGCTCAGCTTGAAGGCGCTCTTCAACGAAGAGCTCGGCATGCTGCTGCAGGTGCGCACCGCCGAGCGCAACGACGTGATGCAGACGCTGCGCGCGCACGGCCTGAGCGCCCACAGCCATTTCATCGGCAAGACCCGGCCCGGCGCCTCGGCCATCGACGCCGGCAAGGGCAAGGTGGAGGTCTGGCGCGATGCCAAGGCCATCTTCAGCGCCAATCTGCACGACCTGCACCAAGTCTGGGATGCGGTGAGCTGGAAGATCTGCCGCGAGCGCGACAACCCCGACTGCGCCGACGCCGAGCACGCCGCCGCCGGCGAGCCGCAGGACCCCGGCTGCCATGTGCACCTGGCGCCGGGCGTGGAGGAGAACGTCGCTGGGCCTTTCCTCAACCTCGCGCGGCCCAAGGTCGCGATCCTGCGCGAGCAGGGCGTCAACTCGCACGTCGAGATGGCCTATGCCTTCCACGAGGCGGGCTTCGAATCCTTCGACATCCACATGACCGACCTGCAGACCGGCCGGGCGGACCTGGCCGACTTCAAGGGCGTGGTGGCCTGCGGCGGCTTCAGCTATGGCGACACCCTGGGTGCCGGGATCGGCTGGGCGCGCAGCATCACCTTCAACCCGAAGCTGGGCGAGCAGTTCAGGGCCTTCTTCGGCCGCGCCGACACCTTCGGCCTGGGCGTGTGCAATGGCTGCCAGATGTTCGCCGAGCTGGCCGACATCATCCCCGGCGCCGAGGCGTGGCCGCGCTTCACCACCAACCAGAGCGAGCGCTTCGAGGCGCGGCTGTCGATGGTCGAGGTCCTCGATTCGCCCAGCCTGTTCTTTGCCGGCATGGCCGGCAGCCGGCTGCCCATCGCGGTCGCGCACGGCGAGGGCTATGCGAACTTCAAGCACCGCGGCGACCCGGCAAAGGCCATCGCGGCCATGCGCTTCGTCGACAACCAGGGCCAGCCGACCGAGCGTTACCCGTTCAACCCCAACGGCAGTGCTGGCGGCCTGACCTCGGTGACCACCGCAGACGGCCGCTTCACGGCGCTGATGCCGCATCCGGAGCGCGTGTTCCGCAACATCCAGATGAGCTGGACATCGGGCGACCGCAGTGCGCTCAGCCCGTGGATGCGGATCTGGCGCAACGCGCGGAAGTGGGTCGGCTGACGAGCTTGATACCCCATGCAAAAAGCGGCCCGCGGGCCGCTTTTTCTTGAGGCGGAAAGCCCCTATTCGACTTTGGCCTTCGCGCGCAGCTCTTCCTGGTACTTCTGCAAGCGCTGCTGCTGCAGCTGCTGCACGATCTGCGGCTTGACCTCTTCCAGCTTGGGCAGCTGGGCCTGGCGAACGTCATCGACACGGATGATGTGGTAGCCGAACTGGGACTTGACCGGCGCTGGGGTCGTCTCGCCCTTCTTGAGCTTGATCATCGCTTCCGAGAACTCGGGCACGAAGCTGGCGGGCGCGGCCCAGTCGAGGTCGCCGCCGTTGGCGCCGGAGCCCGGGTCCTTGCTCTGCTTCTTGGCGAGGTCCTCGAACTTGGCGCCCTTCTTGAGGTCGGCCAGGATCTTCTGGGCCTGGTCTTCCTTCTCGACCAGGATGTGGCGGGCCTTGTATTCCTTGCCGCCGTTGGCCGCGGCGAACTTGTCGTATTCGGCCTGCGCCTCGGCGTCGGACACCGCGTTGGCCTTGCGGTAGTTGTCGAACAACTGGCGGATCAGGATGGCCTGGCGCGCCAGCTCGAGCTGGTTCTTGTAGTCGTCGGTGCCGTCAAGGCCCTGCTTCTGGGCCTCCTGCATGAAGATCTCGCGGGCGACCACTTCTTCGCGCAGCTGGCCCTGCATCTCGGGCGTGACCGGGCGGCCGGCTGCGGCCAGTTGCTGGGCCAGCACGTCCATGCGCGCCTTGGGCACCGGCTTGCCGTTGACGATGGCCGCGTTCTGCGCGAAGGCGGGAAGTGCAGCCAGAAGAGCGGCGGCGGCTGCGGCCTGCAGGAGATGTTTCTTCATAGAGGGGAGGGTACTTTTGCCGCCCGGGAGGGCGGGAAACAAAGCGCTTCAAAGCGTCTCGATGGCGATGGCGTGAAGGCCCTGTGCGATAAAAAGTTGCAGCGCATCATACACAAGCCGATGGCGCGCCACGCGCGGCTTTCCCTCGAAGAGAGGAGAGGCAATCCGCACCCGGAAATGGGTTCCGTAGCCCTCGGCGTTGGCGCCCGCGTGGCCGGCATGCGCGGCGCTTTCGTCGATCACTTCGAGAACGGTCGGCTGCAGCGTGGCCCGAAGGCGCGCTTCCAGGTCGGCGGCAGTGGGGAGGTTCATGCGGCAGGCTTGTCCGATTTCAGGTACGGGGAGATGTACAGCCCCTGCGCCACCAGGAACACGATCGGGAAGACATAGCCCCAGAGCTTGAAGTCGACCCAGGCCTCGGTGCTGAAGTAGGCCGCCACGTAGCCGTTGATCGCGGCCATGAACACGCAGTAGGCGATCCAGGCGACATTGAGGCGGGTCCAGACCGGCACCGGCAGGTCGAGCTGCGCGCCCAGCAGCATCTTGAGGAAGTTCTTCTTGAAGACCCACAGCGCGACGGCCAACGCCACGGCCATGGCACCGTAGAGCACGGTCGGCTTCCACTTGATGAAGCGGTCGTCGTGCAGGAGCAGCGTGAGCGAGCCGAAGAGCAGGATCAGCACCAGCGTGGCCTTCTGGATCGGCGCCAGGCGGCGCTCGTTGAACCAGACGATGCCCATCTGCAGCACGGTGGCGGCCATCAGCACGCCGGTGGCGGTGTAGATGTCGTAGAGCTTGAAGGCGCCGAAGAACAGCAGGATCGGGAAGAAGTCGAGCAGGACCTTCATGTTCAGCGCTTCTGGAAATCGAGCGAGGCGGAGTTCATGCAGTAGCGCAGGCCGGTCTCGGTCGGGCCGTCGGGGAACACATGGCCCAGGTGCGCGCCGCAATTCGCGCAGACGTTCTCGGTGCGCACCATGCCGTGCGACCGGTCGACGACATTCTTGATGGCGCCGGGCACCGCCTCCTGCGAGAAGCTGGGCCAGCCGCAGCCGGCATCGAACTTGGTGGCGGATTCGAACAGCTTGGCGCCGCAGCAGATGCAGTGGTAGGTGCCGTCTTCCCAATGCGCCTCGTACTTGCCGGTAAACGGGCGTTCGGTGGCGGCATGGCGCGTGACCTCGAAAGCGCCACGCTCGGCGCCTTTCTCGGCCAGGAGGGCCTTCCATTCGGCGTCGGTTTTCTGGACGGGTGCAGTCATGATGAGCAGCTGATTTCGATCGTGGAGGCCCAGTCGGGCGGGAAGCCGGCATAGGCCTCGTGGCCGGCGTGGTCTTCAAATGGGGTTTCGAGCAGGTTGAGCAAGGTGGCCACGCCCGAGAAGTCCTTGCGCTGCGCCGATTCGATGGCCTGCTGGCCCAGATGGTTCCGGAGCACGAATTTCGGATTGGCGCCGCGCATCGATTGTGCCGCCTGGGAGGCCGGTACCTGCGCGTGGCGCTGGACGAAGGACTGCAGCCAGCCGTCGATCCCGGCCCGGTCGAGGAACAGGTCGCGCACGGCGGCGACGTCGCCGCCGGCCTTGTGGTCGGCGAGGCGGCGCCAAAAGATGGTGTAGTCCACCTTCTCCTGCGCCAGCAGCTTGAGCACGCCTTCGATGAGCGCGCGGTCGTCCGCCGCGGCCTCTTGCAGGCCCAGCTTGGAGCGCATCCGCGCCTCGTAGGCTTGCGGGAACACCGTCTTGTACGACTCCAGCGCGGACACCGCGACTTCCTGGTCGCCGATCAGCGGCAGCAGTGCCTGGGCCAGGCAGAACAGGTTCCAGTAGGCGACGTTGGGCTGCTGGTTGTAGGCGTAGCGCCCGCCCGTGTCGCTGTGGTTGCAGATGTGGCGCGGGTCGAAGCCGTCGAGGAACTGGAAGGGACCGTAGTCGATGGTGAGCCCGAGGATGCTCATGTTGTCGGTGTTCATCACGCCGTGGCAGAAGCCGACGGCCTGCCACTGCGCGAGCAGCGCCGCGGTGCGCTCGCTCACCGCCTCGAGGAAGGCCGCGTAGGCATTGCCGCCGAATCGCTCGAATCGCGCGTCATGGCGGCAGGCCGGGTAGAAGCGGTCGATCACGAAGTCGGCCAGCGCGCGCAGCTCGTCGACGCGGTTGGCGGCGGCGAAATGCTCGAAGTGGCCGAAGCGGATGAAGCTGGGCGCGGCGCGTGTCACCACTGCGGCGGTCTCGATTTCCTCGCGCACCACCGGCGCGTCGGAGCCCGTCACGCACAGCGCGCGCGTCGTGGGGATGCCGAGGGCCTGCATCGCCTCGCTGCAAAGGAACTCGCGGATGCTGGAGCGCAGCACCGCGCGCCCGTCACCCATGCGCGAGTAGGGCGTGCGGCCCGCGCCCTTGAGTTGCAGCTCCCAGCCACTGGCGGTCTCGCCCAGCAGGATGGCGCGGCCGTCGCCCAGTTGGCCGGCCCAGACCCCGAACTGATGGCCGCTGTAGACGCTGGCCAGCGGTCGGGTGCCGGCGACCGGCACATTGCCGGTGAAGGCGGCCGCGCCGTCCTCCGAACGCAGGCAGGCCTCCTCCAGCCCGATCTCGCGCGCCAACGCATGGCTGCGGCCGACCCAATAGGGCTCGGGCAGCGGGGTGGGGCGCAGCTCGGTGAAAAAGGCAGGGCCGAGGGCTGAGAAGCCGGCGGTCCAGTCCAGTCCGAGGTCGACCGCTTCCGCTTCGTCTGCAAGGATGCTCATGGCGGGATTGTCCCGTACCGCCCTAAACCCCGGGCCGAGCGGGCCATCGGAGCTCCGCCGCCGTTCTGTTTCCATTTGTTCAAGCAAGGCGCTACGAGGCCACGCAGCGGCCCGCTGAAGGTGCGGGCCCTGTTCAGGGCCGTGCTCTGCGGGTTTCTGTCATTGTCGGATCGCCCGAAGATTGCGTGAATCGCAGGAGCCGAAGGGTCCGCTGCCGCGGCCCGCGGATCTTTACGTTTTGTTGTTTCAAGGAGCCTTCCGATGCTGGGTTTGATGCAGGACCAACCATTGCTGATCTCGTCGCTGATCGAGTTCGCCGAACGCCACAACGGCGACGGGGAAATCGTCTCGCGGCGGGTCGAAGGCGACATCCACCGCAGCACTTGGCGCCAGATCGCTTCGCGCGCGCGCCAGGTCGCCAACGCGCTGGACCAGGAACAGCTGCTCTTCAGCGACCGGGTTGCGACCCTGGCCTGGAACGGCTACCGCCACCTGGAGCTGTACTACGGCGTCAGCGGCAGCGGCCGGGTGCTGCATACCGTCAATCCGCGGCTGCATCCCGACCAGATCGCCTGGATCGCCAACCATGCCGAAGACCAGATCCTGTGCTTCGACCTCACTTTCCTGCCGCTGGTGCAGGCGGTCCACCCCAAGTGCACCACCGTGCGCAAGTGGATCGCGCTGTGCGATGCCGACAAGCTCCCGGCCGACACCGGCATCCCCAACCTGGTGAGCTACGAGGCCTGGATGGGCCCCCTGTCCGACCAGTACGACTGGCCGAGCTTCGACGAGAACTCGGCTTCGAGCATGTGCTACACGAGCGGCACCACCGGCAACCCCAAGGCCGCGCTCTACAGCCACCGCTCGACCCTGCTGCATGCCTACGCCGCGGCGCTGCCCGACGTGATGAACGTATCGGCGCGCGACTCCGTGCTGCCGGTGGTGCCGATGTTCCACGTCAACGCCTGGGGCATCCCGTACTCGGCCGCGCTGACGGGCGCCAAGCTGGTGTTCCCCGGCCCGGCGCTGGACGGCAAGTCGGTCTACGAGCTCATCGAGAGCGAGCAGGTCAGCTTTGCGGCCGGCGTCCCCACCGTCTGGCAGATGCTGCTGGGCCACATGCAGGCGCAGGACCTGAAGTTCTCCACCCTCAAGCGCACCGTGATCGGCGGCTCGGCCTGCCCGCCGGCCATGATCAACGCCTTCCAGCAGCAGTACGGCGTGGAAGTGCTGCACGCCTGGGGAATGACCGAGATGTCGCCGCTCGGCACGCTGTGCACGCTGAAGAACAAGCATCTGTCGCAGTCGCAGGAGCAGCAGACGGCGATCCGCATGAAGCAGGGCCGGGCCATCTTCGGCGTCGACATGAAGATCGTCGACGCAGCCGGTAAGGAGCTGCCGTGGGATGGCAAGGCCTCCGGCGACCTGCTGGTCAAGGGCCCCTGGGTGGTCAAGGAATACTTCAAGGGCGAGGGCGGCGACCCGCTGGTGCCGGACGCGCGGGGCCGTGGCTGGTTCCCCACCGGGGACGTCGCCACCATCGATGCCGACGGCTTCCTCCAGATCACCGACCGCAGCAAGGACGTGATCAAGTCCGGCGGCGAATGGATCAGCTCCATCGAGATCGAGAACATCGCGGTGGCCCACCCGGCGGTCGCCATGGCGGCCTGCATCGGCGTGCCCCATCCCAAGTGGGACGAGCGGCCGATCGTGGTGGTGGTGAAGAAGCCCGGCGCCGAGCTCACCCGCGAGGAACTGCTGGCCTTCTACGGCGGCAAGACGGTGGCCAAGTGGCAGGTGCCCGACGACGTGGTCTTCGTCGAGGCGATCCCGCTGGGCGCCACCGGCAAGATCCTCAAGACAAGGCTGCGCGAGTTGTTGCGCGACTACAAGCTGCCGGAGTGCTGACGCGCCGCGATCCTACCGACCGGTAGCACCAGCGCGGTGCGACCTGTCGCATGGGTGATAAAAAGCGCCCCCGAAGGCGGGCGCTTACGGGCATTCCCTGACGGGCAGGGGTGCAAAGACCAGTAACCTCATCTCGCATTGCAGCATGAACAGGAGACAGGAATGAAATTCGCACCAAGCCCACTGAGCGTACTGAGAATCGCGACTGCGGCCGTCCTCGCGGCCACCGCCACCGGCGCCCTGGCCCAGAAGGGCGAGACCGTGAAGATCGCCTGGCTCGATCCGCTGTCCGGCCTGATGGCCGCGGTGGGTACGAACCAGCTCAAGACGTACCAGTTCCTGGCCGAGGAGTTCAACAAGAAGAACGTGGCCGGCGTCAAGTTCGAGATCATCGGCATCGACAACAAGCTCAGCCCGCAGGAGACCACCAACGCCCTGCGGTCGGCCCAGGACCAGGGTGCGCGGTACGTGTTCCAGGGCAATGGCTCCGGCGCCGCGCTGGCCATCATCGATGCGCTCGAGAAGAACAACGCGCGCAATCCCGGCAAGGAGGTGCTGTACATCAACTACGCCGCCGTCGACCCGGACCTCACCAACAGCAAGTGCAGCTACTGGCATTTCCGCCTCGACGCCGACACCTCCATGAAGATGGAGGCGCTGACCACCTTCATGAAGGACCAGCCCGACGTGAAGAAGGTCTACCTGCTCAACCAGAACTACTCGCACGGCCAGCAGGTCGCCAAGTTCGCCAAGGAGAACCTCAAGACCAAGCGGCCGGACGTGCAGATCGTCGGCGAGGACCTGCACCCGCTGGCCCAGGTGCGCGACTTCGCGCCCTACATCGCCAAGATCAAGGCCTCGGGCGCCGACACCGTGATTACCGGCAACTGGGGTTCCGACCTGGCGCTGCTCATCAAGGCGGCCAACGATTCCGGTCTCAGCAACGTCAAGTTCTACACCTACTACGGTACTGTCAGCGGCACGCCCACGGCCATGGGCGCGGCATCGGCCGGCAAGGTGTACCAGGTCGGCTACGGCCACTACAACATGGGCGGCGACATCCAGCGCCTGGCCGAGGAGTTCAACAAGAAGTTCAACGAGGACCTCTACACCTCGTCGGCCTACACCGCCTTCGTCATGTTGAGCGAAGCCTTCGCCAGGGCCAAGTCCACCGACCCGATGAAGGTCGCCGCGGTGCTGGAGGGCATGAAGTTCAAGAGCTTCAACGGCGAGGTCGAGATGCGCAAGGCCGACCACCAGCTCCAGCAGGGCCTGTACATCGCCAAGTGGGAGAAGGCGGAGGGCAAGTACAAGGTAGACGCCGAGAAGACCGGCTACACCTTCGTCCCGGTCAAGTACTACGAGCCCTACGTGGCCAGCACGCCGACCTCCTGCCAGATGAAGCGACCCAGCCCCTGATGGTGTAAGACCGCGCCAGCAACACCGGTCGAGGCCCGACTTCAACACTCGGGCCTTTTTCTTGTCTCCTTCCCTCTGAGGAACGATGAACCTCGAATTCTTCGTCATCTCGCTGCTCAACGGCGTCAGCTACGGGCTGCTGCTGTTCATGCTGAGCTCCGGCCTGACGCTGATCTTCAGCATGATGGGCGTGCTCAACTTCGCCCACACCAGCTTCTACATGCTCGGGGCCTACGTGGCCTACACGCTGTCCGGGATCATCGGCTTCTGGCCGGCCCTGTTCATCGCGCCGCTGCTGATCGGCGCGCTCGGCGCCGGCTTCGAGCGCTACAGCCTGCGGCGTGTGCACAAGTACGGCCATGTTCCGGAGCTGCTCGTGACCTTCGGGCTGTCCTACCTGATCCTCGAACTGGTGCAGCTGGTCTGGGGCCGTTCGACCGTGCCCTATGGCCTGCCTGCGCAGCTGCAGGGGCCGCTCTTCACGCTCTACGGCACCCAGTTCCCCAAGTCGCGCTCCTTCATCATGCTGGTGGCGCTGTTGATGCTGCTGTCGGTGTGGCTGCTGCTGACGCGCACCCGCATCGGCCTGGTCATCCAGGCTGCGCTCAAGCACCCCGAGATGGTCGAGGCCCTGGGCCACAACGTGCCGCGCGTGTTCATGCTGGTGTTCGGCGGCGGCGCGGCGCTGGCGGGCCTGGCCGGCGTGGTGGGCGGCAACACCTACGTCACGGAGCCTGCGATGGCGGCCTCGGTCGGCTCGATCATCTTCGTGGTCGTGGTGGTCGGCGGCATGGGCTCGCTGGCTGGCGCCTTCCTGGCCTCGCTGCTGATCGGGATCATCCAGACCTTCGCGGTGGCGATGGACCATTCGCTGGCCACCGGCCTGCAGGCGATCGGCGTGGCAGTGAGCGAGCAGACCTTCGGCTATGAACTGCTCAAGCTCACGATCTCGCAGGTGGCGCCGATCCTGCCTTATCTGTTCCTGGTCCTGATCCTGATCTTCAGGCCCAAGGGCCTGCTCGGCACGCGGGAAGATTGACGATGAGCACAACGCACAACAGCCTCGAGCAGGCGCAGCCGGCTCCGGTCGGCGCATCCGGCGCGCCGAAAAAGGCCACGCCGTACTACCGCTTCAAGCCCTGGAACATCGGGCGCTACCTGATCTGGACCTTGTTCGCGCTCGCGCTCATCGCCGCGCCGCACGTGTTCCGCAGCAGCCTGGCGCTCACCATGCTCTCGCAGATGGGCTATCTCATCATCATCTGCCTGAGCTACAACATCCTGCTCGGCCAGGGCGGCATGCTGAGCTTCGGCCACGCGGTGTACACCGGGCTCGGCTCCTTCATCGCCATCCACGCGATGAACCTCGCGAGCAAGGACGGCTGGCCCATCCCGCTGGTGCTGATCCCGGTTGTCGGCGGGCTGGCGGGCATGTTCTTCGCGGTCCTCTTCGGCTTCGTCACGACCAAGAAGTCGGGCACCACCTTCGCGATGATCACGCTGGGCATCGGCGAGCTGGTGGCCGCGATGTCGCTGATGTTCCCGACCTTCTTCGGCGGGGAGGGCGGCGTCACCACCGACCGGGTCTACGGCACGCCTTTCCTGGGCCTCAACTTCGGTCCGCAGATCCAGGTCTACTACCTGATCGCCGTCTACTGCTTCGTCTGCACGGCGCTGATGTACGCCTTCACCGGCACGCCGCTGGGCCGCATCCTGAATGCCGTGCGCGACAACCCGGAGCGGGTGGAGTTCATCGGCTACAACACGCAGCGGGTGCGCTACTTCGCCTTCATCATCGCCGGCTTCTTCGCGGGGGTGGGCGGCGGGCTGGCCGCGATCAACTTCGAGATCGTCAACGCGGCCGACAGCCTGAACGCGATCCGTTCGGGCGGCTACCTGCTGTTCACCTTCCTCGGCGGCGCCACCTTCTTCTTCGGGCCGATCATCGGCGCGGTGCTGCTGGTCTTCGCGTCGGTGCTGCTGTCGGAGCTTTCCAAGGCCTGGCAGCTCTACTTCGGCCTGGTGTTCGTCTTCATGGTGATGTTCGCGCCGGGCGGCATCGCGAGCCTCGTCATGATGAACCTGCGGGTGGCGAAGTTCGGCAAGTTCAACCGCCTGTGGGGCCTCTACGGCGCGTTCGCGCTGGCAGCCATTCCTCTGGTGGCAGGCGCCGCCGCGGTGATCGAGATGATCTATCACATCCAGCTCAACTCGGCCCTCGGGCCCACGCTCAACTTCTTCGGCGTGACGCTCGACACCTCCGGCGTTGCCAGCTGGGCCGTCTCGGTGGCGCTGCTGGTGGTGGGCGTGGTGCTGATCGAGGTGGTGCGGCGCCGCTTCGTGCAGGTCTGGGGCAAGGCCCAGGAAGAAATCGAGGCCGAGATCAAGCGGGGGGAAACGGCATGACCCACGCATTGGAACTCAAGGCACTGCGCAAGAATTTCGGCAAGACCGAGATCATCCGCGGCGTCGACCTTGCTGTGGAGGCCGGCGACCGCATTGCCATCATCGGCCCCAACGGTGCCGGCAAGTCCACGCTGTTCAACCTGATCAGCGGGCGGCTGGCGCCCACCAGCGGGGAGGTGCTGCTCAACGGCCATCGCATCGACGGCAAGAAGCCCTTCGAGATCAACCGGCTCGGCCTCTCGCGCAGCTTCCAGATCACCAACATCTTCCCCAAGCTCAGCGTGTTCGAGAACCTGCGCTGCGGCGTGCTGTGGAGCCTTGGCTACCGCTACACCTTCCTGCGCTTCCTCTCGAACCTGGACGACGCCAATGAGCGGGCAGAGGAGCTTCTGCGCCAGGTCCACCTCGAAAAGAAGCGCGACGTGCTCGCGGTCAACCTCACCTACGCCGAGCAGCGGGCGCTCGAAATCGGCGTCACCATCGCCGGCGGCGCCGGCGTGATCCTGCTGGACGAACCCACCGCCGGCATGAGCAAGACCGAGACCGCGCACTTCATCGCGCTCATCAAGCAGGTCACGGTGGGCAAGACCCTGCTGACGGTGGAGCACGACATGGGCGTGGTCTTCGGCCTGGCCGACAAGATCGCCGTGGTGGTCTACGGCGAGGTGATCGCCTTCGACACGCCCGCCGCGGTGCGTGCCAATCCGCGCGTGCAGGAGGCCTACCTGGGCTCGACCGTCGCGGATGCACAGAGCGGAGGACACTGATGCTGAAGCTCGAAGACATCCACGCCTACTACGGCAAGAGCCATGTGCTGCATGGCGTTTCCTTCGGCGTCAATCCGGGCGAGATCGTGGCGCTGCTCGGCCGCAACGGCTCGGGACGCTCGACCACCGCCAAGGCCATCATGGGCCTCGTGCATGCCGAGGGCGGCCTGCACTGGAAGGGGCAGGACATCCTGCGCCGCAAGGCCTACGAGATCGCGCACATGGGCATCGGCTACGTGCCCGAGAACCGCGACATCTTCCCCAAGCTGACCGTGCACCAGAACCTGATGCTCGGGCAGAAGGGCAAGGGCAAGGACAGTCGCTGGTCCTTCGACGACATGTACGGCATGTTCCCGCGCCTGAAGGAACGCCAGCACACCGAGGCCGGCGTGCTCTCGGGCGGCGAGCAGCAGATGCTGACGCTGTGCCGCACGCTGATGGGCGACCCCGACCTGATCATCATCGACGAACCCACCGAGGGCCTGGCGCCCAAGATCGTGGAGCTGGTGGGGCAGTACCTGCGCACGCTCAAGGACAAGGGCATCTCGGTGCTGCTGATCGAGCAGAAGCTCACCATCGCGATGGAGATCTCGGACCGCGCCCTCGTCATGGGCCATGGCAGCATCGTGTTCGACGGCACGCCGGGCAGCCTGCGGGCCGACGCGGCGACGCGCAAGGAGTGGCTGGAGGTATGAAGAGGGCGGTTCAGAGCGGAGAATAAAGCACGCGCCGCCCCCGTGGTCGTGCAGGCGTGCGCTGACGCAGGAACCTGACCGGCGGTCTGGATACAGATCGTCATATGCGCTGCAGCTCTACACCTTCCTTCGTCGCGCAAACTGCGCAATCCCGGAACCCTGGCGAGGAGCAGCGTTCGGCTTCGCACTGCAGCCCCGCAGACCTCCTTGTTGCGTGGGGGCGCGCGCACGCCGGGGTGGATGCAGACGCCCACACAGTGGAATTGCTTGCCCGATTGGCCGAACACGTTCCGGCCAGGCAGGCAGACTTCATTTCGGGCATTTTCGATTCGCTCGCACCGGCCGGGCTTCTCGACACGCAGAACCTCGCGCAGCTGACCGAAGTCCTCCGCGCGGACCCAGGGAGGCTCGAATCCCTCTACCGTGAGCTCGCGGAACTCGCGATTCCGCATCAGATCGGCTGTCCGGACGGGCGGGTCTTCGAACTCCCCTTGCTCACGCAACGCAGCTTCGAAGACAGGCTGCACGGCGGGAGCGACCCATCCTATACATGCCAGGCGCGAGTCCACGGATCAGGCGTGGAAGACGGCAAGGTGGCGGTCAAGCAGCAACGCTGGGCGACCTGGTGCCGCGCCGCGGAAGCTCGGGTGGAACAGCAGTGGCGGGCGGGCGTCCCTCTGACCGAGATCATCGGGGAGGTCGCGGCAATCCGCCGTCACATCGCGCACGCCATCAACGAAACCACGAACGCCGATCAGTTCGGGAAATTCAAGACCTCCGCGGACCGGCACAACGCAACGGACCTCTACAGCAGTGATTCGATGACGATCGTCGACAGGAAGCTATGGCCTGCATTGAAGATGCTCGCCGAGGAGTGCAGGAGGCAATTCGCATTCGAGCGCGGTGATGAACTCCAGACGCACCATGAGCAATTGAAGGGCTACATCAGCGGGTTCGAGGAGCATCACTCGAGAAGCTTCGAGACGAAGTACGGCGGCTTCGTGGCGCGGCACACGTTCCATATGTTTCGCGAACTCGAAGACTTCGGGGAGGTTGCGGTGCACGAGTTCCCAGGCCTTCGGGACCAGAAGGAGGAGCAGGCATTCCACGAAGGCTTCGCTCGAGCCGTCGGCAGCACGGAGGAGCGCCTCAGGAAGCTCGAACCCGGAGACCACGGCCTGGACAGGGAGGCGATCCAGCTCCTGGGCGGCTTCGCGTACGACATGACCGCCCTGTATCCCTTCCGGCGAGGGGGTGGCGCCATCATGCAGATCTGCATCCGAGGCGTTTTGCGGGCCTGTGGCTTGCCCTGCCCGACGCAGCTGAATGACATGCGCCTCTCGGTGTGGGGGCAAAGCGGGGAGTACCACGTTCCCCTGGACGTCGCAGCCCAGTTCATGCCGGCGAGCCGTGACAAGTACGTCGAACTCTTCACGGGATCGGTCCTGCGAGCGATTCGTGCCCACTCAGCCGTCGCGCTGCCGGCAAGGAACCCCCGTACCGGGGGCGATTCGAACGTGACCACGTTGACGCTGAACATCGACCTCGTCTGAGCAGCGCGCCGCCATTTCGATAACGGCGTCCTGCCGATCCAGCAGGCTCGCTCGAGCCTCGGCTCCCTGGCTTGTCTCGCCAGCGACTGGGCATCGTTGCCCGCTCTTGCCAAACCCCTAGAATTCGCAAGAAATAGAACGTCCGTGCTTTTCAGATGCGCTGCAACCAGGCAAGGTGCATGCTGCATCCCCCAACCCGTTTTTCGATCCTCCTCCCATCCCAAAGGAATGCAGCATGACGGCTGAATACAAAGTGCTTGGCGATGTCGCCGTGATCACCCTGGCCAACCCCCCGGTCAATGGACTCGGGCACGCGACGCGCATCGGCATCACCGACGGCCTCTCGAAGGCCCTGGACGACGCGGCCGTCAAGGCAATCGTGATCACCGGCGCCGGCAAGGCATTCTCGGGCGGCGCCGACATCAAGGAGTTCGGCACACCCAAGGCGTTGCAGGAACCGAACCTGCTGAGCGTGATCCTCGCGCTCGAGGCGTCGACCAAGCCCATCGTCGCGGCCATCCACTCGGTCTGCATGGGCGGCGGCCTCGAGCTTGCCATGGGCTGCCACTACCGCGTCGCCGCGCCCGGCACCAGCGTCGCGCTGCCCGAAGTCAAGCTGGGCCTCCTGCCCGGCGCCGGCGGCACACAGCGCCTGCCGCGCGTGCTGGGCGTGGAGACCGCGCTCAACATGATCGTGAGCGGCGAGGCCGTGAAAAGCGAGATGCTCGCTTCGCTGCCGGGCCAGAAGCTGTTCGACAAGCTGGCTGCCTCGCCCGAGTCGCTGTTCGAGGAGGCGATCGAGTTCGCCAAGGCGATGGCCGCCAAGGGCGGCGATCTGCCGCTGGTGCGCAACCTGCCGTGCAAGCATCCCCAGGGCGACGCGTACTTCCAGTTCGCGCGCAACACCGTCGGCGCGATGTCCAGGAACTATCCGGCGCCGCTCAAGTGCGTGGACGCAGTCGAGGCTGCCACCAAGCTGAAGTTCGACGAGGGCATGGCCGAGGAGCGCCGCTCCTTCATTGCGCTGATGTTCACGCCCGAGTCGGCGGCGCTGCGCCACCTGTTCATGGCCGAGCGCGCGGCCTCGCGCATTCCCGACGTGCCCGAAGACACCCCCCAGCGCCCCATCCGGTCGGTCGGCGTGATCGGTGCCGGCACCATGGGCGGCGGC
>NZ_LMTS01000112.1:19663-19815 GCF_001541225.1 Variovorax sp. WDL1 | reverse complement strand
CCGACGTGCAGGGCGTGGCCGGCACCTGGAAGGACCTCACGGAGTCGGTCAACTCGATGGCCGGAAACCTGACCGACCAGGTGCGCAACATCGCCGACGTGACCACCGCCGTGGCCAAGGGCGATCTCTCCAAGAAGATCACGGTGGCCGTG
>NZ_LMTS01000112.1:6821-19653 GCF_001541225.1 Variovorax sp. WDL1 | reverse complement strand
CCGTCAACACCATGGTGGACCAGCTCAACTCCTTCGCCGCGGAGGTGACGCGGGTGGCGCGCGAGGTGGGCACCGAAGGCAAGCTGGGCGGCCAGGCCGATGTGCAGGGCGTGGCCGGCACCTGGAAGGACCTCACCGACTCGGTGAACTCGATGGCCTCGAACCTCACCTCGCAGGTGCGCAACATCGCCGACGTGACCAAGGCGGTGGCAGCGGGCGACCTCTCCAAGAAGATCACGGTGGACGTGAAGGGCGAGATCCTGGAGCTCAAGGCCACCATCAACACCATGGTGGACCAGCTCTCCTCCTTCGCCGCCGAGGTGACGCGGGTGGCGCGCGAGGTCGGCACCGAGGGCCGGCTGGGCGGGCAGGCCCAGGTACGCGACGTCTCGGGCACCTGGAAGGACCTCACGGACAACGTCAACTTCATGGCGGGCAACCTGACCGGACAGGTGCGCGGCATCGCCAAGGTGGTGACGGCCGTGGCCAACGGCGACCTGCAGCAGAAGCTGATGGTCGAAGCCAAGGGCGAGATCGCGGCCCTGGCCGAGACCATCAACAGCATGACCGACACGCTGGCGACCTTCGCCGACCAGGTGACGACCGTGGCGCGCGAGGTGGGCGTTGAAGGCAAGCTCGGCGGCCAGGCCAAGGTGCCCGGCGCCGCCGGCACCTGGAAGGGGCTGACCGAGAACGTGAACCAGCTGGCCGCCAACCTGACGACCCAGGTGCGCGCCATTGCCGAAGTGGCGACCGCCGTGACGCAGGGCGACCTGACGCGCTCCATCACTGTGGAGGCGCGCGGCGAGGTCGCGGCGCTGAAGGACACGATCAACGAGATGATCCGCAACCTGAAGGACACCACGCAGAAGAACACCGAGCAGGACTGGCTCAAGACCAACCTGGCCAAGTTCAGCCGCATGCTGCAGGGGCAGAAGGACCTTCTGACGGTGGGGCAGCTGATCCTCTCCGAGCTGGCGCCCGTGGTGGGAGCGCAGCAGGCCGAGTTCTACATGCTGACGACCAACACGGCCACGCCGCGGCTGAAGCTCTTCGCCAGCTACGCCTCGGGCGGCCAGGCGGTGCACGGCAAGGAGATCGACCTGGGCCAGGGCCTGGTCGGGCAGTGCGCGGTCGAGAAGACCAAGATCCTGCTGACCAACGTGCCGAGTACGGCCTTCCGCATCGCGACCGGCCTGTCGGAGGGCGCGGCCATGGACGTGATCGTGCTGCCGGTGATCTTCGAGGGCGAGGTGCGCGGCGTGCTGGAGCTGGCTTCGCTGGAGCGCTTCAATCCTTCGCACCAGGCCTTCCTGGACCAGTTGACGGAGTCGATCGGCATCGTGATCAACACCATCTCGGCCAACATGCGCACCGAGGACCTGCTCACGCAGTCGCAGTCGCTGGCCGAGGAGCTGCAGAGCCGCCAGCAGGAGCTGCAGCAGACCAACGAGGAGCTGCAGGAGAAGGCGCGGCTGCTGGTGCACCAGAACCAGGAGGTGGAGCGCAAGAACCAGGAGGTGGAGCAGGCCCGCCAGGCGCTGGAGGAAAAGGCCGAGCAGCTCGCACTCACCTCCAAGTACAAGTCCGAGTTCCTGGCCAACATGTCGCACGAGCTGCGCACGCCGCTCAACAGCCTGCTGATCCTGTCGGACCAGCTGTGCAAGAACAGCGAGGGCAACCTGACAGCCCGGCAGGTCGAGTTCGCCAAGACCATCCACCTCTCGGGCAATGACCTGCTCATGCTGATCAACGACATCCTTGACCTGTCGAAGATCGAATCGGGCACGGTGGCGGTGGAGCTCAGCGAGCTCAGGCTGGACGACCTGCAGCGCTCGGTGGAGCGCAGCTTCCGCCACGTGGCCGAGGCCAAGCACGTGGACTTCGACATCCGCTCCGCGGGGCCGCTGCCCGAGACCATCGTGACGGACGTCAAGCGGCTGCAGCAGATCATCAAGAACCTGCTGTCCAACGCCTTCAAGTTCACCCACCAGGGCTCGGTGGCCATGACGGTATCCGCGGTGGAAGGCGGCTGGTCCGCCGACAACGAGAGCCTCAACCGCGCCGGCCGGGTCATGGCCTTCTCGGTGGCAGACACCGGCATCGGGATTTCCGCGGACAAGCAGCAGATCGTGTTCGAGGCCTTCCAGCAGGCGGACGGCTCGACCTCCCGCAAGTACGGCGGCACCGGGCTGGGCCTGGCGATCAGCCGCGAGCTGGCACGGCTGCTGGGCGGCGAGATCCGGCTGGTGAGCGCGCCCGCGCAGGGCAGCACCTTCACGCTGTACCTGCCGCAAAGCTACAGCTTGCCGCGCGGTGCCCGCCTGGGCCGCCAGGCGGCTTCCGGGCAGGACCGGCCGGGCGACGCCCGAAGCGAAGCGCGCAAGCCGGCGCGCCGCGCGCTGCCGGCCATCGAGCCCTCGCCCGCACTCGCCCCCGCACCGGCGGCGCATGTAGAGCCCGAGGCCACGGCCGAGCTGCTGTCCTCGCTCAACATCGCCGACGACGATCGCGACAGCATCCTGCCGGGCGAGAAGGTGCTCCTGGTCGTGGAGAACGACCTCGGCTTCGCCAGGATGCTGCTGCAGGCGGCGCGCCGCGCGGGCTACAAGGGCCTGGTGAGTGCAACCGGCGCGGGCGCCCTGGCGCTGGCGCGCGACCACCGGCCGATGCTCATCACGCTGGACATCTACTTGCCCGACATGGAGGGCTGGCGCATCCTGGAGCGCCTGAAGGCGGACCTGGCGACGCGGCACATCCCGATCTGCGTGGTCTCGACCGACGACTCGCGCGAGCGGGCGATGGAGTCCGGCGCCGTCGGCTTCCTGGCCAAGCCGCTGCAGTCGATCGACGAGGTGGACGCGGCGCTGGCGCAGTTGAACCGCTTCGTCGAGGCCGCAAGGCGCAAGCTGCTGGTCGCGATGCAGCCCACCGCACTGCGCGACAGCTATGTCGCCGCCCTGCCCCGTGGCGACATCGAGATCGTGATCGCGGAGAGCGCCGACGCGGCCCGTCGGGCGCTGGCGCAGTACGACGTCGACGCCCTCGCGACCGATGGCAGCCTGGACGGCCTGGGCCGCCGGGACGTGGCCGAGTTCGTCGAAGGCCGCCCCGGGGCACTCCGCCAGCTGCCGGTGCTCCTCCACAGCCCCGCGCCCGGCGAACCGGTGCCGGGCTGGGAGCGCGGTCCCGGCGGCGCCGTGGTGCGGGTCACCGACTCGCTGGAGGCGCTGATCGACGCCACCGCCTTCAGCCTGCATCGCGGGATGGCCCGCATGTCAGAGCGCGAGCGGCGTGCGGTGGAGGCGACGCACCAGGCCTCCGGTTCGCTCGTGGGCCGCAAGGTGCTGATCGTCGACGACGACATGCGCAACATCTTCGCGCTGGCGGCCGTGCTGGACGCCCAGGGCATGGCCGTCGTGTCGGCGGAGAACGGCCGCGACGCGATCCGCCTGGTGAAGCAGGACGCCTCCATCGACATCGTGCTGATGGACATCATGATGCCGGAGATGGACGGCATGCAGACGATGCGCGAGCTGCGAAAGCTGCCGCGCGGCAAGCAGCTGCCGCTGGTGGCGCTGACGGCCAAGGCCATGAAGGGCGACCGCGAGAAGTGCATCGAGGCCGGCGCCTGGGACTACCTGTCGAAGCCGGTGGACACGGCCTACCTGCTGATGGTCCTTCGGGGATGGCTGTGCAAATAAACGAACCCGTCACGCCGCCCGAGGACGCGGACCCCGACCTCGATCCGGCGGCCGGCGAGGAGAAGGCCGACATCCTCGTGGTGGACGACCTGCCCGAGAAGCTGCTGGTGTTCCGCACCGTGCTGGAGGAGCTGGGCCAGAACCTGGTGCTGGTGCGCTCGGGCGCCGACGCGCTGCGCGAGATCCTGCAGCGCGAGTTCGCCGTGATCCTGCTGGACGTCAACATGCCCGGCATCGACGGATTCGAGACCGCGACGCTGATCCGCCAGCACCGCCGCTGCGCGCACACGCCGATCATCTTCATCACCTCCTACGCCGACGAGATGCAGACCGCGCGCGGCTATTCGCTGGGCGCGGTGGACTACATCCTGTCGCCGGTGGTGCCGGAGATCCTGCGCAGCAAGGTCTCGGTCTTCGTCGCGCTCCACCAGATGCGGCGCCAGGTCCGGCGCCAGGCCGACGCGCGCGCCGCGGTCATGGTGGCGCAGGCGGCGCGCCGCGTCGCCGAGGAGAACGACCGGCGCTCGGCCTTCCTGGCCCATGCGAGCCGGGTGCTCAGCGGCTCGCTGCAGATCGGGGTCGCGATGAAGGAGCTCGCCGGGCTGCTGGTGCCCGAGCTGGCGCCGCTGGCCCTGGTGCTGCTGGCCGACCCGGACTTCGGCGCCGGCGAGATGGTGGCGGCGGGCCAGGCCCCGGGCGCGCAGCTGCAGTTGTCGACCGGCCCGGAAATGCGCCTGGACGAGCGCCTGCGGGCCGCGCTGGGCGGCGCGGTGCGGGAGCGGCAGGCCGTTGGCCTCGACGAGGCGGCCCTGGCGGCGCTCACCCCCGCTGCCTTCGGTCTGGCCGCAGGGGGCGACGCCTTCGCGCCGCTGCGTTCGGCGCAGGCGGTGCCGCTGGTCTTCGGCGAGCGCGTGCTTGGCGTGGTGCTGATCGCCCGCAGCGACGCGGGCGAACGCAGCGTCGCCGAGGCCGGGCTGCTCGAAGAACTGGCTGCACGGGCGGCGACGGCTTTCGAGAATGCGCGCCTCTACCTCGTGCTTCAGCGGGAGATGCTCGAGCGGCAGGCAGCGCAGGAGGAACTCCAGCGCACCAACCAGCGCAAGGACGAGTTCCTCGCGATGATGTCGCACGAGCTGCGCAACCCGCTGGCGCCCATCCACACCGCGGTGCAGGTGATCCGGCGCGTCGCGGCGCCGCATCCCAAGGTGGCCTGGGCGCTGGACATCGCCGAGCGGCAGCTCAAGCAGTTGACCCGCCTGATCGAGGAGCTGCTCGACGTGGCTCGGATCAGCCAAGGCAAGATCGTGCTGAAACACGAGACCCTGGACCTGAACACCGTGGTGGCCCAGAGCGTGGAAACGGTGCAGCCCTTCGTCGACGCCCGCCGCCAGGCCTTGCGGGTGGTGGTGCCGCAGCAGCCGGCGTGGCTGCTCGGCGACATGGCCCGGCTCACGCAGGTGATCGCCAACCTGCTGCACAACGCCGCGAAGTACAGCCCCGAGGGCACCCGCATCGAGCTGGTCTCCCGGCTGGAGGGGGAGGACGTCGTCCTCTCGGTGCGCGACCAGGGCATCGGCATGGATGCCGAGCTGCTGCCGCGCATCTTCGATCTTTTCGCGCAGGGAGAGCGCGGCCTCGACCGCTCGCAGGGCGGACTGGGTGTGGGCCTGACGCTGGCACGGCGGCTCACCGAGATGCATGGCGGCCGCCTCGAGGCCCACAGCGAGGGCCGGGACCGCGGCTCCGAGTTCAGGCTGCGGCTGCCGCGTGTCGGCACGGTGCTGCCTGCCCAGGCGGCACCGCTGCTGCAGACCGCGGCGGCGTCCCCCAGCGAATCCCTGCGCATTCTGGTCGTCGACGACAACCACGATGCGGCGACCGTCATCGCAACGATGCTCGAGCTTGAAGGCCACGCGGTCCGCACCGCCCACGACGGGGAGGAGGCGCTCAGCGCGGCCCTGGCGCACAGCCCTGTGGTAGTGGTGCTGGACATCGGCTTGCCGCTGCTCGACGGCTACGAGGTCGCACGCCGGCTGCGCGCCATGCCCGAGCTGGCCAGCGCCCTGCTGATTGCGGTGACGGGCTATGGGCAGAGCGAGGATCGCGCAGCCGCACTCGGCGCGGGCTTCGACCGCCACTTCGTCAAGCCGGCCGATCCGGAAGCCTTGCTGGCTTGCATCAGGGAGTGGTCGGTGCAGCGCGCCCAGGAGGAGGCTGCGAACCGGCAGGCCTCCGCTGCCGCGTAGGGTTCGGCCCTACCGGGCGGCGGACGGCACGAGGATGCGATCGAGGACCTCGAAGTCGATGGGCTTCTGCAGGTGGTGGTCGAACAGGCCCGGCGCGGCGGCATCGCCCGCATCCTCCTTGCCATAGCCGGAGACGGCCACGAGCAGCAGGGCCTTGTCGCCTGCGTCGGCGCGCATGCGCCGCGCCAGCTCCGCGCCCGAGAAGTACGGCAGGACCAGGTCGACCAGGGCCGCATCGAAGTCCGTGGCGGAGGCTGCGTCCATGGCGTCCTGCGCGCAGTAGCTGCAATGCACCTCGTGATCCTGCAGTGTCAGCAGCTCGCGCAGCAGATCGGCCGCAGCCTTGTTGTCGTCGACGATCAGCACATTCACGGCAGGATTTCCCAGATTCGAGGCGCCCCAGTATCGGCATCCGACAGGGGGATGCGCGTAGGAGAGGACCTCGTCCGGGCGCTTCCGCGGGCCGGGCGCTCAGGCACTCGCCGGCTCGACGGTCGCACTCACCTCGCCCAGCCCGATGCGCACCGCGCCTTCGCGCTCGCACCAGCCGCGCAGGGTCAGCGTGTCGCCGTCTTCGAGGAAACTGCGGCGCTCGCCGTTGGGCAGCTGGATGGGCTGCTTGCCGCCGAGCGTGAGCTCCAGCAGCGAGCCGGCCTCGTCGGGCTTCGGCCCCGAGAGCGTGCCTGAGCCCAGCAGGTCGCCGGGCTGCAGGTTGCAGCCATTCACCGTGTGATGCGTGACCAGCTGCGCCGGCGTCCAGTAGGCGGCGTCGCGGGCGTTGCCGCGCGTGAGGCGCACGGGCGCCTCGCCGGCTTCGCGCATGCCGGCGGTCTGCAGCCAGGCTTCCAGCACGATGTCGAGCGCGCCCGCGGCGCGGTCGGCGGGCGCATCCAGGTAAGGCAGGGGCTGCGGATCGCCGGCCGGGCGTTCGAAAGGCGCACGGAAGGGGGCGAGCGCCTCCACGGTAACGATCCAGGGCGACAAGGTGGTGGCGAAGTTCTTCGACAGAAAGGGACCCAGCGGCTGGTATTCCCAAGCCTGGATGTCGCGTGCCGACCAGTCGTTGAGCAAGCCGACGCCGAAGAGGTGCGCCTCGGCGTCCGCGATGGCGATGGGGTCGCCCAGCGCGTTGCCCTGGGCGACGAAGAAGCCCAGCTCGAGCTCGTAGTCGAGCCGCTTCGAGGGTCCGAAGGTCGGGGCGGCGGCATCGGGCGACTTGGTCTGGCCCTGGGGGCGCCTGAAGCGTTGACCGCTGACACCGATCGAAGAGGCGCGGCCGTGGTAGCCGATGGGAACCCACTGGTAGTTGGGCAGGAGCGGCGCGTCGGGACGGAACAGGCTGCCCACGGTGCGGGCGTGGTGGATGCCGGTGTAGAAGTCGGTGTAGTCGCCGATGCGGCAGGGCACCGCCATCTCGACGGCCGACTGGGCCAGCAGGGCCCTGGCCCACTCGGCGGCCTGCGCACTGGCTTCGGCCAAGCCGGCGGAAATGGCGGCGCGCAAGGTTTGGCGCTCGGCCGGGCTCTTGGCCATCAGCACGTTCATGTCGTCGGTGTGGATGAGCCCGGTGGCCTTCAGGTCGAGCACCTGGTCGCCGATGGCGACGCCGATGCGGAAGGCCTCGCCGCTGCCGGCGGGCCGGAAGCGGCCGTAGGGCAGGTTCTGGATCGGGAAGTCGCAGGCAGCCTGGTTGGCGGATGCGACCCAGCTGCGCAGCTGGGGGTCGTGGGTGGCGTTCAGTGTGGTCATGGCTTGAATCGGTCCTGCAGGCCGGCCCAGCAGTCGGCGTAGTCGTTGTCGAGCGCCGGGCTCTGGAGGGCCCAGGCGGTAGGGATGAAACGGTAGCGGCTCTCGAACATGAAGGCGAGGGTGTTGTCCAGCTTCTGCGGCTTGAGGTCGGCGCCGCTGGCTTTCTCGAAGGCCTCCTCGTCGGGGCCGTGCGGAACCATCACGTTGTGCAGGCTGGCACCGCCGGGCTTGAAGCCGCCCGGCTTGGCGTCGTACTCGCCGTAGACCAGGCCCATGAACTCGCTCATGAGGTTGCGGTGATACCAGGGCGGACGGAAGGTGTCTTCCGCCACCATCCAGCGCGGCGGGAAAATCACGAAGTCGCAGTTGGCGGTGCCGGGCGTGTCCGAAGGCGAGGTCAACACGGTGAAGATCGACGGGTCCGGGTGGTCGAAGCTGATCGAGCCGATGGTCATGAAGTGGGCGGTGTCGTATTTCACCGGTGCGAGGTTGCCGTGCCAGGCAACGACGTTGAAGGGCGACTGCTTCATCGGCGCGCGCCAGAGGCGGCCGGAGGATTTCTTCACGAGCTCGTAGCCGCCGGCCTCGCTCTCGAAGGCGGCGACGGGCGCCTGGAAGTCGCGCGCATTGGCCAGGCCGTTGGAGCCGATCGGCCCCAGCTCGGGCAGGCGGAACTGCGCGCCGTAGTTCTCGCAGACGTAGCCGCGCGAGGGGCCCGCGCCAGCTTCCGAATCGGGCAGCGCGACCTTGAACACCACGCCGCGCGGCAGCAGCGCGATCTCGCCGGGCTTGACGTCGAGCACCCCCATCTCGGTGGTGATCACCAGCCGGCCTTGCTGCGGCACGACCAGCAGCTCGCCGTCGGCATTGACGAAGGCGCGTCGCTGCATCGACTTGTTCGCGAGGTAGACATGCGCCGCCAGGCCGCACTGCGCCTCGGAGTCGCCATTGGCGGCCAGGGTGTGCATGCCGTCGACGAAGTCGGCGTCGCCGCCGGTGAAGGGCATCGGATGCCAGCGCATGGGCTCGGGCGCCAGCGCGATGCCGCGGTCGGGGCCGGTCTGCCAGGTGAGCTGCGCATAGGCCTCGTAGCGGCCCGAGACCACCGAGGGCTGGCGCCGGTACAGCCAGCTGCGCCGGTTCTCGTGGCGCGGCGCGGTGAAGGCGGTGCCCGAGATCAGCTCGGGGTACAGGTCGAAGGGCGCGCGCTGCGGGCTGTTGCGGCCCTGCGGCAGGGCGCCTGCGACGGCCTCGCTCGCGTATTCATTGCCGAAGCCGCTCTGGTAGCGACGCTCGGCGGCGGATTCGTTGCTCATGGTGTCCTCTTCATGTGCGGGGTGTGTCTTCCCGGGTGGTTCGCGTGGCGGCCGCGAGCGCGCTCTGCAGCACGGCAAGCGAGCCGATGTGATTGGCCAGCACCAGCACAAGGCGCGCATTGAAGGCGTGGCTTTCCTCGGTGCTCAGGCCCTCGTGCGCCGCCAGCAGGGCTTCGTAGAAGTCGTCGGGGGCGTCCAGGTTCGGGGCGGTGATCAGCTCATCCTTCTTCATGCGGGGCTCCTCGTGCTCCTGGCAAGGGCGCGGTCGCACGCCTCGCGCAGCGCCTGCGCGCCGGGCGCGCGCCAGCGGGCGCAGACATGCTGGTCGGGGCGCAGCAGGTAGACCGTGCCCGGCCGCGCGTCATAGCGTTGCGCGGCGAGCTCTCCCTCGCCGCATGCGGCCACGCGCACGACGTGCAAGGGCCGGTCGGCCTCGGCGATGGCCGCAAGGCTGCGCTCCGCCGCCTCGCCCTCGCCGAAGACCAGCGCCGTGAAGCGGCCCGGCAGCGTGCGCAGCAGCCAGCCGGTGCTGCCGTCGGCACGCACGATGGGCGCGTCGGCGGCCGGCGCGCCGGGCACCATCCGCCCTTCGAACGCGTCCGCGTCCGGCGTGTTCAGCGGCGAGCCGTGCAGGGTGGTGGGAACCGAGAGCCGGCCGCTGTTGACCAGGGCGCGGGCGAAGGGCTGGGTCTTCGACAGCTCGAGCACCGCGTCGCGGAACAGGCGGCTGACTTCGCTCTTGGGCGTGATGAAGTCGGTCGCGCGGGTGGAGTTGCGGATGTTCTCGTCGGCGGCGTACTCGCGTTCGCTGCCGTAGCTGTCGAGCAGCGCGTCGGGGGCCTCGCGCTTCACGACGGCAGCGAGCTTCCAGGCGAGGTTGTCGGCATCCTGCACACCGGAGTTGGCACCGCGCGCGCCGAAGGGCGAGACGCCGTGCGCCGAGTCGCCGGCGAACAGCACGCGGCCGTGGCGAAAGCGCTCCATGCGCTGGCAGGCGAAGGTGTAGACGCTGGCCCAGCCGATGCTGAACTGGACGCGCTCGAAGCCGATGCTGTCCAGCAGCGCGCGCACGCGCGGGATGATGCGTTCGTGCTTGCGCTCCTCCACCGGGTCGGCCTCCCACCCGAGCTGGAAGTCCACCCGCCACATGCCGTCGGCCTGCTTGTGCAGCAGCACGCTCTGGTGGGGGTGGAAGGGCGGGTCGAACCAGAAGCGGCGCTCCGTCGGCAGGTCCGCGTCCATGCTGATGTCGGCGATCAGGAAGCGGTCGCGGAACACCCGGCCCTTCGCCTCCTGGCCCAGCAGCTGGCGCAGGTTGGAGCGCGAGCCGTCGCAGGCCGCAACGTAGTCGGCGACGAGCCGGTAGCTGCCCTCGGGCGTCTCGACCTGCAGCACCACGCCGTCGGCGCCGTTGTCGATGCCCACCACCTTGTTGTTCCAGCGCAGGTCCACCAGCGGCAGCTCGGCGGCGCGCTCCGCGAGATAGCCCTCGACGTAGTACTGCTGGAGGTTGATGAAGGCGGGCCGCTCATGGCCGGCCTCGGGCAGCAGGTCGAAGCGGTAGACCTGCTCGTCCCTGAAGAAGACCTTGCCGACATTCCACGACACGCCCTTGGCCACCATGCGCTCGCCACAGCCCAGGCGATCGAAGACTTCGAGCGTGCGCTTGGCGAAGCAGATCGCGCGCGACCCGGTGGAGAGGGTGCAGTCGTTGTCCAGCAGGACCACCGGCACCTGCTGCTGGGCGAGGTCGATGGCCAGCGCGAGACCCACAGGGCCGGCGCCGACCACCACCACCGGATGGCGCGCGGGGATGGCGGCGTCCTGGTCCGGGTGGCGGCGGTAGTCGAAGCGCAGGGATTGGTAATCGACGGGAGCAGTTGCGTCCACGGTCTTGTCTCCGCTGCGATACCTCAGCCCTCGAGGGCCTTCCACATCTCGACGTCCCGCTCGGCCGTCCACACGCGCGGGTCGCGGTGGCCCGAGGCTTCGTCGTAGGCGCGGCTCACGTCGAAGGGCATGCAGTGGTCGAAGATCACCCATTGGCTGTACTTGGGCTTCAGCTTCGCGTAGGTCTCCTGGTAGACGGCGTTGAGGTCGCGCCCGGCTTTCACGCCGGCCTGCACGCTCTCGTAGACATCGGCGATGAAGCTGCGCGTGCCGGCCAGGCCCTTGGCCACCTCCTCCGGCGTGGTGAGCGCGGCGCCGCGGCCGGGCACCAGCGCCTTGGGGCCGAGCGCGGCGATGTTGTCCAGCGTCCTGGGCCAGTCCTGGAAATAGGCATCGCCCGCATAAGGCGTGGCATCGAACTCGACCAGGTCGCCCGACAGCAGGGCCTTCTCGCCCGGCAGCCAGACCACCGTGTCGCCCTTGGTGTGGCCGCGGCCGAGCTGGATCAGCTGGACTTCCAGCTTGCCCAGCCACACGGTCATCTTGCCGCTGAAGGTCATGGTGGGCCAGGTCATGCCCGGGGGCACGGTCTCGACGTTCTGGAACAGACGCGGGAAGCGCCCGATCTCGCTGGCCTTGTCGGCCTCGCCGCGCTCGACGATGAGGTCGTAGGTGTCCTGGCTCGCCAGGATTTCCTGCGGCTTGTAGGCGCTTGCGCCCAGCACGCGCACCGCGTGGTAGTGCGTGAGCACCACGTACTTGATGGGCTTGTCGGTCACCTCGCGGATGCGGCGCACCACGTCGGCCGCCATGGCGGGCGTGGCCTGCGTGTCGGCCACGAGCACGGCGTCGTCGCCAATGATGATCCCGGTGTTGGGGTCGCCCTCGGCCGTGTAGGCCCAGGCGTGCTCGGAGATCTGGCTGAAGGTGATCTTCTTTTCTTCCAGGTCGGCCTGGCTGGCGAAAACCTTGGTCTGGCTCATCGGGGGTCTCCTTGTGGAAATTCGTCTAAGTTGAACTTATTCGCAGTGAACGAACGAAGCGGGAGTGTAGTCCGGCTTTCCGGTCATGTCTAATGCCTTCTGCATGAACAAACGGCGGGACGGTCATGGCCACTGACAACAGCGATCGCGCGCAGCGCGGCATCCAGAGCATCGAGGTGGGCGGCCAGCTGCTGCGCGCACTGGTTCACCACGGCCGGCCGATGGCGCTGAAGGACCTTGCCCGGGAGGCCGACATGTCGCCCGCCAAGGCGCATCCCTACCTGGTCAGCTTCAGCCGGCTCGGGCTGATCGAGCAGGACCGTGCCAGTGGCCACTATCTGCTCGGTCCGCTCGCCTTGCAACTGGGGCTGATCAGCCTGCAGCAGGCCGATCCGGTGCACGTCGCCACGCCGCTGGTGGCGGGGCTGGCGCAGGAGATCGGCCACACCACGGCGATCGCGGTGTGGGGCGACCGCGGCGCCACCATCGTGCGGGTGGCCGAATCGCCCGCCGCCCTGCATGTCAGCATGCGGCACGGCACGGTGTTCTCGCTGACCAGCACCGCCTCGGGCCGGCTGTTCGCCGCCTACCTCGACGCCGAGGTGGTCAAGCGCATGCTGGAAAAGGAGCGGCGGCGCGAGAGGGGCAGCCCGCAGCCGGAGCGCCACGTAGGGATGCCCCCGGCGCCGCCGCTGCCGGACTGGAAGTCCTTCGAGGCGCAGCTGCACGCGGTGCGCGAACACGGCATGAGCCGCTCGGACGGGGAGATCGTGCCGGGGGTGAGCGCGATGTCGGCGCCGGTGTTCGACCACACGGGCGCGATCGCGCTGGCGATCACGGCGATCGGGACGACGGCGGTCTTCGATGCCAGCTGGGAGGGGCCGGTTGCGCAGGCGCTGAAGCGCTGCGCCGGCGAGGTCTCGCAGCGGCTGGGGGCGACGCGG
>NZ_LMTS01000112.1:0-6795 GCF_001541225.1 Variovorax sp. WDL1 | reverse complement strand
GCTGAGGGGCTGCCTCAGCCGCTGGCAGCGGCTGAGGCGCGCGCGGCCTTCAGCGCCCTGCCGCGTTCCAGGCTGTCGGCCGGCCAATGCTCCGCGCTGCGGTAGTACTCGGGCACTGCGGGCACGCCGGGCGGCAGCTGCACCCAGGGCTGCTTCGAGGACGTGAAGATGTGGATGTCGGGCGGCAGGTGGTCCGGCATGTCGAGCGTGCCGACGCGCACGAAACACACCGCCTCGCCCGCGCCAGCGTAGTGGCTCCACAGCGCGACCCGGCAATGCGGGCAACGCGCGATCTTCTGGCCCTTGCCGCTCAGCGAGGGCGTGAGCACCAGCTCGGGTTCGCCCTGCAGCCGCTGCAGGCGGTCGGCCTCGATCATCGCGTTGAGGGCGAAGGCGCTGCCGGTCTCGCGCTGGCACCAGCGGCAATGGCAGCAATGGACGAACAGGGGCCGCGTGTTCATGCGGTAGCGCACGGCGCGGCAGGTGCAGCCGCCTTCGAGGGGGAAGGAAGGGGTCGTCATGGTCGGCGTACTGTGGTGCGGCGGCCGGCGAAAGGCAACGGCCGTTTCAGGCGCCGAATGAGCCCAGCGCCACGAATTCGCCTTCGAGTCGGCCGACCTCGCGGCCGTCCTGCTCCAGCACCGCTGCGACCGCGATGCGACCCCGCCCCTTGCGAGTCAGCATGCGCAGGAAGGCCGGCCAGGCCTGGACCTCTTCGGGTATGAAGGATCGCGCAGTGAAGTCCCCGGTGATGGGCAACCCATAGTCCATGCTGTTGCGCTGGATCACCAGCCGGCTCGCGATGCCGGCGCGCTGAAGCCGGGTGTGCAGCAGCGACCAGGCGGCGAGGATGGCCACTGCGGAGGCACTGCCGCCGAACACCGTCTCGCGGTGGTTGATGTTGGGCGCCAGCGGTGCCGCGAGCACCACGGCCGAATCGTCGGCCGTCAGCACGCTCACCTGCATGGCCTTCGACAGCGGGATGTGTGCGTGCAGATAGGCCTCGAGCTCGGGGGGGCTCACTTCGAGCGCCCGTCGAAATGTTGCACCGGCACCGACTCGAGGTCGATGTCCTCGATGCATCGGATGTTGATGGCCGCCATCTTGTTGCCCTTGGGATCGGTGCCCTCGCCGAAGGGATGGATGCCGCAGACGGGGCAGAAGCGGTGCGAGATGACGTGCTTGTTGAACAGGTAGGTGCTCATGTTCCCGGGAGGCGTCTTGAGCACGAGCTTCTCGTGCGGCACGAACCACAGCAGCGAGCCTTTGCGCTGGCACATCGAGCAATTGCACGCCATCGCGCCCTGGATCTCGCCCTCGACCTCGAAGGCGATCCGGCCGCAGTGGCAGCTGCCGGTGTATTTCATCGGAGTCTCCTTTGAAACGCGGGCCCTCCAGTATGGCAGTGCCTCGTGCCGCGCTCCTTGGGTCAAATACCGCTGATGACGGCGTCGATGGCGCCGACAAGCGCGCTGGCCTCCGACTTCAAGTTGCCCTTGGAAGAGCCGAGATCCCTGGTGCGAATCGGCGCAGCCATGTGCGGCAGCGCGACCAGCGTTTCGCCCTCCCACTGCAGGGAAGGGCAAAGGACCCGTGGCAACGCGGGCGGCATGTGCTTGCGAAGCGCCAGCGGAACCACCAGCCGTGTCGAGAGTGCGGACAGCAGATCGCTCTGGATGTCGACGATCCAGGGGATGTCGGCGCGTTGATGCTTCGATGGATTGGGGTAGACGTCGAACTGGGCCATGTCCGCGTCGACCTACCAAGGCCTGAACTCTTCGCCAAAGACACCAATGCGCTCCACCAGATCGTTCTGGGACGCGATCCACTCCTTGTAGGTGTCATTGAAATCGCGACGACGCTTTGCCATCGACTTCTGCTGTTCGGCCGCTTCAAGTTCAGCAAAACGGGCCGCCGAGACGATCACGCCGGCAACGCGGTCGTTCTTCATGATGTGCACGGGCTCGCGCTCGGCTTGCCCGAGGTAGTAGCCGAATCGGTTCTTGGCTTCAGTCGCTGTCACTTGCATGGTTGGCCCCTTTCGATAGCCATTTTAGCCAACCATCGGCTCGATTCGCCTTGGCAGATCGACGCTCCGTCGACGAAGCCGACGCCTCAAATCATGAACCCGATGTTCTTCGGGTAGTTGATCCCGTTCACGTCCCCGCCGAAGTTCCTGAGGTTCGGCAGGATGTTCTCCAGGCTGCCGGCGGGCACGCCGAACCAGCTCGCCAGCGTGGCGCCGTACTGGTCGACCGAGGTCGAGGGGATCAGCCGCCCCTGCCCCACATGCCCCTCGTAGCCGGCCAGCTTCGAATCGTTGTTGATGCTGACCACCTGCGGCGTGCCGTAGATCTGCTTGCCCTTCACCGCACCCCCGACGACCAAATGGTGGCCACCCCAGCCATGGTCCGAGCCGTCGCCGTTGGAGGCGAGCGTGCGGCCGAAGTCGGAGGCCGTGAAAGCCGTGACCTTGTCGGCCAGGCCGAGCGCGACCGTCTCGCGATAGAAGGCAGCCATGGCGTCGCTCAGCTGCCTCATCAGCCCGGGCTGGTTGGCGATCAGGTTGTCGTGCAGGTCGAAGCCGCCCATCGAGACGAAGAACACCTGCCGCCGGGTACCCAGCGCGGCACGGCCGCGGATCAGGCGCGCGACCATCGCGAGCTGCCGGCCGAGCCCGGTGTCCGGGAAGGTGCCCGCGGCGTAGGCGGCGCCGATGGCCGAGGTGACGCTGCCTTCGGCCTCGACCGCGCGCTTCGTGATCCGGTTGTATTCGTTCTCGAGCGCATGGCCGCGCGCCTGCTGCACGAGCTGCGCCATCGCGGCCTTGACCGAGCTGGAGCCGTACACGTTGCTGCCCGTCACGCTGCCGATCCTGACCGCGCCGCCGGTACTGACCTGGTACTGCAGCGCCGTGTCGCCGGAGAGGAACACCGCGTTGCCCGAAACCGACATGCAGGTGAACAGCGCGTTGCTGTTCTGCGTGAGCATCAGGTCGCCGATGTTGCCGCCCCAGCCCACGGTCGAGCCCTCGGGCGAGGACGACTGCCAGGTCGATTGCTGGTCGTTGTGCGAAAACAGCTTCGGCGGCTGCGGGTAGAGCTTCTTGTTGCTGTTGTTGAACTGGGCGCGCGTGAGCGGCACCACCAGCGGGCCGACGTTGAGCTGCACCGCCATCCTGCCGTCGGTGTTGAACAGGCCTGCCAGCGCGGTCATGGCGGGGTGCAGCGCGTACTGCCGCCCGTCCGCCAGCGGCGTGCTCGGGCTGAGCAGCGTCGAAACAAGATCGGCCTTGGCCAGCGCAACGCCGCCGGCGGCCTGGCCGGCGGCACCGCCGCGGATTGCGCTGTAGGCGTTGTAGCTGGTGTCGTCGTAGGTGACGACGGTGTTGGCGTAGTCGTTGCCGCCGAACAGGAAGACGCACACCAGCGCCTTGTAGTCATCGCCCGGAGCGGCCTGCGCAGCCGCCTCGCCGATGGCGGCGAGATTGAGCGCAAACGGCAGCGCGCTGCCGGCAACGGCGAGCTGGCCCGAGCGGCGCAGGAAGGCGCGGCGGGTATGGGCCTGGGGATCGATCAGGTGCATCACGCTTTCCTCATTTCTGGACCAGGTAGCCCGGCGCGGCCATCACCATGAGCACGGCGGCGTACACCCGGTTGTTCTTGAGGGTGTCGCTGCTTGTCGCAGTGACTGCCGGCGTGGTCAGGGCATTGGTGATCAGCGCAACGGTGCCGGCATCGAGCTGGTTGGCCGACATCAGCAGGTTGAGGCGGCGCACCAGCGCGGCCGGATCGAGCACCAGCGTCTTCTCGGCGGCGTAGCTCGCGACGACGTCCCTGCCGTTGAAGCCGTTGGGCAGCACGTTCTGCATGAAGTTGAGATAACCGCCCACGCTGGTCTCGTTGACCAGCTGGAATTCCGGCGCGACCAGCCTGGCATCCGCCATCGCGCTGGACGGCGGCACGTAGCCAGGGCGAAAGAAGTTGAAGACCGAAGGCGAGCGCAACGGGCTCTGGCCCAGCGAGCTCGCCGCGTCGGAGCGGTTGCCGATCTTCCAGGTGCCGGCCGCCGAGGCGGCACCGAAGGTGCGCCCCCACTGCACCAGCCGCAGCATCGGCTCGCGCAGGTGGCCGAAGTTCGGGTCTGCGAGACCCGCGGGGCTGCGCGCCTCGTTGTCGAGCAGCACCGCGGCGAACACGCTCTTCATGTCGCCGCGCACGCCGGCGCCGTTGTCGGCGAAGACGTCGGACACGCGCTTCACGTAGGCGGCGCTCGGGTTGCTGGTGACCAGGCGCTGGATCAGTTGCCGGCCAATGAAAGGCCCGACATTGGAATGGCTGAACAGCGTGTCCAGCGCGATCTTGAGCGCGGCCCTGCCCTCGGTGTTGGCAGGCACGGTGGCCCCGAGGAACCTGGCCTCCAGCATCGAATGGCGCGAGGCGGTGAGCGCCATCGGCCGCTGGGTCCAGGCATTGGTCTCGATGGTGTAGCTCTCGCCCGGCGGCGTGAAGGCGTTGCGCTCGGCGGCGGGGATGTCGAGGTCGTAGCCGGTGAACACGCGTGCCAGGTTGGTGACGTCGTCCTGCGTATAGGTCTCCAGGGGCGTGCCGTCGGCGCCGGCCTTGACCGAGCCGTCGGCATTGAGCTGGTAGAGGCCGATGCTCATCAACTGCATGACCTCGCGCGCGTAGTTCTCGTCGGGCTGTCGGCCCTGGGCGTTCTCCTTCTGGTTGCCCCTGGTGTTGAGGTAGTAGCCCATCGCGGGGTTGAGCGTCACCTCCTCCAGCAACTGGCGGAAGTTGCCGGTGACGCCCCTGACCAGCGTGTCCCAGTACTGGGCGAACATGAGCGCGGTCCAGTTGGAGCTGACGTCGTTGGCCGAGACCACGAAGATCTCGGACAGCGCCAGCGCCATGCGCTTGCGTACGCCGTCGGCCGAGGTCATGAGCTGGTTCCAGATCATGTCGTCGGTGTTGACGGTGCCGTGGGGCTTGCTCGCGATCCAGGCCCAGCCGGTCTGCGCCGGCGCCCGGTCCATCTGCTCGCCGAGCCAGGGCAGGTAGCCCTGGGTGCGCACCACGGCGATCTCGGCCTCGGAGGCGGAGAACTGCGCCTGCAGCAGGAAGCGCGCGGCATCCTCGTCGGTCTTGGCCTGGGTGTAGACGTAGGTCTGTGCGGTCGGCGTGCTGGCCAGGGGGCTCAAGGTGCCGGCCTGGACCGTGTCGCCGCTGCTCCCACCGTTGTCGCCGATGCCCAGTCCGGCGAAGCCGCCGCCACCGCCGCCGCCACCACCACCACAGGCCGCGAGCGCCGCCATGGCGCCCAGTGCAGCCGCCAGCGGCAGGAGATTGCGCGGTCCTGCCGTGGCCGCGGCGTTGTCTGCACGCGCTTCAGGCGCGCGCAGTGGCTCGTCGATCGCTTCCACGCGATCGTTCGCTGGATCTTCCACCATGAGTTCCTCGCTCCTCGGCGCGTGACGCCGTGCCCCTCAAGGCAAGTGCCATGCCGGCCCCTGGCCGTACGCGCGGAGCCCTCAAGGCGAGAAACGTCGACAACAATTGTTCCGAAATGTGACTTTTTTCGTCACTGGACACAATTGATGCCGGTCGGCGCCGACGAGGACGGTTTCAGTTCTTGGCTTGCTCGAGGCGGTCGCGAGTACGAATGGCCTCATCCCGTGCGGCCTGGACGAAGTCCTCGCCGGCCGAGGCGTAACAAATGGCGCGCGAGGAACTGACCACGATCGGCGCATCGGCGCGCCAGCCCGCGCGCACCGTGGCGATCGCGTCGCCGCCCTGGGCGCCGACGCCGGGGATCAGGAGAGGCACGGTCGGTGCGAGCGCGCGCACCCGCTCGATCTCGGCCGGGTAGGTGGCGCCGACCACCAGGCCCAGCTGGCCGTTCAGGTTCCACGGGCCCTGCACCAGCTTCGCGATGTGTTCATACAGGAAGGGCTGGCCTTCCACGCCGGCGAGGCGCTGGGCCTGCAGGTCGTCGCCGCCCGGATTGCTGGTGCGGCACAGCAGGAAGGCGCCCTTGCCCTCATGGCGCAGGTAGGGCTCGACCGAATCGAAGCCCATGAAGGGCGAGAGCGTGACCGCGTCGGCGCCGTAGCGCTCGAAGGCTTCGTGCGCGTACTGCTCGGCGGTGGAGCCGATGTCGCCGCGCTTGGCGTCGAGGATCACCGGCACCTGGGGGGCGTTGCGGCGCAGGTGCTCCATCAGCTTTTCGAGCTGGTCTTCGGCGCGGTGCGCGGCGAAGTAGGCGATCTGCGGCTTGAAGGCGATCACCAGGTCGGCCGTGGCATCGACGATGGCGGCGCAGAAGTCGTAGATCTTGCTGGCATCACCCTTCAACCGGGCGGGGAACCTGGCGGGTTCGGGGTCGAGGCCCACGCACAGCAGCGAGCCGTTGCGGCGCTCGGCGGCGCGCAGCTTGTCCAGGAAGGTCATGGGGCGGAATTCTAGGCGTCCACCAGCAGGATGATCACGGCTCACGGAAGCGGACATCCGGATGTCCGCTCCCGATTTCAGCTGGCGCTAAGAGACCCAAGGAATTGATTGAGCCGTGCCCGCACGGCCGTGCACTCGACCACGGCAATCTGACGCTTTCTGACGCCTCGGCAAATATCGCAGAGGTGCACGCCAGAATCCGGCCCTTTCAAAAAGAACAAGGGTCGATGTGATGAATGCCAGAGGAGGCTTCCTTCTGATGCTCAGGTCGGAAGGAAGAGCATGAACGCGCGCCTTTACAGGATCGTCTTCAACGCCGCGCGCGGCATGCGCATCGTCGTGC
>NZ_LMTS01000054.1 GCF_001541225.1 Variovorax sp. WDL1 | reverse complement strand
CGGCCACGCCCTGCACGTCGGCCTGGCCGCCCAGCTTGCCTTCGGTGCCCACCTCTCGGGCCACCCGCGTCACCTCCGCGGCGAAGGAGTTCAGCTGGTCCACCATGGTGTTGATGGTGTTCTTCAGCTCGGAGATCTCGCCCTTCACGTCCACCGTGATCTTCTTGGAGAGGTCGCCCGCTGCCACCGCCTTGGTCACGTCGGCGATGTTGCGCACCTGCGAGGTCAGGTTGCCGGCCATGAAATTGACCGACTCGGTGAGGTCCTTCCAGGTGCCGGCCACGCCCTGCACGTCGG
>NZ_LMTS01000105.1 GCF_001541225.1 Variovorax sp. WDL1 | reverse complement strand
CGCGGCAGCGCCTGCGGACGCCGCGGAGGGCGCCGCCTCCACCACCAGCTCGAAGCCCCCGATGACCAGCCGCATGCCCTGCGACAGCGCGGCCTCGTTGCCCGCGCCCAGCGGCCGGCCGTTGCACAGCATCGGGTTGCTGCCGCGGTCGACGATGAAGTACTGCCCCTCGCGGCACAGCACCTGCGCATGCACGCGCGAGACGGTGCGGTCGGGGTCGTCGAGCACCAGCGTGTTGGCCGGCGCGCGCCCGATGGTGCCGCCCTGCGCATCGAACTGCGCGCTCAGCGTGCGGCCCGCGTGGGCGCCCTGGTGAGTGAGGACCGATATGCGAATCACGATCGTGGCTCCGTCGAGTGAGGAGGCGTCATGGCGCCAGCATCAGGACCAGTGCCTGGCTGGGCACGACGCGCGCGCCCGGGCAATTGGTGCTGTTCTGCAGCGACATGCTGGTGAGGCGCGTCGCCGGCATGCCCATGTAGAGCACCGTGAAGGCGCCCGTCAGGTGCCGGCTCGGGCCCATCACCGTGCCCGAGGCGACCCCGGTCGCCACGCCAGGGTTGTCGCCGTTGGTCATCGGGATGGTGGTCGCGAGGTTGTGCACCGGCATGCCCATGATCAGGATGTTCGGGCAGTTGGGAACCGCCATCGGCCCCATGGCGATGTTGGGATAGGGGATCGGGATCGGCGAGGGCGAGGGGGGCGCCGGCGTGAGGCACACGTCCGGAAATCCCATGTCGGTGCCCATCATCTGGCAGTTGGCGAACATGGTGTCACCCGAAATGAATCTGCCCGCCGCGGGTCTTGACCAGCTTGTCGCCGTTGATCAGCGCATGCTCGCCCGACAGCCGCAGCAGCTGCTCGGCCTCGATCTCCAGGTGCGTGGCCTGCACCCGGTCGATGCCCTGCGTGGTGCGCAGGTGATGCTTGCTGAAGTGGGTGACCCGGTCGAAGACGCTGTTCAGCGCCAGGCCCACCAGCTTGATAGCACCCGCCACCACGCGCAGCCGGCTGCAGCTGAACTCGGCGTCGCCCGCGGCCATCTCCGCGCGCGCGGCGCGCAGTTCGAGATGCGAGACCTCGAAGCTGAGCGCCGGCGCTTCGACCTTGAGCGGCGCCTCGCTGCGCAGCAGGTGCGCCGCGCCCTCCTCGCGCTGCAGGACGGCCACTACCCAGAGCTCGTCCGGCGCCACCAGCAGGCAGGCGACCGTGTCGCCTGCCACCGGCTCCAGCAGGCAGCTCGCGGCCCGCCGTCCGACGGCTTCGAGCCCGCCGCTGCGGATGGCGAAGGCCCGGCCCGCGACGCCTGTCACCAGGCCGACGCAGGACTGTGCCGGCGTGGCGCCGCCCGGCAGGCCGCGCCGGGCCGGTTGCCCGGCAATGGATGAGGAATCGCTCATGGTTGCGTGCTCCTTGTCATTTCGTTGCTGTCATTGCATGTCCGCCATTGCGTGCCTGCCATTGCGCCTCAGCCCGCCACCGGCTGCCAGTCCTCCGCCTGCGCCAGCGCGGGATCGGTCTCCAGCGCGCGGACGCGGTCGGGCAACTGCGCATGGTCGGTGGCCGCGCGATGCAGCACGGTGCGGAAAAGCGTCGCCTCGCGCGCATCCACTGCGCGCAGGTCGGCATGGCTGAAGTCCGCATAGGTCAGTTCGGCGCCGCGCAGCACCGCGCCCGGCAACTGCGCGCGCGCGAAATGGCACTGGTAGAGATCGGCGCCGTCGAAGCGCGCGGCCGGGAAGATGCTGGCGGTGAACAGCGCCTGCCGCAGCCGGGCACCCGCGAAGCTCACGCCCGTTCCGCGGGCCTCGCAGAACACGGCGCCGGGCGCCTGCACGCCGGTGAAGTCGGCACCCTCCAGCATCGCGCCCTGGAAGTTGCACTGCCGCATCGCCACCTGCGCGAAGCGCGCGCCGCTCAGGTCGAGGTAGGAAAACTGGCAACCATCCAGCGCCAGCCCGGCAAAGGACTTCTGCGCGAGCCCGGTCTTGTGGAAGATCACGCGGCGCAGGCCGGCACGCTCCCAGCTCAGGCGCGCCAGGTCGCATTCCATCACCGAGGTGTGCAGCCAGCGGCTGTCGTCGGCGTTGACGTCGACCAGGCTGCTGCCCAGGAAGGCGGCCGATTCGAGCGAGCAGCCGGCCAGCCCCGCGTGGTCGAGCCGGCAGGCGGAGAAGGTCGCCATGTCGAGTGCCGCGCCGGTGAGCTGCCCATGCGCGAGCCGGCAGCCGGTGAAGGTGGCGCCGTGCAGGTTGGCTTCGCGGAAATCCACATGCTCGAGCTCGCACTGGTTGAAGACGGCGCGCCGAAGGTTGGCGCCGTTGAAGAGCGCGCCGCGCAGGTCGCACTGGTCGAACAGCGTCTCGCGCGCATCGGCGCCGCGGAAGTCGGCCTGCGCCAGCTGCGTGCGCGTGAAGATGCCGCCACCGAGGTAGCTCTTCGCGAACGCCCCCTTGCGCAGGTCCTGGCCTTCGATCGGTTCGCCCAGTGCGGCGGCATAGGCCAGCAGTTGCGCCTTCATGGCGTGCCCCCCGCATGCTGCTCGGGCGCCAGCCGGGGCCAGGTGCGCGCCCGCTGCAGCAGCGCGCCCTCGAGGCGCGCGTCGCCGTCGAGCCTGATGCGCGACAGGTCGGCGCCGAACAGGTTGGCGTTGCGCAGATCGGCGCCGCGCAAGTCGGCGCGCTGCAGGATCGCGTCCTTGAAGTCGACGCCCGCAAGCCGCGCCCGCGTCAGCACCGCCTTGCGAAGCAGCGCGCCCTTGGCGCTCGCCAGGCGCGCATCGCAGTCGGCCAATTGCGCCATGCCGAGGTTGGCGCCGTCGAGCCGTGCGCGCACCAGCCGCGCGCCGGTGAGATTGCATTCGCCGAGGTTGGCTCCCTGCAGGTCGGCGCCCGAGAATTCGGCCTGCGCCAGGCTGGTGGCCTGCACGAAGCTGGCGCCAGCCAGATGGGCGCCGCTGAAATCGGCGCGCGCCAGCCGGCAGCCGATGAAGTTGCTGCCCGCCAGCTTCGCACCGCGGAAGTCCAGCCCCTGCAAGTCGCACTCGATGAAGTTGCACGCGGCGAGCTCGGCCTCGGCCAGCACCACGCCCTTCATGTCCAGCTTGTAGAAGAGCAGGCCCGGGCCCACCACGCCGCTCCAGTCGGCCGCGCCCCAGCGCGTGTCCATCAGCTCGGCGCCCGCCAGGCGGGCCTGGCGCAGCTGGGTCGCCTCGAAGCCGCAGTACTGCAGGTTGGCGCCCGAGAACTCGGCCCGGTCGAAGACGGCGCCTCCCAGCAGCGCGCGGCCCAGGTTGGCGGCCTGGAAGACGGTCCCGATCGCGATCGCGCCGCGCAGGTCGGCATGGGCCAGCACCGCGGCGCGGAAGATCGCGCCCGACAGGTTGGCGCCGGAAAAGCGGGCGCTTTCGAGCCAGGCGCCGGTGAAGTCGATGCCGCGCAGATCGAGGTTGGAAAAGTCCGCGCCGGTGAAGTCCGCGGCCGGCAGCTGCCTGGTGCCGCGCGCGAGAAGCCATTCGATCTCGCGCCGGGCCTCGGCCGCACGCTCGCCCGCGAGCGGCGCGACCGGGGGCTGCATGTGGGCGCTCTTCAGGTAATCGAGGTGGTGCGCCACTTCCTGCAACAGGAGCTGCGGCGCCATCGTCGACCGGTCGAAGATGCGCTCGCCGAGCGCGAAGCCCTTCTCGATCTCGGCCAGCTGCGCGCTCGCGCGGTAGCTGGGCGGCCCGCGGTGCACCAGTCGCTCGGGGTCCAGCTTCTTCTCGCGCATGAAGGCCTGCGCGTTTTCCAGCTGCGTCACCGCGTCCTCGACGGCGGCCCACTGCTGCTTCTCCATCTCGGCCTCGAGCTTCTCGAGGTAGGCCGGCAGCTCCTGCGCGGTCGGCGGCTTCTCGCGGGGCGCCAGGCGCACGCCGAGGGCGTCCGGGTCCTTGCCCTGCGCGCGCAGCTGGTCGCGCGCCATCTCGACGTCGATCTGCGCGCGCCGGTATTGCGCGTCCTCGCGCAGGCCGTCGGACTTCATCACGGCCTGCGCCTGCTCCTGCCCGGGGTCGACAGTGTCCAGTCCGGCCGGGACCAGGTCCGCATCGTTGAGCGCCTGCACCGCCGCGCGCCGGCCATCGAGCCGCTTGCCGAGCACCTCCAGGTAGTGCTCGGGCGCGCGCGGCTCGTCGAGGCGCTCGACGGCACCGAGCAGCTGGCGCACTTCGGCCCCGTCATCCTCGCCGGTCTCGGCAAGGCCCTGGTGGATCAGCACCATGCGCTCGGCGTGCGGGAAGAACCACACGGTCGTCAGCCGCATCGGGATCTCGCGCAGCCGCGTGTCGCCGTCGACCCTGTAATTCGCGAAGGCGCGCACCCGCAGCCCTGGCAGCGTCCCCTCGATGCGGGGGCGTTCGGGATGCATGTGGTCGAGCGCGTAGTGCTCGTCTCCGCGCAAGGGCGCCTCCAGCCACTGGTCGCTGGGCGCCAGGTTGAAGTAGCGCCAGTCGACGTCGGGCGGGAAGCCCGGCGCGTGCGCCTGGAGCCAGGCGTCGTCGTAGGTGCCGCGCAAGGCGGCGCGCTGCGGATGCATGACGTCGAGCGGGCCGAAGCCGGCCGGCGTCACCGCCTGGTCCGGCCGCTGCAGCCGCGCCCCGGGCAATTCCAGGTTCGGCAGCCATTGCACGCCGCCTTCGACGCTGCGCCCGCGGCCTTGCGGATTGGGCGCGAAGTCGGGGCCGCCGTAGGCGTGGGTCCAGGCCAGCGGCATCCGCTCGAAAGGCCGCGGCCGGCTGGGCGCGCCCGCGTCCCAATAGCGATCGCCGAAGACCAGCAGCGTCTTGTCGCGCGCGCCGAGCCGCGCGCGCACCGCCACCGCTTCCGGCCGCCCGGGCGCGGGCCAGGCATGGCCGTGCACCAGGAATTCGGGCGTGAGCTTGGCGATGCCCTCGTCGATCAGCGGCACCGCCATCTCGGCCGTGAGGAAGTTCCACATCGACTGCTCGTTCCACAGCGTGCCGCGCGCAGCCTGCGCGAAAGGCACGTGCAGGTAGCCCGAGACGCACAGGCCGAAGCGCTTGCGGTACTCCATCGGCCGTGCCGACAGGCCGAGCACCTGGGGCTTGATCACATGCATGACTAGCCGCCGCCCGATCCGCCGGAACCGCCCGAGCCACCCGAGCCGCCGGACCCCGGCGCCGGCGGCAGCTGGAAGGGGGCATCGGCGGGCGCGATGCCATCGCCGCTGGTGGCCTGCGTGCTGTTCGGCGCCGGCCCGCTGGTGAGCGCGCCCACGTCGTTGCCGGTCGCGCCGCCCGATTGCGACAGCCGGTTGAGGCGCGCTGCCAGCCCCGGATGCCCGGCATCGGCCGCGGCCTGGGCCGCGTCGCGCAACTCCTGGCGCGCGGTGCTGTACTGGTCCGACAGCTCGGAGAAGCCCATGGCGGCGGAGAACACGCTGAGGCCCGCCATCACGCCCAGCACCTCGGCCGCCACCGCCGCGTCGGCCGCTATCAATTCGGTGCCGCCGGCCGCGCCGCCGCCCGGCGAGTAGACCTTCATCGAGATCAGCTCCAGGTGCGGACCCACCGAGGCGCTGATCTTCGCGGCCGCCACCGCCTCCATCTGCACCGCCAGCGTGGAGCTGATCTGCGCGCCCATGAAGGTGTCCACCGCCAGCCCGAGGAAGGTGCTGCGCGCCAGGCCCATGTTGGTCTCGCTCGCGTGCCCGATGTAGCCGCTGGTGTTGGTGCCCAGCACCGTCGTGTTGTTCTCGATCGACGTCTGGTTGATCTTGCCGACGGCGAGGATCGAGGCGTCGGTATTGCTCAGCAGCGAGAACTTGTTCGCCATGATCGTGTACGGGCCGTTCGGCGAGGTGTGGACCACCGAGTTCGCGCCCGTCACCTTGTGCTCGATGTGGCCGGCCTCGAAGGTCATCTTCGCGGCCTTGTACGACAGGTTGCCGGTGATGTTGACCGTCTGGTTGCCGCCGATGGTGCGGGACTCGTTGCCGGTGGTGTTCTCGGTGCGGGTGGCCTTGGTGTCGGTGTTGATCGCGCCCTTGACCACCATCGTGTGCACCCCGTCGACCTGGGTGCTCTGGTTGCCGACCACGTGGTTGTCCTGGTTGGTGCCGACCTTGAGCTTCTGGGCCAGGTCCACCACGTGCGATTCGTTGTTCTTGACGTGGATGCTGCGGTCGCGCGTGACGGCCAGCGTCTGGTCGCGCTGCACGATGCTGCTCTGGTCGCGCTGGACCACCAGGCTCTGGTCGCGTCCGACGGTCGCCGAGTCGTCCACCTCGACGCTGCGCGCCATGTTGCGCTCGGCGTGGATGGAGAGCACCTCCTCGCCCTTCTTGTCCTCGAACTGGATCTCGTTGTAGTTGTTGGCGTTGCCGCCGGGCGTCGAGCGGCTGCGGAAGCCGCTCTGGGTGGGCGACTTGTAAGGGATCGGCTGCTCGTCGTTGTAGACCCGCCCCACGACGATCGGGCGGTCCGGATCGCCGTTGAGGAAGTCGACGATCACCTCCTGGCCGATGCGCGGGATGAAGTAGCCGCCCCAGCCCTTTCCGGCCCAGGGCTGCGAGACGCGCACCCAGCAGGTCGACTTCTGGTCGCGCTGGCCGTAGCGGTCCCAGTGGAAATGAACCTTGATGCGGCCATGGTCGTCCACGTGCAGTTCCTCGCCCTCGGGCCCCACCACGATCGCGGTCTGCGGCCCCGGCATGCGCACCCGCGGCGTCAGGCGCGGCGGCTTGAATGGGATCTCCATCGGCAGCACCGTCAGCAGGAAGGCGCTGGCGCCGCGCACGCCCTCGCGCAAGACCGGCGTGTCCTCGATCAGCTGCTGCAGCAGCTCGCGCGACTCGCGGTTGACGGCGTCGTCGGCCAGCGCCTGGCGCAGCAGTTCGGCCGGCAGCGCAGTGCCTTTGTAGCCCTCCAGCCCCTCGTACCCAGGATGGGTCGCGACGAAGGTGCAGCCGGCGATGATGTATTCGCCGTTGCGCACGCCGTCCGGGTCGCCTTCCAGCTTGAAGGCCAGTCCTGCGGCCACGTCCGGCCAGGTGGTCAGCGCCCAGTGGCGATCGCGCCGCGCACTGAGCTCGTCGGCGCGGATCTTGGCCGTGTTCTCGGCGTCGTCGGTGCTGAAGTAGCCGCCCGGGAACTCGAAGGTTTCGAGGTCGGCCAGCTCGTGGTTGTCGGAGGCGTCGATGTCCACGCCCAGCTTCTTGCGGATCGCCTTGAAGTCGCTGTCGCGCGCCGCGTGCTTGCCGGTCTCGAAGCGGCGCGCCGCGACCCAGCGGCTGATCTCGTTGAAACGGCCCTCGCTGGCGCCGTCCTGTGCGAAGCGCAGCGTGTCGGTCACCGGCAGCTTGGCGTGCGCCACGTCGCTGCTGTCGGCCAGGTGCATGGTGCCCGGCGCCTCGTGGGCGTCGAACCAGTAGTAGATGCCCTCGTCCTCGAGCAGGCGCGACAGGTAGTCGTAGTCGCTTTCCTGGTGTTGCACGCAGTAGCGGCGCGCGTTGTGCGTGCCGATCACGTTCTCGGACTTGAGCTTCTTGAAGCGCTTGATGGGGCTGTCCTCGAACACCGCGTCGAGCACTTCCAGCACCGGCTTGTCCTGCAGGATGCGCGAGTTCGTGCGCTTGCTCAGCAGCCAGAACCAGGAGCGCAGCTGGATGCGGTACTCGAAGTAGCGCCCCACCTGCCCGCAGCGCATGAAGCGCACCGCATGGCCCTGGCAGTGCCGCTCGTGCTTGCCGCCATCGGCGTCGAGGAACTCCATCACCACGTCGAAGGCGCGGCCCAGGATGTCCTTGGCATCGAGCTGCCGGTTCTTCGACAGCACCGTCAGCTCATAGACCGAGGGCCGCGACAGCCCTTCATGGCCGGCCACGCTCCAGAACATCAGCTCGCCGGCGGCGGGCGAATCGCTCTTGATGGTGAACTGCGTGTCTTCGGCCATGGCTCTCCTTCTGTTTGCTAGTCCGCTGGGGACGGTGCCTCTTTCCTGCACGACACCACCCACCCGTCCACGGGCTCGCCGCTCTCGACGCGCAGTTCCACGCGTTCCAGCCCCTCGACCGCGATGCCGGCGGCTCCGAGCACCTCGCGCAGGTAGCTCTCGCGATGGCTGTAGCGGCCGTGGGGGTGGAGCCGGAAACCGGCGCCCTCCTCGCCGTCCTGGGCCTCGACGGTGAAGACCAGCCAGCCGCCCGGCCGCAGGACCTTCGCCGCGGCCCGGGTGAGGCTGCCCAGCGCGCCGAAATAGATCAGCACGTCGGCCGCGACGATGAGGTCGCAGGAGGCTGGCTCCGCGGCCTCGAGGAAGGCGGTGAGCTCGGCCTTCGTCAGCGTGTCGTAGACCTCCCGCTGCCGCGCCTTGTCGAGCATCGGCTGCGACAGGTCGATGCCGGCCAGGTGCCGCGCGTACGGCGCGATTAGCGGGCCGCACAGGCCGGTGCCGCAGCCCGCATCCAGCACGTCCAGCGCGCCCCGCGGCTCGCCCAGGTGCTGCGCCACGGCCTCGGCGACCTGCGCCGGCCCGCGGTAGCCCAGCTTCGCCAGCGTCGCGTCGAAGGTGCTGGCAAAGGCATTGAAGGTGCGCTCCACGTAGGCGTCGGCGGCGCGTTCCGGCACGGCCTCGCCCGAGCAGCCCGCGAGATGATGGAGCGCCGTCGGGTCCCCGGGGTCCCTCGCCAGCCAGTCCCGATAGACCTGCGCCGCCGCGTCCACCCGCCCGAGCCTGCGGTAGATGAGGCCCCGCAAGGGGAGCGCCATCGTGAGGCCGGGGTTCAGGCGCAGGGCCTCGTCCAGGCAGTCCAGCGCCTCCCCATTGCGCGCCAGGCGCAGCAGCACGCGCCCGAGGTTGGCATGGATCTCGGCCTTGTCCGGCTCGAGCGCGACGGCGCGGCGCAGCGTGGACTCCGCTTGCTCGAGCCGTCCCCGCTCGCTCTGGAACACGCCGAGGTTGTTGTGGATATCGGCGCGCTCCGGCGCCAGCCGCAGTGCCTGCTCGTAGGCCTCGCCCGCTGCTTCGGCTTGATCCGCCATCAGCAGCACGTTGCCGAGATTGCTGTACCAGCCGAACTGCTCACCGTCCAGCGCGATGGCCGCGCGGATCAGCGTGATCGCCCTTGCATGGTCGCCGCGCTGGTGCGCCGCCAGGCCCTTGAAGTGCAGGGCCTCGGCATGGTCCGGCATCGCCGCG
Source organism: Variovorax sp. WDL1 (assembly GCF_001541225.1). Taxonomy (GTDB): domain Bacteria; phylum Pseudomonadota; class Gammaproteobacteria; order Burkholderiales; family Burkholderiaceae_C; genus Variovorax. Next base: position 7,944 of record NZ_LMTS01000105.1, on the reverse strand, counting down.
AGGACGCGCTCGTAACCTTGCTCGGCCTCGTCGAACCTGCCGGCCTCGTGCAGTTCGCGAGCCCGGAGCCAGTCCAGCGCCGGATCAAGCGCATCGGCCGTCGGCGTGGGTTGGGCGATTGAAGGTGAGAGGTTGCTCATCGGCGCTGCTCCTTGTCATGTGCCGACGGTGAGTGGCCCGCACTCCCGATCGGTTCCACGACGGGGCACATCTCTTCTTCGCATTCAGAACCCGTAGGCAAACTGCCCCTCGGCCACGCGCACCTGCACCCGCTCGATCGGCCGGCCTTCCATCATCCGGTTCAGGAACTCGCGGCTGATGTCGGGCAGCATCGTGTTGGTGAGGATCGCATCGATCATCCGGCCGCCCGATTCGCTCTCGGTGCAGCGGCTCACGACAAGCTTCACCACGTCGTTGCCGTACTCGAAGGGGATCTGGTAGCGCGCCTCCACCCGCTTCTTGATGCGCTTGAGCTGCAACTCGACGATCTTCCCCAGCATCTCGTCGGACAGCGGGTAGTAGGGAATGGTCACCAGCCGGCCCAGCAGCGCAGGCGGGAAGATCTTCAACAAGGGCTCGCGCAGCGCCTTGGCCATGCCCTCGGGGTCGGGCATCAGCTCCGGGTCCTTGCACAAGCTGGCGATCAGCTCGGTGCCGGCGTTGGTGGTCAGCAGGATCAGCGTGTTCTTGAAGTCGATGCTGCGGCCCTCGCCGTCTTCCATGAAGCCCTTGTCGAAGACCTGGAAGAACAGCTCGTGCACGTCGGGGTGCGCCTTCTCGACCTCGTCGAGCAGCACCACGCTGTAGGGCCGGCGGCGCACGGCTTCGGTGAGCACTCCGCCCTCGCCGTAGCCCACGTAGCCCGGCGGCGCGCCCTTGAGCGAGCTGACGGTGTGCGCCTCCTGGTACTCGCTCATGTTGATGACGATCATGTTCTGCTCGCCGCCGTACAGGGCCTCCGCCAGCGCGATCGCCGTCTCGGTCTTGCCCACGCCGGAGGTGCCGGCCAGCATGAAGACGCCGATCGGCTTGCCGGGGTTGTCCAGGCCGGCGCGCGCGGTCTGGATGCGCTTGGCGATCATCTCCATCGCGTGGTCCTGGCCGATCACGCGCTGGCCCAGCAGCGCGGGCAGCTTCAGCACGGTCTCGATCTCGTTGCGCTGCATGCGGCCGACGGGGATGCCGGTCCAGTCGGCGACCACCGATGACACGGCCTGCGAATCCACCGAGGGGAGGATCAGCGGGGACTCGCCCTGGATCCTGCTGATCTGGCCCTGGAGCTCGTGCAGTTGCGCCAGCAGCGCGGTGCGGTCCGGGGCGGCGCCCTCGGCCGTCGCCTCATCGACTGCCTTGTTGCCTTCGCGCAGCTTGCCGCGCAATTCGAGCAAGCGATCGACCAGGCCCTTCTCTTCCTTCCAGCGCGCATCGAGCTTCTCGAGCTGGTCCTTCGCTTCCGCCAACAGCGACTGCACCTGGGCCGAGCGCTTGCCCACGTCGATGCCGATGGCCTCCTCGCGGCCGATGATCTCCTGCTCCACCGTCAGCGCCTCGATGCGGCGCTGGCAATCTTCCACCTCCGGCGGCGTCGCATGCTGCGAGACCGCGACGCGCGCGCAGGCCGTGTCGAGCAGGCTCACGGCCTTGTCCGGCAGCTGCCGCGCGGGGATGTAGCGGTGCGACAGCTTCACCGCCGCCTCGATCGCCTCGTCGAGCAGCTGCACGCGGTGGTGCTTCTCCAGCACGCTGGCCACGCCGCGCAGCATCAGGATGGCCTTGGTCTCGTCGGGCTCGGGCACCTGCACCACCTGGAATCGGCGCGTGAGCGCCGGGTCTTTCTCGATGTACTTCTTGTACTCGGCCCAGGTGGTGGCGCCGATGGTGCGCAGGTTGCCGCGCGCCAGCGCGGGCTTCAGCAGGTTGGCCGCGTCGCCGGTGCCGGCCGCGCCGCCCGCGCCGACCAGCGTGTGGATCTCGTCGATGAACAGGATGATGGGCGTCGGCGACGCCTGCACCTCGTCGATCACCTGCCGCAGGCGCTGCTCGAACTCGCCCTTCATGCTGGCACCGGCCTGCAGCAGGCCGATGTCCAGCGTGAGCAGCTTCACCTCCCTGAGCTGCGGCGGCACGTCGCCCCGCGCCAGCCGCTGGGCGAAGCCTTCCACCACCGCGGTCTTGCCGACGCCCGCTTCGCCGGTGAGCAGCGGGTTGTTCTGGCGGCGCCGCATCAGGATGTCGACGATCTGGCGGATTTCCTCGTCCCGCCCGGTCACCGGATCCATCTCCCCTTTCCTCGCCTTCTCGGTGAGGTCGACAGCAAACTTCTTGAGCGCATCGCCCTTGCCCATGGCGGCGGGGGCCATCGCGCCGGCGTCCTCGCCGGGGGCTCCACTGCCCATGCCGGTGCCGTCCTGCGCGCGCATCCTCGATTCGGGCGAGGGGTCGCAGATCTTCGCAAAGTTGTCGGCCAGGTCCTCGACCTTGACCTTCTCGAACTGCCTCGACAGGCCCAGCAAGGGGTTGCGCAGGCTCGGCGTCTTGAGCATGCCCACCAGCAGGTAGCCGGTGCGGACCTGCGCCTCGCCGAACTGCAGCGTGGCATAGGTCCAGGCGCGCTCGATGGCGTTCTCGATGTGCGGCGAGAAGTCGCTGATGGCGGTGGCGCCGCGCGGCAGGCGGTCGAGCGCGGCCGTCATGTCCTTGGCGATCGCCGAGATGTCCAGCCCGTAGTGCTGGATCACGCGGTGCAGGTCGGAGTCCTGCTGCTGCAGCAGCTGGGCGAACCAGTGCTCGAGTTCCACGTAGGGATTGCCCCGCATCTTGCAGAACACGGTGGCGCCCTCGATCGCCTTGTAGGCGAGCGCATTGAGCTTGCCGAACAAGGCGGTGCGGCTGATTTCACTCATGGTGCTTCTCCATCGTCAGGACGAACGGCCCGGTTGCTCATTCAAGTGCGGCGCGCAGCAGCAGCGGCGCGTCGCCGTCGATGCGCACGTCGGCCGCGTCGCGCGTCCGCCGGCGCGTGCCCAGCCACGACACCCAGCCCAGGCGCGGTGCATTGCCCGTGTGCGCGCCCAGCCGCGTGGGCGGCACTACCTCTTTCTCCAGGATCAGCTCGGCGTCCCAGTACAGCTCGCCGCCCAGCAGCTGCTGCATCCAGCGCTGCAGCACCGGCCGCGCCGAGCCGACGGGCAGGAAATCGCGATAGCGCTCCAGCGCGAGCGGCCCGATGTGCAGGCGCACGCGGTGCTGGCGGTCCCACGCGCGCCGCCCCAGCATCGCGCCCATGCCCAGTGAACAGGCGGCCTCGCCGCGGCCGAGGCGCGTGAGCTCCTGCGCGGGCAGGGCCATCCAGTGCCCGACCCAGGGCTCCAGCCGCACCGGCACGCCGAAGTAGCTGGCGAGCACCGCCTCCACGCCCTCGGCGTTGTGTACCCGGCGCACCAGGCGGCCCGCGAAATGCAGGCGCGCGTCGTCGTGGATCTCGTCGCGCTCCTGCCGCGCCGCGGTGCCGATGCCGACCAGCGCGCCGACTTGCCGGCGAAAGCCGTCCTCCTGCGGACGGTCCAGCCCGACCGCCGGCCGCGCCTGTGCCCAGGCCCGATAGAAGAAGAGCGCGAAGCGGTGCGAGAAGGTGTCGAGGAAGGCGAGCCAGGTCGGATCGCCGTGGTTGAGCACCCGCTCGCGAATGAAGTCGCTCAGGTGCACCGGCAGCGGCCCGTTGGGCCCGAGGTAGCCGAAGAAATGCTGGCGCAGCCGCGGCGGCGAATGGGCCGTCGCGGCCTCGAAGCGGCTGAAGCTGGCGGGCGCGAAGGACAGCGATGGCTCCTGCCCGACCCGTACGGGCTCCGCCCCGGGCAGCAGAGCGCGGCCCCAGCGGGGTGCGGTGACGGCCAGGCTTTCGAGGCGGCGCATCAGCGCGAAGTAGTCGTAGGCCCACGGCTCGTCGGCGCAGGCCTGCAGGCGCTGCGCTACCGTCTCGCCCTGCACGGCCTGCACGGCCTGCAGACTCACAGGATCGGGCGTGCCCCGCACAGCGGCCTCCAGCGCATGATCTCGCCCCGGCCCGCGGCGGTCAGCACGGTCTCGACGAAATGATTGACCTCCACGTGCCGCGCCAGGTAGCGCGCCAGCACCGCGCCGAAGAGGAAGGCACTGTGGCCATGGAAGGCATTACGGTCGACGTCCAGCGTGACCTCGAGCCCGCGGCCGAAGGCGATCGGCCCGCCCAGCGGCAGGCGGCGCGCCACCGGCTTCGCGCGCACCGAGAGCAGGCCGCGCACCTGGCTCTGCCGGATCTCGTCGGCATGCGCCGCGTAGAGCATCAGCATCTCGCGCAGCGCGGCGGCGCCCTCCTGCGCGCTGCTGTCGGCCAGCGACAGGTAGTTGAGCGCGAGGTGATCGATCACGCGCCAGCCCAGCCCCTGGCTCACCACCGGCGAGACCGGCCGCGAGGGCCCGCGCACCATGCGCACGCGCTGCGCAGGAAAGGCGTCGACGCAGTCGAAGTCGTTGTCGCGGCCCAGCGGCATCAAGAGCGGCAGGTCGCGGTTGGTGACCAGGGCGCTGACGGCCAGCTGCCGCAGCGAGCCGTCGTAGGGGGCCTGCTGCGGGTCGACGATCTGCATGTAGAGCTCGGAGCCGATGTGGCTGCTGCGATGCCCTTCGCTGCGCTGGCGCGTGGACATCATCCGCGGCTCGCGCGTGGTGGTGAAGTAGGCCGGGTGGCTGTGGCGGCTGCCGTGGAAGGCCGCGTAGAAGGGCAGGAAGACCTGCTCCGGCGGCGCGCCCCCGCTGCCGGGCGCCCCATGGCCCACCACCTCGGTGACCGTGTGCAGCTCGAAGTCCTGCGGCCGGGTGCGGTCCGGCACCAGGTGGAACTGGCTCACGCCCTCGCTGACCGGCACGCGGTCGAGCCGCTTGCTGAAGAGGTTGATGGCGGGCACGCAGTGCAACTGCACGTTGTCGAGTCCGACCAGCTTTTCGAGTGCCGCGTCGCCGCGCGAGAACAGCACCACGATCTCGATCTCCGACACCGCCATCGACGACAGCAGCGGCTGCAGCCCCGCGATGCGCGCGAACTGGAAGCGCTGCGGAAAGGCAAAGTACTCCTGCACCAGCCGATGGCCGGAGAAGCCGGTGGCGGTGACGGGCAGCAGCGCCTCGTCGTCCTCGAAGCCGATGGGCTGCACCGCGCTCGCAGGCAGCGATCGCACCGCGCTGCCGGCCGCACCGGAAGCGCTGCCGCCGGCGGCCAGCGGCTGCACCAGCACGCCCAGCGGCTTGCCGAGCATGCACTCGTGCAATTGCCAGGCCACGTCTTCCGCGCCGCCGAGATGGAGCACGAGCTCGTCCATCGGGATCTGGTCGAAGCGCAGGCCGGCGGTGGCAGCAAGCGCGATGCGCAGGCCGCCGCGGATCTCGCGCGACTGCGGATGCTGGGCCAGCGGCAGGTCGGGCGCGTAGCTGAAGTACTGCACGCGTCGCACCTCGACCGGCCAGAGCCGCAGCGCGCGCGAGGTGCGGAACTCGCAATGCGTGTTCTGCCCCACCGCCGCGCGCGCGCGCAGGCCGCTGCCGCGCGGCAGCATGGGGCCGGTGGCGAGGCCTGCGTCGTCGGGATCGATGGCCATGGAGACCACCGCCATCGAGGGCGTCGGCGCCATGAAGTTCGGATAGACGATGTCCAGCAGGTGCCCGGTGAAGCGCGGGTACTCGGCATCGAGCTTGAGGGCCACGCGCGCCGACAGGAAGGCGGTCGCCTCGATCAGCCGTTCGACATAAGGGTCGGCGACCTCCTGGCCCTCGATGCCGAGTCGGTTTGCGATCTTGGGAAAGGCCCGCGCGAATTCGGCCGAGCTCTCGCGGAAATAGCGCAGCTCCTGCTCGTACAGCGACAAGAGGCGCGGGTCCATCGTATTAGCGCTGCCCCGGATTCGACATGTCCTGGATCTCGATGCGACCCTCTTCCAGGTCGATCCGGCTGCGCATCAGGAACTCCAGCGGCACGGGCTGGGCCCAGAGCATCCCGCGTATCTGCAGGCCGATCCGGTTGTGGGAGTCGAGTGCCGAGCCTTCCATGACGAGTTCAACTTCGAGTGTGCGAGCCAGGATGCGAGGCTCGAACTGCAGGATGGCGTTCTTCAGAGCCTGTTCCATGCTGACACGCTGAACGGATGAAGTGAACTGGCCGGACAGCATAGGCAATCCGTAGTTGAGCACCGAGCGCGCCGCGTGCGGATAGCGCTTGTCGTCGTACGCGAGGCCGTGGCCGGTGGCATTGAAGAGCCAGCCCAGGTCGCGCAGCACGGCCTGGCGCAGCGCCTGCCGCGTCAGCGTGCGCTTGTCGTCGCTCTCGCGCTGCTCGCCGGGCGCATGGTCCACGAGGCGGTCGAGCAGCGAGGGCTGCAGGCGCTCCTGGACGGTGAGCTCAGGCATTCGCGCCGCCCTGTTCTTCCGCTTCTTCCTCTGGCGCGAAGACGATCTCGCGCACATCGAGCAAGGCGTGCTCGCCGGCATCGCTGCCCAGCATGCGCTGCCCGAGCCCGGCCCAGGTCTCGGAGCCGAGATCGCGCCACTCGGTCTTGCGCGCCAGCTGCAGCGCGCCGTCGGCGCTCTTCTCGCTGCCCTCGTAGCGCGCCGGCACCAGCGCGAGACTCTCGCCGCCGTTCTCGAACTGCAGGTGTGCGGGCAGCCAGACGCAGTCGCGCAGGTCCTCCGGCGGCTCCAACCTGATCCGCGCCAGGCGCGCGAAGGGAATCCAGTAGTAGCGGCCGTTGACGAAGGCCTCGAGCACCGGGCCCAGGCGCATGTCGGCATCGGCCAGCCACTCGAAGCGCTGGCCGTCGAGCGTGCCGGCGGTGGCGGGCGCGGCATCGAAGGCGCGCCGGCGCAGGTCCCCGGCCAGCTCGGCTTCGCCGCGGCCCCGGCGCAGCAGCGACTCGATCAGCAGCGCCAGCCATTCGTCGGGCTGGCCGAAAACCATGGGCGTGCGGGTGCCGGCGAAGACCTCGGCACGCAGGCCTTCGCAGCGGATCGCCTCGCCGTAGACCTGCTTCAGCGGCACGGCCAGCGCATCGAGCTCGGCCGCGACGCCGAGCTGGTTGAGCGCGCGCTCCCACTGCCCGAGCACGCACAGCAGCTGCGCGAGGAAGACGCGCAGCTTGCTGTCGGCCGGCCTGGCGCGCACGTCCTCGGCCAGGGCCTTGAGCGCGCCGGCGGGATCGGCGGATTGCAGGTATTCGGCGGCGCTGGTGGTGGTCATGATGGTTGCCCTCACGCTTTCTTCACTTCTTGAAGCTGCAGGTGCGCACCGCGCCGCGCAGGCCGCTGCCGCCTTGCGGCGCGGTGCGGATCTCGAGGTCGCGGTACTCGATCTGCAGGATCTCGCGCGGCCGCTTGGGACCCGGGCCGGTGAGGATGGTGTGGTTCAGCAGCCGGGCCTGCCCGAGCTCGATCTCGAGCTGCGCCTGCATGTCCTTGGCGGTATCGCCACCGGCATGGAAGACGGAGAGCACCACCGTGAGGTCGCTGACCTGGTCGCGCAGCAGGCTGGCGAGCGAGGCGCTGGCGGCGTCGCAGTCGCGCACCACGAAGACGGCGGCTGCGCGCAGCTGGCCCTTGGTGGAGCCCGGCGGCGAGAGCACGTCCATCTGGTAGCGAAACCCGGCCACCTCCAGGCGCGGCTTGCCGTCCTCGAACTCGCGCTTGGCTTCGCCTTCGATCGGCTTGCCCTTGGCCTCGACCAGCATCCAGAAATCGTCCCCGTGCTCGCCGGGGACTAGGTCTAGCAGGCGCAGGCCTTCGTCGGGGTCCACGGCTCCATCCATTGTCCAACCCATGGCTTTCTCCTCAAGAATTCAAACGCGCGCGAACAGCTAGGGGACTCTCATACGTCGCTGTTCGTTTGAGGCCGGAGCCGGGAATTCGCCCCGGCGGGCGAGTCAC
>NZ_LMTS01000121.1 GCF_001541225.1 Variovorax sp. WDL1 | reverse complement strand
GCGAAATACGCGCTGGCCAACTTCAGGATCTCGTTGGTCTTGCGCAGTTCGCGAACCTCGCGCTCAAGGTCCTTGATGCGCTGCTGCTCGACGGTGCTCGGGCCTGGCCGTACGCCGCTGTCTCGCTCGCCCTGGCGCACCCACTTGCGCAGCGTCTCGCCCGTGCAGCCGATCTTGCCGGCGATCGATTCGATCGCCGCCCACTGCGACG
>NZ_LMTS01000279.1 GCF_001541225.1 Variovorax sp. WDL1 | reverse complement strand
CTGGTAGCGCAGCGCGGGCTGGCCACTGGCGAAGGTCAGCGAACTGCCCGAGCCCGATGTGCTGCCGGAGGACGAACGCTGGCTGATCGTGGCCTTGGCGACCGGAACGCCGAGGGCAACGGCAGGCGGTGCCGTCTTGCGTGCAACGCCACCCTGGATCTGCGCAGCAGCGATGCCGCCTGCAAGCGATGTGGCAACGGCCACGGCAACGGCGCACGCGCGCGCGAGCTTGGACATGGGAACTCCCCGATTGTTTTGATGGAATGAACCGAGCAGCCCTGCCCTCCCGGGCGGGCTGCAACAGCGCGTCGACGCTACGGCGAGGTGGTCGCCACCGAGGTGCGATTGCCCGCGGCGTCGTAGCTGTAGGTGATGGTGGTGGTG
>NZ_LMTS01000311.1:513-1935 GCF_001541225.1 Variovorax sp. WDL1 | reverse complement strand
GATGACGAGGACGACCAGGAGTTCGAGCAGGGTGAAGCCGGTGCTTAGTGTTCTTGGATTAACTGAATTCTTCATTTGCTCCCTCTGACAAAAGAAGTTACTGGTTTGCTGCTCGATCCCGAAGAAATTGCAGAATAGATACACTTTCCAAGCACTCAGCTTCTGCTTTTGGCTTCAAATTATTTATGAATAGCGCAAATGGTCCAAGGACACATTGCACTCATGCTTGAAATCAATGCAATCGCCCATTAGCGTCAAGAATTGCTTCGTTGGCTTGACTTGTCAATAAAAACCGATGCCGTTACACCAACGTCATTTTATTGATTGCAGGTCACAGGACCGAACGCTTCTAGCAGATGCCTTGGACAATCACTGCGCCCCTGGTAGCAGAAACAGTTCTGGAAAGGTCCAATCTTGTAAGGAAATCGGCAGAAGCCGAACCAACAGCAATGTACGTTCGAAGATGTGATAGATCGTCATTATCGATAAAATATCGCTGAACTCGTTGAGCTCTAACTAAGGCGATTTTTTCATCCAGCGTTCCTTTTGCCATTTCTGAGATTCCTTGAATATACAATCTAGCAGGCCGGGCGATCGAGCATTTCTCAGCAGAGAATCGAAGCATCTCTGTTAACTTTTCCTTGACCTCATTGGATAGCGAATCCGTCATAACACTGACTACGATAATTTTTTGATTTTTTATCGAATCAGCCGTTGCCAAGGATGCCAACACGACAATGACTGCTGTTGTCGCAAGCCGAACAAACGTTTTCATCGTCGTCTTCCTTGAAGAGTAATGAAGCGCTCTTGGATCATCGGTGCAAATCTATCCGAAAATGCAGAGCCAAAGTTAAGTGCCGGCGCTTCCCAGGGCCGCGTTTCGTACGACATTGTCGCTTCCTCAGCAGTCGCAGTTGAAACCAATGCTCTGTTCTCTGGAAGGCTATGCAAATATTCATGCGCAACAACATTGGCCTGGTCTATTCTATTGCTTGCGAAAAAATCAGGATGAATGATCGCCGCGTTTTTGTCAGCGTGATAGGTAGCAGCAATTCCACTGCCAAGGGCTTGTGTATTGACCAGCGGGACAACGAAATCCATTTGATTGAACGTCGTAGTGGAACATGCGACACAGACATCTTGCATCTCATCAATGCGTGGCCCCACAAACGACACGACCGCAGCAAGATTTCGCACGTCTGTCGCGCGTGCTCCCGCTAGGGCGCCCCTCAGAACTCCAGCCAAGCCGCTCGGATCGCTTGTTGGATGGGTTGCTTGACCGGGGGCATGTTGGCGCGAAGGACGCCGGGGGCGGGAGCGAATTCGCCGGTGGTGCCGGTGGTGCTGGTGGCACCGGCGGCTGCACCGCGAGCAGAGGCATGGGCCTCCTTGGCACCGTCCTTGACGGCCTCGCGCCGCACA
>NZ_LMTS01000311.1:0-472 GCF_001541225.1 Variovorax sp. WDL1 | reverse complement strand
GCAGGTCGATCGGCTGGTAGCGCAGCGCGGGCTGGCCACTCGCAAAGCTCAACGAGCTCCCTGAGCCCGATGTGCTGCCGGAGGACGAACGCTGGCTGATCGTGGCCTTGGCGACCGGAACGCCGAGAGCAACGGCAGGCGGTGCAGCCTTGCGCGCAACACCTCCCTGGATCTGCGCAGCAGCGATGCCGCCTGCCAGCGATGCGGCAACGGCCACGGCCACGGCGCACGCGCGCGCGAGCTTGGACATGGGAACTCCCTGGGGTTTTTATTGGAGAACTGGCTGCACGCGCTTGGCGTACAGCGGGAACCGGCCGGCTATGACGAAGTGGCCGCGACCGAGCTGCGATTACCAGCGGCGTCGTAGCTGTAGGTGATCGTGGTGGTGGTGCTGCCGTCGGTGTAGACCGCACTGGCCAATCGGCCCAGCGGGTCGTACCTGACATGCTTACATCGGCGCGCCGTTGGGGCT
>NZ_LMTS01000248.1:73036-93639 GCF_001541225.1 Variovorax sp. WDL1 | reverse complement strand
TCAGGCCGCCCCGCCGCGAAGTAGTTGTCGGGTCGGTTCTGCGTGGTGTTGGTACGGGTATCGGTCAGCGTCTCGCCGTTGGTCGACCACCAGTCCAACGGGATGGTCGCGGCAAACGTGTACGGATCGAAGTTGGCCGGAACCTTCAATCCGCCGAACTTGGCCGCCAAGTAGAACTGGTTGTTGGCCTGAAAGGGCTGCTCCAGCACATCGACCCAGTAGGTCTGCACGGTCTGCTTGCCGACGGTCTTGGCTTGGCCGGCGACGTCCGGGCGAATGTCCTTGGTGTTGGCGTCGTAGGCCAGGCCCGCGATATAGGCTGAGTTGTCGCGGCCGCTGTAGCTGTTGGTCGCGCCGAGTGTGCTTCCCACTCCCTGCAGGGCGCCCACCTTGTTGGTCGCCGTGATTGCATTGACGGTCGTGTCGGCGGCGATCTCCGCAGCCATGGTCGGCTCGCGGGTGCGGTATGTGGGATTGCCCGCGACGTTCTTGTCGACGTGGGTGTAGATGTCGCCAATGCCCAGGATGAAGTTTCGCTGGCACGAGTACTGGATCGGATCGCCCCAGTTGGTAATGACCGGAAAACCATCGATCCATGTCCGCTTGGTGCCCGCGCTGGCGCCGGCCATCGAAGTCCAGGCCGGCACGTTTCCGAGATTCTTGTAGTAGCGCAGGACGGCGTAGTACATCTCGCTGACCGGGTCGTAGTTCTTGTAGTTGCCGGGAATCAGCTGGCCGAACTGGTTCAGGTAGTTGATCACACCGCTGTTGTCGACCTGCACGCTGAACTGCGTGGTGGTCGCCGTCGCGTCGGTGCTGTCGGGGTTGGGAACGAATATGCCGGTCGTCTCGCTCCATTCCTTCTGGGTGTTGTCGATGGCGGTTTGACCAGGCCGCGGAGCCGTCGGCCCGACGAACTTCTGGCCGGCGCGCAGAACGCCACCATCGCGCTGGTCGCTCGCGTCGTTGAGGTAGCCGAAGGCGCTGAAGCGAATCTTCTGGGAATATTTCTGGATGAGTCCTTCGGGCTTGTAATTGCTGCCGTAGGGCTTGCAATTGGCTTCCAGGCCGCCTGCCGCCGTCGACGGATCGCAGACCTTCACGCGCATCGTGTAGTCCACAGTGGCGTCGCCGGAACTGAATGCGGTAAACGTGCCGGGTGTGGATGGCTTCTGCCACAAAAGACGCATGGTGGCGCCCCCAGCGTTCTCGTAATACTCCACCCGGACGCTGAAGCTCTGGCCCGCAGTCAGGCTGATGACCCCACTGTCGTCGTCCGTGGGGCCGTGGTCGCTCCAGTTGTTGATGACCCGATTGCCGTTGTTGAAGCTGCCGCTTCCGGAAGTGTCGACCCACATCCGGACGCCATCGTCGGAGTTGGTCCGAAAGATGTAGTTGCCGGTTTCCGGCGCCGTGAAGGTGCCAGTGAATCGCGCGGAGAAGTTGTCTGCGTTGACGCCCGTACCGGGGCTCGCAGTCCCCCACTCGTGGTCAGCGGTGTCGTTGCTGACGGTCAATACCGCCGGGTTGCTCACGTTCTTGTTGTTGTAGTAGCTCGCTGTGAAGGTCCGAATCCCAGGATCGTTGACACTCAGGCGCATCTTGAACCCCATCCCGTTGACGCGGATGCCGAGCCGGGTCGCCGTGTTGTGTGGGGTAGCGCCCGCGATCTCGCTGACAGTGAGATCGCGATCGTCGAAGAGCCCTTGCCCTGAATGCCAGCCCTTTTCGAGGATGGTTTCGGTCGTGGTGTCGACAACGCGGCGGCCGCCCGTCATGGCCCATCGGAATGGATCGATGGTGGCCGTCGCGGCCCAGTTGAGAAAGTTGCCGCTCCACTTGTCGTTGTTGGTGGTCCCTGTGCAGGTGCGGTTGGTAGCCGCGCCCGCCGGATAGAAGTAGCTGGTATCGCCGGTGTTGGTGCTGTTGGCCGCGGTGTTGGCCAGGTACAGATAGCACTTGTTCGGGTCGAAGTAGCCGAGGTAGGTGCTGGCACTGCTGTAGGCACCGACGTGAGCTGTCCGGGAGGCGGTCGGCCACTCCACGGACAGAGCCAGTGCCAGGTTGCCTGGCACCTCGGAAGTCGAGAACACCGGTTGATCGGACAGCGTGGTGGCGGAAGCGATCAGAGCACCTCCCAAGGTCAGGCCCATCGCGATCCCGAGTCCCGCCTTTCTCAGCGTGCGGACGGACAGGAGAGGTTTTGTTTTCATGATGATGCTCTGCTGGTTACTCGGGCCGGGAGAACGAGCTCTGCAGGAAGACCTGCGTGTCGCGCGGTCCGTCGACCCGGATGCTGAGGCGATAGATGGCGGGTGGCGGGATTTCCGGGCGCGCCATGCCGGCGGTGCCTCCTGTGACCTGCGTCGCGGACGGCGCCGAGACGCACGCGCTGTTGCCCAGCGTGGCGAAACTGCCCGTGGCGTTGCACAGCCGATCGATCACGTAGTGCACGGTGACGCCGCCGCCGCCCCCGGTGATCGCGCCTCCGGTAGGGGTGAAGTCAGCGTTGGTGATGTCCTTGCCGGTCAGGCCGGACTTCTTGAGCAGCACGTCAGGGATGCCGAGGTTGTTGACCTTCAGCTGGACAGCACTGTAGTTTTCAGCCGGTACGCTGCTGGACGTGAGCGTCGACGTCGCAAGGCCTCCCGTCTTGAACGCCTGCATGGCCTTGGAGACCGCCAGCTCGCCCTGGTTGACCAGGTCCCTCCTGAAGGCCAGGTTTCCGGCGCTGAATAGCGACGAGTTCATCGAGCGCATCACCGCGACTCCGCCGGCGAGCAGGATCACGAGAATGATCAGGCAGAACAGCAGCACTACGCCTCGTTGGCGGGCCGGCAAGGCGGATGGGGAGACGGTCTTCATGAGGCGGACTGCAGCAACATGTTGCGCAGGGGGATGGTGGTGTCGATGACGCGGTAGCGGTAGTGCTGGTCGAGCGTCACGGAGCTCTGCAACGCGGCGGCCAGATCGCTGAACAGCGTGAGCGACGCCGGCGACACGTTGTCCTTGTTGAGCTCGGAGCTGCGAAGGACCAGCGCCACCCGCACGGCCACGATCTGCCTGATGGTGGCCGGCGTCGTCATGAGGTTGGCGATCCCGTATGTCGCACCGCTGGGGGCGACCCAGTCGTTGATGATTCCGTCCCCATTGGTATCCACGCCGTACAAGGCCCGAAGCTCGACGACTCCATCGGAAACGGCCTGCAAGGCATCCGCGTCGGAGCCGGTGCCCGCGCTCCTGAGCAGGTCGTAGGCAAACAAGGTCTGGTTCGCGCCGACGCCGATCAGCTGGAACTGGACGTTGTTGGAAAGCGTGTTGCCCAGCGGCGTGTAGTAGGCGGTGCCACTGGCGGCCAAGGTCGCGAGCGATGTCGTGGCACCGGTCGAAGTGAAATAGCGTCCGCCCAGCGGCAGCACTTCATTGCCCGCGGCAGCAAACGCAGTCGCGTCCGTCACATTGACTTGCTCGACCAGGCAGTCGGCCGTGCCGTCCTGCGCGACGAGTCCGAGGTCACCGCTGGCCAACCCGATGGTGTTGTCGAGCCGCAGGTTGTTGGTGCCGGTCACCTCCGAACGAATCTTCCGAGGGATGTCGCCGGCGGCACCGTTGCCGCCCATCACCATCAGCACGTCGGAGCCGGTCGCGGATTGGCCCTGGCCGATCAGTAGCGGTGCCACCCGCAGGTTGCCGGCCAGGCTGGCGCCGGCGCCTCCCAGAAAGGACGCAAATGGGGCAGGAAATGCACTGCTGCGCGGCAGGATGGTGGTCGGCGTGCCGCCGATGTCGCGCGCCACGCTCAGCCTGCAGCCATACACACCGAGGCTGCCGGACTGCACGAAGCCCGAGCCCGCGCTGCGCAGCACGCGGTCGAGTGCGTAAGCCGCAAAGGCGCCGCTCTGGCTCATGTCGTTGGTGGAGGTGGTGGTTCGCTTGTGGGCTTCACCCACGGTCACGACGCTGGTCACCGCGAGCGTGACGATGAGGCCGATGGCCATGGCCACCAGGAGCTCGATGAGCGTCAGGCCCCGCTGCAACGCGCGGGAGGTGGAGGTCGATGCGTTCATGGCGGAGGCGGAAGGGTGACGCGAGTCGTGAGCCGGCTCTTGTCGGCCGCGTTGCGCTGCGGGGGCGCCCACTCGATCGTGATGTCTGCGGTATTGACCAGCGTCGCAACAGGCGCGACGGTCGCGGTGGCACCGGGCAATCCATCCTTGGACACATCTGCGATGCGCGTGGCCCATGCGGTCCCGGCGCTCGTGTCCACGGTGATCGAGTTGGTCAGCCACATCGTGCTGGCGATCTCGTTGGCCAGCAAGGCAGCGCGGTTGCGGTCAGCAGCATCGACCGAGAAGTTCATGGCGCGTGTCTGCAAGCCGATCAGGCCGAGGATGCCCAGCGAGAAGAGCAGGATGGACACCAACACCTCGATCATTGCAACGCCGCGCTGGGCGCGCCCGGGAGAATGAGGAATGCGCTTCATCAGGGGCATCCGTCGGGTGAAGTCGAAACGTTCCTGGCGGGGTCGCACATGCGCACCTGGCCGCCCAGCGAGACCAACACACGCAGCGGCCGGTCGGCACCGGTCAACGTGATGTTGTAGGTCGCGGCAGCAGCCGCGCAGTTGGCGCCGGTCGGGCCGGGAGTGGCATTGGCAACGAGTCGACCGAGCGAGTTGAAGCAGATGGATACCGGGCCGGTGATCTGCACGTCGTTGCCGACACTGCTCAGAACGCCGGCTTCGACGAATTGAGGGGTCTCGTCGGTGAGCAGTTGAACGGTGTTGATCGACCAGTTCCGGCCGTTGGCCACTGCGGTGAGGCTGGTTGCGGGCGAGGTGCTGTTGGTCAGCGAAAAAACGGTCTGGCGGCTGCGGCGAAGCGCTTCGGCCTGAGCGAGCCGCAGGCCATTCTGCAGCGAATCGGCGACGGTCCGGATCTTGGAGTTGCGGATCCATGTCGTCATCGACGGAAAGCCGAGCGCCAGCAGGACGGCGAGCAGCACGATGGTCACCATCAGCTCGACAAGGGTGAAGCCGGCAACATGCCCGGGCCTGCGCTTCAGCACGTCTGTCCCTTCTTCGTCACCCAGTCGTTCGAGCAGTTGCTCCAACCGGGGACGCCGGTCACCGTGGTGGATCGCTGGTTCTGCTGGTCCACCTTGAAGGTGAAGCCGTTGGTCGTTCCGCTTCCGACGGCCTGCAGGACGAAGGCAGTGGCAGTGGGCGTGCCGTCGCACGAAAGCGTGAAGGTTCCGACCTTGCGCAGGTTCACATCCACGAGGCAAGGGGAAATGAATGTCGTACCCACCGAGTTGTAGGTCCGGTTGTCCTGGTAGAAGCGTTCCATGTTGGCCCGCATGGCGGCGAGCCCGTTGTGCGCATCCACGAGGTGGCCGCGCAGCACGTAGTCGCGATAGCTCGGAAGTGCGATCGCTGCCAGGACGGCCACGATCGCCACCGTGATCATGACCTCGATGAGCGTGAATCCCCTCGACGAGCAACGAGACTGGAGAGCGTTTGGCACTGTGGTGACCCTTTGAGCAAAGGTTTGTAACAGTGACAAATTGTGAACAACGTGCGAGATTTCGCGACAACCGTCCGTCCGCAGTGCGCTTCCTTTCGTCGCCTCCAGTAATCCATTCGTGCACTTTTCCCAATAGGCACAATGCCGCGAATGACGAGCTCCGCTGTTTGCGCCGGTCCGCCTGCATCGTTGATCGTCGCCCCCGTTGCGGCCTCGGCGACATTGATCGCGCTGCCCTTTCTCTTCCCGTTCGCGGCCGGCCCCTCGGCGAATGTCTGGCAGCAACTGGCCGCATGGACCTGTGCGGCGCTGCTATTGCTGGCCCAGCCTGCGGCGCGGCCGGGGCGCGGCGTCCTCGCGTGGCTGGCGGTGATCGGCGGGGCGATCCTCCTGGGGCGGGTGTCCGGCTCGGTCCTCGATCTCTACGCGGCAGCGGCCCTGGCCGTCGTTGCATGGATGGCCGGCGTGGGCGCCGGGCTGGCTCGCGCACCGGCCTCGCGGCAGGCGGCGCTGGCTTGGGGCCTGCTCGCCGCCGGTCTGCTCAATGCGGTGCTGGGCCTCCTCCAGTACTACGGCCTCGCCGCGCCGCTGGTCCCCTGGACCACCGCCCCCGACCTCGGCCAGGCCTATGGCAACCTCCGCCAGCGCAACCAGTTCGCCACGCTGATCAGCATGGCCCTCATCGCGGCGCTCTGGCTGCATGGCAACGGCGGGCGCCGAGCGCGCGTTGCACTGATCCCCACCACGGCCTTGCTGCTTCTCGCGCTCGCTGCCTCGACCTCGCGGACCGGGCTGCTCCAGTTGCTGCTGATCAGCGGCATCTCCGCGTGGCTCGCCTGGCGCGAAAGGCATCCGCCCCACCGCCGGGGCGGTCCCGCAAGCGCTCGGCTGCCGCCTCCCTGGGTGCTGCTCGCGCTGATCCCCGCGTACTTCGCGGCCGCATGGCTGCTCCCGCTGTTCGCAGGCTCGGGCGTCGAAGGCATGATGCATCGCCTGCGAGAAGGCGCGCCTGCCGCCCATAGTAGGCTCGTGCTCTGGGGCAACGTGCTCGAGCTGATCGCCCGGCACCCCTGGACAGGCTGGGGCTGGGGCGAGCTGGGCTTCGCGCACTACAGCACGCTCTATCCAGGACCGCGCTTCGTCGAGATCCTGGACAACGCGCACAGCCTGCCGCTGCACCTGGCAGTCGAGCTGGGCATCCCGGCGGCGGTCCTGATCTGCGGCGGCTTCGGCTGGCTGGTGCTGGCCGCGCGGCCGTGGCGCGAGACCGATCCTGCACGGCTGATGGCATGGGGCATGCTCGGAGCGATCGTGCTTCACAGCCTGCTCGAATACCCGCTGTGGTATGGCCCGTTCCAGCTCGTCTTCGGTCTGTGCCTGGGCTTCCTGTGGCCGCACTCACCGCCGAGGAAGAAGACTGCCACCGCGCCGGAAGGGCGGCCGTTCTTCGCACCCTCCCTGGCCGCAGCCCTCGTGCTGATGGCGGTCGTCGCCTGCGCCGCCTGGGACTACACCCGCGTGAGCCAGCTTTATCTCGCCCGTGGCGAGCGCCTGCCCGCCTGGCGGGACGACACGCTGGCCCAGGTGCGGGACTCCAGGCTGTTCGCCAACCAGGTGAAGTTCGCAGAGCTCGCGCTGATGCCGCTGACGATAGCCAACGCAGCCGAGGTGCATGCACTGGCGCAACGCCTTGTTCATTTCTCGCCGGAGCCGCGCGTGATCGTCAAGCTCATCGACAGCGCCATGCTGCTGGGCCGCGAGGCGGAGGCCTTCGAGGAGGCCGCGCGCTTCAGGATTGCCTTTCCCGGCGAATACGCGCGCTGGCTCGCCAGGGAGCCGATGGACGATCCGTCGGAGTAGTGCGCAGTGCGCAGTGCGAGTGCGTAGTGCGCCTCAGCGCCTCAGCCCTTCGCGGGCGGCGGCGCCATGTAGCTCCCCGACTTGCCCCCGTGCTTTTCAAGCACATGCACGCCGGTGATGGTCATCCCGCGGTCCACCGCCTTGCACATGTCGTAGATGGTCAAGAGCGCCACCTGCACGGCCGTGAGGGCTTCCATCTCGACGCCGGTGGGGCCGACAGTCTCGACGGTCGCGGTGCATGCCACCTGCGGCGTGCCGCCCTCGGCCATCGCGAACGCCACGGCGACCCGCGTCAGCGCGAGCGGATGGCACAAGGGAATGAGATCGCTGGTCTTCTTCGCCGCCTGGATGCCCGCGATGCGCGCGATGCCCAGCACGTCGCCCTTCTTCGCGGTGCCCGATTCGATGAGCGCCAGCGTTGCCGCTTGCATCTCGATACGGCCGGTGGCAACGGCGACCCGGTGGGTGGCCGGCTTGGCAGCGACGTCCACCATGTGGGCTTGACCCTGGGCATCAAAATGGGTGAGAGAGCTCATGCTTGAACGTTCGGCGGAGTGAAGCATCATACGAGGCCCAGCCATCGACCCTCCCCATGCTGCGCCGGAACCCTTCCACCCCTGCGACCCGCAAGCCGACGCGCCTGCTGCGGAAGCTCTGCGCCTCCCTCCTGATCGCCTGCCAGCTCGCGATGCCTCCGCTGGCGCAGGCCCAGCTGCTGCCGGGCATGGGCGATGGCGAGATGACCGCCAGCACCGAGCGTCGCCTGGGCGACCAGATCGCGCGCGAGCTGTATCGCGACCCCGACTACATCGACGACCCGGTGCTGGTCGAGTATGTGGAGGACATCTGGCAGCGCCTGCTGGCAGCGGCGCGCCTGCGCGGGGAACTCACCCCCGAGCTCGACGAGCGCTTCGCCTGGACCGTGATGCTGGGCCGCGACCGCAGCATCAACGCCTTCGCGCTGCCGGGCGGCTATCTGGGCCTGCACCTCGGCCTGATCTCGGTGACCGGCAGCCGCGACGAGCTCGCCACCGTGCTCGGCCACGAGCTCTCACACGTCACGCAGCGTCACATCTCGCGCATCATGGCCAAGCAGAGCCGGCAGATGCCGCTGCTGCTCGCCGGCATGATCCTGGGGATGATCGCCGCGGGCAAGAGCCGCAATGCCGATGCGGGCCAGGCGGTGCTGATGGGCAGCCAGGCCGCCTTCGCGCAGAGCCAGCTCAGCTTCTCGCGCGACATGGAGCGGGAGGCCGACCGCATCGGCTTCGGCGTCATGACCCAGGCCGGCTATGCGCCGCAGGGGGCGGCCGCGATGTTCGAGAAGCTGCAGTACGCGGCGCGCCTCAACGACAACGGCTCCTATCCCTACCTGCGCAGCCACCCTCTCAACAGCGAGCGGATCGCCGACATGCAGGGCCGCTACCAGTTCCGGCCCGGCAGCGGCCTGGCCATGCCGCTGGTGATGGAACACGCGATGATCGCCGCGCGCGCCCGTGTGCTGGTGCGCCCCGGCGTGGACGTGCTGCGGTTGTGGATAGACGCGGCCGGCGGCGGCGAATTCGCACGCAGCTCGCCGGCGCAGCAGGCCGGCACGCTCTACGCGGCGGCGCTCGCGGCCAACGAGCTGCGCGACTACAAGTCGGCCCGCGCACTGGCAGAGCGGCTGCGCGCCCGGACGGGCGAAGACGCGCGCGCCGCGCGGTTGGCGCGCCTGCTGTCGGCCGAGATCGAGCTGGCAGCCGACGGCGCGGCGAAGGCGGCCACGCTGCTCGACCCGCAGGCGAAGGACCGGCCCGAGATGCTGCTCGCCGCGCAGGCTGCCTCGGCCACCCGCCAGCCGGCGCCAATGGTGGCCCCGCTGCGCGACTGGGTGGCGTCGCATCCGCGCGATGCGACGGCCTGGCGCATGCTGGGCCGCCTCTACGGCGCGCAGAACGACACGCTGCGCGCCATCCGCGCCGATGCCGAGGCCAACGTGGCAGTGCTCGACTACCCGGGCGCGCGCGACCGCTTCAAGGCGGCGCAGGAGTTCATCCACAAGGGCGGCGTGCCCATTGACCACTACGAAGCCTCGATCGTCGACACCCGCGCGCGGGTGATCGATGTGCTGGTCAGGGAGCAGGCGGCGGAGCCACCGCTGAAATAGCGCTCAACCCCGGGCGAACAGGCCGCCCAGCGCGGCCTCGATGACCAGGCCGAGCAGGGAATAGATCAGCGAGCCGATCAGCGCCGCCACGAAGCCGTTGACGTGGAAGCCCGGCAGCAGCCCCGAGGCGGCCCAGAACAGCAGCGCGTTGATCACGAAGAGAAAGAGGCCCAGCGTGACGATGGTGACCGGCAGCGTCAGCACCACCAGCACCGGCCGCACCACCATGTTGAGCAGGCCGATCACGGCCGCGGCGATCAGTGCCGAGGTGAAGCTCGACACCTGCACGCCGCTGTAGATGTAGGTCACCGCCAGCAGCGCGAGGGCGCTCAGCAGCCATTTGATGACGAGGCGCATGCGTGCGGTGTGGCGAGCGTCTTATTCGGACAGCTCGTTGGCCAGCACCAGCAGCGCGCCCATGCCGAGCATCGCGCCGGGCAACGCCCAGCCGGACTGGCTGGGCGATTTCACGTCGGGCGCCACGGGTTCGAGGTCGACGCCGATCTTCGGGCGGCGGGCATCGATCACGCGCGCCGCGCCGTACTCCATCTTCAGGCGCTGCGTCAGCTCGGCCAGCGGGCCCTTGGCCAGCACGGAGGTGACCTGACCGCCTTCCAGTTGCAGCAACGGCAGCAGCTGCTCCTGCGTCTTCGCCAGCCATTTGTTGCGCCAGTTCTCGCGCGCGCTATGGCTCACCCACTTGCTGATGCGATGCGTCATGCGCGGCGCGCAGGCCACCAGGACCCAGCGGCGGGCACCCGTGCCGACCGCTTCGGGCGTGAGCCGCGAGAGCAGCTCGCGCGCGTAAACCGCGTCGTCCACATACAGAATGATCTTTTCCATGGGTGCTCCTTCTTGTGGAGGTCACGCGGTGGCGGTGTCCTGCGGCTTCGGCCGGCGCATCGCCACCCACTTGCCGATCACCAGCACCAGCAGCGCGCCGCCTATGCCGGCAATGTAGCGCACCATGTCGGTCTGCGGCACCTTGGGCACCCAGGCCCACGCGGCGGGGTTGACGACCGCAGGATCCGAGACCGCCATGGTGCCCGCGATCCAGCCCAGCAGCATGCCGCCCAGCGTGATGATGATGGGGAAGCGGTCCATCAGCTTGATGACCAGCTGGCTGCCCCAGACGATGATCGGAATGCTCACCAGCAGGCCGAAGATCACCAGCGGCATCTGGTGGTCCGCGCCCGCGCCCTGGGCTGCGCCCGCAATCGCGATCACGTTGTCCACGCTCATCACCAGGTCGGCGATGATCACCGTCTTGACGGCGGCCCACAGCTTGTCGCTGGCGGCGATGTTGCCGTGCGCATCGTCATGCTCGGGGGCCAGCAGCTTGACGCCGATCCACACCAGCAGCAGCGCACCAGCCAGCTTCAGGAACGGAATGGCCAGCAGGGTGAGCGCGAAGAAGATCAGGATGACGCGAAGCACGATCGCGCCCGCCGTACCCCAAAGGATGCCCTTGGTGCGTTGCGCGGGGGGCAGCTTGCGGCAGGCCAGCGCGATGACGACGGCGTTGTCGCCGCCGAGAAGGATGTCGATCATGATGATCTGACCGACGGCGACCCAGAATTCGGGGGTCAGGAACTGTTCCATAGCGTCCTCTGTTCGAATTGCTTCATCCCGTGCGGGTTGGATCAAGCGGCTGAATGAGGACCCACGGGTCCCGGACACGCAAACGCTTCGATCGAACCCGCGCGAGCTCTAATCGAAGGTCTTGCTCGGCAGCGTGGGCTGCCCGAAAGGCCGGAAGTGTTGTCTTCGTATTGACGACCTGTCGATTTCGTCCTCGTGGAGAACGGGTGGGAGCTACTCCCCTTCGGTGGGCGATTAGAGCATCGAGGGCCCCGCCCTGGCAACCGGATTTTTCCAGGAGCTTGAAGAAAAAGCGCCCGGATGTTGCGCCACCAGCGCGGCCGCCGCTATCGATTCGAGAGCAACGCATAACCTTCGCCCGCTGCGGGCTTTGCCGGGACTATGATGCCCAGCCGCATTTTTCCACCCGTCATGGCCGCCATCCACATCACAGACATCGAGGCCGCCATCAACTACTGGCGCGAGAAAAAGCCCTCGCCCGATGGCATTACCCTCGCGCCCGAGCTGCGCGCGCTGGCGGAGGTCTACGCGTTGATGGTGTTCCACCACGAGGACGAGGCCGCCGAGGTCGGCTTTCCGCCCAAGGCATGGGACGCCTGGCTCGCCTGGTACCAGACGACACCCGACACTCCCTGCATCGCCATCTGCTCCACCAGCCAGGGCGACGACGAATGCAAGGGCTGCGGCCGCAGCTTCGACGAGGTGCAGCATTGGCCCTCGATGACGCCGGGCGAGAAGCGGGCCACCTGGCGCCGCATCACCATGCTGGACAAGGCCTGGCGCTTCAACCGCTATGCCGAACGGGCGCGCGAGGCCGAGCCTGCCTGGCCGGACGACGAGCCCGCGCCCGGCGAACCGGCCGAGCTGTCGCGCTGAACAGGACGCAAGCGCCATGCGCCGCCTCGCGCAAGCCCCCAACCTGGCGATCGCCACCCTCTGGGCCGATGCCTTGCGGGAAGAGGGCGTCGCGGCCTCCGTGCAGCGCGAATACCTCGGCGCGGCCGCCGGGCAGCTGCCGCCCGACCAGTGCCTGCCGGAGATCTGGATCGAGGACGAGTCGCAGTTCGAGCGCGCCAGGCAGTTGCTCCATGCGCTGCAGCACCGGCCCCAGCGGCGCTGGCAGTGCGCTTGCGGCGAGCTGGTCGAAGGCGGCTTCGAGCAGTGCTGGCGCTGCGGGGCGATGATGCCAGGCGAGCCTTGAGAGGGACTACTTCCAGCGAACCGGCTCGATGTCCACGCTGTGCGTGCCGTCGCCCAGCATCAAAGTGCCTTCCTGGATCGTCGCCTGCAACTGCATCGATCGCTGCGCCAGTGCGGCCAATGCCTGCGAGGCCGCCGTCGGCACGCGGTAGACGGCCAGGTTCTGCGGCCGCGTGAGCTTGTTCTCGATGCCTCGCCACCAGACCTCGGCCGCATGGTGGAAGGCGTAGACGATCGTCTCGTCCGCCTTTCCGCAGGCCTTGATGACCGGCTTGTCCTCCGGCTGGCCGACCTCGATCCACAGCCGCACCGCACCGGTGAAGTCGCGCAGCCAGACGTCCGGCTCGTCCGGGTTCGAAAGGCCAGCGCCGAAGGCCAGCGTGCCGTCGCCCTGGCAGACGTCCTGCAGCTTGTGCGCATTGAGCGCCAGCGCCACCAGCCGGATCATCATCCGCTCGTCGGTCTCGCTGGGATGGCGCGCCAGCGTGAGCGCATGGTCGGCGTAGTAGCCGTGGTCGATGTCGGCCACCGCGAGGGTGGCCTTGAAGATGGTGGATTTGAGCGCCATGGGGTCGCGAGTGTAGGCGGCCGCCCGCGGCTCGCCTTGGCCACCCCGTCTTCAGGGCGTCTGCGCCCGCCGTGCCAGCTCGGCGGCCTTGCCGGTGTAGCTGGCCGGCGTCATGGCCAGCAGCCGTTCCTTTTCGTCTTCGGGAATCTCGAGCGAGCGGATCAGCTCGTGCAGCGCTTCGGCCGTCACCGTCTTGCCGCGGGTGACCTCCTTGAGCTGCTCGTACGCGCCCTGCACGCCGAAACGCCGCATCACGGTCTGGATGGGCTCGGCCAGCACTTCCCAGGAGGCCTCGAGATCCTCGGCGAGCGCCTCCTCGTTGAGCTCCAGCTTGCCCAGGCCGGTCGCCAGGCTCGCATAGGCCAGCACCGCATAGCCGAAGGCCACGCCGATGTTGCGCAACACGGTGCTGTCGGTCAGGTCGCGCTGCCAGCGGCTGATCGGCAGCTTGTCGCTCAGGTGGCGAAGCAGGGCGTTGGCCATCCCCAGGTTGCCCTCGGCATTCTCGAAATCGATCGGGTTGACCTTGTGCGGCATGGTCGAGGAGCCGATCTCGCCCTTCTTGAGGCGCTGCTTGAAATAGCCCAGGCCCACGTAGCCCCAGACGTCGCGCGCGAAGTCGATCAGGATGGTGTTGACCCGCGCCACTGCATCGAAGAGCTCGGCCATGTAGTCGTGCGGCTCGATCTGGATGCTGTACGGCTGGAAGCAGAGGCCCAGGCCCAGAGGCGCCGGGGTCTCGACCACCTTGCGGCTGAAGGCTTCCCAGTCGAACTCGGGCCAGGCCGCCATGTGGGCGTTGTAGTTGCCCACCGCACCGTTCATCTTGCCCAGCAGCGCCACGCCGGCGATGCGCTCGCGTGCCTTGGCCAGGCGCACGGCTACGTTGGCGATCTCCTTGCCGACCGTAGTCGGGCTGGCGGTCTGGCCGTGCGTGCGCGACAGCATCGGCACCTCGGCGAAGCGGCCCGCCATCTCGCGCAGGGTGGCGATCAGGCCGTCGATGGCAGGCAGCACCACCTTCTCGCGCGCCGCCTGGATCTGCAGCGCGTGGCTGGTGTTGTTGATGTCCTCGCTGGTGCAGGCGAAGTGCACGAACTCCGAGGCTGCGAGCAACTCCGGCCGCGCCTCGAACTTGGACTTGATCCAGTACTCGACCGCCTTCACGTCATGATTGGTGGTCTTCTCGATCTGCTTGATCGCGATGGCGTCGGCCTCGGAGAAATTGTTCACCAGGCCCAGCAGGTACTTGCGCGCGCCGCCGGTGAGCGGCTTGAATTCGGGGAAGCCGCAGTCCGACAGCGCGATGAACCACGCCACCTCGACCTGTACCCGCCGGTGCATGTAGCCCTGCTCGCTCATCAACGGCCGCAGGGCCGAGAGCTTGGCCGCGTAGCGGCCGTCGAGTGGGGAAAGGGCGGAGACGGTGGAGAAACTCATGCCCTGAATTTTAGGTGCGGCCCAAGGCCATCCATTTCAGTTCGCTGCGGCTTCCCGGAAAAAGGCGATGCGCTCGGCCGTGGCCGGGTGCGAGGAGAAAGCCAGGCCGATGGCGTCGTCGTCCAGCCCGGCGCGCTTCTGCCCGGTGCGCCAGCGCTCGACGGCCTCGAAGAAGCCGATCATCACGCGCGGCGAGATGCCGGCGGCGCGCATGAGCCGCACCGATTCGGCGTCGGCCTCGCGCTCGGCATCGCGCGAGTAGCCGAGCGTGGCCAGCAGCACGGGGGCGCTGCCGATCAGCGTGCCGTAGTCGCCGAAGGCGACCGACACCCCGAAGCCGATCGCCGAGGCCTGCACCAGCTGCCGCATCGCATGGCGCAGCCGCACATGGCCGAACTCGTGGCCCAGCACGCCGAGCACCGCATCCGGGTCGCCGGGCATCAGTTGCACCAGCTCGTCGGTCAGGATGATGGTGCCGCCGGGCAGCGCCAGCGCATTCGGACCCAGCCGCTGGTCGCGGGCGCGGCGGAACTCCAGCTTCCAGGCCGGCGCGCCCTCCGGATGTGCGGTCTGAACCATCCGTGCGAAGGTGCGGCGAATGCGCTCCTGTTCCTCCGGCGCCAGCGCGCTGGGCGCCAGCAGCGACTGGTCGATGGATTCGAGCACCTCGGCGCCGATGGCCGCGTCCACGCCGGCCGGCACCGCAGCGGTCACGCCGCGCGCAACCCACGGCAGGCCCCACTGGTACAGCGCCGCGGTGGCAGCCAGCAGCAACGCCAGGGCCAGCGCCACCCCGCGCCAGTTCTGCTGCGCGCGGACCACCCAGCTCTCGCCGCGGCCGAGCTGCGCGGCCCATGCGTCCCAAGCCGCGACATCGAGCGCCTGGACGCTGGCGCCCTGCGGCAGTTGCAGGAGCCGGCCGCCGTGGCGCGTGCGCTCAGGCCAGCGCAGCCGCGCGAGCGGCACGCTGAACGATGCAAAGGTTTCGCCGGAGCCCGGCGCGATGGTCAGCACATCGCCCTGGACGTGCAGGCGCGCCGCCTGCGGCCGGCTGCTGCGGCCGTCGAAGAAACGGACCTCGAGCGCGTTCATTGCGCAAGCTCCCCCAGGCGGTGGTGCAGCGCTCATCCAGCCAGCGGTTCGGCGCTCACAGGCCGATGTCCAGCCCGAACAGGTCGGCCGCCATGTCGCCCGCGGCGCCCGGATCTTCCCGCCCAGCCACCTGGCTGAGCTGGTCGAGGCCGATGCGCGTGTGCAGCTCGACCGCATCGATCTGGGCGCGCCGCGTGTTCACCACCGCGAAGGGCCAATAGAGGCCGAGCGTCAGGAAGATCAGCAGGTAGTTCCTGCACTGCAGGCCCAGGTAGCTGCCGAACTTCAGGCGGCTGTCGAAGCGCAGCACCTCGTTGCCGGTGGTCGACCACAGCAGGTTCTGCAGCCGCACCTGCAAATAGGACTTGGGCAGGATGTTGACGAGCAGGATCGCCCCGAAGCCCATCAGCGCCGCCACCACCACGAAGGTCGCGCCGGTGCCCGTCCTGCGGCCCGTGAAGGCGAAAAGGCCCGCCACCAGCAGCATGATCGCGAAGGCCGCGAGGCTGATCCCGACGAGCTTGATGAAGATGCCGTAGAGCACGCCCACGTCGGCCTTGAGCCGGGTCTGCAGCCCGCCGATCGCGTAGTTGTCGTGCTGGTAGCGCCGCACGCGCCAGAGAAAGTAGGGCAGCCCCGCCACGAAGGCCAGCATGCCCAGGCCGACCACGCCGGTCGCCACGGCGGGCAGCGCCGGGGGCTTGCCATCCACCGACGCTCCGGCCATCGCTCCCGCGAAGGCCACCGGCAGCAGCGCCAGGGCCAGCGGCGGCAGCATGCAGGCGTAGGCGCCGGCGGTGTCGCCCGCGAAGCGGAAGCGCAGGCCGCGCCAGCTGGTGTTGGCCAGCCTGAAGCGCATCGCCGCCCGGAACAGCGCCGGCCACAGCGCCACGAAGGCCAGCGCTGCCACCAGCGCCGCCCAGCCGGAGAAGTTGCTGCCCACCGAATAGGCGATCAGGAAGCCGGCGGCGATCAACGTGCCGCGCAACATCTTGGCCGGCTCGCCATGGAAGTCCAGCGCGTCGCCGCCGACCCAGGTGTTGCTGTAGAAGTACTTGAGCTTGCGCACCTTGGCCCAGGGCAGATAGATGCCGAGGGTGAGGACGATCAGCAGCAGGTTGACGATCCAGATGCGGAAGTACTCGCTGCCGCTGGCCGTGAACTCGATCGGATGGCGCTCGGGCCCACTATCGATGGGCGCTTCTGTGACCATGTTCCTTCACCTTCTCCCTCGTTGGCATGGAAGCCGGATTCTGCACTGCGCGCCTTCCCCTAGAATCAAAACGCTACAACGACGACCCCCAGGGGGAGAGAGCCCGCATGAAACTGATCGGATCCGCTGCCAGCCCTTATGTGCGCAAGGTGCGCGTGGTCATGGCCGAGAAGCGGCTCGACTACCAGTTCGTGATCGAGGACGTCTGGTCCGACGACACGACCATCGCCAGTTCCAACCCGCTGGGCAAGGTGCCCTGCCTGATCATGGACGGCAGCGAGGCCATGTTCGACTCGCGCGTGATCGTCGAGTACCTGGACACCCTGTCGCCGGTCGGCAAGCTGATTCCGCAGCCGGGCCGCGAGCGCGCCGAGGTCAAGACCTGGGAGGCCCTGGCCGACGGCGTGATGGACGCCGGCGTGCTCTGGCGCCTCGAGGCCACCTGGGCCCGCCGCGCCGACGGCGAGCGCAGCCGGGCCTGGATGGACCGCCAGCGTGCAAAGGTCGAGGCCGGCATCCGCGCCATGGCCAAGGGCCTGGGCGACAAGCCCTTCTGCAGCGGCATTCACTTGAGCCTGTCGGACATCTCCGTCGGCTGCGCGCTGGGCTGGATCGGCTTCCGCTTCCCGGACATCGACTGGCGCGGCGAGCACCCGAATCTCGGCAAGCTCTACGACAAGCTGATGTTGCGCGCCAGCTTCGCAGACACCGCGCCCTGAGCGTCGGAGCCGCCCCGACGGCACCAAAGCAAAAGCCCCGCACCGCGGGGCTTTTGCTTTGGTGGGAACCGGCTTTGCCGGGCCGCTGGTGTTGCCCCCGGTAAGGGGGTGGGCGGCCACACGAAGAGGGCCAACCTGAGGGCGAGATAAAAATGCTGCAAGGCGCCCCGAAACGAAGGAGGGAGGGAGGGAGGAGGAGAAGAATCGCCTCGGGATTTCATCCGGACGTCAGGCGCCCGGAAGGCCTCGCAACATGAAAACTTTTCGGGCTTTCTACACCCGAGCCGGTAAGAGCACCGCCCGCCCGCAGCGGTTCCCCGGACAGTGGTAAGCATTTGTGACGCATGGCGCTCCTGGCGATCCGCAGTCTCACTGGGGGCCGAGCTGCTTTTCCAAGTCGCGAACGAAGGCCCTGTCGTCCGGCGAGGTCATGCTGGAGTAGGACTCCACCACCTTGCCATCACGGCTGATGAGGTACTTGTAGAAATTCCATTTGGGCGTGGTGCCAGAGATCTGCGCGAGTTCCTTGAAAAGGGGATTGGCCTGCGGCCCGCGCACCGAGGACTTGGCAAACATCGGGAATTTGACGCCGAAAGTGCTTTCACAGAACTCCGCAATTTCCTTGTTCGTGCCGGTCTCCTGCGAGAAGTCGTTGGAGGGAAAGCCCAGCACCACCAGCCCGCGCGAGCGGTACTTGCTGTCCAGCGCCTCCAGGCCCTTGTACTGGGGGGTGAAGCCGCAGAAGCTGGCGGTGTTGACCACCAGCACCACCTTGCCCGTGTACTGGCACAGCGCCTGGGGTTTCTCGTCTTGCAGGCGGGGGAAGGTGTGTTGCAGGATGGGCGGGCAGCCGGCCGGGATGGTCGCGGCCGCCCCGGGCGCTGCAGCGCCCGGGGCGCTGGCTGCAGCGGGCGCCAGGCAGGCGGCCGCCGCGAAAGCTGCGAAAAGGGGAGAAAAAAAAGGCCGTCGCAGGAGGCTTCGCATGGCGGTGTCCAGAGTGAATGTAGGGGTTTGGTCGAAACGGCGGCGCGGGCGTCTATACCGCATCATCGCGCGCTTGTCACGAGTGCGCCAAACCCCGCGTCTAAAATCGCCGGGTTCAGAAAGTCATTGATGCTCTACCCGGAACTTTTCAGACAGCTTGAATCCGTCCGCTGGGACATGGACAAGGACATCCCCTGGCAATCCTTCGATGCGAGCCGCTTGTCCGAGGAGCAGGCGCAGACCATCAAGATGAACGCCATCACCGAGTGGGCCGCACTCCCTGCCACCGAGATGTTCCTGCGCGACAACCGCCACGACAGCGACTTCTCCGCTTTCATGTCGATCTGGTTCTTCGAAGAGCAGAAGCATTCGCTGGTGCTCATGGAATATCTCAAGCGCTTCAGCCCGCAGCATGCCCCCACCGAGCAGGAACTGCACGAAGTGCGCTTCGACTTCGACCCGGCGCCGCCGCTCGAGACGCTGATGCTGCATTTCTGCGGAGAGATCCGCCTCAACCACTGGTACCGGCGGGCTGCCGAGTGGCACACCGAGCCCGTCATCAAGCACATCTACACCACCCTGAGCCAGGACGAAGCCCGTCACGGCGGCGCCTACCTGCGCTTCATGAAGCGTGCGCTCGAGAAGTTCGGCGACGAGGCGCGCGCCGCCTTCACCAAGGTCGGCGTGCTGATGGCCAGCGCCCGGCGCACCGCCCAGGCACTGCACCCGACCAACCTGCACGTGAACAAGGCACTGTTCCCCCACGACACCATCCAGAGCCGCGTGCCCGACCCCGACTGGCTGGAGCATTGGCTGGACAAACAGATCAAGTTCGACGCCGTCTGGGAAAACAAGGTCGGCGACCGCATCCTGCACAACCTGAGCCTGCTGATGAACCGCAGCTTCAAGACCGTGCAGGAGCTCAACCGGTACCGCAAGGAAGTTGCGGCCAACCTCGGTCCCAGGGCCGAGTACCAGGGCGCCTGAGCACCCGCCGCGCCCGCGCCTGTCACAAGGCGGGGGCGTCGTCCGTCTTGCCGGCATGGACAACTCCACCCTCGCCTTCGACCGTTACCGCAAGCGCCTGCTGGGCATTGCCTACCGCATGCTCGGCTCGACCGCCGATGCCGAAGACGTCGTCCAGGACGCCTGGCTGCGCTGGAACGACGCGACCGTCGACGCACTGAACAAGCCCGAGGCATGGCTGGTCACGGTGGTGACGCGCCTGTCCATCGACCGGCTGCGCGCCGCCAAGGTCCAGCGCGAGCACTACGAAGGCGCCTGGCTGCCCGAGCCGCTGCTGACCGACGCGCCGGCGTCGCCCGAGCAGATGCTGGAGCGCGCGGACAACATCTCCGTGGCCTTCCTGGCGGTGCTGGAGCGCCTCGCCCCCGAGGCGCGCGCGGCTTTCCTGCTGCGCGAAGTGTTCGACGCCGATTACGAGGACGTGGCGCGCACCCTGGGCAGGAGCGAGGCAGCATGCCGCCAGCTGGTGCACCGGGCCAAGACCCAGATCCAGGACGAGCGCCCGCGCTTCACGGTAGAGCGTGAAACCCATTGGCGGCTGATGCAGGGCTTTGCCGAAGCCTCCGCCAGCGGCGACATGCGCCGGCTGAAGGAACTGCTGGCGGAGGATGCCGAGCTGATCGGCGACAGCGGCGGCAAGGTACCGGCCTTCCGCAAGATGCTGCGCGGTGCCCAGCGCATTGCACAGTACTTCTACGCCGTGCCGCGCCTGCTGGGCGGCGGGCTCCGGCTGGAGCTCGCCGAGATCAACGGCGAGCCGGGGCTGCTGCGCTTCTACAACGGCGCCCTGGAGTCGGTGCAGACCATCGAGATCGACGGCGAGCAGATCCTGCGCATCCGCACGCAACGCAACCCGGAGAAACTGGCGCGCATCGCCGCGCGCTTCTCGGCGCGGGCCATCACGCGTGCCGAGCTCGAGGCGCTGCGGACCCCCGCGCCGTCTGAAGACCTGCCCTGAGCAGCCCTCAGCGACGCTCGACGATCATCGGCGCCAGCTGCAACCCGTTGCGCGCCTGCTCGGCCATGTCGCGCGCCTGGTCGCGCGAGGCGTAGGGCCCGGCCTGCAGCCGATAGGTGCCGCGCTCGGCGAAGACGTTGAGGGCGCCCGCCAATGCGGGCAGGCTGCGCGCCACCTGCTGCTGGAAGCGCTCCACGCCATCGCGCTGGCTGAAGGCGCCCAGCTGCACCCAGAAGCCCGATGTGGGCGGGGCCGGCGGCGATTCGG
>NZ_LMTS01000248.1:68067-72983 GCF_001541225.1 Variovorax sp. WDL1 | reverse complement strand
TCTGCCGCCGCTGCCGGCAGCGGCGGCAGGGCATCCAGTTCGCGCACTTCCGCGCGCGGCATGGCCACGACCGGCGAAGTCAGCGCCGCGGGCACGGCCACGGCATCTGCGGCCGTCGGTGTGAGCGGGACCTCGGCAATCGCCATCGGCGCCTGGGCCGGCGCCGCCTGGGCCAGCGCGGTGTCCCCGCGCCGCCAGGTGCCGGCGCGGATGTCCGCATTGGTGATCCGCTCGATCTCCACCGGGGCCACCCCGCGCAGCAGGTCGAGCTTGTAGGCCGCGGTGTAGCTCAGGTCGATGATGCGGTCGTCGTGGAAGGGCCCGCGGTCGTTCACCCGCACGATCGCCTCGCGCCCGTTGGCCGGGTTGCGCACCCGCACGTAGCTGGGCAGAGGCAAGGTCTTGTGGGCGGCCGTCATCGCGTACATGTCGTAGGGCTCGCCGCTGGCGGTGGACTGCGCGTGGAACTTCCGGCCGTACCAGGAGGCGAGGCCGGTCTCGCGCCAAGGCCGGTCGTCGGCGATCGGCACGTAGGAGCGGCCCAGCACCACATAGGGCTTGCTGGTGCCGCCGCTGCCGCGGATCGCTTCGACGCGCGGCTCGGCATCGGGCACCTGCCCGAGGCCGGCCGGCGGGTTGGCGTCGGGCCCGTCGCGGCCGATGCCGGAGCCGCCGCGTGGCCCGCTGGCGCAACCCGCCAGCAGCACCAGCGCCGCGCCGGCGATCAGCGCGAGGGCGCGCGTGCTCGCCGGGCTAGCCAAACACCGCCTTCCACAAGGCCAGCATGGCTTCGCGTTCGGCCGCCAGCGCGCTCATCGGCACCTGCGTCGGCTCTTCGTTGAGCCGCGCGCGGTGCTGCACCCGGCGCAGCTCGCGGTAGGCCGCGGCGGCGTTGCGTCCGATGCCCTCGGGCAGCAGGCCAGCCTCCTCGGCGCGGACCAGCAGCGCGATATTGCCGACGTTCGGGATCAGCTCGGGATGGGCCTTGGCTTCCGAAAGCACGAGGAACTGGACCGCGAACTCGGCATCCACCATGCCGCCGGGGCTGTGCTTGACGTCGAAGCAATCAGCCTTCACCGGCCTCGCGGCGCGCACCTTCTCGCGCATCGCGACGATCTCGGCCTTGAGCGCGGCGCGGTCGCGCGGCGCCGTGATCACGGCTTCGCGGATTCGGTCGAAGCGCTCGCACAGCGAGCAGTCGCCGCTGTCGTCGGGCCCCGAAGCCATGTCCACGAAGCGCGCGCGCGTCATGGCCTGGTGCTCCCAGGTCCAGGCGGTGTTGCTGCCGCGGCCCATCTGGTATTTCTCGTAGGCGTCGAAGCTGGTGGTGAGCAGGCCCGAGTTGCCGTTGGGCCGCAGCGCCGTGTCGATCTCGAACAGGTCGCCCTCGCGGGTCTTCACCGTCAGCCAGTTGATGAGCTTGCGCACATAGGCCGCATAGACCTCGCCGGCGCGCTCGTCGTCGTCGTCGTAGACGAACACGATGTCCAGGTCGCTGCCGTAGCCGAGTTCCTTGCCACCCAGTTTTCCGTACCCGATGATCGCGAAGCGCGGCGTCTCGCGGTGCGGGTTGCGCACCTGCGGCCAGCACCAGCGGGCGGTCACGCGCAGCACCGCGTCGGCCAGCGCGCTCAGGTCATCCGCCACCTGCTCGACCGTGATGCGGCCCTCGACGTCGCGCGCCAGCGTGCGGAACAGCTCGGCGTGGTGCGCATGGCGCAGCAGGTTGAGCAGGCGCTCCTCGTCGGCCTCGCCGGTCTGGCGCAGCGACAGGTGGCGCGCTTCCAGCTCGCGCTCGAACTCGGCGGCCGAGAAGCGGCCGGCCAGCATTTCATGGCTCGCGAGCTCGTCGATCACGCCCGGGTGCTGCATCAGGTAGCGCGCCGGCCAGCGCGCCGAGCCCAGCATGCGCAGCAGCCGCTCCTGCACCGCCGGGCGCTCGACCAGCAGCGCGATGTAGTTCTCGCGGCGCATCAACGGCTCGATCCAGTCGGCCCAGCGTAACGCGCCGTCGATGTGGTGGGCGATCTGGCCCGGGCCCTCGCCGTCGGGCTCCCGCAGCCACTGGCCGGTGCGTTGCACCAGCTGCCGCAGGCGGGCGCGGGTGTCATCGCGCAGGGCCTGCACGCGCGGGCTGTCGCGCCACGCCTGGATGCGCTCGGCAAAGGGCGCCGGCAACTCCGCGATCAGATCGCTCAGGTCGGCCGGCACGGCGCCGGCGGACGCGCCGTTGCAGCGCTTGCAGGGCTCCTTCTTGCCGCCGAGCAGCTTGTCGAACTCCTGGGCCACGAACTCGCGATGCGCATCGAGCTGCGCGAGGAAGGGGCAGCAACCCTCGTACCCCATCGTGCGCGCGATCCAGCGCAGGTCTTCGTCCTGCACCGGCAGCACATGGGTCTGCTGGTCGTCCAGGTACTGGATGCGGTGCTCCACGCGGCGCAGGAATTCGTAGGCCGCGGCCAGCATGTCCGCCGTTTCCTGTGGCATGAGGTTGGCGCGCGCCAGGCGCTGCAGCGCATCGAGCGTGGGCCGGGTGCGCAGCTCGGGGAACTGGCCGCCGCGCACCACCTGCAGCAGTTGCACGATGAACTCGATCTCGCGGATGCCGCCGCGCGAGAGCTTGACGTCGTTGGCGCGCTCGGGCCGCCCCGCGCTGCGGCGCGCGGCCTGCTCGCGGATCTGCCGGTGCAGGGTGCGCAGCGAGTCGAACACGCTGTAGTCCAGGTAGCGCCGGAACACGAAGGGCAGTACCACGCCGCGCAGGGCCTGGGCCGAACAGTCCGCGATCACGCTCTGCGGCGCGACCACCCGGCTCTTGAGCCAAGCGAAGCGCTCCCATTCGCGCCCCTGCACCTGGAAATACTCCTCCAGCGCATCGAGCGAGACCACGCTCGGACCCGAGTTTCCATTGGGCCGCAGCGCGAGATCGACGCGGAACACGAAGCCGTGCTCGGTGGTGTCGCCCACCAGCGCATAGATGCGCTTGATAGCGCGCGAGAAGAACTCCTGGTTCGCCAGCCGCGCGCGACCCTGCGCGTCGCCTGCCGTCTCGCCGTCGTGGTCGTAGAGGTAGATCAGGTCGATGTCGCTCGACACGTTGAGCTCGCGCGCGCCGAGCTTGCCCATGCCCACCACCCAGAGCTGGGCGCGCTGGCCATCGGGGCCGAGCGGTGCGCCGTGCGTGGCCTCGAGCTCGGCGCAGGTCTCGCGGCAGGCAATGTCGAGGGCGAACTCCGCGAGCTCGGTGACCGCGGTCGTGACCACCGCCAGGGCCGCCTGCTGCTCGCAGTCGAGCGTGACCAGACGCTCCATCACCAGCTGCCGCACGATGCGCAACGCATCGGCCACGCCGTCGCCGCGCTCGCGCAGCGCGGCATAGGCCTGCGCCATGGCGGCGCGCCGCGGTTCGCCGGCTTCCAGCAGTGCCAGTTCGCCGGCGTAGCGGCGGCGCAGGCGCTGCACGAAGCGCGAAGAGGCCGCGAGCGGCATCGGCGGAGCATCCGCTGCGCCGGCTTCAGTATGGGTATCGGTGGAACCGGGTGGGAGGCTCGCAGTCATAATTCCCGTCACAGCGCGATCCTCAATGAACGACACGACGTCTTCCCCTTCACGTCTGCTCAAGATCACCGCTGTAGCGGCACGCTGGTTGTTGGCTTTGCTGATCGGTGCATGGCTGATGCTCGCGCTGTCAGTGCTGGTCCTACACGCGTGGATTGTGCCGCGAATCGGCGAGTACCGTGGCGCCCTGGAAGCGCAGGCCAGCAAGGCCATCGGGGTACCGGTGCGCATCGGTTCGATCACCGCCAAGGGCGGTACCCTGTTTCCCAGCTTCGAGCTGCGCCAGGTCGTGCTGCACGACCCGCAGCAGCGCGAAGCCCTGCGCCTGGCGCGCGTGGTGGCCAGCGTCTCGCCGCGCTCGCTGTGGCGCCTGAACTTCGAGCAGGTCTACATCGAGCGTCCCGAGCTGGAGGTTCGCCGCGACACCGCCGGCAAGCTGCACGTGGCCGGCCTCAGCATGGACACGGACACCACCGGCGAGGGCCGCGGGGCCGACTGGTTCTTCGCCCAGCGCGAGTTCGTGATCCAGGGCGGCATCGTGCGCTGGACCGACGAGAGCCGCGGCGCCCCGTCGCTCCTGTTGTCCGATGTGCAGTTCATCGCCCGCAACGGCCCGCGCAGCCACACCATGCGGCTGGACGCCACGCCGCCGGCCGGCTGGGGCGAGCGCTTCACCCTGCGCGGCGCTTTCCGCCAGCCCCTGCTGACGGTGCGCAGCGGCAACTGGAAGAGCTGGGACGGCGTGGCCTACGCCGAGCTGCCGCGCATCGACATCCGGCAGCTGGGCCAGCACGTGACGCTCGATGCCCGCGTCCGCGAGGGCGACGGCGCGCTGCGGATCTGGGCCGACGTCGAAGACGGCCAGATCGCCGGCGGCACGGCCGACGTGGCACTGCTGCGGGTGGACGCCTCGCTGGGCAAGTCGCTCCAGCCGCTGGTCCTGCGCGACGTCACCGGCCGGCTGGCCGGGCGCATGACGCACGAGGCCCAGGAGTTCTCCACCACCGACCTGCAGTTCCAGACCCCCGAGGGCATGCGCTGGCCGGGCGGCAACCTCTGGTTCCAGCACTTGCCGGCCAAGGGACGGGTCGCCGAGCGCGGCGCGCTGCGCGCCGACCGGCTCGACCTCGCGGCGCTGGCCATGATCGCCGACCGGCTGCCCCTGGACGCCAAGAGCCGCGAGACGATCGACGGCCTGGCGCCGCGCGGCCTGGTCGAGCGCGTCGATGCCAGCTGGCAGGGCCCGCTGGGCGCACCGGACAAGTACCAGGCGCGGGGCCGCGTCAGCGGCTTCGGCGTCGCATCGCAGCCCGCAGAGCCCCGCACCGTGCCTGCAGCGGCGGCAGTCCCCGGGCCGC
>NZ_LMTS01000248.1:65966-68028 GCF_001541225.1 Variovorax sp. WDL1 | reverse complement strand
GTGCCGGCGGCAGCGGCCGCCGCCGCAGCGCCGACGCCCGAGGCCGGTGCGCCCGGCATGCGCGGCGCCACCATCGATTTCGACGCCACCCAGGCCGGCGGCAGCGCCGCATTGAGCATCGCCAACGGAGCGCTGGACTTTCCGGGCGTGTTCGAAGACCCGGTGATCGCGATCGACCAGTTGTCGGCACAGCTCCAGTGGAAGATCGACGGCGACAAGTCCCAGCTCCAGGTCTCGGGCCTCAGGTTCGCCAACGCCGATGCCGAGGGCGAGGCGCAGGCCAGCTGGCGCACCAGCGACCCTGCCAGTTCCAGCAGCCGCGCGCGCTTCCCCGGCGTACTCGACCTGCAGGGCAAGCTCACGCGCGCCGACGGCACCCGCGTCTATCGCTACCTGCCACAGCACATTCCGAAGGAAACGCGCGACTACGTGCGCGACACCGTTCAGAAGGGCAGCGCCAGCGCAGTGGACTTCAAGGTCAAGGGCGACCTGCACGACATGCCCTTCACCGACCCGAAGCAGGGCGACTTCCGCATTGCCGCGCGGGTGGCGGACGTGCACTATGCCTACGCGCCGCCGGTGGCCGGCTCGGCGATGAACTGGCCGGCCCTGACGGGCGTGAGCGGCGAACTGGTCTTCGAGCGGGCGGGCATGCAGGTGCGCAACGCCCGCGGGCGCCTCGCGGGCGCGCCAGGCATCGAGGTGACCAGGGCCGAGGCCCATATCCCCGACCTGGACCACGATGCGCCGCTGCTCAAGGTCGAGGCCCAGGCCAAGGGTCCCCTGGCCGAGCTGCTGCGCGCCGGATCGCCGCTGGCGGGCGAGGCCGGCCCTGCGCTGGCGCGCGCCCGCGCCACCGGGAATGCGGACTACCGGCTGCGCCTGGAGCTTCCGCTGTCGGCCATGGACAAGGCCAAGGTGCAGGCCAGCGTCGCCCTGGCCGACAACGACATCCAGATCCTGCCCGAGGCTCCCACCCTGGGCCAGGCGCGCGGCACGCTGAGCTTCACCGAAGACGGGTTCTCGCTGGCCGGCGTACAGGCGCGCGCACTCGGCGGCGCCGTGCGCATCGAGGGCGCGGGCCGCTGGGGTACGGCCCAGGAGCTCAGCCTGCGCGCCCAGGGCAACGCCAGCGCCGAGGGCATGCGCGCGGCGCGCGAGGTCGACTGGCTGGTGCGCCTGGCCAGGCACGCCAGCGGCAGCACGCCCTACACGGCCGCCTTCTCGATGCGCGACGGTGCCTCCGAGTTCTCGCTGGCCAGCAGCCTGCAGGGCCTGGGGCTGCAACTGCCCGCGCCGCTGGCCAAGCCGCCCGAGGACCCGATGCCGCTCGCGATCGAAAAGAAGATCGTGCAGCGCGAGACCCGTGCCGGCGCCCCCCCGCTGCTGCACGACCGGCTCTCGATCGAGCTGGCCCGCGTCGGCTCCGCCTCCTACGTGCGCGACATCTCCGGAAGCGAACCCCGCGTGCTGCGAGGCGGCATCGGCATCGGCCTGTCCGCCGGCGAATCCGCCAACCCGCCCGAGCGCGGCGTGCTCGCCAACATCCAGCTCGCGCGCGTCGACGTGCCGGCCTGGCAGGCCCTGTTCGGCGACAGCACGGGCAAGACGGCCGAGGCAACCGAGGGCGGCGACGACACCTCGGCCTACCTGCCCACCATCCTCGCACTGCGCGCGCAGGAGCTCGCCATCGGCGGCCGCACGCTGCACAACGTGGTGCTCGGCGGCACCCGCGAGGGCGCGCTCTGGCACGCCAACATCGATGCCACCGAGCTCAGTGGCTACGCCGAGTACCGCAGCGCGCAGGCGGGGCGCCTGTACGCGCGTCTGGCGCGCCTGAAGATCGCGCCCAGCACGGCCAACGCGGTCGAGTCGCTGCTGGACGAGCAGCCGAGCACCCTGCCTGCCCTCGACATCGTGGTCGACGACTTCGAGCTGCTCGGCCGGCGCCTGGGCCGTGCCGAGATCGATGCGGTCAACCGCGGCGGCGCCGGGCGCGAGTGGCGCCTCAACAAGCTCGCATTCACGACCCCCGAAGCCAGCTTCACCGCCCAGGGCGCCT
>NZ_LMTS01000248.1:48349-65910 GCF_001541225.1 Variovorax sp. WDL1 | reverse complement strand
GGGGGGGGGGAGCCGCGCCGCACCACCATGGACTTCAAGCTCGACATCGCCGACGCCGGCGGACTGCTCGGGCGCTTCGGCATGAAGGACGTGATCCGCGCCGGCCGCGGCCGGCTCGAGGGCGAGGTGCACTGGAGCGGCTCGCCCTTCTCGCTCGACTATCCCAGCCTGGGGGGCCAGCTGAAGATCGACGTCGAGTCCGGCCAGTTCCTCAAGGCCGAGCCGGGCATCGCCAAGCTGCTCGGCGTGCTGAGCCTGCAGGCCCTGCCGCGGCGCCTCACGCTCGATTTCCGCGACGTGTTCAGCCAGGGCTTCAGCTTCGACTTCGTGCGTGGCGACGCCCGCATCGAGCAGGGCGTGGCCAGCACCAACAACCTGCAGATGAAGGGCGTCAACGCCGCGGTGCTGATGGACGGCTCGGCCGACATCGCCCGCGAGACGCAGAGCCTGAAGGTGGTCGTGGTGCCCGAGATCAACGCCGGCACCGCCGCGCTGGTCGCGACCGCGATCAATCCGGCAATCGGGCTGGGCACCTTCCTGGCTCAAATGATCCTGAGCCGGCCGCTCATCGCCGCGGCTACGCAGGAGTTCCAGATCGACGGCACCTGGGCCGATCCCAAGATCACCAAGATCCCCCGCCGGCTGTTGCCGGGCGCTGCGGGCGCGCCCGCCATACGCTGACACACGGCGAGCGGCAAGCCAGTAGGTCCCGACCGCCGTGGTCGAAGGACAAAGTGGCCGACTTAGTACTTAGAAAGCACATTTGCCGCAGCGCTGATGAGCATCAACCAGATGCTGCGTCCAGAGCGTGGATTTGTCGACGGACTTGTCTTTCGATATCAAGGCGATCTGCAAATCGCGCATCCATGTGCGGCTATCGTGAAGCGTAACGAGTACCAGCAGAATTGCAGAACGGTCTATGGGAAGCCTTAAACCGCAGTGGATCAGCTACGCAAGCACCGGCATCTTCGCGACATCGCAAGCTTCGCTTTTCGTACTCTACCCTTACCTCGCGGAGTGCATGAGGCTGGAGCTCTCAACGGTTGTCGCCTGCTTCTCGGCAGGGTCGTTCCTCTTCCTGATCGGTGGTCCCGCGTGGTCGTGGATCTCGCTCAGGTACGGCGCCGGGTTCGCCCTTCGCTCGGGTCTTGTCGGCTTGACCTTGTCATTGGTCTTGCTTCTGATTCCGATCACTACCGAAGCAGGCAGCGCAGGACTGAATCTCGCCCTCCTGATCTTGAGCCGGGCAATCTACGGACTCGCCGCGAGCGGCATTCCTTCGGTGACGCAAGCAATCCTCGCGAACCATTCTGAAAGGGAAAGTCGCGTTCGAGTCCTGGCGACACAGGCCATGGTTCAGAACGGAGGCCGCCTGCTCGGTCCGGTGTTGGCGATCCTGCTCGTCACTCATAGCCCTCAACTGCTCTTCATCATCCCGGCGGCCCTTTCCCTCGCACTTGCCGGGCTTCCTTATGCACGCCTCAGCCCAACGACCACCGCGACAGACGAATACTTGACGCAAGGTCCAGTGTCCTCAAGCACCCCGTGGCGAGAAATTCTGACTCTTGGACTCATCACGACCGCCATGCTTGGCATCCTGCAGTCGAATCTCGCGGGATATCTGCAGGCCTCCTGGAAACTCAGTGCGACGGAGGCCGCGTCGCTCATGGCTCGCCTGATGATTCTCGGAAGCCTTTCGATGATGGGCGCGCAGCTTGTTCTCTACCAACGAAAGCATCAAGGACGCAAGGCTCTCGCAGGCGGAGCGTGGCTGATCGCAATCGGCTTCCTATGCCTGCTCAACACCGATCAGATAAGCCTCGTCTATGTGGCTGTCTTCCTTGTTTCGCTCGGGGTGGCATGGCTGACTCCGAGTTACACGGCGATTCTCAGCCTCGCCACGGACCGGCAGGAAGCGGCGGCTGGCGCACTCGCCGTCGTTCACAAGATCGGCTATGCCTCGGGCGGCCTGGTGACCGCTGCGGCCTTGTACTTCAACCCCGACCTGCCTTTCGTTATCGCGGCTGCGCTGGCCTTCGCGGCAATTGCTCTCGTGCAGCTCGCCCTCAGGGCTGCATTGCGTCATTCATCATCCAATCCACTCGAAGGCGGGAGTTCGCATGCAGGCTGAGTCTTTCGACATCCCGTCCATCACGCCCGCTGAAGAGGTGTCCATCACCGCCTTCCTGAATTCCTACGCCCGCGAGTGGGACGAATGGACGATATCCGATCTGCCGGAATCCATGGCGCTCGCAAGCGCCTGTCGCGAGGGAATGGTCGTGACGGACGCCAGCATCGAGCTCTGGGCGCCGTTGCGCCATCGGTCGGTGCTGGGTCGCCACAGCTTCGGCGCCCCGCTGTTTCGCATACAGAAAGCAAACGGGGCGGCAAGCGCAATCGATTTTGCAGAGTTCGTTCAGTCGGCGCTTGCGATGCCCCATCTGCAGCGCCAAAGCACCAGCGAAGGCCGGAAGAACTTTGCTGAGCGAATCGACGAAAGCCGGCGCTACATAGAGGACGTGTATGCGTCGCGCGGCCACGAGCTCGCCGAACAAGCCCGACGCTCGATGACCTTCATCGAAGGCGAGCAGTTCCTGGTTCATGGCCACTCCTTTCATCCCACCCCGAAAAGCCGCGATGCCCTGAGCGCCAGCCACAACAGACGCTACTGCCCGGAATTCGGGGCAAGATTCTCGTTGCACTGGTTCGCCGTGGATTCCCGATATGTTCATTCGCGATCCGCCCGTGCTTTCGAGCAGGACTGGGTCAAGGCCTTGTTCGACAGCGATCCCACTCCCCGGATTCGGGACCTGCCGGCCGGCTACACGCGGTATCCCCTCAATCCGTGGCAAGCATCTTTCCTTCTAGGCTTGGAACGCATTCAGGCGCTCGAGCGCGATGGAGCGTTGATCGATCTCGGGACGTGGGGAGACTACTGGTACCCCACGAGCTCCGTTCGCTCGCTCTACAGGCCTTCCGCCCCCTATATGCTGAAGACATCTCTGAGCGTTCGTCTGACCAACTCGGTACGAAACCTCTTGCCGCACGAAGTCGAGCGAGGGCTGCAAGTACATGAAGTCATGGCCAGCGCCTCCGGACACGAATTTCGCACGCGCTTCCCCCATGTCACCATCGTGACGGAGCCCGCCTACTACGCGATACTGAATGAAGACGGGACGCTGCTCCCCGAGTCCATCATCGTGTGCCGGCAGAATCCGATCGACCCGGCGCGCGAATCGATCGTCCTCGCAAGCCTGACCCAGGAGAGCGGCGCTGAACCCTCGAGCCTGATCGCGAGACACCTTCGCTCGTTGTCGAAGCTTCGTTCAGTGAGCCTGCAAGCAGCAGGCCGGCTCTGGTTCGATGCCTACTGCAAAGTCGTCCTCCAGCCTCTTCTGCTTGCACATGCAGACTATGGCTTCGTCTTCGGGGCACACCAGCAAAACATTGTCATCGGCATCGAGGATCATCTGCCGGTTCATCTCTACTTTCGTGACTGCCAGGGCACTGGATACACCGAAAAGGCATTTGCCCGCCTCCAAGGAGAGGTTCCGACCCTGAACCTTGAGAACGGCAACATCCTGAGCGACGGCAAGATCGCCGTTCTTCTTGTCTACTACCTGATCATCAACTCGAGTTTCAATGCCATCAGTGCCCTGTCTACAGGCAGTGGCCTCCCGGAGGAAGAACTGCTTCGAGCGATGCGGGTCCACATGAAGAGACTTCTCGAGGAGGGAGTTGCCGAGCCCTGCTGCCTCGAACATCTGCTCGGGAATCCCGAACTCTTCCAGAAGCGCAACTTCCTCTGCGCGCTGACCGACCTGAACGAGAACACGACCGATGACCCAATCGCCCTCTATCGCGCGATTCCCAACCCCTTCCATGAGACTCAAGGACAGCAGTCATGACTCGAATGAATCCGGCCGTGGACTACCGGGCCCCGGCTTTCCCGTGGGTGATCCGAGTTGCCCGCACAGCAAAGAGCTTTCAGGTCTATGCAGACGGCGCGCTTGTAGTTGCAGGGGCTCTGCAACCGGCTGACGATGGTCTTCGCATTCAGGTCGTCGACCGGGCTTCGCAGACCCCGTCGCTGCAGGAAGTCGCAATGCTGGCTCTCGCGGAGAGCATCCTTTTCGATAACGACGGCAACAGCGCTGTTCTCATGAGCCCTGAGGACGCCCTGCCCCTCCGGAACGATCCGACAGGTCTTGCCTTGAGCCGTGACGGCGAGCGTCTGCGCGTGACGCGACATGGGCTGCTCCAGGTTCCGACGCTCTGGCACTGGCGCCCATCGATGCGGGTCGCTCCCGAGATCTGGACCGAAAGCGGCACCGTTCGCCATCCGCAGCGCCACGCTCACCCCCAGGGTCTGCTCTACAGGCGACACTTTCCTGCGGTCGGCCGCACACTCGCCTTCGAGATGTACGACGAAGCGAGGCATCTCGAAGTCTTCCATCAATGGCAGCATCAAAAGCGCGTCGCTCGCTTCTGGGAACTCGACAAGCCGAAGGAAGAGTTGGCGGCATATCTCCGCTCGGTCATGCGCAACCCCCACCACATTCCCGTCATCGCCTCACTGGACGGCGAGCTGTCGGGGTATTTCGAGGTTTATTGGACGCTCGAAGATCGGCTGGGGCCTTACTACGACGCTCAGCCCTTCGACCGTGGATTCCACTTCCTCGTGGGGAACCGCGAACACCTCGGAAATGATCTTTTCCGCACCTTCATGGAGGGCATCGCGCACTTTCTCTTCCTGGAGGATCCGCGAACACGGAGGATCATGGCAGAGCCCAGGGCCGACAACGTCGCGCTCCTCCGGTACGTGGCGCTCATCCCCTACTGGAAGAAGCGCTTCGAATTCGACTTCCCCCATAAACGGGCTGCGCTGCTGCAGGCCAATCGCGAAGACTTCTTTGCAGAGACGTCCAGGCCATGACGGTCGACCATGACGATTGGGGCTTGGTGCAGCGGCGTGTCATTGCCAAGGCGATCGCCGAGCTGGCCTATGAACAGGTCATCGAGGTGGAATCACCAGACGGAGCTTACTGGTCACTCAAGGTGGACAACGGCATCAGTTATGCCTTCGGCGCCTGGCAGACCATCTGGGACTTTTTGCGGATCGATGCCCAAAGCCTGAGGCGGATTGCGGACGACGGCGACGAGGAGCTTGACGCCGCGCGGTTCTATCGGGAGATCCGCCCAAGAACCAGGATGTCAGACATGACATTCGCCAACTTCATCGACGAACTGCAGCGCACGCTCTATGGGGATCTACTTCTCCTGCAGTCACGGAACGACTCTCCATCATTCGCCGACCTTTCTGACGATGATATGCAATCGCTGCTGGAGGGGCACCCGAAGATACTGCTCAACAAGGGCCGCGTGGGCTGGGGGAAGGAAGACTGGAGTCGCTACAGCCCGGAATCCCGGCAGCACTTTGCATTGAACTGGATCGCCGTGCGGAATGAATGTCTGACACGCGGCCTGTCCGCAGACCTGTCGTGGACGGATCTCCTGGCGAAAACGATGGGGCCTGAATCCTTGGACGGGCTGTTGTCCGCAATGGAGCGCGAACAGTTGCCTCGCAACGCCTACACGCCGATGCCGGTTCATCCCTGGCAGTGGGACAACGTAGTTGCCCTTCACCACCTGGCCGCCTCGGCGCGTCGCGACATCGTCTCGCTCGGCATTCATGGCGACCACTACCGGCCGCAAACCTCACTGCGCACGCTCAGCAATATCGGCGATCCTCGTCGCTATCAGATCAAGCTCTCGTTGTCCGTCCTGAATACGTCCTGCATCCGCGGCATCTCTGGCCAATATATCGATATCGCCCCGGCTCTGTCCGAAAAGCTTCAGACCATCTGCGAACAGGATCGCGTGCTGGTTCGGACACGTTGCCTCAGGGACCGAGCCGGCGCGTTCGTCGCACAGCCCGACTACCACGCGGTCCCCGCAGCGCCCTATCGCTTCCTTGAGACGCTCGGCGCGATCTGGCGTGAAAGTCCAGTGGATCATCTCGCCCACAACGAGCGCTGCGTCCCCGCAGCGGCCCTGCATCAAAAGGATGGCGGCCGGAGCCTGGCGTCCACACTCATCAGCCGGTCGGCGCTGCCAGCGTCTGCATGGGTCAAGTGCTATGCACAGGAGGTGATCGTTCCCCTTTACCACCTGCAGGTGAAGTATGGGATAGGTCTCGTGGCGCACGGCCAGAACATCACGCTGCGGCTGATCGATGGCGTTCCGTCCGGCATTTTTCTCAAGGATTTTCAGGGCGATCTGCGTCTCGCCCAGGACGACCGCCCCGAGCTCGATGCCTTCGCGTGCTTTGGAACGCGACTCACCCGCCTGCCGGCTCAGCACCTCATCCACGACCTGCTCACCGGGCACTTCGTGACCGTCTTGCGCTTCATGTCGGCCTGTCTGGCCGAGGACGACGCATTTCCGGAGACGGAGTTCTATCGCATCGTCGCCTGCGCGATCGATGAGTACCATGCCGCGCATCCGGAGCTGGCGCCGCGATGGTCAAAGTTGGGATTGGACATGCCGACCATTGCGCGGGTTGTCGTGAACCGCGT
Organism: Variovorax sp. WDL1; assembly: GCF_001541225.1. Lineage (GTDB taxonomy): Bacteria > Pseudomonadota > Gammaproteobacteria > Burkholderiales > Burkholderiaceae_C > Variovorax. The sequence continues at coordinate 59,332 of NZ_LMTS01000248.1, read as the reverse complement.
CCGCTTTCAGATCGGCTATGGCGACAGCGACGCACGGCCGCTGCCGACGCTCGGCACAGATCTGCAGAACCCTCTCTTTCTGAGCTACTTCGCAAGGAAGCCCTCCGATGAGCCAAGTGTTTGATCTCGTCGGGCTGGGCCTCGGCCCCTTCAACCTGAGCGTCGCCGCACTCGCCACAGGGCTGCGTTCGCTGTCCACCCTGTTCCTCGAGAAGAACCCGCGCTTTCAATGGCACGAAGAGCTGATGTTCCCGGAGGCGGACATGCAGACCACCTATCTCAAGGATCTTGTAACGCCCGTCGACCCCACGAATCCGCACAGTTTCCTGAACTACCTCGTGGCACACGGCCGCTTCTACAGCTTTCTCAACACCAACCGGCAGGTGATAACCCGCCGCGAGTTCCAGCACTACTGCCGGTGGGTCAGCGAGCAGTTGCACAACGCCGTGTTCGGCAGCGAAGTTCGCGACGTCGCATTTCACAGGGGGCTCTTCCAGATCCGCTATGGGAACGATCGCGTCGCGTCGGCCAGGAGCCTTTGCATTGGCACCGGCCATGTCCCCTACATCCCACCGGGTGCGAAGGATGCCTTGGGTCCGGACTGCTTCCATGCAAAGTCACCCGAACTCCGGCGGCTCGATCTGAGAGACAAGCGCGTGGTCGTGATCGGCGGAGGGCAGACCGGCGCTGAAATTTTCAAGCACGCTATTGACAGCTACTGGGGGCCTTGCCGAAGCCTGACTCTCGTTTCGCGTCGGATGACCCTGGAAGCGCTCGATGACAGCGCGTTTGTCAACGACTACTTCACGCCGAGCTACACCCGGAACTTCTTCGGGCTCGATCCGACCGTCAAATCCAGCGTCATCGAGCGGCAAAAGCTGGCGGGCGACGGCATCACCAGCGCCTATCTCCAGCAACTCTACAAGGCGCTCTATCTGCGAACCATTGAAGGCAATCCCATGAAGGCCGAGCTTCTTTGCGGACGGGAGCTCACGCATCTGCAGCGGCTTGGCAGCGAATTCCGCATCGATCTCGGCAACAAGCTGCGGAGTACCGCTGAAGAGATCCGTGCGGATGTCGTCATCCTGGCCACGGGGTTTCGCAGCATGTTGCCGCGCTGCCTGGGCGCCCTTGAAAGCAGTATGCAACTCGACGACGGCCAGCGGATTCAGATCAGCGAGAACTACCGCGTTGCGTGGTCGCACGATCCGGCCGCACGGATCTACGCGGTGAATTTCGGCCGCCATTCGCACGGCATCGCCGAACCGCAGATCAGCCTGATGGCGTGGCGCTCAGCGCGTATTCTGAACGACCTCCTGGAAGAAGAGCACTTTCGCGGGGTCCGCGCCGAACCGGCCTTCATCCACCACTGATCGAAGGTCGACCTTTCGGGATCGAAGCGGGTCGGCTCGCGGCCTTTCCGCGGGACCTGCACTGCTGCCAGAATCGAGCCGGAGTACGACAAGCACGCAGGAAACGGAGCTCTCATGAAAGTCGCCGCCATCCAGATGGTCTCGGCCATCGCACGCGAGGCCAACCTCGCCCGCGCCCATGCGCTGCTGGGCGAGGCCGCCGCCGGCGGCGCCGAGCTGGCCGTGCTGCCCGAGTACTTCTGCATGATGGGCGCGCGCGACACCGACAAGCTGGGCCTGCGCGAGACCGTCGGCGCCGGCACGGTGCAGGGCTTCCTGGCGGACGCCGCGCGCGAGTTCGGGCTGTGGATCGTCGGCGGCACGCTGCCGCTGGAGACCGGCGACGAGCGCAACGTGTTCAACAGCTCCCTGGCCTATTCGCCGGAGGGCGAGCGCGTGGCGCGCTACGACAAGATCCACCTCTTCTTCTATGACAACGGCCGCGAGCGCTACGACGAGCGCCGCGTGATCGCGCCCGGCGCCGAGCCGGTGTGTTTCGACCTGCCCTCGCGCGACGGCCATCGCTGGCGCATCGGCATGAGCGTGTGCTACGACCTGCGCTTTCCCGAGCTCTACCGCGCGCTCGCGCGCCAGGGCGCCGAGCTGCTGCTGGTGCCGAGCGCCTTCACCCACACCACCGGCTCGGCGCACTGGGAGGTGCTCCTGCGCGCACGCGCCATCGAGAACCTCTGCTGGGTCGTCGCCCCGGCGCAGGGCGGGACGCACGAGAACGGGCGCCGGACCTGGGGCCAGTCGATGGTGGTGGACCCCTGGGGTGCGGTGGTCGCGCAGCGCGCGGCCGAGGAGGGCGTGGTGAGCTTCGAACTCGACGCCCGACAGGTCGAGCACGCGCGCACGCAGCTGCCGGCACTCTCGCATCGGGTGCTCTGAAGAAGGTGTCCTCCACCACGCTGCCCATCGCAAGAACGGTCCGGGGGGCCTTCTCCGGCCTGCGTTCGCTGCGCTCGCTGCATTCGCTGTGGCAGCGCTGGTTCCTGTGGGTGATCCTCGCGGTGCTGGTCGTCGCGTTGCTGGCCACCGTGGTGTGGCTGGCCGGCCGGCACGAGGTCGAGCAGGTGCAGACCGCCCTCGACCGCGACACCGCCGATGCCGTGTCCGACCTGCGCAGCGGCCTGCAGCGCAATGCCCAGAGCCTGCGCGCCTCGCAGGTCAACGGCATGGACCGCGCGCATTGGCCCACGGAGGCCGCGGCGCTGCTGCGCGAGCATCGCGAATGGCTGCGCCTCGAATGGCGCGATGCTGCGCTGCGCCCGCTGGCGGCTGTGGATACGCCCTATCGCCGGCGCGTGTTCGACGACGTGAACCGTGGCCCCGACCAGTCCGACGTCGCGCTGGCCTGCGCCGCCGCGCGCAAGGCGGGAGCGCCGGCCTACTCGCCCAGCCACTACGTGCCCTTCGTGCCCAGCGGCGGCCTCGAGGTGATGGAGCTGTGCCTGCCGGTCGATGGCGGCGGCTACCTGGTGGCCACCTATTCGCTGCGCGACACGCTGATCGAGCTGGTCGCGCCCACGCTCACGCGCGGGCAGGAAGTCGCCTTCACCGAGCCGGACGGAACGCGCCTGGTGGCCGTTGGCGCGGCGCGCCGCGTCGGCACGCGCGTCTTCACCGCGCAGCAACTCGTCGACCTGCCCGGCAACGCGCTGATGCTGCGCGTGGACGGCTGGCGCGCCGCGCCGGACCTCTTTCCCAACCTGCTGACCGGCCTGGTCACGGCGATCTCGATCGCGCTGGTCTCGGTGCTGGTGCTCCTGGCGCGCGACACGCGTCGTCGGCTGCGCGCCGAGCACGACCTGGCCGATGCGCTGGCCTTCCGCAAGGCCATGGAAGACTCGGTCATCACCGGCCTGCGCGCGCGCGACCTGCAGGGCCGCATCACCTACGTGAATCCCGCCTTCTGCGAGATGGTGGGCTTCAGCGCCGAGGAACTGATGCACCACGCCAGCGACATGCCCTACTGGCCCACCGAGCTGGCGCAGGAATACCGGCAGCGCCAGGCCCTTCGCATGGCCGGCGGCGTGCCGCCGCGCGAGGGCTTCGAGTCGGTCTTCATGCACAAGGACGGCAGGCGCTTCCCGGTGCTGATCTTCGAGGCGCCGCTGATCAACGCGCAAGGCGCCCAGACCGGCTGGATGAGCGCCTTCATCGACGTCAGCGAGCAGCGGCGCATCGAGGAGCTCTCGCGCGCCAGCCAGGAGCGGCTGCAGGCCAGCGCGCGACTCGCAACCGTGGGCGAGATGGCCTCGCTGCTGAGCCACGAGCTCACCCAGCCGCTGGCCGCGATCGCCAGCTATGCGAGCGGATCGCTCAACCTGCTGCGCAGCGCCGGCGCGTCCTCCGGCGGCGATCACGGCGAGGTCGCGATGGCCGTGCGCCGCATCGCCGAGCAGGCCGATCGTGCCGGCCAGGTGATCCGCAGCGTGCATGACTTCGTGCGCCGGCGCGATCGCATACGCGAGCCCGTCGCGCCCCAGGCCCTTATCGATGCCGTGCTGCCGCTGGTGCGCCTGCAGGCGCGCAAGCTCGCAGTGCGGATCGAGGTGCACTACGAGGAGCGCCTGCCGCGCGTGCTGTGCGACCGCACGCTGGTCGAGCAGGTGCTGCTGAACCTGGCGCGCAACGCGATGCAGGCGATGGACCTGCCCGAGCTGAGCGATCGCGTGCTGCACCTGCGCGTCGCGCGCGCCCGTGCCGTCGGCGAAAGCGGCGACACCCCCGACAAGGCCGACGGGCGCCGCTGGGTCGAATTCTCGGTGGCCGATCGCGGCGCCGGCATCAGCGCGGAAGTCGCGGCGCGGCTCTTCACGCCCTTCTTCACCACCCGGCCCGATGGCATGGGCCTGGGCCTGAGCCTGTGCCGCACGGTGGTCGAGCAGCACGGCGGCGCGCTGGCCTTCGAGCCGCAACGGCCGCGCGGCACCGTGTTCCGGTTCACGCTGCCGGCGGCCTGACCTTCTCCCGTATCTCCATTCTTCCCCGATGCAACCCTTGATCGATGCCCTGATCTTCATCGTTGACGACGACGCCAGTGTGCGCGAGGCGCTGGCCTGGCTGCTGCGCTCGCGGCGGCTGGTGAGCGAGCAGTACGCGAGCGCCGAGGACTTCGAGCTGCGCCTGGCCGAGGGCCCACTGGCCGATCAGCCGCACTGCCTGCTGCTGGACGTGCGCATGCCCGGCATGAGCGGGCTCGCGCTGTTCGACCGCCTGGCGGAGCGCGGCCTGCTGGAGGTGATGCCGGTGATCTTCCTGACCGGCCATGCCGACGTGCCCACCGCGGTCGACGCGGTGAAGCGCGGCGCCTTCGATTTCTGCGAGAAGCCGTTTTCCGACAACGCACTGGTCGACCGCATCGAGCATGCGCTCGGCGGCTCGCTGCGCGCCGTGGAAGCGCAGCGCGCGCGCCGGCTGCTGATGCGCCGCGTCGAGGAGCTGACCGAGCGCGAGCGCGATGTGATGCGCCGCGTGGTCGAGGGCCTGCCCAACAAGCTGATCGCCGACCAGCTCTCGATCAGCGTGCGGACGGTGGAGGTGCACCGGGCGCGGGTGTTCGAGAAGATGGAGGTGAAGTCGGCCGTGGAGCTGGCCAACCTCCTGCGTCCGCTCTAGCCGACCTCAGCCCTGCGGCCGCTCGCCCACGTAGATCTCCACGCGCCGGTTCTGCGCCCGCCCCGCATCGCTGCCGTTGTCCGCGATCGGCTCGCGCGAGCCGCGGCCCTCGATGCGGAAGGCCTGCTGGGGCACGCCGCGCGCGATCAGATAGTCACGCGTGCTCGCCGCCCGCTCCACCGACAGCGGGTTGTTGATGGCGTCGGTGCCGGTGCTGTCGGTGTGGCCGATGATGCGCACCTCGGCATTCGGGTTGTTGCGCAGGCCGTTGGCGAACTGGTTGAGGATCGGCACGAAGTTGGGCTTGATCGTGGAGCGGCCGGTGTCGAAGGAGACGTCGCTCGGGATCGCGAGCTTGAGCTCATTGTTGGGTGTTTGCGTGACCGCGATGCCGGTGCCCTGGGTGGCAGCCTGCATCTCGCGCTTCTGCGTTTCCATGCGCTGCGACCAGAGGTAGCCGCCGAGCGCGCCGGCGGCTGCACCCACGGCGGCACCGGTGCCGATGGCACGGCTGTCGCCGCCGGTTGCGGAGCCGATCACGGCGCCTCCGAGGGCGCCCACGCCGGCACCGATGCCGGTTCTGCGTTGCGTGTCGCTCATGCCGGCGCAGCCGGACAGGACGACGGCCGCGGCGGTGGTGGCGAGGACGAATTTCTTCATGTGTGCTCCTACTTTCGTTTGATCAGCAACTGGGCATTATCCGGAGCCCCCTGCCGGCGGCCCGTCGGACGGAGGCGCTTTTTCGTCTTCTTCCGCGTCGTTCAGTTCGCCACGCTTGCGACCCGAGAACATCGTCCACCACACGATCAGCACCAGCAGGATTCCGGCGCCGAGCGCTTCGAGCAAAATCAAACCCATGAAAAGAGGACTCCAGTGGTGGGTGGTCGGGCTCGCGATCGTAGCAACGCTGGCGGGCTGTTCCGTCGGCACCCTGCAACCCGAGGCACCCGTCGCGACGGCGCCCTCGAGCGCGCCGCCCGCGCGCGAGCTGGGCCCCCTGACCGGCTCGCTCAACCATCCGAAGAGCCGCTGGGTGCCGGTGCCCTGGTCCGAGCTGCCCGGCTTCGAGGACGATGCGCTGCACGAAGGCTGGAGCGCGATGATCGCCAACTGCGCCCGCCCGAACGCCGCCTTCGCGCCGCTGTGCCGCGAGGTGCGCCAGCTGGCGCTGGCCGAGACCGAGGAGCAGCGCCAGTGGCTGCGCGAGCGCCTGCAGCCATACCGTGTGGAATCACCGACGGGGCCGGTCGAGGGCAAGCTCACGAGCTACTACGAGCCGGTGTTCGAGGCCTCCCGCCGCCCGACTGCGCAGCACACCGTCCCGCTCTACCAGGCCCCTGCGGGCCTCGTGGCGCGCCGCCCCTGGTTCACGCGCCAGGAGATCGACACGCTGCCGCAGGCGCAGGCGGCGCTGCGCGGGCGCGAGATCGCGTGGCTGGCCGACCCGATCGACGTGCTGATGCTGCACATCCAGGGTTCGGGCCGGCTGCGCATCACCGAGGCCGACGGCTCGCAGCGCACCGTGCGCGTGGCTTTCTCGGCGACCAACGAGCAGCCCTACCGCAGCGTGCAGCAGTGGCTGCAGAGCCAGGGCGCGACCAAGGTCAGCCTGTGGCCCGACGACACCAAGCAATGGGTGGCGCAGAACCCGCAGCGCCTGTCGCAGTTGTTGTGGAGCAATCCACGCTATGTCTTCTTCCGCGAGGAGCCGCTGGCCGACATCGACGCCGCCACCGGCCCGGTCGGCGCGCAGGGCGTGCCGCTCACGGCGGGGCGTTCGATCGCGGTCGACCGCGACAGCATTCCCTACGGCACGCCGGTGTGGCTGGCCTCGCCGGGGCCGGCCCTGCCGCTGGCCCGGCTGGTGGTGGCGCAGGACACGGGCAGCGCCATCGTGGGCGCGGTACGCGCTGATTTCTTTGCCGGCACCGGTGCCGAGGCAGGGCGCCTGGCAGCACGCGTGAATCAGCCACTGCGCCTGTGGGTGTTGTGGCCCAGATGACACGGTGAAGGGGCATGATTCCTGCGTGGAAGCCGTGGCAGCCGTTTCGGTTCGCCAGCCAGACAGACATGCAGGGAGCGTCATGAACCTTCACACCTTCTCGATCATCTTCGCCGGCGTCCTGCTCAACTCGGCCGCGCAGCTGATGCTCAAGGCGGGTGCGCGCACGCTGGGCACCGTCGCGATGGGCAGCAGCGCCTCGCTGACGGCCGCTGCATGGAGCGCGGCCACGCAGCCCTGGATCGTGCTGGGGCTGGTCTGCTACTTCATCAGCGCCGGGCTGTGGATCCTCGCGTTGACGCGGGTGGACGTGACCGTCGCCTATCCCATGCTGTCCATGGGCTACGTCATCGCGGCCCTGCTCGCATGGCAGCTCTTCGGCGAATCGCTGAACGCCACGCGCATTCTCGGCATCGCCATCATCCTGGTCGGAGTCGTCGTACTGAGCAGGGGATGACGCCATGCGCCCGCTCTACGTGGACCTGGACGGCACATTGATCGCCACCGATTCGCTTCACGAATCCCTGCTGCAACTGGTGCGCGCCTCCCCGGCGTCTCTGCTCTCGCTTCCGCTGTGGCTGCTGCGCGGCAAGGCCGCTTTCAAGCAGGAGGTCGCGCAGCGCACCGCCATCGACGTGCAGACACTGCCTTACAGGCCGCAGGTGCTCGAACTGGTGCGCAGCGCCCGCGCCGCCGGCCGGCGCACCGTGCTGGCCACCGCCAGCGACGGCCGGCTGGCGCGCGCGGTGGCCTCGCACCTGGGGCTGTTCGACGCAGTGCTCGCCTCGGACGGCGAGCACAACCTGCGCGGCGAGGGCAAGCGCGCGGCCATCGAGGCCGATGCCGCCGGCCGGGGTTTCAGCTACGCCGGCAACGGTCATGTGGACCTCGCGGTCTGGCGCGGGGCCGAGGCCGCGGTGGTGGTCAGCCGCTCGGAGCCGCTGGCGCGCCGGGCGGCCGGGCTGACGACGCTCGAGGCGCATATCGTCCCGCCGCGCACCCCGCTCAAGCGTTACCTGTACGGCGTGCGGCTGCACCAGTGGCTCAAGAACGTACTGATCTTCCTGCCGCTGATGCCGGTGCTGCACGAGCTCACGCGGCCGATCCTGCTGCATGCGGCGCTGGCCTTCGTGGCCTTCGGGCTGATGGCTTCGGGCATCTACGTGCTCAACGACCTGCTCGACCTGGAATCGGACCGCCGGCATCACCGCAAGCGCCTGCGGCCCTTCGCCGCGGGCGAGATCACGGCACGCGAAGGCGTGGCCATGGCGGCGCTGCTGTGCACCGCCTCGCTGGTGCTGGCGCTGGCGCTGCTTCCTGCGGCGTTCGTGGGCGTGCTGCTGCTCTACATGGCCTTGACCAGCGCCTATTCGCTGTTCCTCAAGCGCCGCGCGGTGGTCGACGTGTTCGCGCTGGCCGGCCTCTACACGATTCGCGTGGCGGCCGGGACGGCGGCGACGGGGCTGCCGCTGTCCTTCTGGATCCTGTCGTTCTCGATGTTCATCTTCCTGAGCCTGGCGCTGGCCAAGCGCTACGTCGAGCTGACCGGCCCGCCGCCCGAGGTGCAGCGCATGAAGCGCGATCGCGGCTACCAGCCCGGGGACGCGACCTTCGTGCTGTGTACCGGCGTCGCTGCCGGCCAGATGTCGGTGCTGCTGCTCGGCCTCTACCTGCACGACGAGGAAACGGTCATGCGCTACGGGAACCCCGAATACCTGTGGATTCTGATCCCGCTGTTCCTGTTCTGGACCCTGCGCGTGTGGCTCAAGGCGATCCGCGGCGCACTGCACGACGACCCCGTGGTCTTCGCCGCGCGCGACTGGGTCAGCCGCCTTGCGGTGGGCATCGCCGCCCTGGCGCTGTGGGTGGCGGACTAGTGCCGAGACGCGCGCTGGCCTGGGATGCGCTCATCGCCGCGGCGCTGGCGCTCGCGGCCCTGCTGCTGCTGACGACGCTCGCCGGCCAGCTGCCGCCCGCGCTCTTCGTGCGCGAGAGCGGCCTCGACGCCTGGTTCCAGTCCGACATCCCGCGCGTGCTGGCCAACATGGTGGACGCGCAGAGCAACCACTACCGCACCAAGGTCCACCCGATCGCCTCGATCCTCATCCATCCGGTGGTGACGGGCCTGCGCGCGCTGTGGCCCGGCAGCGACCTGCAGGCGGCGATGCGCTTCGTCTACCTGGTGGCCGCCCTGTGGGTGCTGTCGTTCTATGCGCTGTGCCGCGTGATTGGCAGCGGGCGCGTCGCGGCGGCCTGCTTCTCGCTGCTGGCCATCGGCAGTGCCGCCTTCCAGTTCTGGTTCTCGGTGCCGGAGACCTACGGGTTCGGATCGCTGACCCTGCTCTGGGTGCTGCTGGTCGCGGCGGTCGCGGTGCACCGGCCCGTGGGCGACCGGCTGCTGCTGGCCGCCAGCATCGCCAGCCTCTCGATCACGGTGACCAACTGGGTGGCAGGGCTGGCGCTGGCGGTGGTGCAGCGGCCTTGGCGGCGCGCGCTCGCGATCAGCGCCGCAGCCTTCGCGATCGTCGCCGCCATCGCGGTGGCGCAGCGCTTTCTCTACCGCCTCGCCAAGTTCTTCTTTCTCGGCAGCCGCGAGGAGGCGGACTATGTGAACCTGGAGCGCTCCGGCACGGTGCTGAACAAGCTGGCCGCGATGTTCTGGCATCCGCTCAGCCTGCCCGAGGTGCTGAGCGTGCCCTCCGTCCCGCCGGCGCTCGACTGGGTCACCGTGCAGCTGAGCGCACCGGCCTCGGGCGGCTGGGCCGGTGTTTCCGCGCTCGTCCTGTGGAGCCTGCTGCTCGCGGCCGGCGTCGTCGGGCTGCTGCGCGCGGCGCGCTGGCGCCGCTTCGCCGCGGTGCTCGGGATCACGCTGGGCGCGCAGGTGCTGCTGCACCTGGTCTATGGCGACGAGACCTTCCTGTACGCCGCGCATTTCCTGCCGCTGCTGATGGCGGTCGCGGTGTTCGCCACGCACGCCCTGCCGCCTGCGCTGGCAGCGGCGATGGCGCTGGCGGCGGCAGGTCTCGCGGCCTTCCACAACGCGGCCATGTACGAGGCCGCGACTCGGCTGCTGCAGCACGCGCGCTGAGCGGCGCGCGCGGCTTCGCAATGGGGCGCACAGCCGGGCACGGGTCGCGCGACCGGCTTCCTGGCGTCACAGGGTCCGTGCTCGCCACGGTCGTGATCACCAGACGACACGGAATCGTCGGACTGCGATCAGGACGGCGCCGCCGGCAACGGCAGCGCCGTCTTGTAGCGCACCTGCTTGAGCGCAAAGCTCGAGCGGATCTTCTCGATGCCTGCAATGGGGGTCAGCTGCTCGAGGATGAACTTCTCGAGCGCCGCGATGTCGGCCACGGCGACGCGGATCAGGTAGTCGCTGTCGCCGGTCATCAGGTAGCACTCCATCACCTCGTCATGCTCGGCGATGCGCTGCTCGAAGTCGGCCAGCGACTGCTTGCTCTGCGTGCGCAGGCTGATCGAGATGAACACATTGAGCCCGAGGCCCAGCGCCGCCGCGCTGGCCAGCGCCACGTAGCGCTGGATCACCCCCGCCGCCTCCAGCGCCTTCACACGCGCCAGGCACGGCGAGGGCGACAGGTGCACACGGCGCGCGAGTTCCACGTTGGACAGCGCGCCGTCGCGCTGCAGTTCGTCGAGGATGCGCAGGTCGATCGCGTCAAGCTGCATGAAATGCCTTGAAATCTCAAAACACCGGCATCTTATGCCGCGACAAGGGCATGGACGCTGCCTGAACGGCAGCTCATTCCACGCTTCGCGGCCTAAAGTGCGGTTCATGAATGCCCCGATTTCCTCCGACCAGCTGCGTGCGCTACTCGACACGCCCCTGAACGACCCCGACCCGGCCGAAACAACGGAATGGCGCGAAGCCTTCGCCGCGCTGGCCGAGACGCACGGGCCCGAGCGGGCGCGCTGGATGCTGGA
>NZ_LMTS01000248.1:36055-48303 GCF_001541225.1 Variovorax sp. WDL1 | reverse complement strand
CCCCCCCCCCCCGCCGCATCGGCTGGCAGCCCGAGCTGGCCACGCCTTATGTCAACACCATCGCGGTCGAGCAGCAGCCGGCGTTCCCGGGCGACCTCGCGATCGAGGAACGGCTGGCCTCGCTGATGCGCTGGAACGCGCTCGCGATGGTGGTGCGCGCCAACCAGGCCTATGGCGAGCTGGGCGGCCATATCGCGAGCTATGCCAGCGCGGCCGACCTGTTCGAGACCGGCTTCAACCACTTCTTCCATGCGAGAGCCGAGCCGCCAAGGGCCGACCCACATGAAGTGAGGGAGCGTGGGGGGCAGGATGAGCATCGCGGCGACCTCGTGTTCTTCCAGCCGCACAGCGCGCCGGGCGTCTATGCGCGCGCCTACCTCGAGGGCCGGCTCACCGAGGAGGACCTCCAGCACTACCGCCAGGAACTGAGCGCGCCGGCTTTCGCAGGCGGCAGCGGCGCGCGCGGCCTCAGCAGCTACCCGCACCCTTACCTCATGCCGGACTTCTGGCAGTTCCCCACCGGCTCGATGGGCATCGGGCCCATCAGTTCGATCTACCACGCGCGCTTCATGCGCTATCTCACGCATCGCCATCTCCTGGACTGCGAAGGCCGCAAGGTCTGGGGCGTGTTCGGCGACGGCGAGATGGACGAGCCCGAATCGATGAGCGCTCTCACGCTGGCCGCGCGCGAGAAGCTCGACAACCTCGTGTGGGTGGTCAACTGCAACCTGCAGCGCCTCGACGGCCCGGTGCGCGGCAACGGCCGCATCATCGACGAGCTGGAGAAACTCTTCGCCGGCGCCGGCTGGAACGTGATCAAGCTGGTCTGGGGCAGCGACTGGGACGGCCTGTTCGCGCGCGACACCGGCGGTGCGCTGGTGCGCGCCTTCGCCAATACGGTCGACGGCCAGATGCAGACCTTCGCCGCCAAGGACGGCCGCTACAACCGCGACACCTTCTTCGGCCAGAACGAGCAGCTCGCCCGCCTGGTCGAGGGCCTCACCGACGAGCAGATCGACCGCCTCAAGCGCGGCGGCCACGACCTGGTGAAGATCCACGCCGCCTACGCCGCCGCCGCTGCGCACCGCGGCCAGCCCACCGTGATCCTGGCCCACACCAAGAAGGGCTACGGCATGGGCAGCGCGGGCCAGGGCAAGATGACCACGCATTCGCAGAAGAAGCTGGGCGAGAGCGACCTCATCGAATTCCGCAACCGCTTCAGCTTGCCGCTCACCGACGAGCAGGCCGCGCAGGCTGCCTTCTACAAGCCGGCCGAGGACAGCCCCGAGATGCGCTACCTGAAGGACAGGCGCGCCGCGCTCGGCGGCAGCATGCCGAGGCGCGAGACCGCGTGCGACCCGGTCGCCAAGCCCGACCTCGCGGCCTACGCGCAGTTCGCGGTGGCCGCCGCCGGCAAGGAGATGAGCACCACCATGGCCTTCGTGCGCGTGCTGGGCAACCTGATGAAGGACACGGCGCTCGGGCCGCGCATCGTGCCCATCGTGGCCGACGAGGCGCGCACCTTCGGCATGGCCAACCTCTTCAAGCAGGTCGGCATCTATTCGAGCGTGGGGCAGCGCTATGCGCCGGAGGACATCGGCTCGGTGCTCTCGTACCGCGAGGCGACCGACGGCCAGATCCTCGAGGAGGGCATCAGCGAGGCCGGTGCCATCGCGAGCTGGACGGCCGCCGCCACCAGCTACAGCGTGCACGGGCTGGCGATGCTGCCCTTCTACATCTACTACTCGATGTTCGGCTTCCAGCGCGTGGGCGACCAGATCTGGGCCGCCGCCGACCAGCGCCCGCGCGGCTTCCTGCTGGGCGCCACCTCGGGGCGCACCACGCTGGGCGGCGAGGGCCTGCAGCACCAGGACGGCACCAGCCACCTGATCGCCGCCACCATCCCCAACTGCAAGGCCTACGACCCGGCCTTCGCGGGCGAGATGGCGGTGATCGTCGACGCCGGCATCCGCGAGATGATGGTCGAGCAGAAGGACGTCTTCTACTACGTCACGCTGATGAACGAGAACTACGCCCAGCCCGACCTGCCGCCTGGCGTGCAAGCCGATGTGCTGCGCGGGTGCTATCGCTTCCGCGCCTCCACGGGAGAGGGCCGGAAGGTCACGCTGCTGGGCTCGGGCGCGATCCTGACGGAGGTGCTCAAGGCTGCGCAGCAGCTGGCCGGGGAAGGCATCGATGCCGAGGTGTTCAGCGTCACCAGCTGGAGCGAGCTGGCGCGCGACGGACAGGCCTGCGAGGCGCGCGCGCTGGCGGGCGACGCCGAGCCGGGCCAGCCCTTCATCGCGCAGCAGCTCGCCGGCGGCAGCGGGCCGGTCATCGCCGCTACGGACTACGTGCGTGCCGTGCCCGAAGGCATCCGCGCCTTCGTGCCCGCGGACCGGCGCTATCTCACGCTGGGCACCGACGGCTTCGGGCGCAGCGATACGCGTGCAGCGCTGCGGCGCTTCTTCGGTGTCGACGCGGCGAGCATCGTGCGCGCGGCACGGTATGCGCTCGGGTAGCAGCGCGCTCCTCCAGGCGCCCGCACCCCTGCCTTTCTGCTCGCCCTAGGCGCGCTTCGTCCTTGCCTGCGTCTTCGTACCGGCGACGGGCGCCGCATCGATGGGAGGAAAAGGCGGCAGCGGCCGGTGCGCCACCTCCTTGGCCGCCGCAGCCTCCATTCCCAGCCCCCGCAGCACGCAGGTCGCCACCTCACGCCCATGGTTCGGCGGCGCCAGCCCGAAAGCCACGCTGCGCATGGCCTGCGTGATGGTGCCGTTGATCAGATCCATCGCCGCCGCCTCGCTCGGGATGCGGAAGGCCTTCTGCTTCACCCCCAGGCGCAGGTCGCCGAGTACATAGTCGCGGATCTTCAGCAGCAGCTCGGGCGCGGCGGCCGCCACCTCCAGCGTCATCAGCGCCCATTGCGGACTCTGCTCGGCCAGCCAGATGTAGCGCTGGTTGCCGATCGCCATGCGCTGCGCGCCCTCGGCAATGCCTTGCTGGCTTTCGCCGATGCGGCGGCACAGCGTGTCGGCCAGGAGCAGGGCCACCGCGCGCGCCACCTCTTCCTTGGTCTTGAAGTGGTTGTAGACCGTGCCGGTGGTCATGCCGGCGGCGGCCGCGAGCTCCTGCATGGTCGCGCCTGCGAAGCCGCGCGCCGTGAACACCTGGATCGCCGCCTGCACCAGCTGCACCCGCGTGCGCTCCCGCTTGGCGAGCCCGGGCTGCGGGCGCCATACGCTTTCGGCCAGGACATCTGGCAAAAGTGGTATTGACGGTATCTGGAAATTCAAAGCATCATCCATTTTTAGACACACAAACCATTTTTAACCTGTCCGTCCAGAAAGCGAGTTTGCCATGTTCTCCGGTCTGCGCCTCGGCCATCTGATCGCCCGCAAGGTTTCCGGCGCGCCGCGCCGCGTGAAGGAGCGGGCATGACCACCGCGGCCGGGCGTTGGCTCAAGCGCGGCGCGCTGGTGCTGGTCGTGCTGATCGCGGTCGCTGCCGCCGCGCTCTTTGCAGGCGACCAGCTTGCGCGCCACAAGATGCAGCGCAAGCTCGACATCGCGGTCAAGCCCGTGCCCTACCGCAAGGATGCGGCTGCCGTCGAGCGCGGCCGTTATCTCTTCGCCTCGCGCGGTTGCGTCGACTGCCACGGCGCGCAAGGCAACGGCCGCATGTTCCTCGATGACGGCAAGGGCATGCGCATCGCCGGCCCCAACATCAGCCCCGGCCCCGACAGCGTGGTGGCCAGCTATGCGCCCGAGGACTGGGTGCGAGCCATCCGCCACGGCGTCGCCCGTGGCGGCCGGCCTTTGATGGTCATGCCCAGCGAGGACTACAACCGCTTCACCGACGATGACCTGGCATCGCTGGTGGCCTACATCCGCCAGCTCGCACCCACGAAGGGCGGCGCTGCCGTGGTCGACCTGCCGCTGCCCGTGCGCGTCTTCTACGGCTTCGGCCTCATGCAGGATGCCGCCGCCAAGATCGACCATGCGCTGCCGCCTGCGCAGCCCGTGCCCGACGGCGTGAGCGTGGCGCATGGCGCGTACGTCGCCAACATGTGCCTGGGCTGCCATGGCGCCAAGCTCACCGGCGGCAAGATCCCCGGTGCGCCGCCCGACTGGCCGGCTGCGGCCCGGCTCGTGCCCGGCGAAGACAACACGATGACCCGCTATGCCGATGCCGACGCCTTCGTGCGCATGTTCAAGACCGGCAAGCGGCCCGATGGCACCCCCATCAAGGTCATGCCTTTCGAGTCGCTGGGGCAAATGAACGACACCGACGTTCGCGCGCTCTTTCTGTACCTGAAGGGCTTGCCGCCGGGCTGAGGCGGATTTGCCGCGGCCGCTGGCGCAAAGGCCGGCCTAAGGCCCCGGAAGCATCCGCCAGGATTGCGGCGCACTCATTCATTGCTTGGCGCGGCACGTCTCGTGCCCCTACGATCGCATCCATCGATCCCTAATGGAGCCACCACGATGAGCAACGAACTGCGCAGAAAGCTGCACGAGCTGCAGGAACTCTCGAACAACGCGCCCGACCCGGCGACGCGCGCGATCATCGAAGCGGTGCGGCTGCAGACTGCGGTGCTCAACGAGCGCCTGTTCGCCATCGAGCTCCAGCTGGCGGAGCTGCTCAAGCGTGCCGGGGCGCAGCCCTTGCCCTGAGCGCTGCCCCGTCGATCAATGGGCCGCAGCGTTGCGCTTGCGCGTGGCGGCGGCCTTCTTGGCCGATGCCGAGCGCTGCGCGGCGGTGCGACCGGCGGAAGCGGCGCCGCCCTTGTGGCCACCCTTGCGCGAGGGCGCGTGATTCTCGGCCTTGCCACGGCCAGAGCCGCTCTTCTTGCCGCCGCCGGTCTCCGCGTTCACGGTGGCCCACGCGCGACGTTCGGCTTCCTTCTCGCCAACGCCGCGCTTCTCGTAGCCTTCCTCGATGTGCTCGGCTTGACGCTTCTGCTTGTCCGTATAGGACGATTTGTCACCTCTGGGCATGGGCTCTCCTTGAAGATGCGTTGATCCCCGCATGCTGCGCCGCCGCGCAGGCACGCAGGTAGGAACGCCGATGCACTGCGCGTCAGCGCCCTCCGTCGCACCACGTGCCGCTGCGAAGCGTCGTTGGGATCACTCAGCGCTTGCTGTCGCGCGCCATGCGCTCCGCTTCCTCGAGCTGCGCCGCGTCAGTGCCGATGTCGGGAGTGCCGGGCTGGCCGGTCCCGTCATACAGCCGGCGCCCCATGCGACTGCCGTGCTGCGGGTCGTCCTGGCCCACCGCACGGTTCTGTTCGATGTTGCGGCCCGAGGCCTCGCCGCGATCCCCGAGCCGGGCCTCGTGCTCGCCCAGCGGGCCGGGAGGGCCTGGGCGCGCAGTCTTGGTGTCGGTCATTGACATCTCCTTTCAATCGATCGTGAAGGCAAGCCATGAAGGTCAGCCTGCTCTTCTCAGACTGCAGCCGGCGCAATGCGCCCGGCGCAGGCGGGTGCTCCGCTGCGCCGTAGGCGGATTCGCGCGCCTCCACAGCGGGGTCCCGGGACGATTCTCGGCAGGGCCTTGGCGCGGCTTCCTACAGCACCGTGCAGGCGAGGGCCCTAGCTTGGATTCCCCGACCACGAGGAGGCCTCATGGGCACGACATCGACCGAACCCTTCCCCTTCCCGACCTCGGAGAAGCACGACGCGCCACCCGAGCAGCACAAGCCGATCGCCGAAGAGCCGAGCGAAGAAGCGCTCGACAACGGCGTGGAGGAATCCTTCCCGGCCAGCGACCCGGTTTCAGTCACGGTCGACAAGGTCATCACGCCGAAGAAGGACGACGCGAAGCAATGAACAGCGGCTGCACCCGCCACCAGGCGGGCAGCAGCGCGCGGATGTCTTGCCGCGCGAAGCGGTCGTCCAGCAGGTAGAGCACGCCCGAGTCCTGCTCGGTGCGGATGACTCGACCGGCCGCCTGCACCACCTTCTGCAGCCCCGGGTAGACATAGGTGTAGGCGTAGCCCTCGCCGAAGAGCGCCTGCATGCGTTCGCGCATGCGCTCGTTGGCCGGGTTGTGCTGCGGCAGGCCGAGGCTGGCGACGAAGGCGCCGACCAAGCGGTCGCCCGGCAGGTCGATGCCCTCGCCGAAGGCCCCGCCCAGCACCGCGAAACCAACCCCCTGCCCACCGGGCGCGAAACGCGCCAGGAACGCCTCGCGCTCGGCCTCGCGCATGCCGCGGGCCTGCGCCCAGGCCGGCACCTCGGGGTGGCTTGCGGCCAGCGCCTCGAAGGCGCTGGAAAGATAGTCGAAGCTGCTGAAGAACGCGAGGTAGTTGCCGGGCTGCTGCGCGTACTGCGCGGCGATGAGGCCCACCAGGCGTTGCAGCGAACCCCCGCGGTCCCGAAAGCGCGTCGAGACATCCATCGCGATGCGCACCGTCAGCTGCTCGCTGCGAAAGGGCGAGCCCACGTCCAGCGTGGCTGTGTCGTCGGGCAGGCCGAGCATGTCGCGGTAGAAGGAGAAGGGCGCCAGCGTCCCTGAAAAGCAGGCGCTGCTGAGGCTGCTGGCGAAGCGGCCGCGCAGGAAGGGCGCGGGCACCAGGTTGCGGATCGCCAGCGCCTCGCCACCGCCGTCGTCTTCCAGCGTGGACTCGAAGACCGAGTGCTCGCCGAAGGAGTCGGCCAGGCGGGCAAACTGCACCAGGTCGAAGAAGCACTGCTGCAGCACGCCCTGCGCCTCCTGCGGCTGCGCGGCGAAGTGGTCGCCCATTGCGGCGACCGTCTCCTGCAGCGCACGTGCCAGGGCGGGCGGGACGGTGTCCGAGGCGCGGTAGGTCTCCACTTGCGTCTGCTGCTGCCGCCGCCACTCGCGCTGCAGCTTGCCCAGCGCCTTCTTGACGAGCGGAGGCGACTGGCGCCGCACCGCCGCCAGGGCCGGCGCATGGAGGCGCGCGCTGTACATGCCGCGCGCCCGGTCCAGCAGGTTGTGCGCCTCGTCCACCAGCAGCGCCGCGCGCCAGCCTTCTTCCTGGCCCAGCGCCCAGAGGAAGGCGCTGCCGTCGAAGTAGTAGTTGTAGTCGCCGACGATGGCATCGCACCAGCGCGCCAGTTCCTGCGCGAGGAAGTAGGGGCAGACCGCATGCGCCAGCGCGATGCGCCGCAGCTCGGCGCGATCCAGCCAGGCCTCGCCCACGGCCTCGGTGCGCGCCGCCGGCAGGCGGTCGTAGAAGCCGCGCGCCAGCGGGCAGGAGTCGCCGTGGCAGCTCTTGTCCGGGTGCTCGCAGACCTTCTCGCGCGCCGCCAGCTCCAGCACGCGCAGCGGGCGGCCCGCGCCGCCGCCCAGCAGCCGCAGCCCCTCCAGCGCGATCGCACGGCCCGAGGTCTTGGCCGTGAGGAAGATGAACCTGTCGATGCGCTGCCGGGCTGCCGCCTTGAGCAGCGGGAAGAGGGTGGCAACGGTCTTTCCGATGCCGGTGGGCGCCTGCGCCAGCAGGCAGCGCTCGGCGACGGCGGCGCGGTAGACCGCCTGCGCCAGTTCTCGCTGGCCGGGCCGGAAGCCTGCGTGCGGGAAGGCCAGTGCCTCCATGGCGGCATCGCGCGCGGCGCGGTGCACGGCTTCCTGCTCGGCCCAGGCCAGGTAGCGGCCGCACAGCGCCTCGAAGTGCACGCGCAGGGCCTCGCGCGTCATGGTCTCGGCAAGCGAGTGCTCTTCGTCGGAGCCCAGCTCCAGGTAGACCAGCGCCACCTCGAGGCCTTCCAGGCCGCGCGCCTCGCACAGCATCCATGCGTAGCAGCGTGCCTGGGCCCAGTGCAGCGCGCGGTGGTTCGCGCGGATGGCCTCGAAGTCGCCGCGGAAGGTCTTGATTTCCTCCAGCCGGCGGCCTTGCGGGTCGTAGCCATCGGCCCGGCCGCGCACCTGCAGGCGGCCGAAGCGCGCCGCGAGGCCCAGCTCGCTTTCGTATGCCGCGCCGCGCCGCCCCTGCACCAGGCGATGGCCCGCCATGCCTTCCTGGGCGCTGGGCACCGGCACGAAGCGCAGGTCCAGGTCACCGGCCCGCGCCGCGAAGGCGCACAGGGCCTTGACCGAAACCGCGAGCTCGGGGCCGGGAACCGGACCTGCGGCCGGCGAGGAGGAGGAATCGGTCGTCATGCGGCAATCTGGATGAATATACAGTCGCCCGCGCGCCAAGCCTGTCCTACAGCAGTGCTCGTGCAGCGCGGACACGCCGCGCGGCCGCCGGTTCCTAGCGTAGTGGACCCCCCCTCGAACAGGAGACACCCGTGGAAGCATCCGACCTTCGCCCGCTCGCCATCGTGACGGGCGCCTCCTCCGGCATCGGGCTCGAACTGGCAAAGCTGGCAGCGCGCAACGGCCATGACCTCGTGATCGGCGCCGACGAGCCGATGGTGCAGGCCGAGGCCGCGCTCCAGGCCCTTGGCGCCGACGTCACCCCCGTGCAGGCGGACCTGGCGACCCGGCAGGGCGTCGACGATTTGCTGGCCGCTGCCGGGGGGCGCCCGATCGAGGCGCTCTTCGCCAATGCCGGCCACGGCCTGGGCGGCGCCTTCCTGGAGCAGGACTTCGATGCCGTCCAGCATGTGATCCACACCAACATCACCGGAACCATCTACCTGCTGCAGCAGGCGGCGCGCGCGATGGTGCAGACCGGGCGCGGCCGCATCCTGGTCACCGGCTCGATCGCGGGCTTCCAGCCCGGCAGCTTCCAGGCCGTCTACAACGGCACCAAGGCTTTCATCGACTCCTTTTCCCTCGCGCTGCGCAACGAGCTCAAGGACACAGGTGTCACGGTCAGCTGCCTGATGCCCGGCGTGACGGACACGCATTTCTTCGCGCGGGCGAACATGCTGGACACGAAGGTGGGCCAGCAGGACGACAAGGCCGATCCGGCCGAGGTCGCGGAGATCGGCTACGAAGCCATGATGAAGGGCGAGGCCGACGTCATTGCGGGTTGGAAGAACAAGTTCCAGGTGGCGCTGTCGCGCATCACGCCTTCCGAGCGGGTAGCCGAACAGCACCGCAAGCTGGCCGAGCCCGGCACGGCGAAGCAGTCCTGAGGGCGCATTCCCCAATGGACAACACGGACGGCAACGGCGCAGGCAAGGCCGCAGCGCACTACCTGCAGGCGCACGGGCTGGTACTGGTGACGGCCGAATCCTGCACCGCGGGACTGATCGCCTCGCGCCTGGCCTCGGCGCCGGGCGCGGGTCAGGTGCTGGAGTCGGCCTTCGTGGTCTACGACCCGAAAGCCAAGCATCGCTACCTGGGCGTGAAGAAGGCGACGCTGGAGCGCTTCAACCTCACCAGCGAGCCGGTGGCGGTGGAGATGGCGCGCGGGGCCCTCTCGCACAGCGATGCCAACCTGGCGATCGCGAACACCGGCGTGGCCGACGACACCGACGCCGCCATCCCGGCCGGCACGCAGTGCTTCGCCTGGGCGTTCCGCGACGGCAGCCGCACGCAGATCTTCACCGAGACCAAGCGCTTTCCCGGCGAACGCAACGAGATCCGCGAAGCCGCGGCGGACTACGCGCTGCAGCGCATCGCCCACTACCACCGGCGCTTCAAGGCCTGACGCCGCGGCGCTCAGCCGACCGAGACGACGAGCAGCGCCAGCGAGGCCGCCGCCATCGCGGCGGTTGCCAGCCAGCCCAGCACCTTCCACTTGAGCGGCAGCACCATCTGCCCCATCACCTTGGGGCTGCTGGCCGCGATCATCACGGCCACCATCACGGGCACCGCGATCACGCCGTTGATCACCGCCGACCAGTACAGCGCCGAGATCGGGTTGATGCCCGAGAGCCCGATGGCCAGGCCGAGGACCATGGCTGCAGCGAGGATGCCGTAGAAGCTGCGGCCCTCGGCCAGCGACAGATCCAGCCCCCTGCGCACACGGAAGTAGCAGGCCACCGCGTCCGCCGCCGAGCCCGCGAGCACCGGCAGCGCCAGCAGGCCGGTGCCGACGATGCCGAGCGCAAACAGCAGGAAGGCTGCCTCGCCCGCGATCGGGCGCAAAGCCTCGGCGGCCTGCTCGGTGGTCTCGATGTCGGTGATGCCGTTGGCGTGCAGCGTGGCCGCGGTGGCGACGATCATGAAGAAGGCCACCAGGTTGGAGAAGCCCATGCCCACCGCGGTGTCGATGCGCAGCCTTCGCAGCTCGCGTCGCGCCTGCTCGGGCGCCAGGCGCAGGGGCTGGTCGCGCGGCACGCGCTTGATCTCCTCGACCTCCTGCGTCGCCTGCCAGAAGAAGAGATAGGGACTGATGGTGGTGCCCAGGATCGCCACCACGGTGGTCACATACGCCTTGTTCCATTCGAAGGAAGGCAGGAAGGTGCCCTTCAGCGCGGCGGGCCAGTCCACGTCCACCGCGAAGACCACCGCCACGTAGGCGAAGAGCGAGAGCGTGAGCCACTTGAGCACGCGCACATAGCGACGGTAGGGCAGGAAGACCTGCAGCAGCAGCGATACCAGCCCGAAGCCCACCACATACCAGGCGGCGCGGCCCGGCAGCACCAGCGCGGCGGCGGCTCCCATCGCATTGAGGTCGGCGCCGAGGTTGATGACATTGGCAGTCAGCAGCAGCAGCACCAGCGCGGCCACCAGCCAGCGCGGGCAGAAGTGCGCGAAGTTGGCGGTCAGGCTCCTTCCGGTGACGCGGCCGATGCGCGCACTCGCAAGCTGGATGCCCACCATCAACGGATAGGTGAAGAGCAGCGTCCAGCCGGCGCTGTAGCCCAGCTGCGCGCCGGCTTGCGAATAGGTGGCGATGCCGCTCGGATCGTCATCGGCGGCGCCTGTAATGAGGCCCGGCCCCAGCCGCGTCCACCACCGTTGCCGGTTTACACGGGCGATGGGAGCGGCGCTGAGGGGAGGGGTGCTCATGGTGTCGGGCGCAACTGCTGAGTTCAACCGATGGCGCAAGGTCGCCGGTCGCCCTGTGGGCCCGGATAGGCAACGGCCGCATCCCGCTGTGGGACGTCATCGAGTCTGCGCGGGCGATGCGGCATCGGACGACATGGCGCCCCTTGGGGGCTGGCTACGGTGATCCCATTCCCTTCATCCAGCAGGAGCCTTTCCATGCCTTCCCCCCAGGACACCTCGTCGGACACCAGCGTAACCGCCGAGCAGCAGCGCAAGGTGCAGCGCGAACAGGACGCCAAGGACCGCAAGTCCGGCGAAGCCAAGCCCAGCAAGAAGGCGGTGCAGGCCGGCCACCGCCCCGAGCCCGAGAACCCGATGCCCGCCCAGCACCTCGAGAAGCCCGGCATCGAGGCCGAGATGGACCTGCAGCCGCGCTTCCAGGCCTCCGGCTATCTCGGCAGCGGCAAGCTCGACGGCATGGTGGCGCTGATAACCGGCGGCGACTCCGGAATCGGACGCGCGGTGGCGTTGCTCTATGCGCGCGAAGGCGCCGACGTGGCCATCGTCTACCTCGAGGACGAGCAGGTCGACGCCGAGGAAACAAGGCGGTGCATTCATGAAGAGGGCCGCCACTGCGTGCTGATCCCCGGCGACGTGCGCGATCCGGAGTTCTGCCGGCGCGCCGTGAAGGAAACGCTGGAGGCCTTCGGCAAGCTCGACATCCTGGTCAACAACGCCGCCTTCCAGCTGCACGCCGTCAACATCGAGGACATCACCGACGAGCGGCTGGACCTCACCTTCAAGACCAACATCTACGGCTACTTCCAGATGGCACGCGCCGCCGTGCCGCACCTGCCGCGCGGCGGCTCGATCATCAACACCGGGTCCGTCACCGGGCTGGAGGGCAGCGCGCACCTGCTGGACTATTCGACCACCAAGGGCGCGATCCACGCCTTCACCAAGTCGCTGGCCAGCAACCTGCTCGACAAGGGCATCCGCGTGAACGCGGTGGCGCCGGGCCCTGTCTGGACGCCGCTCAACCCCGCCGACCGCTCGGCCGACGAGGTGAAGAACTTCGGCAAGCAGACCGACATGAAGCGGCCGGCCCAGCCGGAAGAGCTGTCGCCGGCCTACGTGTTCCTCGCGGCGCCCGCCTGCTCGAGCTACATCACGGGCATCGTGCTGCCGGTCACCGGGAGCGTCGGGGCGGTGTAGCGGGACGGCGGCGTCCGGCCTTGCGCTGGCGCTTCGTCCAGTGCTCGGCCAGCACGTTGCCCAGGGTGAGCACGCCCAGCACCAGCACCTGTCGCAGCAGCGTGGCACTCGCCCGGTCCACGCGGCGGTCGATCTCCTCCTGTGTGCGGGTCGTGCGGCCGATGGCCGAGTAGTCCGGC
>NZ_LMTS01000248.1:0-36017 GCF_001541225.1 Variovorax sp. WDL1 | reverse complement strand
GGCGGCCGCCGGCAGCGGGCCTGCACCCTCCACGCGGTCGGTCCCCGCCTCCGCTTCAGCCGCTGCGACCTTCGTGGCCTCGACCGCCTTCGTGCCCGACGTCGAGCCCTTCGCATTGGCGTAGACCTTGGTGAACTCGGCCCCCAGCAGGAAGATCTGCACCGCGTAGTACACCCAGGCCACCAGCAGCACCAGCGAGCCCGCCGCGGCAAAGGACTCGTTGACGCCGCTCTTGCCAAGGTACAGGCCGATGCCCAGCTTGCCGAGCTCGAAAAGCACCGCCGTCACCAGGGCGCCGACCCAGACGTCCCGCCACGCGATGCGCGCCGTCGGCATCAGCTTGTAGATCATCGCGAACAGCAGGGTGACGATGCCCAGCGAGATCACGATGTTGAGTGCGTGCAACAGCACCTCCCAGCCGGGCAGCAGCCCGCCGAACCAGCTGCCGAAGGCCGACAGCCCGGCGCTCACCACCAGCGACACCATCAGCAGGAAGGCCAGCCCCAGGATCAGCCCGAAGGACAGCAGTCGCGCGCGCAGCACTGCCCATAGGCCGGAGGGCTTCTCGCGCTCGGGGACATGCCAGATGCGGTCGAGCGCGCTCTGCAGCTCTGCGAACACGGTCGTGGCACCGACCAGCAGCACCACTGCGCTGATCAGTCCTGCGATCAGGCCCTTGTCGGGCTCGCTCACGCTGCGCAGCATCGCCTCGACCGCGGTCGCGCCCTCGCGGCCCACCAGGCCGGAAATCTGCTCGACGATGCGGCCCTCCGCGGCCTCGCGTCCGAACAGCGCACCCGCGATCGCGATCACGATCACCAGCAGCGGAGTGATCGAGAAGATCGTGTAGTAGGAGATCGCGGCCCCCATGCTCGGGGCGTAGTCGTCGACCCAGGAGACGACGGACTGGCGGCAAAGGTCGTACAGGTGCTTGAGGTTCATGGCGGCGGGGCTTCGCGGTTGGTGGGCCCAATGTCATCCATGCCGCCGCCGGCGCCATGCGGCAAGCTTGCAAGATCGAGTAGGCGCTTGCCCATCCGCGCGTCAGCGCGTCGGCTTCGCGCCGCCAGCCCATGCACGCACCAGCGTGTCGTACACCAGCCGCACGCGCGCGGGCACTGGCGAGCGCTGCGCGCGCCACACGTGCACCGGCCACGGCTCGGGTGCTTCGGCATCGAGCACCGAGACCAGTTGCCCGGTCTGCAGCAAAGGCTCCGCCAGCGGCGCCACCAACTGCCCGAAGCCCAGGCCGGCCAGCACGGCGCTGCATTCGGCATCGGTGTCGTCGGTGACGAAGGCCGGCGCGGATACAGGCATCTGGCGCTTGCGGCTGAAGGCCCAGTGCCAGGGCCGGCCCGACGTGGGATCGATCAAGGCGGTGAGGGGCAGGCGCTGCAGGTCCTCGATGCTGCGCGGCACGCCGGTGCGGGCGACCAGCGCCGGTGCCGCCACCACCATCAGCGCCATGCGCTCCACCGTGCGGGCCACGAAGCGGCTGTCGGGCTGGCGGCCCACGCGCACGCCGATGTCGATGTGCTGGTCGACTGCGTCGGCCATCTCCTCCGACAGCCGCAGGTCCAGCAGCAGGCCGGGATGGCCGGCGAGCACCGGCGCCAGCAGCTGCGGAATCCAGCGGCGGCCGAACACGCTGGGCACCGTCAACCTCACCGTGCCCGCGTGCTGCGAGAGCGCGCGCCGGTCGGTCCGATGGAAGAGCGCATCCACGCCGCCCACCGCGGTGCGCGCCCGCTCCACAAGGGCGCGCCCGAAATCGGTGAGCTGCACCCCGCGGGTGCTGCGGTGGAACAGCGGCTCGCCCAGTTCCTCCTCCAGCTCGCGCACCGCGCGCGTGACCACCTGCGGCGAGACCGACAGGCGGATCGCCGCATCGCGGAAGTTGGCCGCATCGGCGGCGGTGCAGAAGACGCGCAGGGCTTCGAGGCGGTTGCTCACGGCGGGGGCTTTCGGAGTTGGCGTTCCGCAAATGCGAATTCAGAACGCGCAGAAGTTTCATTTACGGGAACGCCCGGATTTTCCACACTGACGTCACTCCTCATCAACCCCTTCGAAAGGAAGCTTCCATGACATCCGTTCAAGACAACATCCGCGGCAAGGTTGCCATCGTCACCGGCGCCAGCAGCGGGCTCGGCGAATCGACGGCGCGCCACCTGGCGGCGCGCGGCGCCAAGGTCGTGCTGGCGGCGCGCCGCACCGAGCGGCTCGAGCAAGTCGTCGCCGAGATCCGCGAGGCCGGCGGCGAGGCCATCGCGGTCGCCACCGACGTGGCCAAGCGCGACGACCTCGAGAAGCTGGCCGAGGCTACCGTCGCAGCGTTCGGGCGCATCGACGTGCTCGTCAACAACGCGGGCGTGATGCCGCTGTCGCCGCTGGCGAAGCTCAAGGTCGACGAGTGGGACCGCACCATCGACGTCAACATCAAGGGCGTGCTCTACGGCATCGCCGCCGTGCTGCCCCGCATGCAGGCACAGGGCAGCGGCCACATCGTCAACGTGGCATCGATCGCGGGACTGAAGGTGTTCACGCCCATCGGCACCGTGTACAGCGCCACCAAGTTCGCGGTGCGGGCGATCTCCGAGGGCCTGCGCGTGGAAGTGGGCAACAGCGGCGTGCGCGTGACCATCGTGTCGCCCGGCGCGGTGGAGTCCGAGCTGAAGTTCGGCACCACCGATGTCGAGACCGCCGCCGGCGTGCAGGCCTTCTACGAAGCGAGCCAGATCCCAGCCGACTCCGTGGCACGGGCGGTGGTGTATGCGGTCGAGCAGCCGGCGGACGTCGACATCAACGAGGTGGTGCTGCGGCCGGTGTCGCAGGAGTTCTGAGCGCCGGCAGGCGGCAGGGCCGGCAGATGCAGGCGCAGGCGCAGGCGCTCAGTAGCTTGCCGGCCTGCGCCGCCGCAGCACCCACCAACTCGCGAGCGCCGCCGCGCCCAGCGCGGTGGCCGCGATGCCCACGGCCGCGGCGGTGCGATGGCTCGGTCGCGATGCCAAGAAGCCGCCGTCGATCGCATGCCCGCGCGAAGGCACGAACAGGTTGCCGTCGGTCTGCGGGCGCGGCTCGGCGCTTTCCAGCGCGCGCTCGGTCACCCACCTCATCAGCCGTCCCAACAGGTTCGGCGCGAGCGCATGGCCCCAGATGCCCAGCCGCGCTCCGGCCCCCAGATAGGTCGAGGCGCGCGGCCTCCGGCTGAGCGACAGCAGAACGTCGGCCACGCGCCGCGGATCGACCAGGCCAGGCGGCGGGCTCAGCCGATGGCCGCTGTAGTTCGCGCCGTGCGTGACGCCCGGCGTATCGACGAAGGTGGGATAGACGTCGCACACGTGAACCTGCGGCAGGTCTGCCAGTTCGGCACGCAGCGCCTCGGAGAAGCCGCGCAGCCCGAACTTGCTGGCGCTGTAAGCCGCGGCATACGGCGACGACACCCAGCCGCCGACGGAGATCATGTTGATCAGCGTGCCGCAGCCGCGTGCGCGGAAGTGCGGCAGCACCGCATGGGCCCCGTTCATGTGGCCCAGCAGGTTGGCCTCGACGACGCGCCGGTGCGCGTCGATGGGCGTCTGGTCGAACAGGCCAATGGCGCCCACGCCCACGTTGTTGATCCACACGTCGATCTGGCCGAAGCGCTCCAGCGCTGCCTCGGCCAGGCGCTTGACCGCCGCGGCGTCGGTGACATCGGTGGGCTGCACCAGCACGCGCGCGCCCGCCTCGCTGCACTCGGCGGCAACGACCTCGAGCGATTCGCGCTCACGCGCGGCGAGCACCAGATCCGCGCCTTCGCCGGCGAACGCCAGCGCGGTGGCCCGCCCGATGCCGCTGGACGCGCCGGTGAGCACCACGACCGGGGAGAGCTGGTACGCGGAAGGGGAAGGTGGGGAAGCAGCGAGGGACATGACAGGCTTCTCACAACAGACGAGTTGGATCCGTTATCCGGTCCGCCCGGGGAGCTCGTCGTGGGAACCGGCTCCGTCGCCATGTGGGCGATCGATGACAAGCCAAGACCTGACCGAGAATCCCGCTTCCGACAGTCCAGCCCCTCTTCCCACCATGAAAATCCAGAAAGACACCGTCGTGACCCTTCGCTACAAGGTCGCCGACGCCACCACGAGCAAGCTGATCGAGGAAAGCCCCGACCCGATGGTCTACCTCCATGGCGGCTACAACAACACCTTTCCCAAGATCGAGGCCGCACTGGAGGGCAAGGAAGCGGGCTTCCAGGCGACCCTGAACCTCGCGCCCGGCGATGCCTTCGGCGAGCGCGACGAGTCGCTGCTGCGCACCATCCCGAAGGCGGACTTCCCACCCGGCGTCAAGGTCGGCGGCCAGCTCGAGGGCCGTAACGACCAGGGCGAACCGCAGGTCTTCAACGTCGTGAAGATCAAGGGCCCGCAGGTGATCCTCGACGGCAATCACCCGCTCGCGGGCAAGTCACTCAAGTTCAGCCTGAGCGTGACCGGCGTGCGCGCGGCGACGCCGGAAGAGATTGCGCATCGCCATGTGCATGGCGAGCACGGGCACCATCACTGAGCGCGGACCCGGCTGTCCGTGCACTGGAGCCACAAATAGCGCATGGCGAGGATCGCGGCCATCACGCCGCCTCCTTGCCGGCGACCTCCAGCCGGTTCAGCGCCATGAGGGCGTGCGCCCGGTCCTGCGGCCAGAGCTTGACGAGATCCGTCAGGCGCTTGGCGTCACTCACAGGGACGTCGGCCTTCGCGGGTGGGTCGGTCGCGATGCCGGTCTCCCATGCTTCGGACTGGGATGGTTGCCGGGGCGATGGCGGCACGATGGTGGGATCGAAATCCGGGGGCGGGGTGGCGATAGGCATGTCCGGTGACTCCTTGATTCGTCGCAAGGTAGCCCCCCGCTGCGCAGCCCCTCTGTAGGAAGGCGCCGGGGGCTGGGCAGGGCGTCGTCGGGGCTTCGTGTCAGACCCACCAGCACCCGGCGGCCAGCGCGGCGGCCAGTGCGATCAGGCTGGTGTTCTCGGCGGCATGCCAGATCATCGGGGGCACGTCGCCCGGCACGTTGCCAGCGGCCATGACCGAGAAGGTGCAGACGCCCAGGGCGTAGTACCCCAGCACGGCCAGGAAGGGGATGGCGAAGCGCCTCACCGGACCGGGCGCCGGGCGCGGCGCCCACCGCGGCACGAGCAGCGGCAGGGGCTGGGTGCACATGGTGCGGGTGGGGGCGCCGCCATTCCCGTGACGGCGATCCTCGTGGCGCTGCTGAAGCGACTGCTGGTCCATGTTGTTCTGCTTGTGGAGGCGGGGCGCGACGGTCTCTCGCGCCGCGGCCTGCGATGTCGAAGGCTTCGGGGCCCGTGGCCGGAATTGTGGGCTCGCCAGGCCGCCGCCCATTGCGCGAACAGGACGGCAATCGCCCTGCAGATCGTTGCGTTCGCGTGGCGACAGCGTCCTGCGCTTGGCACTTCACCCGGCAGGGATTGCCCCCACCTGCGGCGAACCATGCCCGGTCGCCCCGATCGGATCAGAATGAATGTCTGTCGCACAGGAAAGAACATCATGAGCGCCGCCGCCCCCATCGTCCGCCTCGAAGCCCTCGGCTTCCCCTGGAAGACCATCGACCCCTTCCTGTTCTGCGCCTACCACGACGACGCCTACCCGCGCGCCAACGCGCAGATGGGCCCCGAAGCCTCGCTCGCCGGCCGCGACCTCGGCCAGGACTTCAGCCGCAAGGACGGCTGGAGCATGTACCACGGCGACGCGGTGCCGGGGTTCCCGGGCCATCCGCATCGCGGCTTCGAGACGGTGACCATCGTGCGCAAGGGCCTCATCGACCATTCCGATTCGCTGGGCGCCACCGCGCGCTTCGGCGGCGGCGACGTGCAATGGCTCACCGCCGGCCGCGGCATCGTGCATGCGGAGATGTTCCCGCTGCTCGACCGGGCCGGGCCCAATCCGCTGGAGCTGTTCCAGATCTGGCTCAACCTGCCGGCGCGCAGCAAGATGGCGCAGCCGCACTTCACCATGTTCTGGGCCGAGGACATCCCGCGCTTCACCGCGATGGATGGCGAGGGCCGCTCGACCGAGGTGGCCAGCATCGCCGGGCGCATCGCGCCGATCGACGGCGAGCCGGGCGCCGGCGGGCCGCTGGCGCCACCACCCGACTCGTGGGCCGCGCGGCCCGACGCGGATGTCGCCATCTGGACCCTCAGGATGGAGCCTCATGCCTGCTGGGTGCTGCCCGCAGCGACGGGCAAGGAATCGCGGCGCAGCCTCTACTTCTTCAAGGGCCGCTCGGTCAGCGTGGCGGGGCAGAAAGTCGATCATCACGCCGCGATCGAGCTGCGCGCGGATGCGCGGGTGGAGCTCATCAACGGCGACGAGGAGAGCGAGTTCCTGGTGCTGCAGGGACGGCCGATCGGCGAGCCGGTGGCGCAGTACGGTCCCTTCGTGATGAACACGCAGGCCGAGATCGCCCAGGCCATGGCCGACTATCGCCGCACCCAGTTCGGCGGCTGGCCCTGGGCCGACATGGCACCGGTGCATGGGCGCGATCCGGCGCGCTTTGCGCGGCATCCGGACGGCAGCGAGGAACGGCCCGAGCTGCCGGCGGGCGTGCTCGCCCGCGGCTGAGCACGCAGCTCAGCCGCAGCCGGCGGGCGGCTGCGCGAACCAGCGCCCTCCCGCGCCCTGGTACAGGGCCACGCGGGTGAAGAAGTAATCCCAGGCGAAGCCGATGTCGCGCATGTCGCCGGTGCTGATGGCGCGCATGCGCAACAGGCCGCCGTAGGTGGCGCGGCCGGCGCCGATGTGCGCGCCCGGTGCCGCGACGAGGCTCGTGCAGCCGGGCGATGGCGGCGGAGGTGGAGGCGGGGGCGGCGGTGGGGGGCCGGTCGTGTCGGCCGCATGGCGTGAGAAGAAGTCCCACACGATGTCCGGGTAGCTCGGCCCGCGCTGCAACGCCCATTTGCCGTCGCGGCCCGCCTGCCCGCCGATCCAGTAGTGGCCGTGGTCGGTATCGGCGGGATCGGGCGTGGCGGCCGGCCCGTTGTAGAACACCGTCTCCACCAGCGAGCGGCTGCCGGGCTGCGCATCGACGGTGTAGAAGCTCTGCTGGCAGCCGTAGTCCGGCCCGTTGACCGGAACGCAGGGGCGCTGCTCGGCCAGCGCCTCGGCCGGCGTGTCGCGCGCCGCGCCGCCGTTGAGCTGCAGCTGCGCATCGCGCAGGTTGCGGCCCGCGGGCTGGATCACGGTGCAATCCTGGTTGTTCTGCAGCACCAGCAGCGGGATCGCGTAGCCCGCGTTGCGCTCGCGCCGCATGTCGGCCACCACCTGGCCCACCCCGTGGAAGCTCGCGTTGCCGGGGCAGCCCGAGAAGGACACCGAGGCGGCGTCCTCGCCATAGGGCAGGCCCGAGGCGCTGGCCGCCGCGGCGAAATACTCGTTGTGCGTGACCGAGAGCACCACCGCCATCGCCGCGCCCGAGGACAGCCCGGTCACGTAGCGCCGCCGCGGGTCGATGCCGAAGCGCGCCTCCACCTGCCGTCCGATCTGGTGCAGGTCCTCGGGCTCGCCGCGGCCCTGGTGTCGATGCTGGTCGAACCAGAAGCCCCAGCAATTGGTGTTGCGCAGGCCGTCGTAGCTGGTGATGAAGGGAGCAACCAGGATGAAGCCGAAGCGGTCGGCCGCCGCGGCGAGGCCCCAGTCGCGCAGCACGTCGTCGTGCGTCTGCTGGCAGCCGTGCAGCGCCATCACCATCGGCGCCGGGGTGGCGAGGCCATCCGGCACGTAGACCTTGTACTGGCGCTCGCGCGAGCCGGAATAGCTTTGCGGGGACAGGGTGAAGGCGCTGGTGGTGCCGGCCTGGGCGGGCCATGCGCTCGCCAGCACGAGCAGCCCGAACAGGGCGATGGCGACGCAGCGCGTCAGCATAGAGGCCATGGTGCACCGTCCTTTGGGCATGGGGGGCACTGATCTTGGCGTGGGCCCGCGACGCTCGCAATCCTACCCAAAGGGGAGCGTCCGCAGGCCCAGGGGCCCGGCTGCATGGCGCGCGAGCGCCGCGAGGTCCAGCCGCGCGCCGCACAGCGCGATATGTCCGTCGGGCCGCAGCAAATAGAACGAAAGCTGCGGAAGCTTCTGGCGCGCCAGTTCCGCTGCGTTGCCGGGGTCCGGCGGGAAGGCATGGACGCGTACCCGCTCGCCGGGCAGGAGCAGGGGCGCCTGCGGCGCCGGCTGGCCGAACACGAGCAGGTGGAAATGCAGGTCGTCGAGCTTGTCGAACACGTCCTCCGGCGGCCCGTCCGCCGAGAAGCGCAGCCGAAGCCACGGAAAACGATCGCCCGCGCGCGGCGCGCCCTGGGGCGGGTCGTCCAGCGAGAGCGACAGGGCGCTGGCTCGATAGTGGATGCCGATCTGCGACACCACCCGAAAGGCCATGCGTTGAATGCGCGGCCGGCTCATGGCCAGCGCGCCGATGCGTGCCAGCACCTCGGTGCGCAGCAGGCCGGCGAACCAGTTGTCGGACACCACCAGCTTGAAGCCGCGGTCGGTGGTGTCGAGCAGGCGTCGCGCGACCGGCAGCCGCTCGGCCTCGTACGAGTCCAGCAGCGCCTCATCGGCCTGCCCCTGCACGACCAGGGCAAGCTTCCACCCGAGGTTGTAGGCGTCCTGCAGGCCCGTGTTCATGCCCTGCGCGCCGACCGGGCTGTGGATGTGGGCCGCATCGCCGAGCACGAAGGCGCGGCCTTCGCGAAAGCGCGAGGCGCTGCGGTGATGGATGCGGTAGGTGGAGAACCAGCTGCAGCCCTCGAAGGCGAGGCCGGCGCCGGCCTTCTCGCGCACAGAGGGAATCACGTCATCGAAGCGCACACCCTCCCTGTCGCGCAGCGCCGCCGGCAGGATGCCGACCAGGCGCCAGTGGTCCTGCCCGCGCATCGGGAACAGCAGGTGGAAGCCGTCCTTGTGCAGGTAGACGTTGACCTCGTCCGGCACCATGGTGCCGGTCGCCTGCACGTCGGCGACGAAGAACACGTGCTCGTAGGGTGCGCCTGGAAAACCGATGCCGCTCTGCTCGCGCACCGCGCTGTGGGCGCCGTCGCAGCCGGCGACCCAGGCGGCCTCGATCTCCTGCATCTCGCCGCTCGCCAGCTTCAGCGTCGCCGTCGCGCACTCGGGCGTCTGGGTGAGGGCCAGCAGCTCGGTGTTCCAGCGCACCGAGAGGCCGAAGTCGTGCAGCCGCTCGCCCAGGATCTTCTCGTTGTCGTCCTGCCCGAGCACGAGGATGTACGGGTAAGGGCTCAGCTGCGCGCCCGCATCGCCGAGCGGAACGCGTGCCATGCGGCGCCCTTCGGCCCACAGGTTGGCGCCCGAGCCGCGCTTGCCGAGCGCCAGTGCGCGGTCCACCACGCCCAGCTTCGCGTAGATCTCCAGCGTGCGCGCCTGCACGCCCAGGGCCCGGGTCTCGCGCGCCGGCCCCGCGTGGCGATCGATGATCAGCGTGCGCACGCCGCGGCGCGCCAGCTGGTTGGCCAACATGAGGCCGGTGGGACCGGCACCGACGACAAGGACATCGCAATCCATGGCCACTCCTTTCAGGCGCTTTCACCAGTTGGTCATTGGGCGCCTGCAGATCGTCCTCGCGCAACTCCCGGCGACCGAGGCCAGCCGGAGCCGGCGCGCGCGCATGGCGCACGATGCGGCACACGGCTACCATGCGCGTGGCGCGCGGTGCGCCTGGCAGGAGGACGTATGGCGACAGCTGGGGAAGGCGGCGCGGCGGACTTCGGCGCCGCCCGAAACGCATGGTGGAACTGGAACGTGCCGCCCTGGCCGTGGTCGTCGGTCGCGCCGCAGCGGCTCGATCAGCAGATCAACCCGGGCTGGTCGCTGTTCAACGTCACCTACAACAACTCTTCAGCGCCCGCCATCGAGCGCGATGTGCTGCAGCAGCACAGCTACGGGCGCCAGATCGGCCGGCTGATGGATGCGATCTCGGCCCTGGTCGAGCGGCTTCCGGCCAGCGCCAGGGACGATCCGCGCATCGACGACTTCAAGGCGCTCGCGGATGACATCGCGCGCATCAAGAAGAATGCGCGCCTGCCCCGGCTGGAGCGCCTGCAGCAGGACATCGAGGCGCTGCGGGAGGAGGACCCGAAGGCCTACGCGCAGCTCAAGGCCATGCTCGCGCGCTGACGCGCCATCCTCAACCCCGCACCGCCGCCACCACCGCTTCGCCCATCTCGCGCGTGCCCACGCGCCGCATGCCGGGCTGGAAGATGTCGCCGGTGCGCAGGCCCTCGGCCAGCACCTTGCGCACCGCGGCCTCGACGCGGTCCGCGTGCTCGGCCAGCCCGAAGGAATAGCGCAGCATCATCGCCATCGAAAGGATGGCGGCGAGCGGGTTCGCCAGGTCCTTGCCGGCGATGTCGGGCGCCGTGCCGTGCACCGGCTCATACAGTCCCTTGGCGCCCGCAGCCATCGACGCCGAGGGCAGCATGCCGATCGAGCCGGTCAGCATCGCGGCCGCATCCGAGAGGATGTCGCCGAAGATGTTGCCGGTGACGATCACGTCGAACTGCTTCGGCGCGCGCATCAGCTGCATGGCCGCGGCGTCGACGAAGAGGTGGGTGAGCTCCACGTCCGGGTACTCGGCGCCGACGCGCGTGACCACCTCTCGCCACAGCTGCATCACCTCCAGCACGTTGGCCTTGTCCACCGAGCAGAGCTTGCGCCTGCGCGCCCGCGCGGTGCGGAAGGCGACATGCGCGATGCGCTCCACCTCGGGCTCGGAGTAGCGCATCGTGTTGAAGGCCTCGCGCTCGCCGCGCGCGTTGGTGCCGCTGCCGCGCGGCTCGCCGAAGTAGACATCGCCGGTGAGCTCGCGCAGGATCATCAGGTCGAGGCCCTCGATCACCTCGGGCTTGAGGGTGGAGGCGCCGATCAGCTCGGGAAAGAGGAAGGCCGGCCGGAAGTTGGCGAACAGGCCCAGGTCCTGGCGCAGCCGCAGCAGGCTGGCGCCGGGCCGCATGGCAAAGGCGATGGCCTCGTCGCCGGGCATCCCGGCAGAGCCGAACAGGATGGCGTCCGCGGCGCGCGCGATGGCGAGCGTGGCCTGCGGCAGCGGGTCGCCGGCACTGTCGATGCCGGCCTGGCCGATAGGCGCCTCCACCAGCTCCACGGCCTGGCCGGAACCCAGCACCGCCTTCAGCACGCGCACGGCCTCGGCCGTGACTTCGGGACCGATGCCGTCACCGGGCAACACTGCGATCTTCATGGGGAACAACTCTTTCTTCAGGCAGATGAAACGGTAGGAAGGAAGGCGGCGCGATCGCGCTCGAAGGCCTCGATGCGCCCGGCCTGGCCGAGGGTGTAGTCCAGCTCGTCCAGCCCCGCGAGCAGGCAGTGGCGTGCGAACGGATCGATCTCGAAGGCATCGCAGCCGCCGTCGCTCGCATGCACGCGCTGGGCCGCAAGGTCGATGCGCAGGTGCGCACCGGCCTCGCGCTGCAGCAGGGCCAGCAGCGCCTCGACGCGCGGCTCGGGCAGGCGCACGGGCAGCAGACCGTTCTTCAGCGCGTTGGAGAAGAAGATGTCGCCGAAGCTGGGCGCAACCACGGCGCGGAAGCCGCCGTCGACCAGCGCCCACACGGCATGCTCGCGCGAGGAGCCGCAGCCGAAGTTGCGGCCGGCCACGAGGATGCAAGCCTGCGCATAGGCCGGATCGTTGAGCGGGAAATCGGCGCGCCGCGCGCCCTGTGCATCGTGCCGCACGTCACGGAACAGGAACGCGCCGAAGTCGGCGGCGCGCGGCTTCTGCAGGTAGAGCGCCGGCACGATCTGGTCGGTGTCGACGTTGATGCGCGCCAGCGGCACGGCCACGGCATCGAGCTGGGTGAAGGCTTGCATGGTGTGCGTCCTCAGTGCGCCTGCAGCAGCGCGCGCACATCGGTCAGCCGCCCGGTCACCGCGGCGGCGGCGGCCATGGCGGGACTCATCAGGTGGGTGCGTGCGCCCGGCCCTTGCCGGCCGACGAAGTTGCGGTTGGAGGTGGAGGCGCAGCGCTGCCCCGGCGCGACCTGGTCGCCGTTGGTACCCAGGCACATCGAGCAGCCCGCATGCCGCCACTGGAAGCCGGCCGCTCGAAACACCGCGTCGAGGCCCTCGTCCTCGGCCTGCTGCTTGACCAGGCCGGAGCCGGGCACCACCCAGGCCTCCACGCCCTCGGCCACGCGGCGGCCGCGCGCCACCGCTGCGGCGCTGCGCAGGTCCTCGATGCGGCCGTTGGTGCAGGAGCCGATGAAGACGCGCTGCACCGCGATGTCTTCCAGCCGCTGGCCAGGCGCGAGGCCCATGTAGGCCAGGGCGCCCTGCATCGCCGTGCGGCGGTCGGCATCGCCGGCCTCGGCCGGATCGGGCACGCGACCCGAGATGGGCAGCACGTCCTCGGGGCTGGTGCCCCAGGTGACCATGGGCGCGATCTCGTTGGCATGCAGCGCGATCTCGCGGTCGAAGGCGGCATCCTCGTCGCCGGGCAACCGGCGCCAGCGGGCGAGTGCGGACTCCCACTCGGCGCCCTTCGGCGCCTGCGGGCGGCCGGCCAGCCAGGCATAGGTGGTGTCGTCGGGCGCGATCATCCCGGCGCGCGCGCCGGCCTCGATGGACATGTTGCACACGGTCATGCGCGCCTCCATCGACAGCGCGCGGATCGCCTTGCCCGCGTACTCGATGACGTGGCCGGTCGCGCCCGCAGCGCCGATGCGGCCGATGATGGCCAGGATGATGTCCTTGGCGGTCACGCCTGCACCCAGCCGGCCGTCGACGCTGACGCGCAGCGTGCGCGGCTTGCGCTGCCACAGGGCCTGGGTGGCCAGCACGTGCGCCACTTCCGAGGCGCCGATGCCGAAGGCCAGCGCGCCCAATGCGCCATGCGTGGAGGTGTGGCTGTCGCCGCAGACGATCAGCATGCCCGGCAGGCTCAGGCCCTGCTCGGGGCCGACCACGTGCACGATGCCTTGGCGCAGGTCGTCCAGGCCGAAGAATCGGATGCCCGACGCGGCGCAGTCGTCGGCCAGCGCCTGCGCCATGGCGCGCTTCTCCGGATCGGCGATGCGGCCGAGGTCGCGCGAGCCGGTCGGCACATAGTGGTCCGGCGTGGCGAAGGCGAGATCGGGCCGGCGCACGGGCAGGCCGCGCTCGCGCAGCATCTGGAATGCCGGCGCGGAGCCGTCCTGCACCAGGTGGCGATCGACATGGAGCAGGCTCTGGCCGTCGTCGCGCTGCATCACGACGTGCTGCGACCAGATCTTGTCGAACAGGGTGCGGGGAGCGGGAGAATCAGGCATCGGCATCAGTCCAGCTTGGCTCCCGACAGGCGCACGATCGATTCGTAGCGCTTGATCTCGGAGACGATGAACTGCCCGAATTCCTCCGGCGTGCCACCGCCGACCTCGGCGCCGAACTCGGCCATGCGGCGCTTCATGTCGGGCGACTTGAGCACCTCGTTGGCCTGCGCGTTGAGCTTCTCGATGACCGGCCGCGGCGTTCCCGCCGGCGCCATCAGTCCGTACCAGGAAGAGGCATAGATGCCGGGCAGCCCGGCTTCGTCGAAGGTCGGCACGTCCGGCAGCGCCGGATTGCGCTTCTTCGAGGCCACGGCCAGCGCGCGCATCCGGCCGCTCGCCACGAAGGGCAGGCAGGTGGTGGTGTCGAGCATCAGCGAGATGTGGCCCGCGGCCAGGTCGGCCTCCGCCGGCGCGGTGCCCTTGTAGGGCACGTGCACGATGTCGATCTTCGCGGCCGACATGAACTGCACCGCCGCCAGGTGCTGCGAGGAGCCGACGCCGCCGGAGCCGTAGTTGAGCTTGCCCGGGTTGGCCTTGGCCGCGTCGATCACGTCCTTGACGGTCTTGAACGGCGAGGAGGCCGGCACCACCAGGATGTTCGGCACGGCCGAGACGTAGACGATGGGCGCGAAGTCCTTGATCGGGTCGAAGCCCAGCTTGCTGTAGAGGTGGATGTTGACCGCGTTCGGGCTGATAGAGCCCATCAGCAGGTTGTAGCCGTCGGGCTTGACGCGCGCCGCGAGCTCGGTGCCGATGTTGCCGCCCGCGCCGCCGCGGTTGTCGATGACGATGGGCTGGCCGAGCTTCTGCGCGAGCGGCTCCGAGAGCATCCGCGCAGTGGTGTCGACGCCGCCTCCGGCGGGCCAGGGCACCATGAGCTTGATGGGCTGGCTGGGGTAGGCGCTGTCGGCGGCCTGCGCGCCGGCTCCAGTGCCCGCGGCGAGCAGCACGGCCATCAGGCAGGCATGCGCTTTCTTCATCGTCATGGCTTTGTCTCCTGTCTTCGTAGTGGGGACGATGCTAAGAACGCGGGAGCCTCGCGGCAATCACAATTAAGGCATGAGGGGCATGATCAAAACTCATGCCAAAGGAGCCACGCCCATGCCACGCCGCCTGCCCCCGCTCAACGCCCTGCGCGCCTTCGAGGCCGCGGCGCGCTGCGGCAATTTCACGCGCGCCGCCCAGGAGTTGTGCGTCACGCAGGGCGCGGTGAGCCGCCACATCGCGACGCTCGAGGGCTGGCTGCAGGTGGCGCTGTTCGAGCGCGGCCGCCACGGCATCTCGCTCACGCCGGCCGGCCAGAACTACTTCGGCACGGTGCGGGCGGCGCTGGATCAGATCGAGTACGGCACGCGCCAGTTGCAGGCCAACCCCGACGAGCGGCGCCTGCGCATCAAGCTGCCGCCGACCTTCGCGATCCGCTGGCTGGTGCCGCGGCTGGCGCGCTTCCATGCGCTGCATCCGCGCATCGACGTGCAGATCACCACATCGCACGAGCGCGCCGACTTCGCCCGCGAGGACGTGGACGTGAGCATCCATTCCGAGCCGGTGGCGCCCATGGGCCCGGGCTTCCGCCGCCTCTTCGGAGAGACGCTGGTGCCCGTCTGTGCGCCTGGCCTGCTGGAGCGTGGTCCGCCGCTGCGCGAGCCGGGCGAGCTCGCGCAGCACGTGCTGCTGTGCTCCATGAACCGCCCGATGGACTGGCCGGCCTGGCTCGCGGCGGCGGGCGCCCCGCAGATCGACGGCAACAACGGACTCAAGTTCGAGAACGCCGCGCTGGCCTACCAGGCGGCAGCAGACCAGCTGGGCGTGATGGTCGCGCTCGACGCCTTCGTGCGCGACGACCTGGCCTCGGGCCGGCTGGTGGCGCCCTTCGCGCTGCGGGTGCCGACGCGTGGCGCCTACTACCTCGCATGGCGCGACGACGCGCCGCAACCCGAGCGCGTGAAGGCCTTCGAGGCGTGGATCGTGCAGGAAGCCGAAGCGATGGAGGCGACCTCGGCCGCGGTGCCGTCCCTCAGTCGAGCTTGACCTTCGCCTGCCGGATCACCCGGCCCCACATCGCGCGGTCGGCCTCGATGAAGGCGCTGAACTCGGCCGGCGTGTTGCAGCGCAGTTCGCCGCCGTAGGAGCGCCACTTGTCGGCGAGCTCCCTCGACTCGCAGGCCTTCTTCATCGCGGCGCTGAGCTTGTCGAGGATGGGCTTCGGCGTGCCCGCGGGCGCGAGCAGGCCCTGCCAGGCAATGGGCGTGTAGTCCGGAAGACCGCTCTCGGCGAAGGTCGGCACCTCCGGGAAGCTCGGATGCCGCGCCTTGCCCGTGATTGCCAGCAGCTTGAGCTTGCCCGCGCGGATGTTGCCGGCCGCCGCGGGCAGGCCGTCGAACATCAGCTGAACCTGGCCGCCAAGCAGGTCGGTGTAGGGGCTGTTGCTGTTGTACGGCACGAGGTTGGTCTTGACGCCCGCGGCTTCGTTGAACCACACGCCTGAGAGGTGCGAGTAGCTGCCGATGCCCGCGGTCGCGACGGTCACCGAGTCGGGTTTGGCCTTGAGCTCGGCGATGAGCGCGCGCGCATCCTTCGCCGGCAGCGCCGGCGTGGCGATCAGGCCGGTGTTGAGCACGCCCATCAGGCTGATCGGCGCGAAGTCGCGCTCGGCGTTGAAGGGCAGCTTCGCGTAGAGATGCGGCACCACCGACAGCGAGCTCGTGGTGCCGATGTAGAGCGAGTAGCCGTCGGCCGGCGCCTTGGCCGCCGCTTCCGTTCCGATGATGTTCGAGGCGCCCGGGCGGTTCTCGACGAAGAAGGACTGCCCCATCACCTTGGTGAGCTCGGCCGCGATCTCGCGTGCATTCGCATCGGGTCCGCTGCCGGCCGGGAAGGGGGCAATGATGCGGACCGGCTTGGCGGGGTAGTCCTGTGCGTGGACGGCGAGCGTGGCCAGTGCGATGGTGGCGCCGGCGAGCAGTCGCCACGCGAGCGGGGCAGTGGGCTTCATGGAATGTCTCCTGATGAGGGTGGGGTCGCCCGCATCCTACGAAAACATCACCATATTGTCAAAATACGATAATCGGATTTTGTTTTCACGAGTTTTCGTTTAACAATACACGCACCGCTATCGTTTTGAGATACCAGACATGAGTCAACACCCGGACGCTGCATCCCCGACCCTGTCCCTGCAGTTCAGCCATATCGGCTTCCACGTGCACGACCTGCCCGGCATGGCGCGCTTCTACAAGGAGGCCCTGCGCTTCACCCAGACCGACGCCGGCGACCTCGGGCCGGTGCAGCTCGTGTTCCTGAGCCGCGACCCGGCCGAGCACCACCAGATCGTGCTGGCGACGGGCCGGCCTGCCGAGCTGCCCTTCAACCCGATCAACCAGATCTCGTTCCGCGTGCCCGACATCGCGACGCTGCGGCGCTTTCATGCCCGCCTGGTCGCGCATGGCGCGCAGGACGTGCAGCCGGTGACGCACGGCAACGCGATCTCCATCTACTGCCGCGACCCCGAAGGCAACCGTCTCGAGCTCTTCGTCGACACGCCGTGGTACTGCGAGCAGCCGCTGCGCCAGCCCATCGACCTGGCCGAATCGGACGAGCAGATCCTCGCGCGCGCCGAGGCCATCGCGAAGCGCTTGCCGAAGTTCATGAGCCGCGCCGAATGGCAGGCCCGGGTCGCACGGCAGATGGAGCAAGACCAGCGTGAATGACTCCACCCTCTTCGACGTCGCGATCGTCGGCCTCGGCCCCACCGGCGCCACGCTGGCCAACCTGCTCGGCAGCGCGGGCCTGTCGGTGCTGGTGGTCGAGAAGGAAGCCGCCATCTACCCACTGCCGCGCGCGATCCACTTCGACGGCGAAGTGATGCGCGTGTTCCAGAGCATCGGCCTGCGCGACGAGGTGCTGGCGATCTCGCGGCCGGGCACGCAGGGCATGCATTTCGTCAACGCAGCCGGCGAGACCCTGCTGATCCGCGGCGGCACCGCGGCACTGGGGCCGCACGGCTGCGCCAACAACTACTACTTTCACCAGCCCGAGCTGGAGGCGCTGCTGCGCCGGGGGCTGGATCGCTTCGACAACGTGTCGGTGCTGCTGCGCCATGAGCTCGTCGGCATCAAGGAGGACGCCGAGGCCGCGACGTTCTCGGTGCGCGCCCTCGAGGAGGGCGGCACGCTCGACTTCAAGGCCCGCTATGTCGTCGGCGCCGACGGCGCCCGTTCGCCGGTGCGCGCGCACATGGGCAGCCCCATGCACGACCTGGGCCTGCGCCAGCCCTGGCTGGTGTTCGACGTGATGCTCCGCAACGACGTGGACCTGCCCGACCACACGGTCCAGCACTGCGACCCCGCCCGGCCCATGACCTACTGCAACGTGACCGGCGCACGCCGGCGCTGGGAGATCATGGTGCTGCCCGGGGACGATCGCGAGGCGCTCCTCGCGCCCGAGACGCTGTGGGGCCTGGTCGGCCGCTGGATCACGCCGGCCGATGCGACGCTCGAGCGCGCCGCGATCTACACCTTCCACTCGGTCATCGCCGAAGGCTGGCGCCGCGGCCGGCTGCTGCTGGCCGGCGACGCCTGCCACCAGACGCCGCCTTTCCTCGGCCAGGGCATGTGCGCCGGCATCCGCGATGCGGCCAACCTCGCGTGGAAGCTGGAGGCGGTGCTGCGCGGACGCGCGCCGGCTGCGCTGCTCGACAGCTACGAGAGCGAGCGGGCGCCGCACGTGCGCGCGCTGATCGAGCTGGCGGTGCGGCTGGGCAACATCATCCAGACCACCGATGTGGAGGCCGCGGCCGCGCGCGATGCGAAGTTCCACGCCGGCGAGCCCGAGGTCTTCGAGCTGCCGCCGCAGGAACTGGGCACCGGCGCGTTCGATGCGCAGCAAGGCGCGCCGGCGGGCCGCCCCTTCCCGCAGCCAAGGCTGGCCGATGGCCGCCTGCTCGACGACCTGCTGGGCCGGCGCATGGCGGTGATCGGGCGCAACGGCTCGATCGCGGGCGTCTCGCGCGCGAGCGCCGAGCGCTGGCAGCGAGCCGGCGCGGTCGTCATCGACCGGCCCGATCCCTGCCTCGCGCAATGGCTGGATGCGCATGACGCCGATGCGGTCGTGCTGCGCCCCGACCGATATATCGTCGGGGTCGCGCGCACCGCCGGCGAGTTGGATGACCTCACACAACTGCTCCCGGTCGCGCCATGACTGCAAGACCGACTGCAAGGACCCCGCGTGAGCGAAGAAAAATCCAACTCCAGCCTCGAACGCATGCTCGGCGTGCTCGACCTCTTCGACGACCAGCGCCTCTCGCTGACCGCGGAGGACATCGCGGCAGCGCTCGAAGTCTCGCTGCCCACCGGCTACCGCTACGTTCGCACGCTGCTGGAGGCCGGCCTGCTGCAGCGGGTGGAGAACTCGCACTACACGCTGGGCCCGCGCATCATCCTGCTGGACCACTACATCCGCCGTGCCGACCCGGTGCTGCGCGAGGGCATACCGATCATGCGCGAGCTGGTGCAGCAGACCGGCTTCGACTGCGTGACCTCCGGCCTTTTCGGCACGCAGGTGCTCGACACCCATCGCGAGATGGGCAGCACCCCCGCCACCCTGGCCTACGGGCGCGGCCGCCCCCGGCCGCTGTTCCAGGGCGGCGCGCCCAAGGTGCTGCTCGCCACCTTCACGCCGACCCAGCTGCGCAAGGTCTTCGATGCGCGGCGCGAGGAGGCGATGCGCTGCGGCCTGCCTGGCGAGTGGAGCGAATTCCGCAAGTACTACGCGGCGATCCGCCGGGCCGGCCACTACCTCTCGAGGGGCGAGCTCGAACCGCAGCTGGCGGCGGTGGCCGCGCCGATCCTCAAGAGCGACGGCAGCGCCTGGGGTGCGCTGTCGCTGGTGCTGGAGACCTCGCGGCTGGCGATCGTCGACACGCGCAAGCTGGTCCAGCTGGTGAGCGAAGGCGCCGGGCGCATCGCTGCGCGGCTGGCCTGAGCTCCTCCTTCCCGCTCTTGTTCTTTTTTTCTTCTCCGGATTCCACTTCACCATCATGAAACTCATCAGCTACCGCTACCAGGACCAGGACAGCTACGGCGCCGTGCAGGGCGACCGCGTCA
Source organism: Variovorax sp. WDL1 (assembly GCF_001541225.1). Lineage (GTDB taxonomy): Bacteria > Pseudomonadota > Gammaproteobacteria > Burkholderiales > Burkholderiaceae_C > Variovorax. The sequence goes on along the minus strand of NZ_LMTS01000248.1, from coordinate 16,592 downwards.
TCGACCTGCGTGCCGTGTTCGGCTCGCGTGCCGCGGACCTCAAGTCCCTGATCGCGGCCGACCTGCTGGCCGAGGCCGCGCAGGCCGCTGCCCGGGCGAAGGAATCGCTGCCGCTGACCGACGTGCAACGGCTGCCCGTGATCCCCAACCCCGGCAAGATCGTCTGCGTGGGCCTCAACTACGGCGAGCACGTGCGCGAGACGGGCCGCACCGTCACCGAGCAGCCGACGCTCTTCCTGCGCGTGGCCGAGTCGCAGCTTGCGCACGGCGAGGACATCGTGCTGCCGCCCGAATCGAGCAAGCTCGACTACGAGGGCGAGATCGCGATCGTGATCGGCCGCGGTGGCCGCCGCATCCCCGAGGGCGAGGCTTGGCAGCACATCGCCGGCTATGCCTGCTACAACGACGCGACCCTGCGCGACTGGCAGAGCGCCACGCCGCAATGGACCGCCGGCAAGAACTTCTTTCGCACCGGCGGCTTCGGCCCCTGGCTCGTCACGCGCGACGAGATCGCCGACGACCAGGTGATGACGCTGGTCACCCGCCTCAACGGCCAGGAAATGCAGCGCACCACCACCGACAAGCTGATCCACAGCATCCCGCGCCAGATCGCGCACATCTCGGCCTTCACCCCGCTCGCGCCCGGCGACGTGATCGTGACCGGCACGCCCGGCGGCGTCGGCGCCAAGCGCACGCCGCCGGTGTGGATGAAGGCGGGGGATGTCGTGGAGGTGGAAGTCGACGCGATCGGCGTACTGCGCAACGGCGTGCGGGCGGAGTGAGGTCGGGGCGACGAGTGTCTACTCGAGCAGTTCGGGCTTGTTGGCGGCAATGCTCGACGCTCACTGCGCCAGCTGCTGCCGCCTCGCCCCACCCTGCCGTTCCAACATCCACCCCGGATACTCCGCCGGCAGCGCGCTCACCTTGTCCAGCTGCGCCAGCTCCTCGCCGCTCAGCTTCACCGCGGTCGCCGCGATGTTGTCGTCCAGCTGGTCCACGCGCTTCGCGCCGATGATCACGCTGGTGACGACCGGCTGGTGCAGCAGCCAGGCCAGCGCGACCTGGGCGACCGAGACCTGCTTCGCCTCGCCGATCGTGCGCATCGCGTCGATGGTGTCCCAGGCGCGGTCGAGCTGCACCGGCGGGAAGTCGAAGGTGGTGCGGCGGCTGCCCTGTTCGGCCTGGTTGGCCTGGGTGTCGCGGCCATATTTGCCGCTGAGCAGGCCGCCCGCGAGCGGGCTCCAGACCATCAGGCCGACCTGCTCGCTCAGCAGCATCGGCACCAGCTCGCGCTCCAGGTCGCGGCCGGCGATGGTGTAGTAGGCCTGCAGCGACTCGAAGCGCGCCAGGCCCAGGCGCTCGGAGATGCCCTGCGCCTTCGCGATCTGCCAGGCCGCCCAGTTCGACACGCCCACGTAGCGCACGAGGCCCTGCTGCACCAGGGTGTCGAGGGCACGCAGCGTCTCCTCCATCGGCGTCGCCGGATCGAAGCCGTGCACCTGGTAGAGGTCGATGTGGTCCAGCTGCAGCCGCTTCAGGCTGGCCTGCACGCTCTCGAGGATGTGATAGCGCGAGAGGCCCCGCGAGTTGGGGCCCTTGGTGCCGGTCTCGCCCAGCACCTTGGTTGCGACCACCACGTTCTCGCGCGGGACCTGGAGATTCCTGAGCGCCTGGCCGGTCATGATCTCCGAGCGGCCGTCGGCGTACACGTTGGCAGTGTCGATGAAGTTGATGCCGGCATCGAGGGCGCGGCCAACCAGCGCATCGACGTCGCCCTGCTGCAGGTCGCCGATCTGGCTCCATATCCCGCTCTCGCCGCCGAAGGTCATGGTGCCGAGGCACAGTTCCGAAACGAATAGGCCGGTGCGGCCGAGTTTCCTGAATCGCATTGAAGAGCTCCTTCTACTGAGGCGAGACAGTATCCGCCTCGGAGTGCTTGCGCCGCATGCCGGATCGTGCCGCGAACTTGCCCGATCCTGCAAAGGCGAAGGCGCGGCTCACGGCTTCGCTCCCTTGTGAGCGCTGGCCCAGGCGTCCGGCAGGCGAGCGATCTCTTCCAGGCTCAGGGCGACCATCGCTTCCTCAGACCAGCACTTTCCGGATGCGCGCGGACACCAGGTCGAGCAGGCTCACGCTGACCACGATGATGATCATCACGGCGCAGGTCTGGTCGTACTTGAAGCCGCGGATGATCTCCCACAGAACCACGCCGATGCCGCCCGCGCCCACCATGCCGACCACCGAGGCGGAGCGCACGTTGGACTCGAAGCGATAGAGCGCGAAGGAGATCCACAGCGGCATCACCTGCGGGATCACGCCGTAGACGATCTCGTGCAGCGCGCTCGCGCCGGTGGAGCGGATGCCTTCCACCGGCTGCGGATCGATCGCCTCCACCGCCTCGGCGAAGAGCTTGGCCAGCACGCCGGTGGTGTGGATCCACAGCGCCAGCACGCCGGCGAAGGGGCCGAGGCCCACCGCCACCACGAAGAGCATGGCGAACACCATCTCGTTGATGGCGCGGCAGGCGTCCATCAGGCGGCGCATCGGCTGGTAGATCCACCAGGGCACGATGTTGGCCGAGGCCAGCAGCGCCATCGGCACCGCCGAGATCACCGCCAGCGCCGTGCCCCACAGCGCGATCTGCAGCGTGATCACCATCTCCTGCGCGTACATGCGCCAGTCGGTGAAGTCCGGCGGGAAGAACTCGGCCGCGTAGGTGGCCATGTTGCCGGAGTCGCGCAGCAGCTCCAGGGGACGCATGTCGGCGCCCTTCCAGGAGGCGGCCAGCAGCAACAGCAGCAGGGCCCATGAGAAGTGCCAGGCGAGGTTGCGCTTCGGGAGCGCGGCGACCGGCAGCGGCGGATGGGAGGTCAAGACCGTCGGGTGCATGAGTGCATGAGTGCGCGGATGCAGGCCAAGCGAGCGCCGCCTGCAGCCTGCGCCGCGGTCAGTTCAGTGTTGCCAGCTTCTTGTCGATGTCCGCCAGGCGCGTCTTCTTGTCCGTATCGGCGAGCGCGCTGTCGGACTCGATCTTGTTGCGCTGGCCGAACAGGTCGAGCTGGCGGATCGGGACCAGCTGCTTGTCGCTCGACGCCTTGAAGCCCGAGAGCTTGGAGATCTTCATGACGACCTCCTTCTCGCGTGCGTCGGTCTTGGCGTAGTTGTAGAAGAAGTTCCTCAGCTTCGTCTTGGTCGCCTCGGGCAGGTCCTTGCGCATGACCAGGGGGTCGAGCGGGATCAGCGGCGAGGTCCAGATGATCTTGATCTCCTTGAACTTCTCGGGCGCGCGCTCCTTGATCTTCTCCATGTTCTCGCTGTTGTTGGTCGCCACGTCCACCTGCTTGTTGGCCACCGCCAGCGCGTTGGTCTCGTGGTTGGCGCTGCGGATCACCTTGAACAGCGACTTGGCGTCCACCTTGTTCTGCGCGAAGGCGTAGTAGCCGGGCACCAGGAAGCCGGAGGTGGAGTTCGGGTCGCCGTTGCCGAAGCTCAGCGACTTGCCGTTCCTGAGCACGTCGTCCAGCGTGTTGAGCGGGCTGTCCTTGTGCACGATCAGGTGCGAGTAGTAGCCCTGGGTGCCGTCGGCATTCACCATCTGCGCGAACACCTCTCCGCTCGCGCGGTCCACCGCCTCCATCGCCGACTTGTTGCCGAACCAGCCGAGCTGCACCTTGTTGAAGCGCATGCCTTCGATGATGCCGGCGTAGTCGGGCGCGAAGAAGGCGGTGACCTCGAGGCCGGTCTGGCGGCTCATGTCGTCGATCAGCGGCTGCCAGTCCTGCTTGAGGTTCTGCGTCGCCTCGGTGGAGATGATGCCGAAGGCAATGTCCTGCGCGAGCGCGGCCGTCATGCCCAGGCCCAGCGCCAGGGCCGCACACAGTTTCTTGATCATGGAGTCACTCCAGGTTTGAGAGAGAGAAAAATGGAAGAAGCGAGAGAGGAATCAGGCCACCGCCGCGAGCGGCACCCGCACGGGCTGCGGCAGCACGTGCACCTGGGCCTCGCCCGAGGGCGCGGCCAGCAGCTCGTCCGCCTGCACGCCATAGAGCTCGCGCAGCAGCGGCGCGGTGAGGGCCGACGAGGGCCCGTCGTAGACGATCTCGCCCTGCTTGAGCGCGACCACGCGCGGGCAGTACTTCATCGCGATGTCGACCTGGTGCAGCGAGACGATCACCGTGCAGCGGTCCTCGCGGTTGATGCGCGCCAGGATCTCCATTACCTTGCGCGAGGACTCCGGGTCCAGCGAGGCGATGGGCTCGTCGGCCAGCACCACCTTCGCGCCCTGCACCAGCGTGCGCGCGATGGCGGCGCGCTGCTGCTGCCCGCCGGAGAGGGTGGAGGCGCGCTGCGCCTGGCAGTCGGCGATGCCCACGCGGGCCAGCGCCTCGAGCGCCAGCGTGCGCTCCTCGCAGGTGAAGGCGCGCGTCCAGCTGCGCCACCAGGGCATGCGGTGCAGCGAGCCCACCAGCACGTTGACCAGCACCGGCAAGCGTGCCACCAGGTTGAACTGCTGGAACACGAAGCCGATCTGCGCGCGCACCCGGCGGATGTCGCGGTCGACCCGCCCGCGCTGCTGCACGCGGCGTCCGTCGATCTCGATCAGCGAATCGGTATCGCCGTCGGCCGCCACCAGGCCCGCCACGTGCCGCAGCAGCGTGGACTTGCCGGAGCCGGAGGCGCCGATCAGCGCCACCATCTCACCGCGCCGAACGTCGAGGTCGATGTTGCGCAGGGCATGCCTGCCACTGGCGAAATGCTTGTTGAGCTGGCGGATGCGCAGGGCTGTTTCCATCGTCGGCTTCGAAGTCGTCTAGACAACCGAAGTCTGGGCACGCCGTGTGACGTGCGCTTGACGCTTTCGCGACGGGTGCGTGTCAACGACCGGCCGAGAACACGCGGGCCAGTTCGTAGGGCGGCGTGACTTCAAGCTGGTCGTAGCGGCAGGCGGCGGGTGACTTGTCCCACCGCCACCGCAGGAACAAGGCCGCATGCCGAAAGCGGTCGCCCTGCAGGTGGTCGTAGCGGACTTCGCAGACGCGCTCGATGCGCAAGGGCTCCCACGAGAGATCCTTGCCGCCGCTCCAGCGGCTTCGCGCACCGGGCATTCGCTGCGGCGACCCGCCGCCGGCCGCCGAGCCGGCCCATCCGGACCAGGGATGCCGCGACAATTCATGCTCGCGCAGCGGCTCCAGCTCGGCGGCCAGCTTTCTGCGCGTTCCCGTGTCGAAGGACGAGGTCACGCCCACGTGCTGCAGCACATCGTGATCGTCGTAGAGGCCCAGGAGCAGCGAGCCCACGACACCGGGCCCGCTCTTGTGCCACCGGAAGCCCGCCACCACGCAGTCCGCGGTCCGCTGGTGCTTGACCTTCAGCATGGCGCGCTTGCCGGGAAGATAAGGCTGGTCCGCCCACTTGGCGATCACCCCGTCGAGCCCCGCACCCTCGAAATGCTGCAACCACTGGAGCGCCAGGGCGTGGTCGGTGGTCATGGGCGTGAGCCGGATGTGGGGCGCGGAATCCGCCAGCAGCGCCTCGAGCAGAAGCCGCCGTTCCCCTTGCGGCCTGGACATCAGGTCCTGGCCATCCAACGCCAGCAGATCGAAGGCGACGAACGAAGCCGGCGTCTCGGCTGCCAGGCGCGCCACCCGCGACGCGGCGGGATGCACGCGTTGCTGGAGCGCATCGAAGTCGAGCCCGCGCGGCGTGGCGACGACGATCTCGCCGTCGAGCACGCAGCCCTCCGGCAGCGCTGCCGCAAAGGCAGCGTGCAGGTCGGGGAAGTAGCGGTCGAGCGGCTTGCCCTCGCGGCTCTGGACCAGCACCTCGCCATCGATGCGAAAGACGATCGCGCGGAAGCCGTCCCACTTCGGCTCGAACAGGAACTCGTCGCCCTGCGGCAGGCTCCCGGCCGCCTTGGCGAGCATTGGCAGTACCGGCGGACGCGGTGCGCTTCCGGAATTCATCGTCGCAATGGATCACCACGCCTACGTGCTTCGTGCAGGAACTCCGGCCATGATCGCGACATCCTTTTCCCCCGGATCGCACTCGCCATGAAGATTGCCAGCTTCAACGTCAACGGGATCAACAGCCGGCTGCCTCGGCTGCTCGAATGGCTCGACGAGTCCAGGCCCGACGTAGCGTGCCTGCAGGAACTGAAGTCCCCCGACCAGACCTTTCCGGCTGCCGCGCTGCGCGAGGCCGGCTACGGCGCCGTCTTCCACGGCCAGCGCTCGTGGAACGGCGTGGCCATCCTGGCGCGCGGCAAGGAGCCGATCGAGACCGGACGCGGCCTCGACGGCAACAGCCAGGACGACCAGAGCCGGTACATCGAAGCCGTGGTCGACGGCGTGATCATCGGCTGCCTCTACCTGCCCAACGGCAATCCATGGCCCGGGCCCAAGTTCGACTACAAGCTGGAATGGTTCGGGCGGCTCTGCACCCACGCGCGCAAGCTCTTCGACTGCGGTCTCCCCGTGGTGCTGGCGGGCGACTTCAACGTCGTGCCCACCGATGCCGACATCTACAACCCGGAATCGTGGCGCAAGGATGCACTGCTGCAGCCCGAGAGCCGCGCCGCGTTCGCGCGGCTGCTCGACCAGGGGTGGACCGACGCGGTCCGCGCCCTGCATCCGCGCGAGGCGATCTACACCTATTGGGACTACTGGCGCAATCGCTGGCCGCGCAATGCCGGCCTGCGCATCGATCACCTGCTGCTCAATGGCGAACTCGCGCCGTTGCTCAAGGCTGCCAATGTCGACCGCGAGGTGCGCGGCCGTCCCGGCGCCAGCGACCACGCGCCCGTGTGGGTGGAGATCGCCTTGCCCGGATAGGCCGCCTGCACGCGGCCAGCGGGGCCCCATGGGCCACCCAAGCTCACAACAGCTCGTGGAACAGGTAGGCCGCGTTGTCCTTCAGCTTGTGCCATGCCCCTCGCCGCCGCCAGGCCTCCAGCTCCACTTCTTCCGCCCGCGCCACATACCGCTCGAAGATGGCGTCGAGCTGGCCCGCAAAGCCCGCATCCAGTATGCCGAGCGTGAGTTCGTCGTTGGACTCGAACGAACGGTCGTCGAAATTGCTGGAGCCCACGGCGCTCCAGATGCCATCCACTGTCATCACCTTCTGGTGCAGCAAGGTATGCGGATACTCGAACAGCCGCACGCCGCAGCGCAGCAGCTTCTCGAAGTTGCGATGCCCGGCGTGCTGCACCATGGGGTTGTCGGAGCCGCTGGTCGACGGCATGAGGACACGGACGTCGACACCGCGCTGCACGGCCTCGCCCAAGGCGTCGATGGCGGCAGGCTGCGGTATGAAATAGGGGTTCTGGATCCAGATGCGCTGGCGGGCCAGGCAGATCGCCGTGTGGTGCAGGATCTTGACCGCCGAGGGCGAACCTTCGGGCTTCAGATAGGCGACATGCATGGCGAGCGCTCCCGCATCGGCCAGGCGGGGAAAGAATTCTTCACCACCGAACAGCTCACTGCCCTCGCCGATCCAGTTCTCGCTGAAGACCCCTTGCAGGAGGGTCACGATCGGGCCTTGCACGCGTACGCTGATGTCGGCGTTGTGCCGGTGGTCCTCGGCATCGCCGAGCCACGTGTCGACGATGCAATGGCCGCCCAGCAGGGCCTCGCGGCCGTCGATGACGACCAGCTTGCGGTGGTCGCGATCATTGAACAATCCGATGTTGCGCCACGAATTGTCGTGGAACATCAGCACGCTGCAGCCGGCCTCGCGCATCTGGACGAGGGTCTGGGGGGCCACGCTCTTCGCGCCATTGGCATCGAGCAGCACCCGCACCCGCACGCCGGCGCGCGCCCGCTGCGAAAGCGCCTCGGCCAACCGGCTGCCGATGGTGCCGTCCTTCCAGAGGAAAGTCTCGAAATGCACCGAGTACCGCGCCGCCCCGATGCGCTCGAGCAGCACGTCGAAGTACCTCCCGTTCTCCAGCAGTTCCACCGAGTTTCCGTGCACCACGCCTCCCAGCGCGAGCCCGGCGAGGGAGGGCAGCGACTGCTCGATGCCGGCCGTGCTGCGCACCCGCAGGACGACGTCGCGGCGACGCCGGATCGACCAGATCACGGACACGAGCAACGCGATGAGGGCAGCGGAGGCGACGCCCCAGAGCGACCAGTAAAGCAAGCTGTTCTCCTCCTGCGAGCCGCCATTGTGGCGTGCGGCGGCGGCTCGCAGGAGGCCGGCTGTGCCGACGAAGTTCAAGTCGCGCTCCAGGAACATTCCCGCAATCCTGATGCAAACTGAAGGACGCTTGATCCAGCGCAAGGCCTTCCTGTCGCTCAGGCTGCATTCTCAGGGTTGACCATCAACCTTGGATTCACGACCTGATGCTGCTGCCTGCGACCCGAAGCATCGCGCTTGCGATCCTCGTGCTCGCCGGGCAGCCGGCGTGGGCCGGCGACGATTGCGATGCACCGCCCGAGACCTGGCAGCCGCGCGGTGCCGTGCGTGCACTGGCCGAACGCAAGGGCTGGCACATCGACAAGCTCAAGATCGACGACGGCTGCTACGAGATCAAGGGCCGTGATGCCGAGGACCGCCGCTTCAAGGCCAAGCTCGACCCGGCAACGCTCGAGGTCGTCCGCATGAAGCACGAGCATCGCGAACGCGAACGCAAGCACGACAGGATTTCAACGAAGCCGGGAGAGCACGAATGAAGCATGCATGGACCGCTGCAGCGGTCGCGAGCGCCATTGCCGCACCATCGATCGCCTCGGCGCGCCAGGTCGCGATCGAGACCCAGCTGTCCGACTACGGTGGCGATGGCGCCTACGTCGCCATCTATGTCACCGACCGCAACGGCCGCTACCAGAGCACGCTGTGGGTCGCAGGGACCAAGGCGAAGTACTGGCGTCACCTGGGGGACTGGTACCGCGCGACGGGCGGCAAGGCGAAGGTGGACGGCATCAGCGGGGCGAGCGTCGGCGCGGGCAAGACCTTGCGCGTGACTGTCGATGTGGCCGACACGCTGCTCGACGCCGGCTACGAGATCCACGTCGACACCGCGGTCGAGAAGATGAAGGAGAACCCCTCCGAAGTCGTGGTCCCGCTCACCAAGGCGGGCGCAGGCAAGCCGGCCGCTGGACGCGGCTACGTCAGGTCGTTCCGCTACACCCTTTGACCGGGTGCCCGATGCTGCGGACGCTCCATTCGATCCCGGCATTGATCGCATCGCTGCTGCTCGTGCTCGTCGCCCTGACGGGATCGGCGCTCTCGGTGTTCCCGGCCTTGGAGCGGGCGCGTGCGGCCGACACGAGCGGCGTCGATGTGGCTGCGCTCGCCCATCGCGTGAGCACGCGCCTGCCCGGCGTCGAGACGCTGGTGCGCCAGCCTTCCGGCACGATCGTGGCCTACCACATGGCCGGCAGCGAGCAACATGCGTCGGTCATCGACCCTGGGAGCGGGGAGGCGGTTGCCGACTATCGGCCCTCGGCCACACAGCGCTGGCTGAAGAACCTGCACCGCAAGCTCCTGCTCGACGACCCCGGTCGTGTCGCCACGGGTGTGGCAGCCGCCTGCATGCTGTTCATCGTGCTCTCCGGCCTGACGCTGCTCGCGCGTCGAATGGGGGGGTGGAGGCAGCTGCTGGGCCCGGTACGCGGCAACACGCCGCAACGGCTTCACAACGAGAGCGCGCGCCCTGCGCTCGCCGGACTCGCCTTGTCGGCAACGACGGGTCTTCTCATGTCGCTTGCCACATTCGGCTTCATCCCCGAGGGCGGGGGAGCGGACCCTTCCTTCGACCTGCGCCCGAGCGGACCGGCCCGGATGGCGCTCGCGCAAATGGAGGCGCTGCGATCGGTGGACGTGTCCCGGCTCGCGCAGCTGAAGCTGGCGAGCCCGGACGATCCGAATGACGTCATCGAACTCGAGACTGCGGACGGTGCGGGCGTCGTTGATCCTTCCACCGGCACCTGGCTCGCCTACCGGGCGCCTGACGCCTGGCAGCGCCTGCACGCGACCGTGCGTATGCTGCACACCGGGGAAGGACTGTGGTGGCTCGGGCTGGTGGTTGGCGCCTCGTCGCTGGCGGTACCGCTGCTCGCCGCGACCGGGTTCCTGCTCTGGCTTCGTCGCCGCCAAAGCCTGCCTCGCGTGCCAGACAACGTGCCGAGGCGCGACGCCGACACCTTGTTGCTGGTCGGCAGCGAGACCCACACGACCTGGGGATTCGCCGCGTCGCTGCACGCCGCGCTGACGCGGGCGAAGCTGCGGGTGCATGCGGCGCCGATGAATGACATCGAGGCTCACCTCCACGATGTCCGCCGCGTGCTCGTCCTCACCGCGACCTACGGCGACGGCGAGGCGCCGGAGAGCGCGCGCCAGTTTCTGCCCAGACTTGCCCGCATGCCCGCGGGGGCCGGCGTCTCGTTCGCCGTGCTCGGCTTCGGCGATCGGCAGTTCCCGCGCTTCTGCGGTTATGCGCGGCAGGTCCACGATGCGCTCGCCGCCCGCGGGTTCGAAGCGTTGGGAGAACCGGGCATGGTGGACCGGCAGTCGGAGCCGGAGTTCCGACAATGGTGCAAATGGCTCGGCGACACGCTCGGTGCGACGCTCGACATCCGGTACGAGCCGCTGCTGCCGCGTACGACAGCGCTCGAACTCGTCTCGCGAACCGACTACGGCGCCGATCCGCAGACCCTGACCGCGGTCCTGCGCTTCGCGCCACCAGCGGTGCCCGCGCGACGGCGGCGCAGCTGGCGCCGCTCGCCACGGCTGCCGAAGTTCGAGACCGGCGACCTGCTCGGCGTGGTGCCGCCGGGCGGCGCTTCACCCCGCTACTACTCCCTGGTCAGTGCGGCTTCGGACGGCGTGGTCGAGATCTGCGTGCGCCGCCAGGTCGGCGGCCTGTGCTCCAGCTACCTCACAGGCCTGTCGCCGGGCGCAACCATCCAGGCCTTCATCCGCCCGCATGAGAGCTTCCGCCTCGCAGCCAGCTCGGCTCCAGTGATCCTCATCGGCGCGGGGACCGGCATCGGTCCGCTGATCGGCTTCATCCGCCACAACAGCGCGCGGCGCCCGATGCACCTGTACTTTGGCGCGCGCGGCGCCGAAGACGGCTTTCTCTATCGCGACGAACTGAACGGCCTCGTCGGCGATCGACGGTTGCGCACGCTGACGACCGCCTTCTCGCGCGCCGCCAACCGCGCCTATGTGCAGGACCGGCTGCTCGCGGATGCCCAGCGGCTGCGCGAGTTGATCGTGCAGGGCGCGCAGGTCATGGTGTGCGGCGGCCGCCAGATGGCCGATGGCGTGATGAACGCCTGGGAACGCATCCTGGAGGGCTCCGGCCTGTCGGTCGCACAGCTGAGGACACAGGGGCGCTATGCCGAAGACGTCTATTGAATGGCTGCGCGATGAGCGATTGAAGGACTGCCGCACGAGCGGCGCGACGATGGGCACCCGCTACACCGCGCGATTCGTCGTGTCCCAGCACGCCCAGGTGCCGGCGATCGTGGCCGACCTGGAGTCGGCGGTCACCGCCGTGGACATGCAGATGTCCAACTGGAAGCCCGGTTCCGACCTGTCGCGGCTCAATCGCGCGGCGCCGGACACCTGGGTTCCCGTCTCGGCGAACCTGGCGTCCGTGCTGGTGCGGGCGATCGAGATCGGGCGCGAGACCTGCAATGCATTCAACATTGGCGTCGGCGAGCTCGTCGACACGTGGGGCTTCGGCCCGGCGGGAGGGCACGGCCCGAGAGGCGCATCGGCCGATCCCCGCAAGTGTCGACCTGTCGACGAACTGCTGGAGATCGACGTGCCGGGGCGCCGGGTGCGCAAGCATGCGCGCGTCGTCCTGGACCTGTGCGGCATCGCGAAGGGCTTCGGCGTGGACGAACTCGCTCGCGTGCTCGACCGGCATGGCGTTGCCTCGTGGCTCGTGGGCATCGATGGCGAAATGCGCGCCCGCGGCTGCAAGCCCGATGGTTCACCGTGGGCTATCGCACTCGAGGCGCCCGAGGACGATCGCCGCGCGGCGATGGGCGTGATCGAGCTCGGCGACGCCGCCATTGCGACCTCTGGCGACTATCGGCACTGGGTCGAGATCGGTGGCACGCGCATCTCGCACACGATGGACCCCCGCACCGGTGCGCCTCTGCGGGGAGACGTCGCCTCGGTCACGGTCATTGCGCCGACCTGTGCCGATGCCGACGCCTACGCAACAGCCCTGATGGTCCTCGGTGCAGAGGCCGGGCGCTGCCACGCACGGCGGCGCGGGCTCGATGCACTCTTCGTCGCGCGCAAGGGCGATGAGCTTCGCACGACCGGCACCGGCTTCTTCGATGGCGCATAGCAGGAGCTCATCGGCATCAATCTCCTGCGGATGCATGCTCCAGCCGCCTACGCAGGGAGCCTGTCCGGGCGGACAATCTGAGGTGCATTGACTCACGTTCCAAGAATCGAAAGGTCCCTGACATGCAGATACAAGTAAACACCAGCAACGGCGTCGAGAACAAGGACACGCTCGAACGCTGGGCCGACGAGGAGATCAGGCAGTCGCTGGACCGCTTCTCTGCCGACGTGACTGCGGTGGAGGTGCACCTGAGCGACGAGAACCATGACAAGGGCGGCGCGGCGGACAAGCGCTGCGCGATGGAAGCCCGCGTCGCGGGGCGCCCGCCGCTGGCCGTGACCCAGCACGCGCCGAGCATCGACGAGGCCTTCCGCGGCGCGACCGAGAAGCTCAAGCGCGCGCTGGACAGCGCCCTGGGCCGCCAGGACAGGCACCGCGACCGCGAATCGATTCGCAAGGACGGCGACGCACCCGTCGAGTGAGGACTCCGCCCACGCGAACGCTCGACTTCATCGGCACGGACGCACTACAGGACCCGCCGCCCCTCGCGCCACACGCCACGCACCACCGCATGGCGCGACCCGTCGGGCAGCTCGGTCATGCGCACGTGCACCAGGTCGGCGCGCAGTCCCGGCTCGACGGCGCCGCGGTCGGTGAGGCCCGTGGCCTTGGCCGGTGCCCGCGTGACCATGGCGACCGCCTGGGGCAGCGTGAGGATGTCGTCAGCCACCAGGCGCATCACTGCACCGAGGAGGCTGCCGGGCACGTAGTCGGAAGAGAGGATGTCCAGCAGTCCGTGGCGCGCCAGTTCGGCCGCCGAGACATTGCCGGAATGCGAGCCGCCGCGCACCACGTTCGGCCCGCCCATCACGGTCGATAGCCCGCGTTCTCGCGCAGCCGCAGCAGCAGCCATCGTGGTCGGGAATTCCGACATGCTCGCGCCCTCGGCATGCGCCTGCTCGACATGCGCCACGGTGGTGTCGTCATGGCTCGCCAGCGCGATGCCGTGCGTGCGGCAGTAGTCCACGAAGTGGCGGCGGTGCGGCTCGGCGAACCGGGCCTGCAGCGTGGCGGCGTGCGCGACCTGGCGCTCGAACTTCTCGGCGCTCCAGCCCTTCTTGCCCGTGTAGTAGACGCGTGCGACCTCGATGTTCTCCCACTGGCGCTGGCCCGGCGTGTGGTCCATCAGCGAGATCAGCGAGACCCGCGGGTGGCCATGGAAGGGCTCGAAGAGCTCGATGGTGTTGGGCGCGGGCAGCTCGCAGCGCACGTGCAGGTGGTGGTCGGCGCGCAGCAGGTCTTTCTCGCTGCAGTTGTCGAGCGTGGCCACGGTCCTGGTCCAGGTGCTGCCGCGCAGGCTCTCGGTGTCGGCCTCGCCGACACCCAGCGCGTCGAAGACAGTGGTGATGCCGGCGGCCGCCACCTCGGCATCGTGTGCCAGCAGCGCCGGCAGCTCGGCCCACTGCACCTTCGGGCGCGGCATCAGGTGGCGCTCGAAGTTGTCGGTGTGCACCTCGACCAGGCCGGGGAGCAGGTAGTCGCCTTCGAGGTCGACGGTGGCCACTCCGGTGTGGCCGTTGTGCAGCGCTTCGATGCGACCGTCCGCCACCGACAGGCTGCCGCGCACCACCTCGTCGGACAGGACCATGCGCGCGTTCGCGAAGACGAGGTTCCCGCTCATAAGGCAACCTCCGCCCTGCGGGCTGCGGTGCTGTTCGACTTGGGAGCGGCCCGGCGTCTCATGCCACGCTCCTGAAGTCCGCAACATTCACCCTCCGCGTCGCCACCGCGGCGCCCACCTCGGCGTCGTGGAAGATGCCGACCAGCGCCGCGCCGCGCGCGGTGGCTTCGCGGATGAGCTCGATCACGGTGCGGGTATTGGCCGCGTCGAGCGAGGCGGTGGGCTCGTCCAGCAGCAGCAGGGGCTTGGGCTTGATCATGTTGCGTGCGATGTTGATGCGTTGCTGCTCGCCGCCGGAGAAGGTGGCGGGTGGCAGGTGCCACAGCCGTTCGGGGATGCGCAGGCGCTCGAGCCACCTGCGCGCCTCGGCACGCGCGGCCTCGATGCCCTCGGCATTGTCGCCGGCGTCCTCCGCCAGCGGCTCGGCCACCACGTCGAGCGCGGGCACCCGCGGGATCACGCGCAGGAACTGGCTCACGTAGCCGATGGTGTCGCGGCGCAGGCGCACCAGCTCGCGCGGCGTAGCTGCGGTCACGTCCACCGCCTCGCCCTCGCGCGGCTGCACGAGGATGCGGCCGGCAGTGGCGCTGTAGTTGGCAAAGATGAGCTTGAGCAGCGTGCTCTTGCCCAGGCCCGAGGCGCCGTCGAGCACCACGCACTCGCCAGGCGAGACGCTGAGCTCGACGCCGTCGAAGACCGGCAGCGAAAGCTGGTTCTGGTGATGGAGGGTGAAGCGCTTGGCCACCCCCTGGAGCTGGAGCAGAGGTCGGCGGTTCATGGTTGCAGGACAGAGGAGACGAGAAGCTGGGTGTAGGGATGCTGCGGGTCGTCGAGCACCTGGTCGGTGAGGCCGGCCTCGACCACGCGTCCGCGCTGCATCACCATCATGCGGTGCGCCAGCAGCCGGGCCACCGCGAGGTCGTGCGTGACCACGATGGCGGCGAGTTGCATCTGGCGCGTGAGCTGGCGCATCAGGTCGAGCAGGCGGGCCTGCACGGACACGTCGAGCCCCGAGGTCGGCTCGTCCATGAAGACCAGGCGCGGGCGCGTGACCAGGTTGCGCGCGATCTGCAGGCGCTGGCGCATGCCGCCGGAGAAGGTGCGCGGCGCGTCGTCGATGCGCGCCGGGTCGATCTCCACGCGCGCCAGCCATTCCGTGGCAGCGGCGCGCAGCCGCCCGTAGTGCCGCTCGCCCAGGCCCATCAGCCGCTCGCCGACGTTGGCGCCGGCCGAGACGTCCATGCGCAGGCCCTCGGCCGCGTTCTGGTGGACGAAGCCCCAGTCGGTGCGCGCCAGCAGGCGCTGCTCGGCCTCGCTCATCGCGAAGACTTCGCGCAGGCCGCCGGCACGCGTGTGGAACTGCACGCTGCCGGCATCCGGCTTGTCGCGCGCCGCCACCGCGTTGAGCAGGGTGGACTTGCCGGACCCCGACTCGCCCACGATGGCCAGCACCTCGCCGGGCCAGAGATCGAAGCTCGCATCCTGCAGCGCGACACGGTCGCCGTAGCGCTTGCCGATGCCGCGCACGCGCAGCAGCGGCTGGGGAGCCGCCATGACCGCGCTCATGCAGCCTCCGTCGCGTGATCGGCAGGCATCGGCTCAGGCGGCCCAGGCTGCGCCTGCTGCCGCGACTGGCAATAGTCCGAGTCCGAGCACACGTGCATGCGCGTGCCGTTGTCGTCGGTGATCAGCTCGTCGAGGAAGCTGTCGGTCGCGCCGCACAGCGCGCACGCCGCATCCCAGCGCTGCACCTCGAAGGGATGGTCCTCGAAGCCCAGGCTCTCGACCGGCGTGTAGGGCGGCACGGCGTAGATGCGCTTCTCGCGGCCGGCGCCGAAGAGCTGCAGCGCGGGATTCATGTGCATCTTGGGGTTGTCGAACTTGGGGATGGGGGAAGGCGACATCACGTAGCGATCGTTCACCAGCACCGGATAGTCGTAGGTGGTCGCGATGTGGCCGTAGCGCGCGATGTCCTCGTAGAGCTTGACGTGCATCAGCCCGTACTCGGCCAGGCCGTGCAGGGTGCGCGTGACGGTCTCGCGCGGTTCCAGGCGCTGCATGGGCTCGGGCACCGGCACCTGGTAGACCAGCACCTGGCCCTCGGCCAGCGGCGTCTCGGGGATGCGGTGGCGGGTCTGGATGAGCGTGGCTTCCTGCGTGCGGGTGGTGGTCGCAACGCCGGTGGTGCGCTCGAAGAAGCGGCGGATGTTGACCGCGTTGACGGTGTCGTCCGAACCCTGGTCGATGACCTTGAGCACGTCTCGCGGACCGATCACGGAGGCCGTGACCTGGATGCCGCCAGTGCCCCAGCCGTAGGGCAGGGGCATTTCGCGCGAGCCGAAGGGCACCTGGTAGCCGGGGATCGCCACTGCCTTGAGGATGGCGCGGCGGATCATGCGCTTGGTGCGCTCGTCGAGGTAGGCGAAGGTGATTTGTGGGTCGGGCATGGGCGGGCTTGTTGGCACTGGGTCGCTTGATTTCGTACGTTGCTGTTGGGTTGGTGTTTTGCTGGTTGTTGGTGCGTTGCTGATGAGTTGGTACGTTGCTGTTGCGCTAAGGCAGGAGCCGGGAGTTCGCCCCGGCGGGCGAGTCACTTTCTTT
>NZ_LMTS01000285.1:24534-28764 GCF_001541225.1 Variovorax sp. WDL1 | reverse complement strand
GGCGGGGGCAGGGGCGGGCGCGGGGGCGGGCTTGGAGGTGTAGTCGGTCTCAGGCGCAGGACCGGCCGAAACGCATGATTTCGCCGTCATGAACGCAGGGTCGCCACCGAAGAACGTGTTGGTGCAATCGGCCGTCCCGCTCACCGACCTGGTGATCCAGCGCGAGTCGGCGCCGTACTTCACCAGCGTGGGCGCAGGCACGGTGAACGAGCCACCTTCCTGCGCGAGCACGGTTCCCGCGGCAGGCGCGGCCTGCACATAGCAGGCCTTCGCCACGTACTCGAGCGGGTCGCGGCCGAAGGTCGCATTGCTGCACGCCACGGTGCCGGAGAGATCCTTGCTCATCCAGGTCGAATTCGCGCCGTACTGCACGAGCGTCAATGAGGACAGGTTGAATGCCTGGCCTTCCTCGGCGACCTTGACCCAACCGGATTCGAGCTTGCTGAGCACTACATCCTTGCTTGCGGCGGGCTCGACGGCCGCTGCGGTTGTCGACGCGCTCGTCGACGACATCGGCGACGCTGTCGACGCATCCGTGCCTTGAGGGAGAGCGAAGCTGCCGCCTGGGCCGCTTCCGCCCCCTCCGCAACCTGCGAGTGCACCTGCTGCAACACAAAGCAGAAGCGCGCATTTGTCGATCCTTTTCACGCCGAATCTCCTGGTCAATCTGTAAATTGAGAAAAGAAATCCCCTGCGCCTCTAAAAGGGCGCAAAAGAATTGCTGAATAAATGATTAAAAAACGGAGCGGCTAATTGCCGCGTGGGCTAGAGGGGTGTGGCACGTTCTCTGTGCCCGACCCTGTGCGGGTGGATCTGGGGGGTGCAATCCACCTGTAGTTGGTTATTTGAGTACTTAAGTAATCTGCATTGACTGCACCTGGTCGCGGCGGCTGGCTACGAGAGGTTCTTCATGGTGTTGCTTTTAGTCGTGTCAATAGTTTTCGGGCTGATCTATTGTCGGACAACTGCTCGAATTTGTGTCGGACAAATGCCGCAGGACCGGCAAAACTTCACACCTTTCCCTCCGTCACATCGGAATTTGCTGCTATGAAGTAGTTCGGCTTAATAACTATTTCGGGTACATTCAGCTCTTTTTTTTGCGTCATCCAAAAACGTCTGGATTGAAATTAAGTTGAAAGAATTAGAGAGCCCCTAATTTCCAATCGAGCTGGTGAACGCAAGAGCGAGTCAGCGGGTGCGCCGCCCCACTGTCACGCTCAAATGACAGTGATTCTCATTTGTATGGCTACAATCGCGCTCCGATGAGCGCCTCTGCCACCACTGTCACCGCCCCCTCTCGACGCCGTTCCTACTGGCTCAAGACCCTGCACGAATGGCACTGGGTCAGCTCGGCGCTGTGCCTCGTCGGCATGCTGCTGTTCAGCATCACAGGCATCACCCTCAACCATGCGTCGCAGATCGAGGCGCGGCCGGCCGTGACGCACAAGACCGACACAGTCGATGCCGCGCTGCGCGGGCAACTGGCCGGCCTGCAGCCGGATATCGCGAAGACCACCAAGGGCAAGGCCGAGCTGCCGGCCGAACTGCAACGCTGGGTGCAGGCGCAGTGGGGCGTCGATACGGCCGGCAAGGAGGCGGAGTGGTCGCAGGACGAGGTCTATCTCTCGCTGCCGCGCCCGGGCGGCGACGCCTGGCTGCGTATCGGGCTCGAGGACGGCGAGGCCGAGTACGAGCTGACCGACCGCGGCTGGATTTCCTACCTGAACGACCTGCACAAGGGGCGCAACACCGGCGCGGCCTGGAGCTGGTTCATCGACGTCTTCGCGGCGGCGGCGCTGCTGTTCTCCCTCACCGGCCTGCTCATCCTCAAGATGCATGCGGGCAACCGGCCCTTCACCTGGCCGATGGTGGCCATGGGGCTGCTGGCGCCTTTCCTCCTCGCACTCCTCCTTGTCCATTGATCGAAACCCGAAGAAGAAAGGTCTTTTCGTGCACATCCGCTATTCACTCGCGCCCGTTGCCATGTCGGCAGTGTTCGGGGCGCCCGCATTGGCGGCGAGCCTCGCAGTCAACATCGAGGTGCCGCGCCTCAATGCCGCGGAATACCACCGGCCTTACGTGGCGGCGTGGATCGAGCGGCCCGACAACACGCCGGCCGCGACCCTTGCGCTCTGGTACGACGTGCGCACCAAGACCAACAACCCCGAGGGCGAAGGCACGAAATGGCTGAAGGACCTGCGCCAGTGGTGGCGGCGCGGCGGCCGCGAGCTCGCAGTGCCGGTCGACGGCGTGACCAGCGCCACCAAGCCGGCGGGCAAGCACCAGCTGAACTTCGTGGAAGGCACCGGCGCGCTCCCCAGGCTTGCACCGGGCGCATACAAGCTGGTCGTCGAGGCGGCCCGCGAGGTCGGCGGCCGCGAGGTCGTGAGCATCCCGTTCCAGTGGCCGCCCGCAAGTGCGGCGCAGCCGGTGGCCGCCGGCAAGGAAGAGCTCGGGGAGATCCGGCTCGAGCTCAGGCCGTAGTGGTCATGCACCGCAACAGCCCGCCAGGCAGCCTGCCAGGCCGTTTTTCTACAACCAGAGGAGTCTTCATGATCCAGCCCGCCGTGCGCCTCGCCGCTCTCGCTTTCGCACTGTCGTGCGCCGTCCCTGCCGTGCAGGCCCACAACGCCTGGCTGCTGCCATCCACCACCGTGCTGTCGAAGGGCGACACTATCACCGTCGATGCGGCGGTGTCGAACGACCTGTTCGTCGCCAACCATGCGCCGCTGCGGCTGGACGGCCTGCAGATCGTCGCGCCCGACGGCAACCTGATCAAGCCCGAGAACGAAGCCAGGCTCAAGCACCGCAGCGTGTTCGACGTGCCCGTGGCGCAAGCGGGCACCTACCGCATCGCCGTGCTGAACAACGGTGTCTTCGCGAGCTGGAAGGACAAGGCCACGGGCCAGAACAAGCGCGCGCGCGGCACGCCCGAGAGCATCGGCAAGGAGATCCCTGCCGATGCGACGGACGTGAGCATCACCCAGTCGGCAGGCCGCATCGAGACCTTCGTCACCGTCGGCAAGCCCAGCACGCTCAAGCCGATCGGCCAGGGCCTCGAACTCGTGAGCACCGGCAGCCCGACCGATCTGGTCAAGGGCGAGAAGTCGACCTTCGCGCTGCGCATCGACGGCCAGCCCGCCAAGGACCTCGAAGTGACGGTGACCGCCGGCAACACGCAGTACCGCGACAAGCTGAGCGAAGTCAAGCTCAAGACCGACGACAAGGGCCAGTTCAGCGTGACATGGCCCAGCGCCGGCATGTACTGGCTCGATGCCTCGACGCGCGACAGCAAGACCACCGTGCCCCAGGCCAAGGAGCGCCGGCTGAGCTACGCGGCCACGCTCGAAGTGGCACCGTGAGCGCCCCCCGGCCGCCCGAAGGGGCTCGCACCGCAACCGGAGGCGAGGCGACTGCGATGAGCGCCCCTTGAAAGCCGCTGCCGCGCCCGCACCGGCTCCTTCCTTCGCACGCCGGCTGGCCGATGGCTATGCCGCCGCGGCGATGCCGCGCCGCGCCGATCCGTCCCGCCTGCAGCGGCTGGACGGGCGCACCATGGGCACCACCTGGTCGCTGCGCTTCGACAACCCGCGCATGCTCGCGCTCGAAGAGGTGCGCGCCGCCGTCGAGGATGCGCTCGGCCGCGTCGTGGCGCAGATGAGCCATTGGGAGCCCGACTCCGACATCAGCCGCTTCAACCGCGCGCACGCCGGTTCGCGCCACCGTTTGCCCGCCGAGTTCGCCACCGTGCTGGCTTGCGCGCTCGACTGGGCACGCGCCAGCGCAGGCGCGCTCGACCCCACCGTCGCGCCGCTCGTGGCCTGCTGGGGCTTCGGCCCCGAGGCTGCCTCCGCCGCGCCCGATGCGCACGCGCTGAGCGAAGCCGCCGCGCGCGTGGGCTGGCAGCGCCTGTGCTTCGAACCCGGCGATGCCAGCGTGCTGCAGCCGGGCGGCGTGGTGCTCGACCTGTCGGGCATCGCCAAGGGCTTTGCGGTCGACCACGGCATCGAAGCCCTGCGCGCGCTCGGCCTGCGCGACCTGTTGCTCGAGGTCGGCGGCGAACTGCGCGGCGCGGGCCGCCGCCCCGGCGGCCTGCCGTGGCAAGTGCAGGTCGATGCGGGCAGCGGTCCGGCGCTGCGCGTGCCGCTGGCCGACATGGCGGTCGCGACCTCCGGCGACCGCTGGCACGTGCGGGAGGATGCGGGCCGGCGCTGGTCGCACAGCATCGAT
>NZ_LMTS01000285.1:9540-24500 GCF_001541225.1 Variovorax sp. WDL1 | reverse complement strand
AACGGCCAGCCGGTAGGGGCGGCACTGGCAGGCGTCACCGTGCTGCACGCGCAGTGCATGCAGGCCGACGCGCTGGCCACCGTGCTCACGGTGCTCGGGCCAAACGAAGGGATGCGCTTTGCCGATGCCCACGGCATCGCCGCGCTGTTCAGCGTGCGCGGCGCCGAAGGGCTCGAGTGGCGCGAAAGCGCCGCCTGGAAGAAGGCACGCCCCGACTGATGGACGACAGTTGGCGTCAGCTCGCCGCGACGGCATCGGTCCTCGCCTACGGTGCATTGTGTGCGGCCATCTGGCAGCGCGAGCGCCGGCGCGCGCAGGCGCTGGTGGCCGACGCCGCCTCGCTCGCCGCCGCCGGGGAACCGATGCTGGTGCTGCACGCCACGCAGACGGGCCAGGCCGAGGCCATCGCCTGGCAGACCGCGCGCTGGCTGCATGCGGGAGGTGCGGCCGTGCGCGTGATGTCGCTCAACGAACTGGACCTCGCGACCCTCCAGGCCGCCCCCCGCGCACTGTTCGTGGCCAGCACCTACGGCGAGGGCGATGCGCCCGATGGCGCCAGCGCCTTCGTCGAACGGATCATGGAAGCGCGCGCGCAGTTGCCGGGCCTGCGCTATGCGCTGCTCGCGCTGGGCGACCGCCAGTACGCGCACTTCTGCGGCTTCGGGCGCCGCCTCGATGGCTGGCTGCGCGACAGCGGCGCCGTGCCGGCCTTCGCGCGAATCGACGTCGACAACGGCGACGACACCGCGATGGCGCTCTGGCGCGAACAGTGGCAGGGGCAGGGCGAGGGCGAGGGCGCCGGCAACCCGAGCGAAGCGGCTCCCGGCGATGCCTTCCGGCCATGGCGGCTGGTGGCGCGCAGGCAGCTCAACGCAGGCAGCGCCGGCGCGCCGGTCTTCCATCTGGCCTTTGCACCGTCGAGCGGCGCGCTGCCGCACTGGGCCTCGGGCGACCTGGCGCAGATCCGGCTGGCTTCCGACCCGCAGCGCCCGCGCGACTACTCGATCGCCTCGATCCCGGCCGATGGCGAACTGCAACTGCTGGTTCGCCAGGAGCAGCACCCCGACGGCACGCTCGGCGCCGCGTCCGGCCTGCTCACGGCGGACCTCGCGCCGGGCGATGCCGTGCCGCTGCGCCTGCGCCCGCACGGCAACTTCCGCCTGAACGGCAACGCCGATCGACCGCTCGTCCTGATCGGCAACGGCACCGGCCTGGCGGGCCTTCGCAGCCATCTGCGCGAGCGCGTCGCCCGCGGCCTGCACGACAACTGGCTCGTGTTCGGCGAGCGCAGCGCGCAGCACGACTTCCTGTACCGCGACGAACTCGAAGGCTGGGTCGCCGCCGGAGCGCTCGCCCGCCTCGACATGATGTTCTCGCGCGACGAGGAGTCGCGCCACGGCGAGCGGCGCTACGTGCAGCACCGCCTGTTCCACGCCGCGGACGAGCTGCGCGCCTGGGTCGATCGCGGCGCCGCGCTCTACGTGTGCGGCAGCCTGCAGGGCATGGCCTCCGGCGTGGACACCGCGCTGCGGCAGATCCTCGGCCGCGACCGCCTGCACGAGATTGCCGCTGCCGGACGCTACCGGCGCGACGTCTACTGATCGCCGCATTCGGGCATCTCGGACGTTGCGACCAGGCAACGTATCGCGGACGAAGTTTGTTGCGGATGTGAACAACGCGTGAACTTTGTTATTGATAGTCGTTATCATTTGCGTCGCATTCGCCGGGCACCCCGGCGAATGAACTCAGCCAGCCAATCCCCCGCACTGCCCAGGTGCGCCGCGAGGACCCGCCAGTGAAGTTCCCACCCGATTTCAATCCTGGAGGAATCCTTTCATGGCGTATATCAAGAGCCGCAAGCACACAGTCGCGCGCGGCCTTCCCCCCTTTGGCACGGCCGCCGCGGCTGCCACGTTGATGGCGTTTGCCTTGCCTGCCTCCGCGCAGACCGCGGCCGGCTCGACTTCCACCCTGCGCGAGGTGAAGGTCGAAGCGACCGCAGACACCTTCAAGGCCGACCGCGTTTCATCTCCCAAGTTCAGCGAACCCCTGGTCGACACGCCGCAGACCGTCACCGTCATCAAGAAGGAAGTGCTGCAGGAGCAGGGCGCCGCCACCTTGACGGAAGCGCTGCGCAACACCCCCGGCGTCACCTTCCAGATGGGCGAGAACGGCAACACGAGCACGGGCGACGCGGTCTTCCTGCGCGGCTTCGACACTTCCGGCAGCGTCTTCATCGACGGCGCGCGCGACATCGGCACCGTGACCCGCGACATGTTCAACGTCGAGGCGGTTGAAGTCGTCAAGGGCCCCGCCAGCGCCGATATCGGCCGCACTGCGCCCACGGGGTATATCAACCTCGTCAGCAAGGTGCCGCTGGCGGAGAACTTCTTCGCCGGCAGCGTCGGCATCGGCAGCGGCGACTACAAGCGCGTCACCGGCGACATCAACCGCGTGCTCAACGAGACCGGCTCCATGGCCTTCCGGCTGAACGTGATGAAGCAGGACAGCGGCGTCGTCGGCCGCGACTACGTGGAGAACAAGGGCTGGGGCGTTGCGCCCTCCATCGCCTTCGGCCTGAACACGCCCACCCGCGTGATCCTGCAGTACCAGCATATCGACCAGCGGAACCGCCCCGACGGCGGCCTGCCGACCGTCGGCCTCGATGGCTTCTATCTGTCGCAGCTTTCGGCACGCGGCGGCAACGGGCCGCAGGCCGACACCCGCAACTACTACGGCTTGCTCTCGGACCACGACAACGTGAAGGCCGACATGTTCACCGCGCGCGTCGATCACGACTTCGGCAACGGCTTCAAGCTGCGCAACCTCACGCGCTGGGGCAAGACCGACCAGGACCTCGTGCTCACCGCCCCCTTCAGCAATGGCCTGCTCACGCCCAACATCTTCAACCCGCTGACCTGGTCCACCCGCGTGTTGCCGCAAGGCAAGCTCCAGCGCAACGAGATCCTGACCAACCAGACCAACCTCAGCGCCGAGCTGGCGACGGGGTCAGTCAAGCACACCCTCAACGCCGGCATCGAGCTCACGCGCGAAGAGCAGGACAACGGCACGATGGCCGCCCTCATCAATGCGACCAATGGCCAGCTGGTGGGCGGCTCCTACCTGGCCTACAACAGCTTGTACCTGCCGAACATCTACCGGCCGTTCGTGCCCGTGCTGCCGAACGGCGCATCGGTGGCGGGCAAGACCTCCACCGCCGCGGCCTACGTGTTCGACACCATGAAGTTCAACGAGCAATGGCTGCTGACCGGCGGCCTGCGGTTCGAGCACTACCGCACCCACTACTTCAGCCTCGGTGCGCCGGCCACCGTGGGCGGTGCGCAGACAGCCATGACGCAGGAAAAATCGGACAACCTCGTCACCGGCAAGATCGGCCTCGTCTACAAGCCCGCGCCCAACGGCAGCATCTATGCCGCCTACGCCACCGGCGCACAGCCGCCCGGCGGCAACTTCGCCTTCCAGACCACGGCCACCACCAACATCAACAACCTGAACCTCGACCCGCAGAAGTCCAAGACGGCGGAGATCGGCACCAAGTGGGATGTGCTGGACGGCCGCCTGGCCCTGGCGGGTGCGCTCTTCCGCACCACCAACGAGAACGAGCAGGTCCAGGTCGACACCTTCGGCAACTTCGAGCAGTACGGCAAGACCCGTGTCCAGGGCGTCGAGCTGAGCGCGGTGGGCCAGATCACGCCGGCCTGGCAGCTGATCGCCGGCCTCGCCCACATCGAGACCGAGATCCTCGAAGGCTCGCGCACCAGCGCCACCCAGCAGGGCGCGCAGGTCCGCTACTCGCCCAAGCTCACCGCCACGCTGTGGACCAGCTACAAGTTCCAGAACGGCCTCACCATCGGCGGCGGCGCGCGCTACGTGGCAACGCAACAGCGCTCGACCAGCAACGCGGCCGCCACGCCGACCTCGTTCTTCCCGGAGATTCCCAGCTACGCCGTGTTCGACGCCATGATCGGCTATGAGATCAACAAGAACGTTTCCGTGCAGCTCAACCTGTACAACCTGACCGACAAGTTCTACCTGGCGCGCGTCAACAATGCCGGCAACCGCCTGGTGCTCGGAACGCCGCGCTCGGCGCTGCTGTCGGCCAACTTCAGGTTCTGATCGCCGCGCCACGTCGCACCCACGTCACGTCACGCCGCGCCACACCGCGGCGCGACACTCGGAGCCCCGGCTGCAAGGCCGGGGTTCTTCCCTTTTTTGGAGACCCTCCAGATGATGTTGCATGTTCCCGGCGTCCTCGCTCCCGAGCGGGTGCGCGAGATGCGCGCCGCACTGGACGCCGCGGACTGGGTGGACGGCCGGGAGACGGTGGGCCCCCAGGGCGCACGCGTCAAGCAGAACCGCCAGTTGCCGGAGCTCTCGCCCGTCGGCCGCGAACTCGGCCAGGCCATCCTTGCCGCGCTGTCGAAGAACCCGCTCTTCTTCTCGGCCGCCTTGCCGCTGCGCTTCGTGCCGCCGCTCTTCAACCGCTACGAGGGCGGCGAGAACTACGGGCTGCACATCGACGGCTCCGTTCGCTCGGTGCCGGTGAGCAACATCCAGCTGCGCACCGATCTTTCATGCACGCTCTTCCTGTGCGAACCCGAGGAGTACGACGGCGGCGACCTCGAGGTGGTCGACACCTACGGCACGCACGAGGTCAAGCTGCCCGCCGGCGACCTCATCCTCTACCCGTCGAGCAGCCTGCACCGCGTGCACCCGGTGACCCGCGGGGCGCGCGTGTGCTCGTTCTTCTGGGTGCAGAGCATGGTGCGCGACGACCGGCAGCGCGCCATGCTGTTCGAGCTGGACCAGGCGATACAGAAGCTGCGTGCCAGGGTGGGGGACTGCGAGGAGACGGTGTCGCTGACGGGGCACTATCACAACCTGCTCCGGATGTGGGCGGAGGTTTGAAATGCGCGCTGGGCTGGAATGACGGCTCGGGGCTCGATCCCGATCCTCCGGGTTGGCTCGCGGGCATGCTCGTTGTCTGGGGTGAAAAGAAGGGACCAGCGTTTGCGGCCCCACTGTTTTAGGTCGCTACTCCTGCTCGCCGTGCAAAGCCCTCCACAGTGGGGATTGCTGCAGGGAAAAGGAAGTGCTATCACTGCGGGATACCGCGGCGGTGAGGAGAAACAGTATGAGGTTCTTTCACGGGCTCTGGACTGGTCCTCAGTGTGGTGGTATCGCGGCATTGCTTCTGACGGGAGTGCTCACCGGATGTGCCACAACAGCCGAACTTGACAGGGTTGCCGACATGGCGTCAACGGATCCACCGCCTGCCGCGACCATTCCACCGGCAACTGTGCCGCCGAAGCTTGCTCTGCCCCAGCCCGATCCTGCCCATTCAGCGGGAAGCGATGCGCCGCTCCCGGCTCCCGATGTTTCCGGTCCGATGGAGTCGGAATCCGCGGTAATCCCGGGAGCAGGCGGTGGCGGGAGGGGCGGTGGGGCAGGGGGCGGCCGGCTCGCAGGCATCCTGGGTGGCAGGAGTGTCGGCGCTGTAGCTGGGATGCATCGTTCGTACCGGGAAACGGGTCAACCGACGTCACTCCAGCCCGGTGAGCTACCACAGCTCAAGCCAGGACCCGACATCGTGAGGCTGCTGTTTGGCACCAATCGCAAAGCAAGTGACGACACGCGTGGCGCGCTTCGCAATAGCTTTTCGAGCGCACTGAGGGAGAACATGGCATTCGGTTACGTCGATGTCTCTGTTCCGCCGACTCACAAAATTGGCGAGATCGAGCGGCCGAAGCTCTGGAAGCTGGAGTTTGCGGAAGAGCCGACTGAGCACATGATGATCCGTGACATTGCCCTGGTCGACAGTACAAGGTTCGCGGACCTGATCAACGAGTATCGCGGTCCCGATGGGAGAAAGCCTACCGTCTTGTTTGTTCACGGGTACAACGTTTCGTTTGATGATGCGGCGTTGAGGACGGCGCAGATTGCCTATGACTTGCGCATAGACAGTGTCCCCGCGTTCTTTTCCTGGGCGTCCCGTGCTGATCCTTCTCAGTACATGCAGGATGAGAATACTGCGCTCCAGAGCATTCCAGACTTCAAGAAGTTTCTGAGACTGTTCGCGCTGAATTCGTCGGACAGAATCTTCTTGGTGGCGCACAGCATGGGCTCTCGCATCGTCACCCAGGCGCTCACGGAAATGATTCAGGCAGAGCCGGCGATCACGACCAGGGTCGTCCAGCTGGTCCTGGCTGCCCCCGACCTCGACGCAACCGTCTTCAGGGAGCAGATAGTTCCTGCCATCGCGGGCCAAAGGATTCCGCTCACACTGTACGCATCAAGTCGAGACAAGACGCTCCAGATCTCGTCAAGGATTCATGGATGCTGCCGTGCTGGCTTGGGTGGCGACCGAATCGTCATTGCGGAGGGTGTTGAGTCGATCGACGCCACATCCATCGACACGAGCTTCTTGGGCCATTCCTACTTCGCGGAGACACGGCCGTTGCTGACCGATCTGAACTTGCTGTTGGCCCAAGGTCTGCGCGCAGCATCTCGCCCACTTCTGGGGCCGCGCCCGGCTGGGCGACCGACCCACTATTACTTCCGGCAGTGAAGGCAGGGGGCGTGGCTACGCCAGCGCCTGCGGCCCCCGTATCAGCCCGCCCGGCAACGCACCCGTGGCCTGGCCGTTCTCCATGATCGTCTCGCCGCGCTTCAGCGTCGCGAGATAACCCTCGGCGGTCTGCACGAGCCGCCGCCCGCCTGCCGGCAGGTCGAAGGCCACATAGGGCGGGGGCAGGCGCAGGCGGTCGAAGTCGATGATGTTGATGTCTGCCAGGTAGCCCGGGGCGAGCAGCCCGCGGTCTCGCAGGCCGTAGATGGCCGCCGTGTCGCGGGTCTGGCGCTGGACCATCAGTTCGAGCGGAAGCGTCGGGCCGCGGCGACGGTCGCGCGCCCAGTGCGCGAGCATGTAGGTGGGCATGCTCACGTCGCAGATGTAGCCGCAGTGCGCGCCGCCATCGGCCAGGCTCATCATCGTGCGCGGATGCTGCAGCTGCGTGTGCAGCTGGCTCAGGTTGTTGTAGGCGTAGTTGAAGCTGGGGAAGTAGATGATCCCGCGGCCCTCGTCGGCCATGAGCATGTCGTACGCCACATCGAGCGGCACGCGGCCCTCGCGTTCGGCAATGGCGGCGATGCTGCACTCCGGAGGCGGTTCGTAGTCGGGCTCGCTGCCGAGCGCGTACATCTTGTGGAAGCTCTGGGTCAGGTAGGCGAGGCGGGTGTCGTACTTCGCCGCACCCATCAGCGTCTCTATGTCGGTGAGCTGCGCGCGCACCTGCGGGTCGCGCAGGCGGGCCAGCTTCTCGGGCCATGGCAGCGGCGCGATCTGCTGCCACAGCGGATGCGACATGAATGGATGCGTGGACCCCAGCCAGGCCATCAGGATGCCGGCCGGCCGCCCGGCCACCGCGCCATAGAGCGGAATGCCGGCCTTGTGCGTTTCGTCCAGGGTCGCCAGCAGCCGGGCCCAGGTGTCGGGCGTCTGGTCGGTCTGCACCAGCGCGAAGGCCACGGGCAGGCGGTTTTCGCGCGCCACTTCGGTGAGCCAGGGCACCTCCGTCTCCATCTGGTAATGGTTGGAGGTCATCTGGAACACGCCGTGCCCCACTTCGCCCAGCGTGCGCGCCAGGCCCAGGATCTCGTCGGGCGATGCGAAGGTGCCCGGCGGGTACTTGCGGCCGTCGTACTTGTGGATGATGGTGCGGCTGGTCGACAGGCCCAGCGCACCGGCGCGCAGGCCTTCGCGCGCAAGCTCCACCATCGCGCGGATGTCGTCCTGCGTCGCCTCGTCGTGCGTCACGCCTCGCTCGCCCATCACGTAGGCGCGCAGCGCCGAATGCGGGATCTGGGCGCCCACATCGAGCGCGCGCGGCATGCGCGCCAGCGTGTCGAGGTACTCGGGGAAGCTCTCCCAGTCCCAGCGGATGCCTTCGGCCAGCACCGTGCCGGGGATGTCCTCAACACCTTCCATGACGCTGATCAGCCACTCGCGCCGATCGGGCTTGACGGGTGCGAAGCCGACGCCACAGTTTCCCATCACCACGCTGGTCACGCCGTGGTCGGTCGAGGGGCTGAGGTAAGGGTCCCAGGTGGCCTGGCCGTCGAAGTGCGTGTGCACGTCGACCCAGCCGGGCGTCACGATGGCGCCGTCTGCATCGATGGTGCGCCTGGCCGGGCCCAGCTTGTCGCCGATCTCGGCAATGCGGCCGCCGGCAATGCCGATGTCGGCCTGGCGGCGCGGCGCGCCGCTGCCGTCGACAAGGGTTCCGCCGCGGATGAGGGTATCGAACATGGGAGTCGGTCTCCTTCTTTCAGTCGAGCTTGATCTTGGCGCTGCGGATGACCTCGCCCCACCGCTCGCTGTCGCTCTTCACGATGGCGGCGAACTCGGGGCCGCTCACGCCCGAAGGCTCGTTGCCCTGGGCCTCGATGAGCTTGAGCATCTCGGGCATGCGCGCCACCTTGGCAAGCAGCGACGCCACCTTGTTCGCGAGCGCGGGGTCCATCTGGCCCGGGCCGAAGATCGCTTGCCAGCCCACGATGTCCAGTCCCTTCACGCCCTGCTCGGCAATGGTGGGCAGGTCGGGCAAGACCGGCACGCGCGCCGGCGTGGCAGCGCCGATGCCCTTGGCCTTGCCGGCCTTGATCAGTGCAACGGCGCTCGCGGTGCCGTCGAAGTACAGATGCACGTCCCCCGCGACCAGGGCACGCGAGGCATCGGCCGTGCCCTTGTAGGGCACGTGGACCATGCGCGTCCCCGTGCGCATCTGCAGCAGTTCGCCGTTGAGGTGCGAGGTGGAGCCCGCGGAGTAGGAGGCGAAGTTCAGCTTGCCCGGATTTGCGCGCGCATAGGCCACCAGTTCCTGCACGTTGTTGACCGGGGCGGCCGGGTTCGCGATCAGCACCGTCGCCGACTTCACCATCTGCGCCAGCGGCGTGAAGTCGCGCACCGGGTCGTACGGCAGCTTCGCGTACAGGTGCGGGTTCTGCGTGTGCGTGATGACGATCGTGTAGAGCAGCGTATGGCCGTCGGCCGGCGCGCGTGCCACCTCCTGCGCGCCGATGAAGGTGCCGGCGCCCGGCTTGTTGTCCACGATCACCGGGTGTCCGCCGAGCTCGTCGCCCATCAGCTTGGCGATCACGCGCGCGGTCGTGTCGGAGCCGGAGCCGGCGGGGAACGGCACGATGATGCGGATCGGCTTGCCGGCGATCGGCCAGGCCGGCTGGGCCAGGGCCGGCAACGCGAGGGCGGCGCCGGCGGCGAGCGCGCCTTGCAGCAGCAGCCGACGTGAGGAAGGGGAAGTGGTCTTCATGCGGTGTCTCCAGGAATCGGGCCCCGAAAAGCGTGACCCGGCGCGCTATGCAAGCGCTTGCATTGAGCTTACGATGCCGAGGCTTGGCGTGTCCACTAGGGGATTTCCCTTGCAATTCACAGAAAACTGGCGCGAAAGCGGCGTTCAAAATGCAAGCGCTTGCAACTACGTATGATCGCCATGACCCCGCACGCCATGTCGAACTCACTCCGCCCATCGTCCCGCACCCTTGGACCGAGCGCCCGCTCGGCCTCGCTTGTCGACGTGGCGGCGCTCGCGGGCGTGTCCACGGGCACCGTCTCCCGCGCGCTGTCCAAGCCCGAGATGATCAGCGAGGCCACCCGGGCCCGCGTGATGGCGGCGGCCGACCGGCTCGGCTACGTGGTGAACGGCGCAGCGCGCGCCCTCGCGATGCGGCGCACGAAGACCATCGGTGCGGTCGTGCCGCGCTTCGGCAGTTCTTCCTTTCCGGCCATGATCCAGGCGCTGCAGGCCACGCTGGCTGAGCAGGGCTACACGCTGCTGCTGTCGGCACCGGAGGGCCGCGGCGAGCAGGAGCTGGGCATCCTGCGCGCGATGCTGGAGCGCGGCGTCGATGCGGTGGCGCTGCTGGGCACCGACCAGCCGCCGGCCATCCTGTCGATGCTCGCCGCCAATCGCACGCCCTTCGTGCAGATGTGGGCGCCGCCCGGCTCGGGCAGCGATGCCGTGGGCTTCGACGAGCACGCGGCCGGTGCGCAGGTCGTGGCCCACCTGGCCGCGCTCGGGCACAAGCGCATCGGCTTCGTCGGCGGCCACAGCAAGGACAGCGAGCGTGCCCGGCACCGCTTCGAGGGCGTGGCGCTGGCATTGGCGCGGCACGACATGGCGCTCGACGAGCACGCCATCATCGAGACGGAGTACGGCTTTGCGGAAGGCTTCGACGCCATGCGCGAGATCCTCGCGCGGCGCACGCCGGTGACCGCGATGGTCTTCGGCACCGACTACCTGGCAGCCGGCGCGCTGGCCGCGCTCGACCAGGGCGGCATCGCGGTGCCGCAGGCGCTTTCAGTCGCCAGCTTCAACGACAACGACTTCGCGGCCTACCTGCATCCGCCGCTGACCACCGTGCGCCTGCCCATCCGCGAGATCGGCGAGGCGGCAGGGCGGCTGCTGCTGGCGCGGCTCGCGGGCCAGCATTTCGAGCCGCCGCCATTGCACGTCGAGTTGATCGTGCGGGCGAGTACCGGGCCGGCCTGAACATCGCGCTCCGGCCGCTCTCCCCGCATACTCGCGACATGACCGACGCCTCTGCTTCGCCTCCCATCCGGAAGCGCTCGACGCGCCGGGTGCGTTGGCCGCTGATGTTCCTGGGCCTGCTCGCACTATTGATGCTCGGCCCGGTGGGGGTGCTGGCGTCCGGCAACCTGGACCTGGACACGCCTTGGTACATGATGAGTCGCGAGAGCACCCAACAGGCGCCTGACCCTGCGTCCGAACGCGGTGCGGTCGTGCAGGTCTACGGCGCTCGCATCGTGCGGTGGCGCGGCGCCTTCGGCATCCACCCCTGGATTGCGGTCAAGCGCGCCGGCGCGGAACGCTACACCACCTACCACATCGTCGGCTGGCGGGCCCGGCGCGGCGGTGATGCGCTGGTCACCAGCGAAGTCGACGATCCGAGCGTTCAATGGTTCGGTGCCAATCCCGAGCTGCTGGCCGACCATCGAGGTGCACGGGCAGAAGCCATGATCGACCAGATCGAATCTGCCGTTGCGGCCTACCCTTGGCGCTCGTCCTACCGCCTCTGGCCAGGCCCCAACAGCAACACATTCGTGGCCTGGGTGGCCCGGCAGGTGCCCGACCTGCGACTGGACCTGCCGCCCACCGCGATCGGCAAGGACTACCTCGGGTCGACCACCTTCATCGACCGCGCACCGAGCGGCACCGGGTGGCAACTGTCGCTGCTGGGCCTGGCGGGCGTGACGGTGGCACGCGACGAAGGCCTGGAACTGAATCTGCTCGGGCTGGGCTTCGGCATCGACGTGGACGACAGGGCCTTGCGGGTGCCGGGTTTTGGCCGGCTGCCTTGAGCTTGCGCCGCGAGGATCGCGGCCTATACTGCGTGTACCTACCCGTAGTTGGATGACCGGGACCATGCCTATCCGCTCCAAGTGTGCCTGCACGCGCGTGCGCCGCGCGGCGCGGGTTCTCACCAGCCTCTACGACGAGGCGCTGGCGACCACCGGGCTGACCATCGCCCAGTTCGCGCTCCTGCGGGCCGTCGGAAGGCTGGAGACTCCGAATGTGTCGGAGCTGGCCGAGGAAATGGCGCTGGAGCGTTCCACCCTGGGCCGCAATGTCCTGGTGCTGCAGCGCATGCGTCTGCTCGACGTCACCGAAGGTGACGACCTGCGGGCCAGGCGCATCACGATGACCACTCGCGCCCAGCGCCTGGTCAGTTCCTGCCTGCCGAAGTGGGAGCAGGCCCAACGCAAGGTGGAAGCGCGACTGGGCAAGGAGGGCGTGTCCACCCTGTTCGGTCTACTCGAGCGGCTCGAAGCGGTGACTTAGTCATGTTCCAGCCGACTCGTCTCCTCTCGATCGCATGCGGGTACTTGCCCGCTGTTGAAGGAACTTGCGCTGCGGACGCCGACGAGCCGCCCTGCCGGGCGATCGACGGTGTGCCGACGGTGCGCTTGAAATCGCGCTGAGGCAGCGAAGCAGCCAGGCCGAGCGCCGGCCTGTTCGAACATTCACCGCTGGTTGTCCTTGCCGCTCGCTCGAGCGGCTCGGGCGCGGCCGGCCCAACAACGGAGAAGTCCATGAACGCACCCCTTCGGGCGGTGGCGCTGCTGTGCCTCGCCTTGCCCCTCCACGTCGCTCACGGCCAGTCGTCGTCACCGGTCGACAAGCCTCATGCGCAGAACCTGACCACGGCGGAGCTCAAGCGTGTCTACCTCGCCTGCGATCTGGCCTCATCAAGAGCGCGGCTTGGAATGCGTGAGGCCATGCAGTGCTCGGCGGTCCAGGAGGAGCTCAAGCTGCGGGTATTCGGCGGCAACTTTGACCAGATGCTGGCCTGGTGGAGGGAGCAGCGCGGCGTCGCAGAGGGCCGCGCGACGATCAGTGCGAGTCCCTAGACAACCGCGCCAATGTCGACGCCGGGCGATGCCATCCTCCCCGGCACGCGCATCGGGCCCGGGCGGTGACCGGCGACGCACAGGTCTGGATGTTCATGGCGTCGTGCTCTCGTAGCTTCGGTCCAATGGGAGAGTCGCAGTCGCCGCGGCACGGGCACCGCTGCGCCAGACGCGCCACAGCACGCCGGGCGCGAACAGGCTCGCCGGCGTGGCCAGCAGATGCATCACCCGCACGAAGGCATGCGCTACCGCCGGATCGAAGGCCGCAGCCGCCTGCACACGGGCCACGTAGGCATTGATGTAGCGCAGCGGGAAGGGGCGCGGCCCCTGGACCTGCGGCAATGCCAGGTCGGCGCCCACTGCCAGCTGCCACGGCGTGTCGATGACCCGGGCGGCGGCCTTGAAGAAGCGGCGCGGGAGCGCGTCCAGCCCGCCCGCCAGCGCGTGGCGCAGCGCCAGCGCCTCGCACGCCGCGACCGTCATGCCCTGGCCGTAGACCGGGTTGAAGCTGGCGAGCGCATCGCCCATCACGAGGAAGCGCGCGGGCAGGAGGCGCAGCTGCTCGTAGTGCCGCCGCTGGCTGTGAGCGAAGCGGTAGCGCATGAGCGGGCCCATCAGCTCGCCATGCTCGGCCAGGGCGACGATCTCGGCGTGGCCGATGGCGCGCGCCCGTTGCGCCATCGCTTCGCGCGTGGCCTCCACGTGGTCCCCGGCATAGCCGCCGACGCCTGCCGCCCAGCGCGCCTGTCCGTCGGCATCGGGCTCCTGGGCCAGCAGGATCGACGGCCGGGGAAGACTGGCAGTAGCTGCGCCGATCACCCCCGCCAACGCCGGCCGAGGCGCGGCGGCTCGCCGGAAGTACGCGCTGGTGTAGGACAGATCGACGACGACGCGCTCCTCGGCCGGCGGCGCGTAGCCCCACGCCCGAAGCCACTGGGGGGCGCGCGAGGCGCGGCCGCTGCAGTCCACCACCAGCGTGGCGGCCATCGTCTCCGGCGCGGCGTGCTCACCGTCGCCGTGGCCGCGAAAGCGCACGCCAAGCACCCGGCCCGCCTCCTGCACCGGCTCCAGCACGTCGACGCCCTGCACGATGCGCACGCCCGCGATGGCGCGCACCCGCCGGCGCAGCTCGGCCTCGATGGCCAGCCGGCTTATCGCGATGCCGTCGACCCCGAGCGGCGCAAGGGCGAAGCGCCGTCCGCCGGCGTCGACGGCGACCTCGCTGCCGATGTCGCCGCGCAGGCCGCCCTGAGCCTGCAGTGCATCCGTGAAGCCGGGAAAGAGCTCCTCCAGCACCTGGCGTCCGCGCGCCAGCAGCCCGTGCGGCTGGAGCGCGTGCGGCGTTCCCTTGCGGGGGGCTGCGGCGTCCGGCAGCGCGTCGCGCTCGAGCAGCACTACTTCGGCGAAGTACTCGCGCAGGATGCGGGCAGCCAGCAGGCCGGCGATGCTGGCACCGATGACGACCGCCGAACCGGCGATCCTTTCAGGCGTCTGATGGTTCATGGTGTGTTCCCTTGTGGTGGCAGCCGGCTGGCGTTAAGGTGCCAGCCCGCCTGGGCACTGTGGCGGGCCCGCGTTTTTCGGGCGTTGAAGGAGCGTTGATGCGGCGTTAATGCAGCGGTGCGGCGTTGGTGCAGCGTTGGCGCGGCATCGGTGTGCGCAAGCGCCGGATCGCAGCGCCGTCGCCGCTGCTGTCACGAAAGGATGTCGTGAGGGGATTGCGGATCCTGCTGCTGGGGCGGCCACGCCTGGAACTGGACGGGCAGCCGCTCACGCGCCTCATCGCCCTGAAGCACCAGGCACTGGTCTATTACCTGGCGGTAAAGGGCGGCCCCGTGCCGCGGGCCGAGCTGGCGACGCTGCTATGGGAAACGCTCGACGAGGCCGCTGCGCGCGCCAACCTCCGTGTGGCGCTGACCCGCCTGCGGCGCTGGCTGCCGGAGTTGCTCGACATCGATGCGCACCAGGTTGGTTTTGCCCCCGGGGCGCCGCTGGCCATCGACCTGTGCGAGCTGCACGCCGCGCTGGACCCCTCGATGCCCCACGACGCGCGCGTGGCCGCCGCGCGCGCATGGCGCGGCCCGTTGCTGGACGGGATGACGTTGGATGACGCAGATGGCTTCGAGCGCTGGCTCGCGGCGACCCGCCAGCGCGCGTTGCGCGACGTCGTGGCGCTGCGCCACGCGCTGGCCGCCCATGCCCGCGGCGCCGGCCGCAGCGACGAGGCCCTGGCGCACCTTCGGGCCCTGCTGGAAATCGACGACGCCGACGAGCCCGCACACATGGCCCTGATGGAGTTGCTGGGTGCGGCCGGACAACGCACCGCCGCGCTCGCGCAGTACGAAGCCTGCCGCGCTGCGCTGGCGGAACGCCTTGGCGCGCGACCCTCGGCGGCGTGCTATGGCCTTTACGTGCAGATCCATGCCGATGCGCCGGCGCTGGTGGCGCCCGACATGCCGCGGCACGACGTCCCGCCGGTGCGGGTTCCGGC
>NZ_LMTS01000285.1:9018-9509 GCF_001541225.1 Variovorax sp. WDL1 | reverse complement strand
TCGTCGCGGCGGGCGGAGAGGAACCGGCAACCGAGCCCGAGGCGCTCATCGGCCGCGACGTGGAACTCGCCCAGGTCGGCGAACGCCTTGCCGACGCGCAGTGCCGCTGGCTGACCCTCGTCGGCCCCGGCGGCGTCGGCAAGAGCCGACTCGCGCGCGCTGCTGCAGACCGGTTCGGGACAAGCTTCAGGCACGGCGCGCTGTGGCTCAGCGCGCGCGAGCCCGGCGGCCCGCTGCGCGATGCCACCGCGCTGGCCCAGCATGTGTTCGAGCAGACCGGCGCGGATCGCGACGGCCCCGGCGCATTGCTGCTGGTGCTCGACAACCTGGACGCGTTGCCGCGCGGGCGCGAGCTGGTGCAGGCCTTGCAGGCGCGCGTACCAGGTATCAGCGTGCTCGCCACCTCTCGGCGCCGGCTCGGCGGCAGCCGCGAATGGCTGCTCGAGCTGCCCGGGCTGTCGCTGGCCCCTGATGCCCAGGGCCGCCCCGGC
>NZ_LMTS01000285.1:0-8978 GCF_001541225.1 Variovorax sp. WDL1 | reverse complement strand
CCGCCGCTTTGTTCGCGCAGGCGGCCCGCCGGCTCGACCCCGGCTTCGACCTGCAGGAGCAGGCCGCCGACGTAGACCGCCTGTGCCAACTCGTCGGCGGCCTGCCGCTGGCGCTCGGACACGCCGCGCGCGTGCGCCAGCGCATCGGCCTGGCCGCCGTGATCGAACGGCTGCGGGCCGGCGAACTCCTGGCTGACGCGGGCCCCCACGACGCTGAGCAGCACCACCGCAGCCTGCGCGTGGTGCTCGACGAATCGTGGGCCGCGCTCGACGAGCGTGCGCGCGCGGCCGCGTTGCGCCTGGCCTGCCTGCCGGGTGGCTTCGACATTGCACTGGCCGCCGCGGTGGGC
Source organism: Variovorax sp. WDL1 (assembly GCF_001541225.1). GTDB lineage: Bacteria > Pseudomonadota > Gammaproteobacteria > Burkholderiales > Burkholderiaceae_C > Variovorax. The sequence goes on along the minus strand of NZ_LMTS01000285.1, from coordinate 8,628 downwards.
GCGGCGCCGCACGAGGTCGACACCCTGCGCGAGCACTCGTGGTTGTCGCGCGATGACGCCGGCCTGCTGGCCTTGCACCCCTTGCAGCAAGACTACCTGCGGCGCCAGCCGCAAAGCATGGCCTGCCGGGCCGCCGTCGGCGACGCCCTGGTGCGCCATACGCTGGCCGCGTTGCCGCCGATCGCGCCCTTCGGCCCCTGGCCGGGTGAGCGCGCTGCGGCCGAACGCATCGCGGCGCAGCCGGCCTTCGGCAGCTCCGAACTGCTCGGCGCCCTGGAGCACCTGCTGGCGGGGGACGAGACGGACACCCTGGCCGCGTGGGTCGACGGCGTGGCCGCCCTGCTGATCGCCGCCGGCCGTGCAGCGGAGGCCGCCGCGCTGCTCGCCCGGGCGGCTGTCGGCCGCGCCGATCTGCCCGTCTGGCGAACGGGAGGCTGGCGACTGCGTCAGGGCGAGACCGTCAACGCCCTGGGCGATGGCGAAGGTGCGCGGCGCATCTTCGAGTCCGCCCTGGACGGCATGGGCGTCAGCCCGCTGCCGCCGGAGCCGGGCCATGCTCAGGGCCTGCTCAAGTCGGCGTGGCGCCTGGCGACGCGGCGCGGCTGGCCCGCGCTGCCGGTCGAGCGCCAGGCCCTGCGCCGCCTGCTGCTGCGCTGCCTGATGTTCCTGGGCCAGCAGCACACCTTTGCGCCGCAGACGCTGGCCTCCGTGCGCACGCTGGCAGTCACGCCCGCGCTGAATCTGGCGCCGAGGAGCCAGGCCGTGAAGGCCGCCATCCGCCTCAGCAACGCGTATGGCGCTGCGCTGTTCGGCTTTCCGGGGGTGGCGCGGTCGATGTCGCGTGGGCAGATGCCGCGCCCGCGCCTGCGGGACGACCCGCATCTCGACGCCTTCATCGACCACACGCATGCCGCGCTGCAGGTCGCACTGGGCCAATGGGAAGGCGTGCAGCCCCGCATCGAGGCGACCCTGGCGGCGTTCGAGCGCCTGGGCGACCACCGCCACGAGATGGAGGCGCACTCGCTGCTCGGCAAGCTGCTGTTCTACCAGGGCCAGTTGCCCGCGAGCGCCGCGCGCTTCCGACTCTGCCGCGAGCGCGGGCTGCAGCTGCCCGCCGGCGCCTACCGGTCCTTCGGGCCCTTCGGTCTGGCTGAAGTCGGCATGTGCCTGGATCACGTCTCGCTGGCGGAGCTGCGCGAGCTGGCAGACACCGGGGGGCACTGGATCACCGAGATGGAGAACATGGACAACGCCTACACGTTGCGCCGCCTCGGCTTGCTCGCGCGCCTGGCCTGGCGCGCCGACGACGTGACGCAGGCGCGCGAGGCGGTACTGGCGGGCATCGCCGCGGCAGGCCGCTTCAGGCGCTGCGGCTTCTGGGCGCACGAGGGCTACGCCGGCATCGGCGAGGGCCTGCTCCTGCTGCGCCGTCACGAGCGCGAGGTGGGCGGCCCGCTGCCGCCGCTGGACCGGGCCTGGGCGACCCTGCAGCGCGCCCTCGAAGGGCACGCGAGGCGCTTTCCGCCGGCGCGGGCGATGTGGTACCGCCTACAGGGTCAGGCACTGCTGGAACAGGGCCGACCCACTGCGGCGCGGCAGTATCTGGCACGCGCTGTGCGCGAAGCCGAGTTGCGCGGCATGCCCGTCGAGCTTGCCCGCAGCTGCGACGCACTGGCTCCTCTGGAATCCACGGCCAGTTGCAATGAACGCGCGCGGCGGGTATGGGCGGAAGTTCGGCGGGCGTAGAGCAAGCCCGCAGACCGATCGGTCCTGGACTGGCGCACGGCGGCGAGCGCGGTCGTGTGTTCGACGCGCGCAGGGACTGGTGAAACGGCTCGCCGGCACGCTGCGCGATGTTCGCCCTGCAGTGAAGAGCGCGCTATCTACGCCGGGTATTGCGTTGCTGCAGGGCCGAGCGCTCGCCTATGACAACGCCTTTGATTCCAATGCTGTCCGGTGTCCTCGAGAGCGTTGACTCTTCAGTTTGCAAAGGGCTCGGGCAACAGCAGTACCTTTCCAACGCTCTGGCCTGACTCCATGCGTCTATGCGCCTGCGCGGCGTCGGAAAGCGGGAAGGTGCTGTCGACCACTGGCCGGATCGCGCCGGTCGCCAGCGCTTCAAGCCATCGTTGCGCGAAGCGCCGCGTCATCGCTTGCTTGACTTCGGGCGTCCGAGACTTCATAACGGTACCGATAATCTGCAGATGTCGATATAGCACCGCATCCATGGGGAGCGCTGCACCTTCGCTGCCACCGAGAAGGCCGACGACCACCATGCGACCGCCTACCGCCAGCGAGCGCACATTGCTTTCCAGATATGGAGCTCCGATGAAGTCGACTACGACATCCACTCCTTTGCCGCCCGTCTTCTGGGCCACAGCGGTTTGGAAGTCCTCGGTTCGGTAGTCGATGACTTCATCTGCTCCAAAGCCCTTGACCGGTACGTGCTTGTCGCCGCCTGCTGTTGCAAATACGCGCGCCCCTGCCGCGTGCGCCAGCTGCACGGCCGCCGAACCCACCCCGCCAGCTGCCGCGTGGATGAGTACCGACTCGCCCGCCTGCAGACGACCGAGATGAAAGAGCGCCTCGTGCGCGGTTACGAAAACTTCGGCGACCGCGCCTGCTTCGACCAAACCGAGGCTCTCTGGCACGTGCATCGCCATGCGGTAATCAATGCGAGAAAACTCTGCATATGCGCCGCCGCCCACGATACCCATGACACGATCGCCTACTGAAAAGCCTTCTACCTTTGGTCCTACCTCAACCACCGTACCTGCTATTTCCAGCCCCATGATGTCGGAGTCACCGAAGAAGGCACGGCCATAGGCACCTTTGCGGTGCGACAGGTCGGCGCGATTCACCCCAATTGAGACGTTGCGCACCAGCAAGTCGTGGAGTCTGACCTCGGGGCGAGCAGTCTCACGGGCTACCAGCACTTCCGGGCCGCCGAAGTCGTCGAAAACGATTGCTTGCATGGCTTCTTTCTCGCTCATTCCAGCGCGATGTTCAGGCCCTTGACTGAAGCCGCCCACGCCTTGTCCTGCTGCGCCAGAAACTGCCGGAACTGCTGAGGACTGCTCGTGTCGGGCTGCATTCCAAGTTGTTCAAGTCGATTGTGCAGCGCTGGATCGGCGAAGGCTTGCACAGCCGCCTTATTCAGTTTCTCCACCACGGCCGCAGGCAGGCCACGCGGGCCAAGTAGCCCGAACCAACCCTGCACGGCGAATCCAGGGTGGCCCGACTCGGCAACCGTGGGCACATCCGGCAACACGCTGACTCGGCTCGGGCCGGTTATGGCGAGCACCTTGATCCGCTTGCTGGCATGGTAGGTCATGGTGGTGACCAGCGAGGTCTCGAATGACAGGTCGACATGACCGGCAATCAGGTCCTGCATTGCAGGCGCAGCGCCCTTGTAGGGCACATGCACCATGTCGACCTTGACCGTTTTGGCCAGGATCTCCGCTGTCAAATGCGGAATCGAACCCGGACCCACGCTGGCATAGGTGACCTTGCCCGGATTCCCCCTTGCATACTTCACAAACTCCGAGAAACTGTTGAACGGTGTGGTTGGCCCCGCGATCACGGCGCCGGGCGTTGTCACCAGGTTGGTGATGGGGGTGAAGTCGCGCGAGGGATCGAACGGCAGCTTGCGGCTGAGGTGCGGCCCGATGGACAACGCACTGACTGTCAGCACGCCCAACGTGTAGCCATCCGGCGCAGCCCGCGCGACCACTTGCGTGCCTATGTTTCCACCAGCGCCTGCACGGTTTTCAACCACCATTGGCTGCCCGAGCGAGGCACTGAGGCGATGCGCAAGCTCGCGCGCCACTACATCGGTGACACCGCCCGCAGGGAATGGAACGATCAGCGTAATGGGCCTGCTCGGATAGGTGTCCTGTGCAGCGGCGTTGCTGCAAGGCAGCCACGATGAAACAACCAGCGCGGCCACGCCGCCAATCGAGAATCCACGGTTTGTTGGCTTCATGTTCGTCTCCTATTCTTGTCGTCGGATGCCGGTTCAGACCTGGCTGATGAACTTCGTGTTGAGATAGCTCTGGATCCCTTCGGCGCCACCTTCCGAGCCGTGACCACTGTCCTTGATGCCTCCGAAGGGCAGTTCGCACACGATCATCTGCGCGTGATTGATGCCGATCATTCCCGCCTCCAGTTCGTTGCTCACTCGCATGGCGGTCCGCGCCGACTCTGTGAAGGCATAGGCGGCCAGCCCGTACGGCAGGCGATTCGCCTCCGTCAGAGCTTCGTCGATCGTGTCGAACGGGAGGACGACGGCCAGCGGTCCGAAGGGCTCTTCATGCATCACCTTCGCATGCGAAGGAACATCCGTGAGGATGGTCGGTCGCCAGAAGAGGCCGGGACGGTCGATGCGCTCACCGCCGGCACGCACCGTGGCGCCGCACTCGCGCGCGTCCGCCACGAGCGCCGCGATAGCCTCGATGCGCCTCTCGTTCGACACCGGTCCGACCTGCGTCTCGGGATCGAGACCATCGCCGATTCGCAGATCCGTGGTTTCGTCGACGAACTTTGCCAGAAACGCCTCATAGACAGGGCGCTGCACAAGGATGCGTGTGGGTGAAAGACAGATCTGACCCGTCCCGCGGAACTTGTTCGCTGCGAGCAACTTCGCCGCCGTGTCGAGATCGGCGTCGGCGAACACCAGCACGGGAGCATGCCCGCCCAGTTCCAGGGTGATGGGCTTCAGCGCATTTCCGGCCAGCGCTGCGAGCAGTCGCCCCACTGGTACAGATCCGGTGAACGATACCTTGCGGATCACCGGCGACTCGATGAGGTGGCGCGAGATGATGTTGGGCGCGCCGAACACCACGTTCAGCACACCCTTTGGCAAGCCTGCGTCGTCCAGCGCCCGAGCGATAGCCAAGGCAGTCGCGGGACACTCTTCCCCTGGCTTGATGATCACGGAGCAACCCGCCGCGAGCGCGGCGGCGATCTTGCGGCTGGGCGTTATGGCCGGGAAGTTCCAGGGTGCAAAAGCCGCGACGGGACCGATAGGCTCCTTGTGAACACGCTGGTGCACCTCCGGACGTCTGGAGGGCACCGTGCGCCCGTAGACCCGACGCCCCTCTTCGGCGAACCATTCGAAGTAGTCTGCGGAGCTGGCTAACTCGTACTGCGCCTCGTGCAGCGCCTTGCCTTGCTCCAGGGTCAATTGCTTGGCGATGCCCTCGGCGCGCTCACGGAGCAAGGCAGCCGCGCGGCGGAGAATCCTGGCGCGATCGTACGCAGACGTCTTGCGCCAAACGACAAAGCTGCGATCTGCTGCCTGAAGGGCGCGGTCCAGGTCCTCTTCACGTGCGTGAGGCACATGGCCGATGACCGCGCCAGTTGCGGGGTTGAGCACGGCCGACGTGTCGCGGCCTTTGCTGTCGATCCACTCTCCATCGATGAAGAGGAACAGCTCGTCGTAGTGCGTGGACATGGGTCTCCTTTGCTTTCCTTGCTCAAATCTGCTGACGCCGACAGAATCGTAAGAGGGCTCCTGCTGGGGAACAATCCCTCGGGTCGCGAAACGTCTTCGCAAGGAATGCAAATATGAGTCAGGGTCGCATGATGGAAAACCTGGAGGTTTTCGTCGACACGGTACGCGCGGGTTCGTTCTCTGCTGTGGCGCGACGTCGAGGCGTAGCCGTGTCCTCGGTGGCGCGGCAGATCGACGCTCTCGAAGGGGAGTTGAAAGCCTCCCTTTTCACTCGATCGACGCGCGCGCTGCAGCCCACCGATGCCGGCAATCTCCTGTTCTGCCGCGCCGTGAAGATCCTGAGCGATCTGGCCGATGCACGTAGCGAAGTGATTTCGTTCGAGGCCGCCGTGGAAGGCGTTCTGCGTGTGAGCTGCCTGCCGACGTTTGGACGCCGGTATGTGGTTCCTTGCCTCGCGCAGATGTTCCAAACGCATCCGGGACTGAGCGTGGAGCTGGACCTGACAGAGCGGCTCGCTGACCCGACGACGGAGCGACTGGACTTGGCAATCCGCTTCGGCCATCTGCCCGACAGCTCGCTATTCAGCACCAAGCTCGCAGACCAGAGTTATGTAATCTGCGCAGCGCCCGACTACGTGGCGCGTCACGGCACCCTCCAGTCGTTGAATGCACTGGCGGGTCATCGGCTGATCGACAAGCGCCGGAGCCAGAGTCCCCTTGGCTGGCGTGAAGTCTTGGGAGATGATTTTCAGTATGGCCACTGCGTGTTCGAAGCCGACGACTTCGATGCTCAGCGGCAGGCGGCTGTTGCTGGGGCTGGCATCGTCCGCTTGCCAGATTGGGTGGTGGGACACGACGTTGGCGTTGGCGCACTTGTTGTTCTGCATCCCGATGGATTGCCCGCAGCTGATGTCACCGGCATCCATCTTGTGCGTGCGCTGCCGCGCCCCAGCGCTCGTTTGAAGGCATTCGTGGATGCGCTAGCTGACTTCATAGGCCGGCCGGCGAGTTGGCAACGCGCCATGCGGAGAAAGACCTCGCGCAAAGCCGAATCCGCCTCATTGGAAAGCCCTGGTTGAGCCCGATCAGGCTCGCGCGGCGCGCGATGCACTTATGTACCTTTTCTTGACCAAGTATCTGCGTCAACTACGGTCTCACGTAATGGCGAACGAGCGCTCAATCGCCCAGCGACGCCACCAGCGGAGATGCTTCGTCGAGTGCGAAAGGCAAGACTGCGCATCGGCCCGGAAGAATGATGGGCCGATACTCGGACTGGTGCCTTAAAGTCCTATACCACTGCCTCAACCAAGTTTGTGGAGTTCATGTTGGATCTGCGCGATCTCCAGTACTTTGAAGTTATTGCCGAGCTCGAGCACATGGGGCGCGCGGCCGAACGGCTGCACCGGACGCAACCCGCGTTGACAAGCTGCGTACGGCGGCTGGAAGAGGCGTGCGGCGCTCTGCTCTTCGAGAAGACAGGACGCGGCATCCGCTTGACAAGTGCGGGGAAGACGCTCCTCAAGTGGGCCCAGCGCACACGCTTCGATGTGGAAAGCGCACGCCGCGAAATCGGCGACATCGGCAGAGGTCTGACTGGGAACGTCAAGATCGGAATCGTGCCGACGGCCGCGCAGTTCCTATTGCCCCCGGCCGCGCGCGACCTGATGCGCGAAGCACCCGAAGTCACATTGCGGACCACCGTGGCGCTGGTCGACATCCTGAAGCCGCTGCTGCGCGCCGGCGATATCGATCTGATGGTCGGCACCGAAGGCGCTGCTGAGCCAGGGTTCGCCTCGCAGAATCTGGCCGAGGACGTGATCGTGGTCGCCGCCTCCGACACGCACGCGATCTTCGGCAAACCGAAGCCGAGCCTGAAGGACCTTGCGGGCTATCGATGGGTGCTTCAGCCCCCCGGCGCACCGACGCGGGACTGGCTCGACCAGACCTTTGACCGCCATCGAATTCCCCGGCCTGTGGTGCAGGTCGAAAGCACGATGCTGCTGATGCTGCCGACACTGATCGGCGAGACGGGCCTGCTGAGCTTCATCTCGCGTCTTCACCTGCAGGCGGGGCGTTCCGGCGCAGCGTTGCGCGAAGTGAAGTTGCCGGCCACGACCATGCGCCGCCGCATGGTCGTGACCTATCGCGACAGCGGTTATGTCTCCCCGGCAGCCCAACGGCTGATCCACCTGCTGGCCAAATACGCTGATGCGCCACGGGGGTAAATTCCCCAAGTCAAATCTATCGATCTTCAAAAAGTATCGATTGGACTGAATGGCCCCCACGCCGAATACTTGCCTCACTGAACGCACCGCCCGCAATCGAGCAGGGTGGGCTAAACAGGAGACAAGTTCATGCCACATCGCGCCCTCACGGCCGCGGCTTCGCGCCGCCTCATCGGCATCGCCGCCACCACGCTCCTTGCCGGTGCGACGCTCATGGCGCACTCGACGGCGTCCGCACAGGCCTATCCATCGCGCCCGATCAAGCTGATCGTTCCCTTTCCGGCCGGCGGCGGCACCGACCTGATTGCACGTGAAGTTGCCAATAAGGTGGCCGTCGCCAACGGATGGTCGATCGTCATCGACAACAAGCCCGGCTCCGGCGGCAACCTGGGGGTGGATGCCGCGGCCAAGGCTCCCGCCGACGGCTACACGCTGGTGCTGGGCCAGACCAGCAACCTGGCGATCAACCCCACGCTCTATGCCAAGCTGCCTTACAACCCCGAGAAGGACCTGACGCCCATCGTCGAGGTTGCAAGCGCGCCGCTCGTCCTCGTGGTGGCTGCGGACTCGCCGTACAAGACGCTCGCCGATGTGGTGGCCGCTGCCAAGGCCACGCCCGAGTCGCTGAACTACGCCAGTTCCGGCAGCGGCACGGTGGCGCATCTCGCGACCGAGATGTTCCAGAAGACGGCAGCGATCAAGTTCACGCACGTTCCCTACAAGGGCGCTGCACAAGGTTCGACCGACCTGATCGGCGGCCAGATCCAGATGTACATGTCGTCGGTGCCTACGCTGATCGGTTACATCAAGAACGGGAAGATGCGCGCCATTGCCGTGACCTCGCCCAAGCGCACTGCCGACCTACCGTCGGTGCCCACCATTGCGGAATCCGACTTCAAGGGTTTTGAGCCTCTCTTGAAATCTGAGTGGGTAAGCTGACGCCATTTT
>NZ_LMTS01000122.1 GCF_001541225.1 Variovorax sp. WDL1 | reverse complement strand
ACTCCGGCACGAATCGTTGCACCCAACGCAGGATCGTCGTGTGGGCCAACTCAAGTCCACGCTCAGCCATCATCTCCACCAAGTCACGCAAGCTCAGCTTGTAGCGAAGGTACCAGCGAACGCACAGCACGATGATCTCCCGCTCGAAGTGCCGACCTTTGAACAGCTCGTCCATGCTCTGCAACTTCTTCACCATGAACCGCCTTCACATCACAAAGGTCGGTAGCCTACCCGAAGCCAAAATTTGCA
>NZ_LMTS01000337.1 GCF_001541225.1 Variovorax sp. WDL1 | reverse complement strand
ACCACCGTGGCTACGTGGGGGCAAACGCTCAGCAGATGGTTTCGCCTTTCTTAAGGGTCCAGCAAGGACAATGGTCGGGCGATCGGTGCGGCGCTGACTGAGCCCGCCCCCCATCCGACGCAAATCCAAGCGTCGGAGGCCACCGCAATTGCAGGACGTGGCAGCGGGGGGCGACCGTCACGTGCCGCAACCATCTTCACAAAGCAGACGTCTGCCTTGTTCGCGGGGCGCACGTTGTGTATTCACAGGGCGGTTTCGCCCGTTTCAGGA
>NZ_LMTS01000315.1 GCF_001541225.1 Variovorax sp. WDL1 | reverse complement strand
AATTGACGCTCGCCGCTCAGAATAGTTGACGCCGGGCAGGCGGGAACGCTGCGCTCGTTGGCGCGCAGCCACAGCCAGGCGCGAAGGATCGAATGGACGTCCTCCCAGACCTGCTCGCGCGGCAACGACGCCTGAACGAGCGCGAATCGATCCGGTTCACGGCGCACGCGCGACATGTACCCGTTGTTCACCGCGTGGAAGAAGTCGACCGGCTGGCGCTCGAACTTGTCGGGCGCGCGGGCCCCGGTGAGGCGTTCGGCGGCGATCGCCGGGTCGAGGTAGAACAAAAGGGTCAGGTCCGGCTGGAGCAAGCCCCCACGCGGGCCAGTCTCTGGCGAACGGCCGGCAGCTGCCAACATGTCGCCGCCTTGGGCCATCGCTTCCAAGGCCCGCAGCGTCGCCAGGTCAAAGCCCCGACCGCCGCCCTGGTAAGCGAAGGTGCTGTCCGTGAAGCGGTCGCAGATCACAACCTTCCCTGCGGCCAGAGCTGGCGCGATCGTCGTCTGGATGTGGTCGCGCCGGGCCGCAAAGCACAGCAGCGCCTCGGTCAGTGGGTCCATGCTCTCGTTGAGGATCATGGCGCGCAGCTGCTCGGCCAGCGGCGTGCCACCGGGCTCGCGGGTGAGCAGCACGGTGCGCCCGGCGTCTTCGCAGAACTTCGCGAGCGCCTCGATGTGGCCGCTCTTGCCCGCCCCGTCCACGCCCTCCAGGGAAATGAAGAGGCCCCGTTCGCCGCTCATCGTGCGCACCTCTCGCCCGGGGCTTCCTCCGCCATTGCCAGCGTCGTCTCGCGCTCGATCGCCTTCTTGGTGACCAGGCGCATCAGGGCGGGAGCGCCGGCCGCGCGGTGGATCGCGTGGAAGGGGTTCGTGTCATCCCACTGGATCCCCAGGAAGGCGAGGCCCACGCACTTCAAGCCCGCAGCCAATTCGTCCGCGCCGGCAGTATCGGCGGCGCGAAGGAACTCGGCGCAGAGCACACGAAAGGCCTCATACGTGCCGGGGATCGAGGGAGCGGGGGACGGCTCCCTGGAGGCGGAAAGCGCGTGGTGTGGCGTCTGAGCGGCAGAGTTCATGCTGAAGTTCGAAAAGATGAGGCGGTGTACCGGGAGGAGACTTATTATCCGTGCCAATCGTCTCCTACAAACCTTTGATTGCGCAAGGCAACACCTTGAATACTGCTCAACGCTTCACTGCCGCCCCCCGCCAGTTAGCCGCTTCGGCTGCCGCCGGCGCGACACCGATGCTGGTGCTGCAGACGGAATCGTCAGCCGAAGTGCGCACCGCCCTGTTGGTGGCCACCATGCGGGGAACCCCCGTTCGCCGCGTGTCCCTGAAGGATCTCCAGTGCAATCTGGATATCCGCGCCAGCCTGGCGGCGCAGCTGGGCGAGATCCTGCCGGTGGGCACGGTCGAGTTCGTGCGCGCCGTGATGGGCATTCGGGGCGTCCCGGAGCCGGAAGGCATGGGCTACGGCCCGATCGGCGACTTCCTGCGCCGCGAGATCCGCCAGGGCGTGCTCTATGAGCTGAAGGCGGCCGAGGAACCGGTCTTTGTGAAGCCTGTGGCGACCAAGACCTTCTCCGGGTTCGTTTATGACCCGCGCCCGGGCGCCAAGCACACCGAATACCAGCTCGAGCAGCTCAAGGCGATCGCCGCGCTCAAGACCGCCACACGGGTGTGGCTCTCTGAAGTGGTCGAGTTCGCCTGCGAATGGCGCTACTACGTCGACGCCGCCGGCCACATCCTTGCCAAGGCCCGCTACGACGCCGACGGCGACGATGACGCGCCGCAGCCAACCGCAGAGGTCGTGCAGAGCGCGATCGACAGCACGGTGACCTACCTCGAGGCGCGTGGCAACGCCCATCCCTTTGCCATCGACGTGGGCGTCCTCACCAATGGGCGCACGGCCGTCGTGGAGCTTTCCGACGCCTGGGCCTTGGGGCTTTATGGCCACGCCCGCACGCCGGGCGGCACTGACTGGAATGCCGAGGACTACATCGACTTCCTGCTACAGCGCTGGCGCTCGATCGTCGCCTATGGGCAGCTTCGTGCCGCGCGTGAGGCCGCCGAGCGGCTGTCCAGGGCCGAGAAGGTGGAGCCCCCGCCGCCGAAGGTCCCGGCGCCGCGCGGCCGCCCCCGCAAGGTCCCGCTCCAGGCAGCAGCAGGGGCCTGAGAAATTCCACACAGGAGCAGTTTTCTGCGGTATATCATGCAGAAATCGCCGTGCCCCGCCCCCTCGTCCCGGCCTCACCCCCGTGGACCCACGCTCGCACCGGAACCAGTCCCCGCAAGGCCTCGGTTCCGCGCCGGCACGCATTCCTGACGTAGCCTGATGCCCACGGACTCGATCCTGCTGGGTTCGATCCGGCCCGAACACGACCCCACGCGGCATGCCCCTATTCGATCTGTCCAAGGTGAGCGACGTCGACTTGGTCGCCGAGCTCGAGCGGCGGCGGTTTCGGCGCGAGCGGCCGCCCAAGCTTCGCCATGTCTACTCGTGCACCAGGTGCTCGAACGTTTACCGCGCCGGCACCACGCCCGTCACGATCTACGCCCGTTGCGGCGCGGCCTGGTGCAGCAAATGCGACGCGAGAACGACCGAGTCAAGCGAGCCCTGGGAGAGCCTCGCTCGGCTGGGGAATGCTCGCGTGGGAGATGTTCCTTCGGAATAGCACTCCATCGGGATCGAGTCCCATCCGAACCTGCTCCATCGGGACGCGGATCCACCGCCCGGGAAGCAGGGGCTACACACCTCGGTACCCGGTCCCATCGCGACAGGGCCGCAGCGCAAGGATGTCCGCCACGTGTGGTTTCCCAGTCGCTGGGCACCGCCCCTCCTCCTCTCCGTCCGAGCGAAGAAGGCCCGGGCTGGATCGTTTGCCCAAGCGAACCTGATTCGACTAGGGCACAGATTCGAGCAGGACGGTGCGCGTACGGATAGGCCCCGCGGGGCACTGATCGTGCGGGAATCGGGGCGGGTGGGGATGTGCCCCACGGGGAGGGGGCCACGAATGGAGGGGGGGGAATCGGCGCGCTTGCTCACTCATGATATACCGCGTTGCGCTCAATTCGGGAGGTTTGAGAGTGCCCCTGGGTGGGGGGTGTGTACGGAAAGAACAAAGCTCGTCGAAGACAATAAGGATCGTCGGACAGGCCTGCCTCCGGTTGTCGGCCGGCGGGCAGTTCAAGCGGGAACCAGGCTTCGGGCAACCACTGCTGGCCCATGCGTCATCCGGCAACGGCAGCACCAAATGGACAGGCGCTGAGATCACGCCCGGCAAAGGGCGCATGCCTGGTGAAGGCGCGGACCGCATGAAGGTTGCCGGTGTCAGCTTCGTAGCGATGGAACAGCGGGTCTGGGCCCCATTGCGGCCTATCGCCGTGACTTTCCGCGGCCCTCGGCATCGGTGCCTGCGGAGTACAGAGATCGCGCAGAATTTGATTTCTGCGAACCGCCCCAGCTTCGGCTAGGGGGCTTCTTCGTTTTGGCGGCTACCATAGGCCTGCGCAGATCGCGCGATCGAACGATCGGAGGCATTCATGGCTGATCCCGTTACCGTTGGAGCGTTGGCCGTCGCTGCCTTAACGATGGCCGGTGAGGCCGCACTCAAGGGGGTGGTCGGCGAGGTCGTCAAAGATGCTTACAAGGCTCTCAAGATACAGGTCGCGAAGTGGGCTCCCGGCGATGTCGAAAAGCTGGCCGATTCGCCGACAGCGGGGCGCAAACTTGTTGTTGCCGAAGCCATTGATATGCAACCAGAGGATGACCGTGTTCGGGTCGATCAACTGGCCCATGCACTCATTGAAGCGTTGAAGCAGGTGCCGGCAACGTCCATAGGGATCGAGGGCGACGAATTCCATGTCCGCCTGATCGACCTGAGCCAGCTCAATGTCGTCAACGGCATCGGATTGAAGGGGCGATTTATCGAGGCAGATGAGATCCGGGCTTCCAATATGACGGTGGGATCCGCAGCGGGAAAAAAAGCTTAGAGACGGCGGACATTCCTCCGGCCGCTGTCTCTATTGGGATTTTGGGTTCGGTCAAGGCCGAGGTCATTCACATTTACCAGGGAGGCCAGCCCGGCCAGCGCGAACGGCGGGCTTCTGCGACGCGGTGGATCCTCGTTGTGTGTGCCGCCATATTCGTTGACAGCATGCGGCTGCTCTATGTCGCATGTGGGCTGGAGCAGCAAGGCAACCGGTCCAATCTGGAGCGCTATCCGGAGTTCGTCAGCTTGTGCGAGCGGCACATTGCGGATCTTGATACCCAAGCCGATCGCTTTCATGCAATGCTTGATCTCGCGTTCATGATCGACCTGCGTCGATCGGAGCAAGGGCTCAAGCACCTTTTCGGTCAACTGCGCGATGGACCTAACCTACGCTTCGGAGCGCAACGCTTCGTCCCTATGGCGGTCGAGATCGCAAGAAGCCTCCGCGCCCTGTGCCATGCGCATGACGTTGAAGATTTTGAGGCAGCATCCACGCTGGTCGATCAAATAGGGCGCAGTGCGATACGGACCGGAGAGCGTCCACCAGCGGCCGGTACTTGGAATGCGTTCATCATAAGACTTCAAATGCAGACCGAGTTTCTTGAGCAAAGCCAGCGCTACGACGATCTGCGCATCTTTACAATCGCCGATGATTACGCAATGCGGTACGCGCTTGCCTATTTTCTAATCGATGCGTGGCTCCTTGAACAACGCACTTGATCCGCCTCAGGTCAGAGCCGCTTGCCGATCTCGAGGTTCACATGGACGTCGTCGACCAGCGGAGGCACTCCGCCCATTCATTGATTGAGGCGCTCTGCCACCCCAAAGCCGCCGGCCGAACGACGGCCTCTGGCCGGCAGCCGAAGGCACCGCGCAGGACCATTGCTACCGTCGCATGGGCTAGCGAAGCGCCACGGGCACAAATTAAACGCTTACGGGGCGAAAGTGTCCGACCCGGCCTCGCCGCGTACTCGATGTGCGTCAGGGAACCCGAAGAGAGATGAGGCGGCACCGGCTTTCCCTGGGCGCAGCAAAGGCAAGACCCTAGCGGCTTCGCTAGGGCATCGCCGCGTGCCTGCGGGGTCGGATCACGGAGTTCGGGGTACCCGCGACTTCCTTCGTCCTGACCGTCACCCCTCATATATCAGGCCGTGGAGATCGCGCCGGCCATGCCGCGAACAACCCTCGCAGCGTCCTCGCGGCGCCCGACCGAACGGAGCACCCCATCGGCGTTCCACGCTTTCACAGCATCTATCACGGCCGGACTTTCCGCCAGTCCGCCCCAGTCCCGCGGAATCACGAACATATTCGCGGGCGACACCAGGTTGATGAACTTGGACTTGAGGGTCTCCAGCGGGATGCATGCCAGTGGCGTGCGGGTGTTCACGCCCACAGGCTCGATGTGGGCGAGCTTCCAGCCCTTCTCGGTGACGTCGTGCTCGCTGACGAGCCGGCAGTGATGCGACGCGCACTGCTTCTCTTGGGCCTTCTGAATCATGACCACGGGGATCTTGTCCTCCGCGAACAAGTCGCGGACCTCGGCGAGACTGGGGCAAATGCCTGCGGCAGCAAGGGAAAAGGCCCAGTGGGCGGCGCTGTTGTCACTTGGGATGATGGTGCGGCCCGTTGCGTGGGGAATGATCGTGCCGCGGTCGCCCCGATGCTTGCGTACCAGTAGCGGGACGTCCGGCGCATCCGCCCATTGCTGCACCAGCCGGCTCCAGAGCTGCAGGACACCAGGCGTGGGAGAGGGGCGCGCCGGGCTGGCGGCCCAGCCTGCTCCGAACTGCGCCACGAGCGCGCTGAGGTCGGCTGGCAGCGTAGAGGGGCAGGTCGGCAGGATCATATGCAGCTCGAGTGGCGCTCCCAGCATAGACGCCGCCTCCCTCGGACCCAAGCCCTTTCTTTCAAAAATTGAAGAAAAGTTTTCCCTCCGGTACCTGTTCTCCGTCTTTGTGGCCAGGCTGCCCGGCGCTGCAGCAATGGCGTCCTTGTCGTACTCGCTACCACGGTGGTCCGTGCCAAGCAGGTAGCGCTGCGATGCCTGCTTGTGGCCGAGTCCGGCGGTTGGACGCATTGTGCCCCTTCCCACTGCCGGCGCGGGCGCCGCTCCATCCCGGGTCGCTCCCCTCGCCTCACCTGGGTGCTGTCCGAAAAGTTAGATAGCGCGGCCACGAAGTTCCAGTCAAGCGAGTCCCGCCGCTACTTCATCTGGCAAGGCCTTGGTTGTCGCCCTGTCTTAAAGGGAACAGGGGCAGCGGCGGCCTCCGCAGTGACGCTCCATGCCTGGCGACGAACTTTCCAGGATTGACAAGCCACCAGGCTCATTCGCCTCTCTAGTTCTCGACGAACTTTCGGTCAAGGAACTTGCCGGGACGGCCGGCGACGATCTTTGTTCCTAGCCTTCAGGGTGTGCGTGAGCGCGAGCCTCGGGGATAGGCGGTGCAGCTGGCGTGCTGCTGGGCCTGTCCAGCTGGGCTGGCGTGTGGGTGAGTATCTCCTAGATTCTTGTAATCCTTGCGTGATCTTTTCTTCGTGCGATACCATTGGTGCGAATCGAACGGACGTGAATGGTTCATGTCCACAGTTCACACACAAGGCCGAGGAACGATGCTTGCCGGACTGCTTTACCTGGGTGCGTGCCACGTGGCGGACGCGCTGCGCGCCCGTGCCCCTGCGTGCGGCTGGCCCGAGCTGCTCGGCCAGGCTGTCGACAACGCAGGCAACGCGGCGGGCATCTTGTGCATGTTCCTGGTTGGTCTGGCCGCGCTCGCGCTCTGCGCCTTTGTCCTCTGGCCCTTCAGCGTCCTGGCAACGGTGGTCCTGGCGGTGCGCATCTGCCGGGCGCTCGCACGAAAGGCAGCGCCATGAGAACGTCCTCGCCCGTGCGCCAGCCTCAGCGAGCGCCCTCCATCCTTGACGCCGCCGTCTCCAAACGGCACCGGATCTCCGACACTCCCTCCGCCGAGGACCGTCAGACCGACTTCGCGGCAATGAGACTCGCGACGCTGCCGAGCGCGCTGGACGCGCAACAGCGCAGGAAGGCCCCTCAAGGGCGCGCGCAGCAGGACGCTCGCCGCGTCAGGATCGAGGCCGAGATCATCCAGGGGTCCGTGCACTTCCGCGTGAGCGGCAAGAGCACCCCCGTCACTTTCGAGGAGCTTGCAGCCGCCTGCCGCGAGCAGCTGCCGGGCGTCGAGCTCGAGCGCCGTACGAAGTGGCTGCAGTACACGTTCGACCTTTGGTCGCACGCAGGCCAGTGCCTCTACTCGATCCCGATCGCCAGCATGTCGCAGGCCGAGCCCGCGGGCGCCGGGCCAGCAACGCGCAAGGCGCGCCGCCACCCATCCGAGCTGGCGCCGCACCACCCGCGGGGATAGCCCGCAAGAGCCATTCGGTTCAAGCCCCTGAAGCACCTATGAAGAAGTTCATCGCCGCCGTCGCACTGAGCCCATGGATCGCCTACCACCTGCTGAGCCTGCTGACCGGCGAGGCCTCGGCGTGGCAGTTCGTGAGCGCGAGCCTCTGGGTCGGCACGCCCATCCTGGTCGTGGTCGCAGCCCTGCGCGCCTACGGCGAAGGCCTCCAGCGCGGCGCGCGCAGCTCCCAGCCGTGCGACCCCGACCGCCCTGCATTCCAAACCACCCAACTTGGACACCTGAATTGAGCTCCGCCGCCGAACTCCTCTCTCGCCACCTGTTCGGACGCAGCCCCGTGGCGCCGACGTCGCCGGCCGACGCCTACTGCACCATCCGCAGCATGGACGGCCTGCCGCCCGTACCCCGCCAGCGCCCCGGACTGCATCGTCACCCAGCCACCGAGATCTCGCCCGCGATGCGGTCCCTGAACTGCGCGAGCGTGCGCGGCGCCGGCGTACCCGAGCCAGGCACGCAGATGAATTCCGAGATCGCAGCCCTATGGGCCGACGCACTCGAATCGGGCAAGTACAAGCGCGGCGCTCGCCGCCTGAGGGACCGGCTCGGGCGCCACTCGGCCGTCGGCGTCCTGTGCGAAGTGCATCGATCCCTGCACCCGGCCATGCGCGATCTGGAGCCTGAAGGCGCCAGCTACCTTGGGGAAAGCGCCCTACTTCCGCGCGTGGTGCGCGCCTGGGCCGGCATGGACCTCTTCGCGAGCCAAGGCCCCCAGATCGCCATCAAGTCCAAGCTGACCCGGCAATGGCGGTCCTTCGCGGTGGACGTGCACGACTTCATGGGTGCGTCCTGGCCCGAGATTGCGCGCGCACTGCGCACCCAGATCTGATGAAGCGGGCAAACGCCTCCGTCGGCTTCGACGCCGTCACTTTCGGTGCCTGCCTGAAACGGCGCCGCCTGGCCAAGTCCCTCACGCTGCAGGAGCTTGCCGCGCAGACCGGCTTCTCGGTGTCCTCGATCTCCGAGATGGAGAACGGCCGCAAGCCCACCTTCCCGAAAGCCTCCAGCGTCTGCGAAGCGCTTGGCGTGCGCCTGTCCCGTGTATTGCTGGAAGCCGAGCGGCAAGCCGATGCCGCGCGCGCCGCGAACTGAGCCTGTAGAGAAAGCTCACCCGATGATCCGAGATCCCCTGCGTACCCTCGCCCTCGCCAAAGCCCTCACGAAGGGCGAGTTCCGGGGGCTCGAATGGGCAGTGACCCGCGCCCGCCGCGACAGCGATGCCTTTGGCACCAGGCCCGAGAACGCGCTGAGCGCCATCAGGAGGCTGAAGCAGCACATGGCCACTCCAAGCGCCGAGGTCGACCTGATGTCGGTGCAGGAGCAGCTTGGCCTGACGTGGGCCGTGAAGCGCGCCACCAAGGACTCGGACGGATACGGATCGGAGGCGCTCGCCGCGCGCACCGCTGTCGCCAAGCTCCACGCCACGATCAAGTTCGAACAGGAGACGCGTCTGGCCGGCCAACGCGGCTGGGCTTACAAGCTGGAGGAGCGCCAGGCCGCCGGCGGCCACGTGAGCCACTCGGCGGTGCGGGCGGCGAGCGCGGGTGCGGGCCGAGCTGCAGCCGCGAAGGCTGGGCGCAGATCGCCAAGCCTGTTTTTCCAATGACGAAGTTCGCATTTCTCCACGATTTGGTGGCGCGTTAGCGTGCCCGTGCAGAATCCCTGCTCAACAATAACGCAAGCCCCTCATGGATCTGAACCAGCAACTGACCGCTCGCTACATCGAAGTGCTTGAAGCAACCGACCGCGATTTCATCGCTACGTTGAATGCGTACCGCATCAAGCCTGGCAACGGCCTCAACGACCTCTTTCTCCCAACCGTCTCCGCCAACTATTCGACCGCTGCGCGCAAGGTGATGGTCATGGGCCGGGAGACACGCACATGGAACTACGCCGCAGCCGCGAACTCTCGGTCTTTGGCCGAATACGTTACGTGCGGGATGGAGAAGCACGCCCGCTATCGCGACAGCGAGCATTGCCTGCACAGCAAGACGCACGGCTCGGGGCTCATTCGCCTACTGAAGGCTGTGGGGAGAGCCACGGGCGAAGCAGGTCTCATCTACTCCAACCTCTTTGCGGTTGCCCACAAAGGGAAGGATCCCCGCAAGAACCTCGAGGCCTGGCCTCAGGTTCGCAAGCTGTCGGGATTGCTGCTTGATATCCAGATCGAGACCTTGCGGCCCGACGTGATCGTCTTCGCCAATGGCATCGATTCGGCCGCAGTTCGCCGGGAGTTCTTCCCTCACGCGAATCCGGACGACCCGAAAGCGCCACACCGCTGCACCGGCTCGGACAACTGGAAGGCAGATGGCATTGGGACTGGACATCTCTGGGGATTCACGCTGGACAATCGGATCCAGTGCTACCGCCTTCAGCATCCTTCAGCCAAGTACTACCAGAGCAATGCGACGAAAGCTCGCGAGCACCTGATCAAACTCCTCGCCCAGAACAGTCAAGCGACGACCTCCTAAACTGATTCGCTTAGATGTGCGCCGACCCCCTCTTCAAGCAGTATGACCAAGAAACTCTTCTTTGCCGCCCTCGTCATGGGCCTCACCGCATGCATCGCCTCAGCCCAGGCCTCGGACGAAATGTCCGACTTCAAGAAGCGCGCAGAGATCGCCGATTTCAAGGCGCGCACCGAGCGAATGATCGACGCTGTTGGCAGGGAGTCGTGCGAGGAGTTCAACGCGCAAACCACGGCAGCATCGTTCTGGGTGTGCGTGAGCGGCGCGAGAGGCACAGCCGAGGATATGGTGCGTCGCATGTTCGAGATGGGAGCGATGTTGCCACCGGCCAATGAGCGCCCCGAGTTCGTTGACAAGGCGCTGTACAAGCACTGCAAGAGCGCGCTCGAGAATCCTTTCCTGCCCAACGACTATTCAGTCTGCAAGCACGGCGTTGATGCCGCAGTTGGCATCGTCGCGAAGTCGATCACGGCGAAACCGAAACAGGCCAGCCGCTCGAAGTGACGCCATAGTGGGGATTGCGGCTTCGTCGCAACGCAAAAATCGGGCCGTAAGCGGCCGAAGCGAAGAGGCCCCTTATCCTCAGGTCACATGGCCCGCACCATCACGACGTCCTCCGCTGGCAGCCTCCCGTGGCTGCAGAACCCGCTCCAGGCACACAAAGAGTGGCGCGCCACGCTCACCTGGAGCCATGCAGGCAACGATAGCAACGGCGACGCGCTCTACACAGAGCACAGCAACAAGCTCTACCAGTCGTTTTGGGGCAAGTTCTGCCGGTGGCTCGCTGCCAAGAGGCTCAAGCTCGACCAGGTCAAGCAGGCCCACATTGAAGACTTCCTCGGATCGCTGCGCGGCCGCAAGAACGCCCCGGCCAGCGTGCGCACCATGCGGACCTACCTGGCCGAGATCAACCGAGTGTTCACGCACCTGGAAGCATCAGAAATTCTGCGCACCAACCCCGCGGCGGTCGTGCTCGAGGGCAAGCGCAAGAAGCCCGAAAGCCGGATCGAATCCGACCCGCCGCTGCCTCCCGGCCCGACGTTCCTTGCCGAGTACGAGAAGATGGCCGCCCGAATGTTCATCGAGGAGCGCGCGCAGCTGCGCAAGGGGTGGACGCCGGCGCGCAACCTCGCGCTGCGGCTCCTCGTCGCCGAATGCGGCCTGAAACTGTCCGAGGTCTGCAAGCTCATCCCGCGCAACGTCTCGTTCATGGACGACGGCACCGTCGTAATTCGCTCACCGGGGCACCGGCAGGTGGCCGCGCGCACGGTCGTCGGCAAGCGCCAGCTCGCAAATGCCTTGCGGCGGTGGATCGAGATGCGCTCGGAGCTGCGAATCGTCAGGTCCCGCCGCGCCACTTCGGAAGGCGCCCGCAAGTCGAACCGGCTCTTTCTCGGTCAGGCCGACATCGCGCCGGCGGCGGATCTGGTCGCTGGCGGCCTTGGCGCGGCGCGAAGCCCGATCGCACCGGACCTGGCCGAACGCGTGGTGACCAGCTGCGTGAAGCGCACGCTCGAGGAGCTGGGACACCAGGCCGCGTTCCATGGGCCGCAGTTCGTGCGCAACGCCTATGCGGCGCGGCTCATACACCGCGGCATGAACGACGCGGATGTGTCGGAGCAGCTCGGGATGAAGACGACGTTCACCGCGAGAGCGATCAGGGAGAAGCTCGTTTCCTGATCAGCTTACATCGAAATGTCATGTATGACATCGCCCATCTCCGCCGCGGACTTCCTGGAACGAAAGAAGGAAACGGACGCTCGGCAAGACGCTGCACTCGACGCGCTCGTTCTAGCGGGCGGCGAGCTCTTGGCCGGCGCGAAACTCTCTGGGGGCACCGCTCTTTCGCGCTTCCACCTGTGCCATCGATTGAGCTACGACCTGGACTTCTTTGTTCCCCAAGGATTTGACGCTCAAGCCGCCCTCAGCCAAGTGACCGCGGCACGATTGCTCATTGACGGATTAGAGATCACGCACGATGCGGTCAAAGCCGACCAGCTTCACTTCGTACTGCTCACGGCGAGGGGGCGGGTGAAGGTCTCTTTCGTGGAGGACATGTACGCCGAGACCTTCCCGGCTCTCGAATCGGGGCTCGTCGTTGGCAGCACGAAGATCATGACGGAGGCAGTTCCCGAGCTATACCACCGAAAGCTGCGCACCGTCGTGGGCTGGGCGGGTGACGGCGCGACAACCCCACCGGGTGGAAGACAGACCGCAAGAGACATGTTCGACCTGTATGTTCTCTCCATTGCTTTTCAGCCGCTGCCCGAATTTGTCGACTCGCTTCCATACGCATTCCCCATACAGGCGTTCTACGAGGCGATCCCCGCAATGCCCTGGTTCGACCTCGTTGAAGAATTGGACCAGACTGTCGCATCTCCCCGGTGGGCTGGCGGACGCGACGTCGACGTTCTGCGCGACCATATCTATGCGCAGCTCGGGATGATCGAGCTCCCGGATGACGCGCATTGCGAAGGAGCACCAGAGTGACCCTGATCAGACAGACCCCCGATGACGCCCCGTGGGAGGAAGTCGCTCGTTCGGTGTTCTGGAGTCGAGACGTTCCACTGGAGAAATGGCGAGAAGGCATCCTGGCGGGCCATCGTTCCTACCTTCCAGATTCGATCAAGCGCATGTCTCCAAGGAATTTCGTTCGGTTCTTGGGCCGTGCCGCCTTTAGGGAACACTGGCCCCACATCCGTCAATGCGTGCCCCCAGAACTCAGCAAGAGCGCAGGACCGCTCGACTATCTGTGGAGCTGGCTTGAAAGTGGCACCTTCAACCTGAAGCCTGAATCCGTCTTTATGAGGTGGCCGGGTCGACGTCGTGAAATATATGATCAAGTCGTCCACCGCCCTGGGATATCCATATACGCCGCGGCAAAGGCGGCGAACGTTCCGTACCGTCGGGCACATGATCATGTGCGGGCACTGATGGACGAAGGATTGGTTCGGGCGAAGGAGGGTCACGGCCCTCGCCGCGCGCAGCATCTCTATCCGTTCTGACCGGTATCCCAAGGGAAGATATTCATGGCTCACGCGCAATAGCGCGCTCCTCCCTCTCGCCTACTCTGCTACAGCCCGCGGCCTGATCCCGACCTCGGGGTCTGAGTCCCAAGGCCACCCCAACTCGTAGCTTCCCAGCGGCGCCAGCGCTGAATCGTTGGCGGCACGCCGCTCCCCCTCCCTGCGCACGATTGGCAGATAGGCGTCCCAGCGGACCGCCGCCATCACCATCTCGTCGACCTTTTCGCGCGTCGCACTCGCGGGGACCAGGAGCTTGAAGCGCTCAAGCGTCGCGGCTTCCAGCGCTTGGGAGCTCGACATCTTCAGGAACGCCTGGTCGGCCTCTTGCGCCGTCGAGAACCAGCACGCAGACGTGCCAGTGACCCTGCGCGGATCCACTGCGATGCCGTGCACCGCCTTGCTCGCTGACGCAGCGCCGGCGGCCGGTGCCGGCGAGCGCGCGGCCTGGGAGCCCGGCGCGTGCTGCCGGAGTACGGACGTAGATAATCGTGTCACAGTCTGCCTTGCGTTAGTCGTGTTCGCGGCGCTATTCTGTTACGAACCAAGAACTTCGCACAATATTTCTGAAATCGAGCAGAATCCCCGGCGGATCTCGATTGAAGGAAGCCCTTCCCCCTCATCGAATCCAGACGCCCTGTATGACCATCTTCAACATCGCCATCACCATGGACATCGTCTGCGCCGCCATCAGCATGGCCGGCAGCCTGCTCGTGGCGCGCTATGACCGTTGGTCGTACTTGGGCTGGATGGCATGGCTAGTCGCCAACGTCCTGTGGATCGTCTGGGCCTTCACCGCACCCACGGCGCCCGTGTGGGGCGTGGTCGCCCAGAACGTCTTCTTCTTCTACACCAGCGTGAAGGGCTACCTCGCCTGCCGCAAGTCCATGAAGGCAGCAGTAGCCCCTGCTTCTGCACCCTCTGGGCTGCCGGCGTCGACCTGAGCGCCCTTAGGCACCTCTCTTCCCGGATCACATGACCTCCCGTAACCTGGACCTTCGCAAGCTGCCCACCCCCAAGATCGAAGCCCTTCGTGGCACGTTCGAGGGCCATCTCCGTACCACCCTGTTCCGAGGCCTGCCGGACGGCACCGTGCGCCAGCTCCTCGAGCGCACGGGTAGCGGCTACGCCGAAGGTCACATCGACGCTGCGTGGAACGGCTTTCAGGGGGGCGGCGATCACGTCCGGACGTTGGTCCAGGAAGCCTTGCACCAGCTCGACGACGACCACAAGCCGGCTGAGGTCCGCAAGGTAGGCGCAGAGCCTGCGGACGCGGCCAGGCCCAATGCTGAAGCCGTGGCCGCTTCCTACTACCCATCAACCAACGGCGAGGAAATTGATTGGGCGCTCCCCCTCTTCGACAGCGATGGCTATCCGCACCGCCTTGTCGAGCTCGGCGGTATCCAGGTCGTCACCCGCCACTCGTTCGCCTTCGTGATCTGGGATCGCAAGTCGCGCACGATGGTCAACAACCCCGACGAAACTCCGTTGACCATCGGCAACACGCCCATGTCGCCGGAGGAGCGCGAGCGCCGGCGTGAGGTGGGTGCGGCGCTGCTCGCCGACCTGCATGTCCGGGCTGTCGAGCAAAAGGTTGAAGACGACCAGGACGACGAGCGAAGCTTGGCTCCGCGCGGCTGACTCTTGTGGTCGATGTCCCCGTGATCGCGCTCTTCTGCGCCGCCATCGTCTGCGGCTTCGTCGGCGCGCTTGCAGGAGGCGCGTTCGTCGTCAGGGCGCTGCGCAAGGGACACCTGCAGGTGCGCACGGTGGAGTTGCCGAGGCAGCTCATGGCACTCGACACGATCAATGTAACGACGCTCTTCAAGGAAGAGGATGGGCGGGTCGTGATGAGGACGACCAAGGAGATCCGGGCGTCCCAGATGCAGGCGGACATGGTGCAGGCGTGGCTCGATGACAACGACCTGGTCGTCCAGTTCAAGGGCCGTGAGTTCAAGGTCCCACCGCCGAAGAGCAGTCCCTGGAAGGCTACCCAGTGAGCGCCGCGTTCCAGCGGATGAGCGCCGCCGAGTACCGCGCGCGCATGGGTCTTGCTCCGGCGGGAACCCCTGACAGCGAACTCTTCCGATCGGCCGCCCCTGAGCGCTTGCGCGTTCGAGGCGGATCGTTGGCGCTGGCTACGCCCAGTCTGAAGTCGACCGCGCCTGCGCTGGAGCCGGAGCCAGCCCGGGCTCGCAAGCGCCGCAAGCCCCGCAAGCTCACGCTGGCCAGTGGCCACCCGACCGAGGAACAGATCCACCGGGCCTGTGCGAACTGGGTCTTCGCTCACGAGGGAACCTACCCTTTCCTCCGCTGGCTCATGCACGTGCCGAACGGCGGACTGCGCAAGCGGGGCGAGGCCGGAAAGATGCGCGCCATGGGTGTGCGCAAGGGAGTCGTGGACTGGATCCATCCATTTCCGAGCCCTACCGGCCGATATACCGGATTGGCCATCGAAGTTAAGGAAACGCTGATCAATAGGTCGCGGCGGGCACGGCCC
>NZ_LMTS01000321.1 GCF_001541225.1 Variovorax sp. WDL1 | reverse complement strand
GGGGGCCGGCTGGTGCCCGCCCGGCATGCTGGGCATCGGCATCGGCGGCACGGCCGAGAAGGCCGCCCTGCTCGCCAAGGAAAGCCTGATGGACGACCTCGACATGCACGAGCTGCTGGCGAAGAAGCGCTCGGGCGCCGAGCTCGGCAAGGTGGAGGCGCTGCGCGTGGAGCTGTACGAGAAGGTCAATGCACTGGGCATCGGCGCGCAGGGACTGGGCGGCCTCGCCACGGTGCTGGACGTCAAGATCAAGATGTACCCCACGCACGCAGCCAGCAAGCCGGTGGCGATGATCCCGAACTGCGCGGCCACTCGCCATGCGCATTTCGTGCTCGACGGCTCGGGGCCGGTGTACCTCGAGGCGCCCTCGCTCGACCTTTGGCCCAAGATCGAATGGGCGCCCGACTACAACAAGAGCAAGCGCGTGGACCTGGACAAGCTCACGCCGGCCGAGGTTGCGAGCTGGAAGCCGGGCGACACGCTGCTGCTCAACGGCAAGATGCTCACCGGCCGCGATGCCGCGCACAAGCGCATCGCCGACATGCTCGCCAAGGGCGAGAAGCTCCCGGTGGACTTCACCAACCGGGTGATCTACTACGTGGGCCCGGTCGATCCGGTCAAGGACGAGGCCGTGGGCCCCGCCGGCCCGACCACCGCCACGCGCATGGACGGCTTCACCGAGATGATGCTCGCGAAGACCGGGCTGATCGCGATGATCGGCAAGGCCGAACGAGGCCCGGTCGCCATCGAGGCGATCCAGAAGCACAAGAGCGCCTACCTGATGGCCGTGGGCGGCGCCGCGTACCTGGTGAGCAAGGCGATCAAGACGGCCAAGGTGGTGGGCTTCGCCGACCTCGGCATGGAAGCGATCTACGAGTTCGACGTGGTCGACATGCCGGTGACGGTGGCGGTCGACGCCGGCGGCACCAGCGCCCACATCACCGGCCCCGCCGAGTGGCAGAAGCGCATCGCCAGCGGCGAGTTCAAGACCATCATGATGGAAGCGGCTTGAGC
>NZ_LMTS01000327.1:120169-124347 GCF_001541225.1 Variovorax sp. WDL1 | reverse complement strand
GCGTAGCCCCAACGGCGCGCCGATGTAAGCATGTCAGGTATGACGCCACTGGCCGTTTGGCGCAGCTGAGCCGCAACGGCAGCCCGCTCATCGCCGACATGGCCTGGAACCCAATGGGCCAGCCCACCGGTTGGCGCTGGGCCTTCGCATCGAACCTCCATGCCAGCCGAAGCTATGACCTCGCGGGGCGGCTCACCGCCACCGAGTTTGCGAGCTATGTCCATGACGCAGCCGGACGCATCACCAGCCTGACGCAGAAGCTCCTGCAGCCCGCAGACAGCGACCCCACGCACAGCAGCATCGCCGGCGCGGACGTCACGTGGAACGTGCGCTACGACGCAGCCGGGCGAATCACGGGCTTCGATGCACCGGGTAATGCCACGAGTTTCACGTACGACTCGAACGGCAACCGCACCGGCAGCACGCGCACGATCCGGGACCAGACGACGGCGCGCGAGTATGTGGTCGATGGCTTCAGCAACAAGCTCATGGCCTTCCGGCAGACCGCGGGCACTGCGAGCACCACCGTGGTCTACGAGTACAACGCGAAGGGCGACATGACGGGCGACGGGCTGAGGACGTACAGCTACAACGCCGAGGGGAGACTGAGCGCGGCCACGACAGGCGCCAATGACACGAGCCCGACCACCCGGTACGCGCACAACGCGCTGGGGCAGCGCGTCTTCAAGACGGAGCCGCTGTATCCGCCGGCGGGGGGGGATGAGAGCGATCCCGGATTCTTCCAAGGCTTGCTCGGCTTCTTCACCCAGCGGTGGGGCCCGAGCGCCAGCGATGCCGAGAAGCTGGGCTATGCGTTCATGTACGACGAAGAAGGGACATTGCTCGCGGAGACCGGCATGGGCGGGGCCAACAGCGCGGGCAGCACGCAGTACATCTACCTGCCCACGGCCAACGGGCCGATGCCGATCGCGGCGGTGATCAACGGCCAGATCTACGCGGTGCACAGCGACCACCTCAACACGCCGAGAAGACTCACCGACAGCCAAGGGCAAGCTGTTTGGCAGTGGGCGTACAGCGCCTTTGGCGACACGAAGCCGACGACGGCACACAACCGGTTTGCAGACCTTGATGTCACGCCGAATCCTGGCATCACGAGCTTTGCCGAGTTCTTGTTCAACCTCGGCTACATGGGCATGTACCGGGACAACGAAAGTGGGCTCGGGCAGAACTGGAACAGGTACTACGACAGCCGAACCGGACGATACACGCAGTTCGACCCGATCGGGCTCCGCGGAGGGTGGAACGGGTTCATCTATGCCAATTTGAATCCGCTGATGTTCATGGACCCGACGGGGTTGATGGGTGTGGGCAGTGGCGTCTATGGCAGGCCAGGAAACGGTGCGCCGGCAGGAGGGTCCAATGCATCGATAGGCGGAGGATTCAGCTTCCACACGCCGCTTGGAATTGGTCTCGGTATGGACGGCGGCTTGGCGCGTGACACGAATGGCAATACTTGTGTTTATTCGATGATTTGCTACACCGTAGGCCCAGGAATGTCGGCGGGAGCCGGCCCGGTGACTTCGATCGGCTCAGGCCCATTGAGCACAGGCATTACCGATTACCAAGGGGCATGCTGGACAGGGGGTGCCGGCCTCGTGGGTTCAGGGTCGGTCTTGTTCGGCAGTGATGGAAGTGCACAAACTGGCCGTGGCATGGGAGGCGTCGGTGGTGGCGTCTCCGGAACTCACCAATCTTGTAGGCAACAACTTTTATGCGCACGAAATTGATGACCCTTTGGACCGATGAAACGATGGGTTTGAAGATTGCTGCTGCCGGTTTCTTCATCGCTATCGTAGGCGGCATCCTGGTGTTCTCTGGGCAGGCGGTTGGCGGCTGGATTGTTGATGGGGGAATCTTGCTGGGTCTGGTGGGAGTGGCACTGCACTTCATCAAGAACTGGCGCACGATCTTCCGAGGCAATCGATAACGCTGGATCAGGCCCTTCGTTCAATTCACAGCGATCACCTCAACACCCCAAGGCGGCTGATCGATAGCCAAGGGCAGCCGGTCTGGCAGTGGAGCTATTCGGCCTTCGGGGACGAGAAGCCGACGATTGCCAAGTGCCGGTCTGCGAACCTGGACATCACGCCCAATCCCGATGGTCGGCACTTGGTCCTCTCAAGGGCTCAGCCCGTTCGCCAGCAGCTCAGCGAGCCGCTGTGGTAAGCGCCGCGGCGAAACTCAATCGGCCTCGGTGTCCTCCAGCGTAGAGAACAGCACCTGGAAGATCTCCTGCGTCGAGACCGAGCCATCCGCGTCCTTCTCCACCAGCAGCAGCTGCTGAGCCTCCGGCAGGCCGGCCGGGATCACCATTCGCCCCCCGGGCTTGAGCTGGTAGATGAGCGCCGGCGGGATGAGCTCCGGCGCCGCGGTGACGATCACCCGGTCGTACGGCGCGTGCTCGGGCCAGCCGTGGCAGCCATTGCCGATCTTCACCTCGACGTTGGCATAGCCCAGGCGGGCCAGCCTCTGCCGCGCCTGCAGGGCCAGCTCCTCGATGAGCTCGACGCTGTAGACCTGCTTCGCGAGTTCCGACAGGATCGCAGACTGGTAGCCCAGGCCAGTGCCGATCTCCAGCACGGTATCGGTCGAGCGCACGCGCAGCAGGTCGGTCATGACGGCCACGATGAAAGGCTGCGAGATGGTCTTGCCGTAGCCGATCGGCAACGGCGTGTCGACATAGGCATAGGGCCTCAGCTCGATGGGCACGAAGAGGTGGCGCGGCACCTTGCCCAGCGCCTCCATCACCCGCGCGTCGAGCGCCGCCTTGCCCAGGTGCATGGTCGAGAAGATCGTCTTGGCAGCGATCTCCGCAAGCATGCGCTGTTGCAGGGTCGTGAAATCCGGTTCGCTCATGAAGCCTCCTCGAGGGGGCGGTTCCGACCTTCGGATCGTACGCTTGCTCGCAGCACAAGACAGCGGGGAGACGCCTCCCCTTTGAGGGGGATGCCGGGGCAAGCGGCCCGGCGATATCGTGCGTCCGGCTGTCACACGAGAAGGCGGGGCCAGACCCTTGCACCCGACGCGGGCCGCGCACGACAATCCGACCAACTTCATGGCCTCGAGGGCGTGCCGCGGCGCGTCGCGGGCCGCCCCGGGGAGGCAGCATGCGAGCAGAACTGGTAATCAAGGGCAAGAGCCTGACGGGCTCGAGCGACCTGACGCTCCTGGCACCGATCAAGCCGGGCCTGGTGCCATCGCTGGACGCAGTCACCTACAAGACGCGCGCCAAGCGCCTGCTCAAGACGCTGCAGGGCGGCCGCGCCTCGCTGCACGAGCACACGCTGCTGCGCCCGATCTCCGATGCGGTGGAGCGCGTGGCCAAGATCCATTCGTTCCGCGTTGCGGTGCTCGAGCCGGAGGACAAGATCCTGCTGGCCGTCACTTTCGACGGGACCTGGGAGGCCTACATCCGCGTGCTGTGGCAGAAGGTCGGCACCCTGCTGGATGTGATCTTCTGCAACTCCGAGGGCTACGTGGTCTCGCATGACGCGGGCTTCGACGCCTGGGCCGGCTGGGTGCGCAAGGTGCAGGTCGAGACCGCCTTCTACTACAACACGCACGGGCTGACGGTCGAGGACGCGCGCTACCTGCGCGACGAGGAGCGGCTGCATCGCCAGCCGCCGGCGCCCTCCTCGCCGTCCGCGCAGGCGGCCGAGGCGCTCGCGGTGACGCGCCTGCGCGTGCGCACGCCCGAGGAGATCGCGTGGGAGGCCGCGAGCGCCAGCCCCGAGCGCGCCCTGGACGCCAGTCGCCAGGCGCTGCAGTCGCTGGCCGTGCTGTTCCGGCTTACCGATTTTTATCTGCCCGGCACGGGCGACGGCCGCGTCCTGCAGCGGGCCGGGCGCGACATCCTGCGCGAGTTCGTGTCGCTCATGGAGGACGGCGACCTGCCGCCCGAGCTCAAGCAGGCGATGCGCGTGCGCTTCGATCGCCAGCTGCGCTGGCTGCTGCCCCAGGACGAGCCCGAGGTGACGCGGCCGCGCGAGGTACCCAAGCTGCCGCCGAAGGCCGTGGTGGACGACCCTGCAGACGTGCAGGGGGGCATCCTGCGGCCCTACGAGAGCATCACGCACGGCTGCCTGCTGCTGGTCGCCTTCGACGCGCGCGGCGCCGGCGCCGGCCTGCTGGACGAGCTGCGCAAGTTGCTGACGACC
>NZ_LMTS01000327.1:36559-120128 GCF_001541225.1 Variovorax sp. WDL1 | reverse complement strand
CAGCCGCCGGCGGGCCAGCCGATCGTCAACGTCGCGCTCACCTACGAAGGCCTGCGCTTCCTCGGCATGCCGGAGGATCAGCTGGCCTGGTTCCCGCAGGAATTCCGCGAGGGCATGGAGGCGCGGGCCAGCATGCTCGGGGACTTCCGCGCCAACCATCCGCGCCGCTGGCGCCTGCCGCAGCGCTTCGTCCAGGCCGGCGCGCCGAAGCACGACACCGCTGTCGAGCTGGCGGCCGTGCACCTCGTGATCCAGCTGCGCATCGGCGCGCCGGGCAACGACGTGAGCGATCCCGCGGACCGGAACCACCCGCTGCACGGAACGATCGGCAAGCTCTTCGGCAATCCCGTGCAGGGCGGCGCGCGCCCCGGCGTGCGGCTCCTGGCAATCGAGCCGCTGCGCCGCTACCTGAACGACAAAGAGCGGATCCAGGAGCACTTCGGCTTTGCCGACGGCGACGGCCAGCCGGTGCTGGACGCCGTGCCCGACGGCGCCGTGTACCGCAACCAGGTGCACCTGGGCGAACTGCTGCTCGGTTATCCGAACGAGGCGGACCCCGCCCCGCAGGGAGACAGCGACGCGGAGCGAGAGCGCGTGCGCTTCTTCCACAACGGCAGCTTCCTGGTCGTGCGCAAGCTGCGCCAGGATGTGGCCGCGCTCTACGAGACCGTGCGGCAGGCCGGCCGCGAAACCGGGCTCGACGAGGACCTGATCTTCGCGAAGCTGATGGGCCGGCACCGGGACGGCCGGCCGCTGGTCGATGCCACGGCGATCAACGACTTCGACTACCGCGCGGACGGCGAGGGCAAGGTCTGCCCCTTCCACGCGCACATCCGCCGAGCCAACCCGCGGCAGGATGAAACCGCCCAGGGGCCGCAGGACCCACCGGGGCGCCGTCGCCCGCGGCTGATGCGCCGGAGCATGTCGTACGGACCGCGCTATGCGTTTCCGGAGGCGGCTCCGGAGGGCGGCTACGTGGACGACGGCCAGGAGCGCGGCCTGATGTTCATGGCCTACAACGCCAGCATCAGCGAGCAGTTCGAGGTGATCCAGCGCTGGCTGGTCGGCGGCAACAGCGCCGGCGGCTTCTCGGGCCAGAGCGATTCGCTGCTCGGCGTGCCCGAGGTGGGCGAGGACCGCAGCTTCCGCTTCGAGCATCCGGTCGACGGGGTCCCGCGGAGCCATCGCATCGCTCTGGACGCGGCGCCCGGCGTCAACGAGGAGTCGCGGCCCTACGTGCGCGTGGAATGGGGCGCCTACCTGTTCACGCCCTCGGTGCATGCGCTGCAACAGCTTATCCACCTGGCCGCCCTCGGCCCGCGTCCCCTGCCCGTCTGGTCGGCCGCCGAAGGCGAGCAGCGCATCCAGGCGCTGCTGCGGCTCGAAGGAGCGCCCTGCCCCGCGCCGGCGATCCGGGCCTGGAAGAGTGCGCTCGAGGACCCGGAGGCGCAGGAGAAGTTCATCAGCGCCGGCATCTGGGCTGCCATCCGCGAGCACCACGGCGGCGTGCTGCGCACGGCCTACGGCGTGCTGGTCGCCGATCGCGAGCGCGTGCTGGAAGTGCTGGGCGACGACCGGCACTACACGGTGGCGGGTTACCAGGAACGGATGGACGGATCGATCCGGCAGATCTACCTGGGCCTGGACCGCGACGGCAGCGGCGAGTACGAGCGCCAGTCAAGGGAAGTCAACAAGGCGATCGGCGGCCTCGGCGAGGAGAGCGCTTTCCGCTCGGCCTTTGCCTTCACCACGGAGGTGCTGAGCAAGTTCATCGAAGTCGAAAAGGGCATCGCCCCGCTGCTGGGACGAAAGCGCTGGGAACTCAACCTCGACGCCAAGGAGGTCTGCGACAAGGTGCTGGCGCAGCTGTGCCAGGAATGGTTCGGCCTGCCCGCGGCGCCGGCGCCCGGCGAGCCGGCGCCCGCCCTGGTGCCCGGCAGCTGGCGCTGGGACTGGAAGGAAGGCGAGCCCGCGATCTATCCCGCCCAGTTCACCGCGCCCTCGCGCTACATCTTCCAGCCCCACCCCAACGAGGACGTGAAAGCCTACGGCGAGCGCTACGGCGAGGCGCTTACCGCATCGCTGCATGCCTTCATCCGGCCGTTCCAGAAGAGCAAGTCCGTGCCGAAGACGCCCCAGGGCAAGGACGCGGTGCTGGCGTCCGCCATCCTCCGCGCCTTCCCCGACGCCAAGCCGCAGGACGATTTCGTGGCGCGCACCTTTGTCGGCGCGCTCATGGGTTTCCTGCCCACCGTGGACGGCAACCTGCGGCTGTCTCTCAACGAGTGGCTGCGCGACGGCACCTTCTGGTCGCTGCGCACGGCCTGGGCGCAAAGCCGGGAGGCGGACCCGTACGAAAGGGCCAGGGCACTGCTCGAAGCGCCACTGAAGGAGGTGATGCAGCTGCGGCCCTCGCCGGAACTCGTCTGGCGGCGCGTCAAGGGCGAAGGCGTCCAGCTCGGCCACGAAACGCTCGCCGAGGGCGAGACCGTGGTCCTGTCGCTGGTCTCGGCGACGCAGCAGAACCTGCGCGAAGACAAGCTCGACGTGACGCCGATCTTCGGCGGCCGGCGCACCCAGGATGGCCCGCACCCAGCGCATGCCTGCCCGGGCTACCAGGCGGGCATGGGGGTGCTGCTGGGCATCCTGGCCGGCCTGGTGGACGAGAAGGAACGGATGCGGCCCAGCCCGGCGCCGCTGGCTTTCACCTTCGAAGGCCGCATCGGCGGCTGAAGCACGGCGCAGCCCCGGCTGCCAAGGAGAGGGGACATGGGCACCTATGACAAGGACCAGCCGGCCATCGAACGCGGCCGTCGGCTCGGCGACTTCCTGGTGGAGGGGCAGCGCCGGCGCGTGGCGCGCGGTGCGGGGTTCGCGCCCCTGGCCGCGGCGCAGAAGATGCTCCTCGCGATCGGCGATTCGTGGTTCTCCTACTGGCCACGGGGCGACGTGCTCGACGTGCTGGAGCGCAAGTTCCACTACACGGTGGATTCGCGCGCCCGTGCCGGCAGCACGCTCGCGGAGATGATCTTCGAAGTGCCACCGGGCGACGACCTCCCCGACCTCGACGACACGACCCGGGGCGAGCAGCTGCAATGGCTGACCACGCGCATCGAGGGCCTGGCCCCGGCCGACAAGAGCAGCCTGAAGGCGATCCTGCTCTCGGGCGGGGGCAACGACGTGGTGGGCGACAAGCAGACGCTCAAGTCGCTGGTGCACCCGGCGGCGGAGGGCCACGCGCAGCCGGTCAAGGAGGAGATGCTCCTGAAGGTCGTCGACGGGAGGCTGCGCGAGCTGCTGGCGGTCATGCTGTCGGCCATTACCACCGTCAGCGTCGCCTCGGTCGGGCGCAAGGTGCCGATCCTGATCCACGGCTACGACTACCCGGTGCCCGACGGCCGCGGCGTCTTCCTCAACGTGTGGCTGAAGCCGGGACTCGTCGAGCTGGGCTACGACGCGCTGGAGGACCGCAGGAAGATCCTGAAGACGCTGATCGACCGGCTCAACGCCATGCAGATCGCGCTGCTGCAGCATCCGGAGTTCCAGCACGTGGTGCATGCGAACCTGCGCGGCACCCTGTCCACGCTGGATGCGGACTACCAGCAGTTCTGGCAGAACGAGCTGCACCCCACGATCCCGACCGGCTTCGGACTGGTGGCGGACAAGGTGGCGGCGAAGATCCCGGTGTGAAACCAGTGCACGCTAGAGCATGTCGCGCGTGCGCTGGGCACGCTCGAGGTGCCAGCGCATGTCCATCGCCTCGAAGGCGGTGCAGGCGGCATCGAGCAGCCGCTGCGCCTCGCCGACGCGGCCCCGGCCCACCTGGATCTGCGCCCGGCACAGCTGCGTCGCGGCCGCCTCGTGCGCCGAGCCGCGCGCCTGCGCCGAGCGCTCGGCGCAGCCGAGGTAGTGCTCGGCGCGCGCGAAGTCGTTGAGCTTGGCGGCAGCG
The DNA here is from genome assembly GCF_001541225.1 of Variovorax sp. WDL1. Taxonomy (GTDB): domain Bacteria; phylum Pseudomonadota; class Gammaproteobacteria; order Burkholderiales; family Burkholderiaceae_C; genus Variovorax. Next base: position 116,179 of record NZ_LMTS01000327.1, on the reverse strand, counting down.
CGGGCCAGTGCGCGGCATCCGAGGGCCTCGCCGATGCGATCGTGCTGGCGCACCCGCATGAACAGCCGCGCCGCATGGTGCCGCGCCTCCTCTGTGCGGCCGCTGGCGACCGCGCCGTCGACCAGCCAGCCGTGGTTCAGCGACGTGGCGAGCAGGCCCTTGCGCGCCTCGATCCAGGCCGTCGCGTCCCGCACCGCCTGCAGGGCCTGCGGGTCGCGCGTCAGGGACCATTGCGCATAGCCGGCCAGCGCGCGGCCCATGGCGAGCTGCTGGCGGCTCTTCACATGCTCGGCGATCTCCGAGGCGCGCTCGGCCACGCGCAGCGCCTCTTCCCAGCGCCCCTGCCATTGGTAGACGACGCTGATCCAGTGGCGCACCGAGGCCGAGACCTGGTGCAGCGAATCGCCCACCAGCAGCAAGGCCTCGGCGAAGCACTCGTCGGCTTCTGCGAAGTGCCCTTGATCGCCAAGCAGGTACCCCTTGCAAGCCAGGGCATAGGCCGAGCCGACCGCCAGGCTGCTGCCGGGCCGGCTCTGGCGCCGCTTGCTGTCCACTGCCGAGTCCAGCAGCACCAGCGCGCGGCCATAGTCGCCGGCGGCCAGCAGTGCCTGGCCCAGCGTGGCACGCACCTGCGCGGCGAGTCGCGCATCGCCGATCTGCGTGGCGAGATCCAGCGCGGCTTCGACGTGTGCGATCGCGGCCTTGGACATGCCCTTGGCATAGCAGATGTAGCCGAGCCAATAGGACGCCCGCGCGATCGCGTCCATGCTCCCGCTCTGGCGCGCCAGCGTCAGTCCGCGCTCGAAGATCGCCACGCCGTCGGCCAGCCCCAGCGGATCGAAGACGCAGGCCATGCCCAGCTTCTGCGCGATCGCACACCAGCGCAGCGCCAGCTCGCGCGAGGGTGGGACCAACTCGTCGAGGGCTTTCAGTGCGGCGGAGTACTGGACACGGGCGCGGTCCAGCGCCGAGGCGGCCATGGCCTTGTCGCCGGCCAGCTGCGCGTAGCGTGCCGCCGGCTCGGCCATCGCGGCGGCGGCGCAGTGGTAGGCCAGGGCTTCGTAGAGCTCCTCCTGGGCCGGGCCCTCGCCGCGGCCCTCGAGCACCTGCGCGATACGGCGATGCATCTCGCGGCGCCGGTGCAGGCCGACGGCCTCGTAGATCACGTCGCGCGTGATGCCGTGCTTGAAGCGCAGCGTTCCGGGCTGCTCGCCCGCAAACAGGAAATCCTGCTCGGCCAGCGCAATGACCAGCGGATCGTCCGCGCCGTGCCCGGTGAGCTGTTCCAGCAGCCAGGCCGGAAACACGCCGCCGATGACGGCGGCAGCCCGCAGCACTTCGGCCTGCGCGGGCGGCAGGCGCTCGACGCGCGATTCGATCAGCGCGGTGAGCCAGGCCGCGCTGCCCAGGCGAAGCTCGCGCAGCCACTGGCCGCCCTGCGCCGAGGCCGAATGGCACAGCTCCTCGATGAACAGCGGAATGCCGCCGGCGTAGCGCTGGATCTCGGCGACAACGAAGGGATCGGCGCCGGGCAGCAGGTGGCGAGTCGCCCGCGCGGCCTCGCCGTCGTCCAGCGGCTGCAGCTCGAGCGTGGTGACGGGCGCAAGGAACAGGCTCTCGCCGACAGGTGCCCGCGTTGCGGCGACGACGAAGATGGGGCTCTTCAGCGACAGCACCGCATCGAGCGTCTGCTGGCTGGCCTCGTCCGCCCATTGCCAGTCGTCCACGATCAGCATCAGCGGTTGGCGGGCCGCGAGCTGCTCGAACAGGCTTCGCAGCGCCGGCACCGTGGCGCCAGGGCTGAGCTGGCGCGCCTCTTCGCGTGGCGCCACCAGCTGCCGCGCCTGGGCCAGCACAGCGGCGGCGCCCTCCTCCTTCTCGAGCGCGGCCAGCAGCGGATGCGCCTGCGCGGGTTCGGCCGGCAAGCCCGGCGACAGGCCGAACAGCGCGCGCAGCATCTGCAGGAAGGGCTGCAGCGGCTCGGCGAGGTAGGTGCCGCAGTAGCCCTGGAGCACGAGGCATTCGCCGGCGGCGGCATGGCGGCGCAGCTCGTCGACCAAGCGCGTCTTTCCGACGCCGGGGCCGCCCGACACGGCGACGCACTGCGGCGCGCCGGCGATCGCCATGCGCAGGCGATCGCGCAGCAGGCGCAGCGCCGGCTCGCGGCCGACGAAGGGGCATAGGGTGCGCCGCTCCATCGCCTCCAGGCGCGTCGGCGCCGGCGCGCGGCCCAGCACCCGGCGCACGGCCAGCGGCGGTGTGCGGCCCTTGAGCTGCACCAGCGCGGGTTCGCTGGAGGTGAAGAACTGGGCATGCGGCCCGAGCGTCTCCTCGCTCACGCAGATGTCGTCGCGCTCGGCCAGATCCGACAGGCGCGCGGCGATGTTCGGAACGTTGCCCAGCAGCTCGAAGCGGCCGCGTTCCACATCGCCGTCCGAAATGAGCACCAACCCGGCGTGGATGCCGGAATGCAGCGTCAACGCGCCGGCCGGGAATCCGGCGCCCGCGACGGCGAGCCGGCTCACCGCCGCATGCAGCTCGAGCGCAGCCTCGGTCGCGCGGCGCCCGTCGTCCTCGCGCGTCTCCGGATAGCCGAAGAAGGCCAGCACGCCGTCGCCCTGGATGCGGGCGATGTTGCCGCCGTGGCGCGGGATGATCTCGCGGCAGAGCCGGCGCAGCTGCGCGAGCATGTCGGCGTAGAGCTCCGACTCCATCAGCTCGCCGAGACGGGTGGACTCGGAGAGGTCCGAAAAGAGGATGGTCAGGTACCGGCGCCGCCCGGAGGCGTCGTCAGTCGCGTCATCTGCAGCTGCGGTTTCTTCTTGGGGTGGTCGGGGCATTTTTGGTGCGCTGGGGACTACACGGTCCGCTCCCCCGGCGAGGGACGCCAAGACCGAATACTTTGGTAGTCTAGGTCCTACAGCAACAAATGGAAGCACCTGAGTGTCCCGCAAAGGCGCGAGCGCCCGAAGCCGCGCCTGCTGTCGCGAAGCGCTCGCGATAGAGCTGCGCCACCCAATCGATGAACACCCTCACCCGCGGCGACAGCTGCCGGTGGTGCGGGTACAGCACCGAGTGCGGCATCGGCGGACAGGGGGCGTGCGCGAGGATCTCCACCAGCGTGCCTTCGCGCAGTTGCCGCTCGATGCCGTAGCGAGGCACCTGGATGATTCCGCAGCCCTGCTCGGCGCAGATCTTGTAGCTGTCGGCGCTGTTGACGCTGATCCAGCCTTTCAGTGCGTGCTCCTCGATCTTGCCGTCAACCTCGAAAAGGTAGGGAAAGGGATCGGGCCGGGACGCCGAGAAGAAGTTGACGCCAACGTGCTGTGCGAGGTCGGCTGGAGCCAGTGGCGTGCCGTGCGCCGCGAGATAAGCCGGGCTCGCGCAGGTGACCTGCGGCACCAGCGCGAGCCGTCGCGTGACGAGCGACGAATCACGCGGCTCCCCCGCGCGTACCACGCAATCCACCCCTTCACGCACGAGGTCCACCAGTCGGTCGCCGCTGCCCATTGCGAGCTCGATGTACGGATAGCGCGCATGGAACTCGCCGATGCGCGGCAGCAGCAGTTCGTTGGCGGGCGCGCCATGAATGTCGATGCGCAGCCGCCCGCGCGGGCTGACGGCCGACTGCGCGAGCGAGGACTCTGCATCTTCGAGGTCGCTCAGGAGGTGGCGGCAGCGCTCGTAGAAGGTTTGTCCGTCGACCGTGGTGCGCACGTGCCGCGTTGTGCGTTCGAGCAGCCGCACCTGTAGCCGGGTCTCGAGTTCCTTGATCGCGTGGGTGGCTGTCGCGCGCGGAATGTCGAGCGCGGCGGCGGCCTGCGTGAAGCTGCCCAACTCCACGATACGGGTGAACAGCTGCATGGCATCGAATCGGTCCATGTGGTTTGCCCTCGCCCTGATTGTTGAGCTTGATTGAATTGAATTGGCAGATTTTCCTTCTTTATTGAATGAAGCGGAACAAGGAGACTGGCCTCGCAACAACGAATGGACCACTCATGCGACTGATCTTTCCGCGCCTGAAAGGCCTCTACGACCGGCTTGAGCCCTTGAGCTACCTGCTGCTGCGCATCGCCTTCGGGCTGATGCTCATGACTCACGGCGTGCCCAAGCTGCTGGGCCGCAGCCACGGCAGCATGGCCGACCCGATGGCCGGCTCGGTCAACCTGATCGCCAACGTGCTGCACTTGCCGGCCGCGCCGCTGATCGGCTGGTTCATCGCTCTGCTCGAGGGCGTGGGCGGGCTGATGCTGGCGGTGGGCTTTCTCACGCGCCTCGTCGCGCCGATGGTGACGGTGCAGATGCTGGTCATCAGCTGGCTGCTGGCGCCGACCTTCCCCTGGATCGACCGCGGCTTCGAGTACCCGCTGATGCTGGTCTTCGTCGCGCTCCTCATCACCGCGCGCGGCAGCGGGCGCGGATCGGTCGATGCATGGCGCGGCCGCGAGTTCTGAGGCTCGCGCCAGGAAATCCCCAAAAAAAGAGTACCCACGATGAACGACACCCCCACATTGCGTGCGGCGGGCCGCGCGCCCGTCTTGAACCGGCGCACTTTCATGATGACCACTGCGGCCAGTGCCGGCGTTGCCGCCGGTTGCGGCGCGGCCGCGGCAACGCCGGACGCTTCCGCGAACCCGCACGCAGGCTCGCAGGCCACCCGCGTCACCGTCAATGGCAGACCCTACGAACTGGCGCTGGAGCCGCGCGCCTCGCTGCTCGATGTACTGCGCGAGCAACTGGGCCTCACGGGCGCCAAGAAGGGCTGCGATCACGGCCAGTGCGGGGCCTGCACGGTGCACGTGGACGGCCGCTGCGTGGCCTCGTGCCTCACGCTCGCGGTGAAGACAGACGGCTGCGCCGTCACCACCATCGAAGGCGTCGAGTCGCCCCACGGCACGCTGCACCCGATGCAGCAGTTCTTCGTCGACCACGACGCGCTGCAATGCGGCTACTGCACGCCGGGCCAGGTGATGGCGGCGATCGCCTGCGTGCGCGAAGGCCACGCCACCACCGATGCACAGATCCGCGAATACATGAGCGGCAACATCTGCCGATGCGGCGCCTACGCCGGCATCCTCGAAGCGATCCGCGAAGCCGCGCCGCAGATGCGCCGCCTGGAAGGCACGCGCAATGCATGACTTCACCTACCTGCGCCCCCGCAGCGCCGGCGAGGCAGTGCAGCTGCTCGTGCAGCACCAGCCCGGCGCGCGCTACTTGGCGGGCGGCACGACGCTGTTCGACCTGATGAAGCTCGGCGTGGAAGCGCCGGCCACGGTGATCGACGTCACGCGCATTGAAGGACTCGCCCGCATCGACGCGAGCGACCGCACGGAGCTGCGCATCGGTGCGCTCGCAGCGATGAGCGACTTGGCGGGGCATGCGGTGGTGCTGCGCGAGTTTCCGGCGCTCTCCGAATCGCTCTGGAAGGCCGCTTCGCAGCAGCTGCGCAACATGGCGACCGTGGGCGGCAACCTGTTGCAGCGCACACGCTGCGCGTACTTTCGCGGTGGCCCGGAGTTCGCCTGCAACAAGCGCGCACCCGGCAGCGGCTGCGCGGCAATCGGAGGTGCTAACCGCGGCCACGCGGTGCTCGGCGGGAGCGAAGCCTGCGTGGCGATCTACCCGGGTGACATGGCGATCGCGCTCACGGCCTTCGATGCGGTGGTGGACACCATCAGCCCACGCGGCGAGCGCACGCTGGCGGTGCGCGAGCTGCACCGCGAGCCCGGCGCCACGCCCCACCTGGAGACGGTGCTGGCGGCAGACGAGTTGATCGTGCGCATCCGCATTCCGCGGGGCCCTGTCGGCCGTGCCTCGACGTACCACAAGATCCGAGACCGAGAGTCGTACGCCTTTGCGCTCGCCTCGGCGGCCGTGGCGGTGCACATCCGCGGCAACCGCGTAGCCGATGCGCGCATCGCGCTCGGCGGCGTCGCGACTCGGCCGTGGCGGGCGACGCAAGCCGAACGCAGCCTGGTCGGAATGCCGCTCACACGGACCACCGCACGGCGCGTTGCCGAGCTGGCTTTCACGGGCGCGAAGCCACTCGAACACAACGCGTTCAAGGTGGCGCTCGGCATCGAGACGGTGACCGACGCGCTCATGCTGGCCAAGGACAGGAGCTGAAGATGGCGAACCCCACGATCAAGACAAACAGGTACGCGCCGCGCACCGGTACCGAGCGCGTCGATGCCCGCGACAAGGTGCGCGGCGCCACGCGCTATGCGGCCGACGATGCGCGCCCCGGCCTGCTGCATGCCGTACTGGTGCCTTCGCGCATTGCGCGCGGCACCGTCACGCGCATCGACAGCTCGGCGGCACAACGTGTGCGCGGCGTGCGCAGCGTGCTCACGCACGAGAACGTCGGCACGTTTGGCGCCGGCGGTTTCCTGATGGGTGGCGGCTTCGGCTTCCAAAGCTTCTATCCCCTGCGTTCGGCCCAGATCGCCTACCGCGGCCAGAGCGTCGCGATGGTGGTGGCCGACACGCTCGAAGCAGCGCGCGAGGCCGCCGCCCTGGTGGTGGTGACGTACGACTCGATCCCGTTCGTCGCGACCGTCGATGCGCCCGATGCCGAGCCACTCGCGCAGACCGCGGTGCTGCCGCAGCCCATGTTCGCCGACCGGCGCGTAGGCGATCCGGAGGGCGCGCTTGCCGGCGCCGCCGTAACCGTGGACCAGCGCTACACGCTGCCCCCCCAGCACCAGAACCCGATGGAGATCATCGCGACCGTGGCCGAGTGGAACGACGGCGTTCTCACCATCCGCGAGCCGACGCAGAACGCCGAAGCCGTGCGCCACGGCCTCGCAAGGCAGTTGGGCATCGAGCCGGCGAAGGTGCGTGTGCTGTCGCCCACATTGGGCGGAGGCTTCGGACAGAAGAACTCGCTGCAGTCGCACACTGTGCTGGTCGCCATTGCGGCGCGGTCGCTGCAACGGCCGGTGAAGCTGGTGATGACGCGCGCGCAGCTCTTCCACAACGCCAGCTTCCGCCCCGCGAGCCGACACCGCGTGCGGCTCGGCGCAGACCGCGACGGCCGGCTCGTCGCAGCGGTCCACGAGATCGACCAGCAGACCTCGCGGCACGACCTGTTCCCCTCGTTCGGCACCGAGATCACGTCGCGTCTCTACGGCATCGGCAACTACCAGGGCCGCGAGCGGCTGGTGCGCACCGACGTGCAGACGCCGGGCTACATGCGCGCACCGTCCGAGCACCCGGCGGCCTTTGCCTTCGAGAGCGCCATTGACGAGATGGCCTATGCGCTCGGCCGCGACCCGGTGGCTTTCAGGCTCGCCAACGATGCCGCGGCCGACCCGCTCACCGGAAAGCCATTTTCCTCGCGCCATGTCGCCGAGTGCTTGATCAAGGGCAGCGAGACCTTCGGCTGGGCACGACGGACGATGACACCTGGCTCGATGCGCACGCCGGACGGCAGCCTGGTTGGCTGGGGCGTGGCGATCGGCATCTACAAGGCGGCCATGGCGCCGGCCATCGCGACCGTGCGGCTCAACACCGACGGCACGGTAGGCGTGGCGGTCGGCGGGCATGAAATGGGGCAAGGCATACGCACGGCAATTGCCGTGACGGTGGCGCGCGCACTTGGGGCGCCGGCGGCGGCAGTCGAGATCGCGCTCGGCGACACGCGCGCAGCGCCGCAGCATCTGACGGCGGGGTCATGGGGCACGGCTACGGCGCTGCCGCCGGTGCTGGAAGCCTCGCAGCGGCTGATGGAAGACCTGAGGAGGCACGCGGGCAGCACGGCCGGTGAAAGCGGCGTCACCGCACTCGCGCTGCTGCGCGCCTCAGGCCGGCCGTTTGCCGAGGCCGAGAGCCGCCGTCGTGCGCCCGGCCAACCCGAGCAGGTGTTCGGCCGCCTGACCGGCGGACTACCAGCCGCCGCGGGGCCTGTCTATCCGGACTTCGTCAGCTTCAGCTTCATCGCGCATTTCGTCGAGGTGCGTATCGAGCCGACTACGCGCCGCATTCGCGTGCCGCGCGTGGTCAGCGTGGTTGACTGCGGTACGGTCGCGAGCCCGCGCACGGCGCGCAGCCAGGTCGAAGGCGGCGTTGTCTGGGGCGTCGGCGCCGCACTGCGCGAAGTCAGCGAGGTCGACCCGCGCTACGGCGGCTTTCTCAACGCCGACCTGGCGGAATACGTGATGCCGGTCGCGGCAGACATCGGGCGCATCGAGGTCGATTTCGTCGACAAGCCCGACACGCGGCTCAACGCGCTGGGCGTCAAGGGACTCGGCGAGGTCGCGATGATAGGCGTGGCACCGGCCATCGTGAACGCGGTGTTCCACGCGACTGGCACGAGACTTCGCCGGCTGCCGTTGAAAATGGAGGATCTGATTGGCTGAGGATGCGCAGGCTGCCGAATTGCTCTCCGCTTGTCCCCCGTGCTGACGCCTACATGCTGCGCCCGGACGTCGAATCGTCGCAGGTCCTGACGCGCCAGGACCCGCAATGGTTCGGCAAGTCGCGCCAGATCCGGCATGTCGAATCCCCGGGATTCGGATAAGCGCAAGATTGCTGAAGAACAGATATGCCTCAAATATCTGAAATACAGCTACGAAGTCGCTAGCTGGGCCCCCCCAGTACCTGACGACAGTCCCCGAAGGACGTCAATTCATTCCCACTCGATCGTCGCCGGCGGCTTGCTCGACACGTCGTAGGTCACCCGGTTGATCCCGCGCACCTCGTTGATGATGCGCCCCGACACCTTCTTGAGCAGCGCGTAGGGCAGCTCGGCCCAGTCGGCGGTCATGAAGTCGCTGGTCTGCACCGCGCGCAATGCAACCACGTAGTCGTAGGTACGGCCGTCGCCCATCACGCCCACGCTCTTGACGGGCAGGAAGACGGTGAAGGCCTGGCTGGTCAGGTCGTACCAGCTCTTGCCGGACGACGGGTCCTTGAAGTTGCGCAGCTCCTCGATGAAGATCGCATCGGCCCGGCGCAGCAGGTCGGCGTACTCCTTCTTCACCTCGCCGAGGATGCGCACGCCCAGGCCGGGGCCCGGGAAGGGATGGCGATACACCATCTCGGGCGGCAGGCCGAGGGCCACGCCCAGCTCGCGCACCTCGTCCTTGAACAGGTCGCGCAGCGGCTCCAGCAGCTTCAGGCCCAGCTGCTCGGGCAGGCCGCCCACGTTGTGATGGCTCTTGATGGTGACGGCCTTCTTGCTCTTGGCACCGCCGGACTCGATCACATCGGGGTAGATGGTGCCCTGCGCCAGCCACTTGGCACCCTTGGCCCCGGCACTGGTGAGCTTGGCAGCCTCCTGCTTGAAGACAGTGACGAACTCGCCGCCGATGATCTTGCGCTTGGCCTCCGGGTCGCTGACGCCGGCCAGCTTGCCGAGGAAGAGCTCGCTCGCATCGACGCGGATCACCTTGGCGTGGAGCTTGCCGACGAACATGTCCATCACCATGTCGCCCTCGTCGAGGCGCAGCAGGCCGTGGTCGACGAACACGCAGGTGAGCTGGTCGCCGATGGCGCGGTGGATCAGCGCCGCAGCCACCGAGGAGTCGACGCCGCCGGACAGGCCGAGGATCACCTCCTCCTCGCCCACCTGCTTGCGGATCGCCTCCACGGCCTCGGCGATGTGGTCGCGCATCACCCAGTCGGGCTTGACGCCGCAGATGCCAAGAACGAATCGCTCGAGGATCGCCTTGCCCTGCTGCGTGTGCGTGACCTCGGGGTGGAACTGCAGCGCATAGAAATGCCGTTCCTCGTCGGCCATGCCGGCGATGGGGCAGCTCTCGGTGGAGGCCATGAGCTTGAAGCCCGGCGGCAGCTCGGTGACCTTGTCGCCATGGCTCATCCAGACGTTGAGCATGCCGTGCCCTTCGTCGGTATTGAAATCGGCGATGTCGCGCAGGAGCTCGGTGTGGCCGCGCGCACGCACTGCCGCGAAGCCGAACTCGCGCTTGTGCCCGCCCTCGACCTTGCCGCCCAGCTGGTGCGCCATGGTCTGCATGCCGTAGCAGATGCCCAGCACCGGCACACCCAGCTCGAACACCGCCTGCGGTGCCTTGTCGGTCGTCTCCTCGTAGACGCTGGCGTGGCTGCCGGAGAGGATCACGCCCTTGAGCGTGCCGTCCTTCGCGTATTCACGCACCCATTCGTCACTGACGTCGCAGGGATGGACTTCGGAGTACACGTGCGCCTCGCGCACGCGCCGGGCGATCAGCTGCGTGACCTGGGAGCCGAAGTCGAGGATGAGGATTTTCTGGTGTTGCATGGGCGAGTCTTATTCCGCCCGGTAGTTCGGCGCTTCCTTGGTGATCTGCACGTCGTGCACGTGGCTCTCGCGGATGCCGGCGGTGGTGATCTCGACGAACTCGGCCTTGGTCTTCATTTCTTCGATGGTGGCGCAGCCGCAGTAGCCCATGCTGGCGCGCAAGCCGCCGGACATCTGGTAGACGATAGAGACCATCGAGCCCTTGTAGGGCACGCGGCCTTCGATGCCCTCGGGTACCAGCTTGTCGGCATTGGGGTTGCCGGTGGTCGCTTCCTGGAAATAGCGGTCGGCGCTGCCCTGCTGCATGGCGCCGATGGAGCCCATGCCGCGATAGCTCTTGTAGCTGCGGCCCTGGAACAGCACGATTTCGCCAGGCGCCTCTTCGGTGCCGGCGAACATGCCGCCCATCATCACTGTGCTGGCACCGGCCGCGATGGCCTTTGCGATGTCGCCTGAATAGCGGATGCCACCGTCGGCGATCAGCGGGATGCCGCTGCCCTGCAGCGCGGTCGCGACGTTGTCCACTGCCATGATCTGCGGCACGCCGACGCCGGCCACGATGCGCGTGGTGCAGATGGAGCCGGGGCCGATGCCGACCTTGACGGCATCCGCGCCCGCATCGGCCAGCGCGCGCGCGGCGTCGCCGGTGGCGATGTTGCCGCCGATCACATCGACCTGCGGGTAGTTCTTCTTGACCCAGCGCACGCGCTCGATGACCCCCGCGCTGTGGCCGTGGGCGGTGTCGACCACGATCGCATCGACGCCAGCCTTGACCAGCGCCTCGACCCGCTCCTCGGTGCCCTCGCCCACGCCGACAGCAGCGCCCACGCGCAGCCGGCCGCTCGCGTCGCGCGCGGCATTGGGAAAGCTGGTCTGCTTGGTGATGTCCTTGACGGTGATCAGGCCCTTGAGCTCCCAGGCGTTGTTGATCACGAGCAGGCGCTCGAGCTTGTGCTTGTTGAGCAGCGCCTTCGCCTCGCTCAGCGTGGTGCCGTCGGGCACGGTGATCAGCTTCTCGCGCGGCGTCATGATCTCGCTCACCGGCACGTCGTAGCGGCTCTCGAAGCGCAGGTCGCGGCCAGTCACGATGCCGACCACCTTGCCGCCGTCGACTACCGGAAAGCCGGAGATGCCCAGTTCTTCCGACAACTGCAACACCTGCAGCACGGTGTGGGTAGGCGTGATCACCACCGGGTCGCGCAGCACGCCCGATTCGTAGCGCTTGACCTTGGCCACGTGAGCAGCCTGCTCGGCGGGAGTGAGGTTCTTGTGCACGATCCCGATGCCACCCTCCTGCGCGATGGCGATCGCGAGGCGGGCCTCTGTCACGGTGTCCATCGCCGCGGAGACCAGCGGCAGGTTCAGCGTGATGTTGCGGGAGAGTTTGGTGGCGAGGGAGGTGTCCTTGGGCAGGACCTGGGAGAAGGCTGGCACCAGCAACACGTCGTCGAAGGTGAGCGCTTTGCCGAGAAGGCGCATGGGTGAAGCTCCAAAAGACGGATTGTAACGATGGCGCCATGCCCGGTCGGCGTGCGGGCGCATCGGGAATGTTGGCCAAATGCCTCGCAAAACATGGAAAACGGCAACGTAAGACGTTGCAAAACGTAAGGCACGGCTAAACTGCCACCCCATGAAGCTCGCGCACCTGCTCATACTCGGATCGGCCTGCCTTCTCGGGGCGACGGCCGTTCAGGCCCAGTGGCAATGGGTCGACCAGAACAACAAGAAGGTCTTCAGCGACCAGGCGCCGCCCCCCGACATCCCCGACAAGAACATCCTTCGCCGCCCCGGCCCCGCTTCCTCTCGCCTCAGCTTCAGTCCTGCTCCCGCTGCCGCGCCGGACGCAGGCAGCGTCCAGGCTGCCGCCGCGCCGGCAGCCGCGCCGCGCCCGGCGAGCAGTCCCAAGCCCACGGGCGTGGACAAGGAACTCGAGGAAAAGACTCGCAAGGCCGAGGAAGCGGAGAAGGCCCGGCAGGCCGCGGAGGCGCAGAAGGTGGCCCAGGCCAAGACCGAAAACTGCAAGCGCGCGCGTGAAGGCAAGGCCGCGATGGACAGCGGCATCCGCGTCGCCCGCCTGAATGCCCAGGGCGAGCGCGAGATCATGGACGACAAGATGCGCGCCGCGGAGTCGCAGCGACTTCAGTCGCTGATCGACAGCGACTGCAAGTAGTCGAACGACCCTCAGTACCCTGCCTTGCCGCCCTTGCGCCGGCGTGCGAAGAGTCCCGTCCCCCGCGCCCCCTGTTGCCGGAAGCGCTCCCGTCGCGCGATCTTGGGATCGACCGTCAGCGGGCGGCAGAGCTCGATGCGATCCAGCGCGTGCACGGGCTGCTCCCATTCCACGGCGCGGCCCCAGATGCCGGGCGTCATGCCCTGCCAGTCGAGCTGCGGGTAGCGCGCGGCCAGACTGCTCGCCTGCACCACATCGCGCACTGTGGTGCCTTCGGCCACGCCGAGTTCCTCTTCGAACACCTCGCGCGGGGCCGGCGAATACGCGAGCGTCACCTGGAGCATCAGTTCTGGCCGTAGATGTGCTCGGCGCGCTTGACGAAAGCTTCCACGAGGTTGGAGGCGATCTTGTCGAACACCGGCCCGACCAGCGCCTGCAGAGCGAAGTTGCTGAAGCCGTAGCTGAGGTTCAGCTCGACACGGCAGGCGCGCTCGCCCTCCTCGCCCACGGGAGTGAATTTCCAGACGCCGTCGAGATTGGAAAAGGGGCCGTCGACCAGCCGCAGATGCACCTCGCGGCCCGGCACATGGGTGTTGCGGGTGGTGAAGCTGTGATGAAAGCCGCTGAAGGCCAGGCCGACCTCTGCCGTCATGCCCGCTTGGTCCTGCTCGATCACGCGGGCCTTGTCGCACCAGGGAAGGAACTCGGGATACTTCGCCACGTCGGTGACCAGGCTGTACATCTCCTGGGCGCTGTACCAGATCAGGATGGACTTGTGGACTGCTTTCATGAAATCGAATGGGGGGCGGCGTTCGATTGTATGAAGGGCCGCCGCGCAGGCCCATCGGCGCCTCGCGACGCGGATTCGGCACGGACCATCCCGAGCGCGGTTCATTTCATAGAATCGCACGGTGTGTGCGTTGACCGTTGTGTGGATGCCATGCGCCCCCACCTGACGAAGCCATGGCCACCAAAAAACAAGACACCTCCTCCCGGATCGCCGACAACAAGAAGGCCGCGTACAACTATTTCTTCGAAGAACGCTTCGAGGCCGGCATGGTGCTGGAAGGGTGGGAGGTCAAGTCGCTGCGCGAGGGCAAGGTGCAGCTGACCGACGGCTATGTCGTGATCCGGGACGGGGAGCTGTTCGTCATCGGCTGCCAGATCAATCCGCTGAAATCCGCTTCGACGCACATCAACCCGGACTCGGTGCGCACCAAGAAGCTGTTGCTGCACAAGGAGCAAATCCGCCGCCTGGTCGGCAAGGTCGAGCAGAAGGGCTACACGCTGGTCCCGCTCAACCTGCACTGGAAGGCCGGCAAGGTGAAATGCGAGATCGCGCTGGCCAAGGGCAAGGCCGAGCATGACAAGCGCGACACCATCAAGGACCGCGAAGGCAAGCGCGAGGTCGAGCGCGCGATGAAGAGCCGCCACCGTTAACAACAGGCCCAAGAAGGAACGACGCCATGGCCGCCCAACCTCTCGATGCCCAGCGAACCAATCCCCTGGAGGGCGGCCCGAGCTTCTCGCTGCGCAACCGACTGCTGCGCGCAGCCTGGAACGTGAGCTGGGCGCTGCTGGCCTCCTGGACGCCACCACAGATGCGCTTCTGGCGCCGCTTCCTGCTCAAGCTCTTCGGCGCGAAGCTGGGCGAGGCCAGCGACGTGCGCGGCAGCGCGCGGGTCTGGTATCCGCCCCACCTCCACCTCGCGGATCGCGCCCTCCTGGCCGAGCGGGTCAATTGCTACAACATGGCGCCGATCACGCTGGGCCGTGCCGCACTGGTGTCGCAGGGCGCGCATCTTTGTGCCGGCAGTCATGACATCGCCTCGGCCACATTCCAGTTGACGGCCAGCCCGATCGTGATCGGCGCCGGTGCCTGGATTGCAGCCGAAGCCTTCGTCGGGCCGGGCGTGGAGGTGGGTGAAGGCGCGGTACTGGGCGCGCGCGGCGTGGCCTTCCGTTCGCTGGAAGCCTGGACCGTCTATGGGGGAAACCCGGCCAAGGCCATCAAGCCGCGGGTACTGCGAGCCGCCGGACACGGCTGATGTTTTTTTCGCGGCGCTGGGAATAAGCTGCGCTCTTCCGGCGTTCATGCAGCAATGGATTCCCGCGCACTCATCGACCATATCCCCAGCCTCAGGCGCTACGCACGCGCGCTGACCGGCGACGCCTGGGCGGCCGATGACCTGGTCCAGGACACGCTGGAACGCGCCTGCCGCAAATGGCAGCTGTGGATCGTCGGCAGCGACCTGCGAGCGTGGCTGTTCACCATCATGCACAACGTGTTTGCTAGCCAGATGCGGCGCGCTCCGCCGCGCGCCGTGGTCGACATCGACGAGATTGCCGCGCAATTGCCCGGCGCGGGGGGCGCGCGCGACCGCGCCATAGACCTGCAGCGCTGCCTGCTCCTCCTGCCCGAGGAGCAGCGCGCCGCACTGCTGCTGGTGGCGCTCGAAGACATGTCGTACGCCCAACTGTCCAGGGTGCTGAACGTTCCGCTCGGCACCGTCATGTCACGCCTGGCGCGGGCGCGCGTGCGCCTGCAGGAACTGATGGAAGGCGCCCCGCCGCCGGCAGCCGGCCGCCCCGGGCTGCGCCGCCTCAAGTGAAGCGCAGTGTCATGAAGCCGACTCCCTCCTCGCCCCCCGACACCGACCAGCCCGCCTGGCGGGCCCAACGCGATGCGCTGCGACGGCTGCACGGCGAGGTGCTGGACGAGCCCATCCCGCCTTCCCTGCTGGCAGCCGCGGAAATGGTTGCGGCGCGCCAGGATCAGCATGCGCGCTGGATCCGCTGGAGCGGCATCGCGGCGGGCCTGCTGATCGCCTTCGGCGCCGGCTGGCTGGGCAGCCTGGAATGGACGACCCAGCGCCAGGCCTTGCTGGCCAAGGCGCCGCCGACGCGCGAGTTCGTACATGCCGCCGCGGTGGCCCACCGGGTCTACACGCCCGAGACGCGCCACCCCGTCGAGGTTGCCGCGGCCGAGCAGCAGCATCTGGTGCAATGGCTCTCGAAGCGGCTGGACAAGCCGCTCAAGGTGCCAGACCTGTCGGCCCAGGGCTACGCGCTTGTCGGCGGTCGTCTGCTGCCCGGTGTCCCGGGCGCGCGGGCACAGTTCATGTTCGAGCGGGGCGACGGCGAGCGCCTGACGCTCTATATCGGGAGCGTGGAGGCCGCTGCGGCGCGACCGCCGCAGCCGGGAGAAACAGCCTTCCGCTACTCGGCCGAGGGGCCGGTATCGAGCTTCTATTGGGTCGACCAGGGCTTCGGCTATGCGCTGACGGGCAACCTGCCGCGCGAGGTGCTGCTGAGCCTGGCCGGCGCCGTTTACCGCCAGCTTTGATGGAAGGCCGGAACGCCAGCTGCGTCGGCCTGTTTGGTGTGTTTGTTCAACAAGGAGAAAACTTCATCATGAAACTGCTCAGCGCCTCGATTCTCGCGGCTGCCCTGCTCGCCGGCTGCGGCGGCATGTCCAGGATGGCCTCGGCGCCGGACACTCCGACCCGCACCGCCGACGGCGTGCTGATCGGGCCGACCGGCATGACGCTGTACACCTTCGCCCGCGACGCTGCCGGCAGCGGCAAGTCCGCCTGCAACGGGCCCTGCGCGACCAACTGGCCGCCCCTGCTTGCAGCCGACACGGCCAAGCCGATGGGCGCCTACACCATCGTCATGCGCGACGACGGCAAGCGCCAGTGGGCCTACAAGGGCTGGCCGCTCTACTACTGGACCAAGGACGCGAAGGCCGGCGACAAGACGGGCGACGGGGTCAACAACGTCTGGAAGGTCGCGCGGCCCTGATCGGACTGGGAGGCGCTGCCTCAGCAGCGCCCCTTCTTGGCCTGACCCGGCGGGCAGTGATAGCCACCGTGGCGGTCGTCATCATGGCCGCGATCGCCATGACGGCCACGGTGCTCGTGGTGATCATCGTCGCGGTCCCGCCGCTGCGCACGCCGCTCGGCGCGGCGCCAGTTGGGCTCGGCCCAGCGCCATCCCCCATCCGCACGCACCCAGCGTCCCGGTGCATAGACATAATCCCGCCGCGAGCGCTCCCAATACCCCGGGCGCCAGTCGTAGGCGTTCTGCCGCCAGTGCCAGTTGCCCGGCACCCAGACGAAACCGGCGCGCGGTGCCGGCACGACCTCGTAGCGGGGCGCCGGCGGCGCGATCGTGATCAGGCCAGGCACGTTGATGTTGACCGAGACTTGGGCCGCAGCCCCCATGGATGCCGCAGCCGCCGCGGCGGCCAGCAGGATGGCGAAAAGTCGCATCGCTATCTCCCTCATTGGATGGAAAGTCTTGAACGCGCCCGCACCGGGCGCGAAATCGGTGGAAGCACGGATGCTAATGGGTTCCGGGAACGGCTAAGGCCGCCGCACGCCGGCCGCGCAGGCCGAGCCACTCGTTGAACACCAGGGCTCCCATCACAAGCGCGCCACCCACCATTACGCTCGGCGCGGGCGCTTCGCCAGCGCCGACCCAGGCCAGGGCGATGCCGAAGATGATCTCCAGCAGCGCCAGCAAGGCCACCTCGGGCGCCTTCAGCACCCGCGCGCAAAGCACGGAGAGCACGCAGGGAATCGCGAGCTGGAACAAACCCAGGAAGGCCAGCAAACCGATGTCGTGCGCGTTGGCCTGGAAGGGCCAGGCCAGCGGCAACGTCAGCAGCGAGGACATCGCGGCCCCCACCAGCACCGAGGGCACCAGGTCCACGTCGTGCCCCTTCGCATGGGCATGCTGCACCACGGTCCAGTTGCAGGCGCCGGCGAGCGGGACGCACAGCGCCACCAGCGTGCCGGCCAGCATGCCCCCGTCGAGCTGGGTTCCGTACATCCAGCCGATACCCAGCCCGGCCACCACAATGGCGCCCCAGGTTCGCGCTGGCAGCCGATGGCCGATGAAGATCCGGGCAGCGAGCGCGGTCAACAGCGGTCCGAGCGCCATCGTGACGAGCACATTGGCCACGCTCGTGAGTGTGAGTGCCACCATGAAGGCGGTGAACATCACGCACCAGCAAACGCCGGAGATCCAGAGCGCCCGGCCGCCGGTAAGAGTCTTCGCCAGCACGCCCCTGCCCCGCCAGGCAGGCAGGATCACGAGCAGGGCCGCGAGCGTAAAGAAGCTGCGCCAGAAAGTGATCTCGAAGCTGCGCGCGTGCTCGAGGTGGCGCGTGACCACGCCTGCCGTGGCCCACATGAGGGTCACGGCGACCATCAGCCAGACGGCGCGGCCGTGGGTGAGCACAGCCCTAGATCGCGGTTTCGCGGCTGGCGCGCTTGCGCTCATGTTCCTTCAGGTGGCGCTTGCGAAGGCGCACGCTCTTGGGCGTGATCTCGACCAGCTCGTCGTCCTCGATGAACTCCACGCCGTACTCCAGCGTCAGGTCGATCGGCGGTGTGATCTTGATCGCATCCTCCTTGCCCGAGACCCGGAAGTTGGTGAGCTGCTTGGTGCGCGTGGCGTTGACCACGAGGTCGTTGTCGCGGCTGTGGATGCCGACGATCATGCCTTCGTACACCGGGTCGTTCGCCCGTACGAACATGCGGCCGCGGTCGTCCAGCTTGCCCAGCGCGTAGGTGAAGATCTCGCCGTCGTCCATCGAGATCAGCACGCCATTCTTGCGGCTGCCGATCTCGCCCTTGTGCGGCTCGTAGCTGTCGAAGATGTTCGAGATCAGGCCCGAGCCGCGCGTCA
This sequence comes from Variovorax sp. WDL1, assembly GCF_001541225.1. Classification (GTDB taxonomy): domain Bacteria; phylum Pseudomonadota; class Gammaproteobacteria; order Burkholderiales; family Burkholderiaceae_C; genus Variovorax. The sequence goes on along the minus strand of NZ_LMTS01000327.1, from coordinate 98,069 downwards.
GGTTCAGGAACTCGTTGGTGAAGCCGATCAGGCCGCGCGCCGGGATGCGGTATTCGAGTCGCACGCGGCCACGGCCGTCCGGCTCCATGTTGACCAGCTCGCCCTTGCGCTCGCCCAGCGCCTGCATCACGCCGCCCTGGTGCTGGTCCTCGATGTCGGCGGTCACCATCTCGATCGGTTCGTACCGCACGCCATCGATGTCGCGGAACACAACGCGTGGCTTCGACACCGCCAGCTCGTAGCCTTCGCGCCGCATGTTCTCCAGCAGGATGGTCAGGTGCAGCTCGCCGCGGCCCATGACTTCGAACACGCCTTCCTCGTCGGTCTCTTTGACGCGCAGCGCCACGTTGTGCTGCAGCTCCTTCTGCAGGCGGTCCCAGATCTGGCGGCTGGTGACGAACTTGCCTTCACGGCCGGCCAGGGGGCTGGTGTTGACGCAGAAGTTCATCGTCAGCGTCGGCTCGTCGACCTTGAGCATGGGCAGCGGCGCCGGGTTGGCGGGATCGGTAACGGTCACGCCGATGCCGATGTCGGCAATGCCGTTGATCAGCACGATCTCGCCCGGGCCGGCTTCGGTGGCCTGCACGCGCTCCAGCCCCTGGAAGGTCAGCACCTGGTTGACCCGGCCCTTGAAGGACTTGCCGTCGGGCCCTTCCATTACCACCACGTCCATCATCGGGCGGATGGTGCCGGCGTTGATGCGCCCGACGCCGATGCGGCCCACGAAAGTCGAGAAGTCGATCGCCGAGATCTGCAGCTGCAGCGGCGCATCAGGATCGCCCGCATGGGCCGGCACGTGCTCGAGGATGGTGTCGAACAGGGCCGACATGTCGGGCCCCCACTGCTCGCCCGGTGCGCCCTCTTCCAGCGACGACCAGCCGTTGATGCCCGAGGCGTAGACCACGGGGAAGTCCAGCTGCTCGTCCGTGGCACCCAGCTTGTCGAACAAGTCGAAGGCGGCATTGACCACGTGGTCTGGGCGAGCGCCCGGCTTGTCGACCTTGTTCACCACCAGGATCGGCTTGAGCCCCAGCGCCAACGCCTTCTTGGTGACGAAGCGAGTCTGGGGCATCGGGCCTTCCTGGGCGTCGATCAGCAGCACCACGCCGTCCACCATGCTGAGCGCGCGCTCCACCTCGCCGCCGAAGTCTGCGTGGCCAGGGGTGTCCACGATATTGATGTGCATGCCCTTCCAGGTCACGGCGCAGTTCTTGGCGAGGATCGTGATACCGCGCTCTTTCTCGATCGCGTTGTTGTCCATCACGGTGTCTACCACTTTCTCGTGCGCGGCAAAGGTGCCTGACTGGCGAAGCAGCTGGTCGACCATCGTGGTCTTGCCGTGGTCCACGTGGGCAATGATGGCGATGTTTCGGATCTGGTTGGTGCTCATGGTATGGCTTCGGTCAAAAGTGTCTGCTGGATTTCGAGGGGGTTCAGCAAGCGCCCCGGGATGAGTTCGCCGGCCTTCACATGGGCGGTGCCGAGGAACGCGCGCGGCGTGCAGCCGAAGACGGCGACCTCCGCGGCATCGGGCCAGCCGCCGCGGCGGCGCAGGCCGGACAGAAAACGTGCTGCATCTTCTGCCGGCAGCATGACGCTCGTATGGCCGGCTACGAGCGACTCGACGGGCAGCAGCTGGGCGAGGCGCTCTTCTTCGCTCATGGCTTCCAGTGCTTCCAGCGTCACGCATCGGGAGGCCTCGAAATCGCCGGTGGCCGTGCGGCGCAGCGCGGTGAGATGGGCGCCGCAGCCGAGCGCCTCGCCGATGTCTTCGCCGAGGGTGCGGATGTAGGTACCCTTGCTCACGCTGGCCCGGATCCGGATCTCATGCGCCGACAACTGGCTGAGCGCCAGCGCGTGGATCACGACATCGCGCGCCGCGCGCTCGACCTCGATACCCTCGCGCGCATACTCGTAGAGCGCCTTGCCGTCCTTCTTGAGGGCACTGTGCATCGGCGGCACCTGGCGAATCGGGCCGGTGAACTGCACCTGGACCCGATCCAGATCCGCGGGCGTGAGGGCAACGGGCCGCTGGTCGATGACTTCGCCCTCGGCGTCGCCGGTGGACGTCCGGATGCCGAGCCGCGCGGTCGCCTCGTAGGTCTTGTCCGCGTCCAGATGCAACTGGCTGAACTTGGTCGCCGCGCCGAAGCACAGCGGCAGCACGCCGCTCGCGAGCGGATCGAGCGTGCCCGTGTGGCCTGCCTTCTCGGCGCGCAGCAGCCACTTGGCCTTCTGCAAGGCCTGGTTGCTGGACAGGCCAAGCGGCTTGTCGAGCAGAAGCACCCCGTGCACAGGGCGCCGCTGCACCCGTGTGCGTGGCGCGTTCATGCCTAGTCGTCTTTTGAACGGGAAGCGACGGCCTGCGCGATCAGCGCATTCATGTCGGCGGCGCGCTCGGTGGTGCGGTCGAACTGGAAGTGCAGCGTGGGGACCGTGTGGATGTGCAGCCGCTTGAAGAGGCCGTTGCGCAGGAAACCAGCCGCCTGGTTGAGCGCCTCGGTGGTCTCCACCGGGTCGCCCACCAGCAGGCTGAAGAAGACCTTCGCATGCGCGTAGTCGGGCGTGACTTCGACCGCCTGGATCGTGACCATGCCCACCCGCGGATCCTTCAGCTCGCGCGCGATCAGCTCCGTCAGATCGCGCTGGATCTGATCGGCCACCTTGAAGGCGCGATTGGGGGTTGCGGCTTTTCTCTTAGGCATGGCCAGGATCGTGACGCCTTGGTGACGCCTACAGCGTCCGCGCGATCTCCTTGATCTCGAAGAACTCCAGCTGATCACCTTCCTTGATGTCGTTGTAGTTCTTGAGCTTGATACCGCACTCGAAGCCTTCGCGCACCTCGCGCACGTCGTCCTTCATCCGCTTGAGCGACTCGAGCTCGCCGGTATAGACGACCACGTTGTCGCGCAGCAGGCGGAAATGCGCGTTGCGGGTAACGTAGCCCGAGGTGACGTAGCAGCCGGCGACGGTGCCGATCTTGGAGGCCACGAACACGGTGCGGATCTCGGCCGAGCCGATGATCTCTTCGCGGCGCTCCGGCGCCAGCATGCCGGCCATGGCCGTCTTCAGCTCGTCTACAGCGTCATAGATGATGCTGTAGTAGCTGATGCTGACATTGTTGCCCTCGGCCAGGCGGCGCGCGCCGGCATCGGCGCGCACGTTGAAGCCGATCACCGTGGCCTTGGAGGCGATCGCGAGGTTGATGTCCGACTCGCTGATGCCGCCCACCGCCGCATACACCACCTGCACCTTGACCTCGTCGGTCGAGAGCTTGAGCAGCGACTGCGCGAGGGCTTCCTGCGAGCCCTGGACGTCGGCCTTGATGATGATCGGCAGCGTCTTGACCTCGCCGGCGCCCATCTCGGAGAACACGTTCTCGAACTTGGCCGCCTGCTGCTTGGCCAGCTTGGTGTTGCGGAACTTGCCCGCGCGGTAGGTCGCGATCTCGCGCGCACGGCGCTCGTCGCTCATCACCATGAACTCGTCGCCGGCCTGCGGAACCTCGGTCAGGCCCTGGATCTCCACCGGGATCGAAGGGCCGGCCTCCTTGGTGGGCTTGCCGTCCTCGTCCAGCATGGCGCGCACGCGGCCGTAGGTCGAGCCGGCCAACACCACGTCGCCGATCTTGAGTGTGCCGGATTGAACCAGCACGGTCGCGACCGGGCCGCGGCCCTTGTCCAGCTGCGCTTCGATCACCAGGCCCTTGGCGGCGGCATCGACCGGCGCCTTGAGCTCCAGCACCTCGGCCTGCAGCAGCACCTGCTCCAGCAGATCGTCCACGCCCTGACCGGTCTTGGCGGACACCGACACGAAGGGGGTGTCGCCGCCGTATTCCTCGGGCACCACTTGCTCGGCCACCAGTTCCTGCTTGACGCGGTCCAGGTTGGCATCGGGCTTGTCGATCTTGTTGATCGCCACCACGATCGGCACCTTGGCGGCCTTGGCGTGGCTGATGGCTTCCTTGGTCTGGGGCATGACGCCGTCGTCCGCTGCCACCACCAGGATCACGATGTCGGTCGCCTGCGCGCCGCGGGCCCGCATGGCGGTGAACGCCTCGTGGCCCGGAGTATCCAGGAAGGACACCATGCCGCGTTCAGTCTGCACGTGGTAGGCGCCGATGTGCTGCGTGATGCCGCCGGCCTCGCCCGCCGCGACCTTGGTGCGGCGGATGTAGTCCAGCAGCGAGGTCTTGCCGTGGTCGACGTGGCCCATGACGGTCACGACCGGTGCGCGCGGCAGCGCTTCGGCCAACTGCGCCGACACGTCCTCGTCGGTGAAGGCTTCCGGATCGTCCAGGGCAGCCACGACCGCGTTGTGGCCCATTTCCTCGACGATGATCATCGCCGTGTCCTGGTCCAGCGACTGGTTGATGGTGGCCATCTGACCCAGCTTCATCAGCTGCTTGATGACCTCCGAGGCCTTCACTGCCATCTTGTGCGCCAACTCAGAGACCGTGATGGTCTCGGGCACGTGCACTTCGATGATGCGTGCCTCGACCGGCGCGGCCTGCACGCGCTCTTCCTGGCCGCCACGGTCATTGCCGCGACGCCCGCGCGGGCCTCCGCGCCAGTTGCCGCGTCCGACGCCGCCGCTGGCATCGCCGCGGGTCTTGATTTCCTTCTTCTTGGCGGTGTCGCCGGCCCAGCTCGAGGAGAGCTTGGCCGATTTGACTTCCTTGCCTGCACCGGGCGCCGTGGTCCCGGGTGCGGCCGGCGCCCCCGGACGTGCTGCCGGGGCAGTCGGCTTGTGCAGCGTGCCCTTGACTCCTGCGGCCTTGGCTTCCGCCGCCACCTTCTCGGGCGCCTTGTGCGGCACGAGCACGCGTGCCGGCGCATTCATCATGGCGCGAATGGCTTCCGCCTCGGCCAGCGCCTTGCGGCGCCGCTCGTCGAGGTCCTTGGCGCGCGCGGCCTCCTCGTCGGCGCGGGCCTTCGATTCGGCGGCCGCCTTGGCCTTGGCGTCTTCCTTGACCTGGGCGGCAGCGGCTTCTGCAGCGGCCTTGCGGTCGGCCACGGCCGGGGCTTCCTCGGGCGCTTCGGGCGCGCCTTCGGTCACGGCGGCGGCAGCCTTTTCCGCGGCCGCCTTCGCACGCGCGGCGCGGGCCTGCTGCTCGGCCTGTTCGGCACGCTCGGCCTTCTCGCGCTCGCGTGCCTCGGCTTCCTCGCGCAGGCGGCGCTTCTCGACCAGCTCTTCCTCCTGGCGGCGGATCAGCTCCGCCTGACGGCGCGCCTCTTCCTCGCGGCGCGCGAGTTCTGCCTCGTCGACGCGCGGCGCAGCGGGCTCGGCAGCGGGGGGCATGGGAGCTTCGACCGCCCCCTTCACCGGCTCGGGCGTGGCCGTGTGTCCCTCGTCGCGCTGGATGAACGTGCGCTTCTTGCGCACTTCGACCTGGATCGTGCGCGCACGGCCGGTGGCGTCGGCCTGCTTGATCTCGGTGGTCGATTTCTTGGTCAGCGTGATCTTCTTGCGCTCGGGCTCGACCGTGCCATGGCTGGCCTTCAGGAAGCCGAGCAGGCGCTGCTTGTCAGCCTCGGTGAGCGCGTCGGTGACGGCGGCCTTGGGCACACCCGCGCTCTTGAGCTGGTCAAGCAGGGTTTCGGGCGTCTTCTTGAGCTCGTTCGCGAACTCGGCGACAGTGGTACTGGACATATTGCTTTCGTGCCTCCATGACCGTCACTCTTGGCCGGCGAACCAGTGTTCGCGGGCCTTCAAGATCAGGTTCTTGGCTTCATCGGCGCTCTGGCCGGTGATTTCGGTGAGTTCGTCGACCGCGAGGTCGGCCAGGTCGTCGCGCGTATGCACGCCCGCTTCGGCCAGCTTCGGGATCAGGGCGGGGTCGAGGCCCGCGAGATCGCGCAGGTCCTGCGAGACGCTCTCGACGTTCTCTTCCCGGGCGATTTCCATGGTGAGCAGCGCATCCTTCGCGCGCGAGCGCAGCTCGTTGATCGTGTCCTCGTCGAAGCTCTCGATCTCGAGCAGCTCGGAGATGGGCACGTAGGCCACCTCCTCCAGGCTGGTGAAGCCCTCGGAGATAAGGATGTCGGCGATCTCCTCGTCGACGTCGAGCTTCTCCATGAAGAGCTTGCGGCTGGCGTCGGTCTCGCTCGCCTGCTTCTGGGCAGACTCGTTGGCATCCATGATGTTGATCTTCCAGCCGGTCAGCTCGGAGGCAAGCCGCACGTTCTGGCCGCCGCGGCCGATCGCGATCGCGAGGTTTTCCTCGTCGACCACCACGTCCATGGCGTGCTTTTCCTCGTCGACCACGATCGACGACACGTTGGCCGGGGCGAGCGCGCCGATCACGAACTGTGCCGGGTCCTCGCTCCACAGCACGATGTCCACGCGCTCGCCGGCGAGCTCGTTGGTGACGGCGTTGACGCGCGTGCCGCGCACGCCGACGCAGGTGCCGATCGAATCGACACGCTTGTCGTGCGAGAGCACCGCGATCTTGGCGCGCGAGCCGGGGTCGCGGGCGCAGCTCTTGATCTCGAGCAGACCCTGCTCGATCTCGGGCACTTCCTGGCGGAACAGCTCGATCATGAACTCGGGCGCCGCGCGCGACAGGATGATGGGCGCGCCGCGCAGCGTGAGGTCGACCTCCATGATCATCGCCCGTACACGGTCGCCGTTGCGCAGGTTCTCCTTGGAGATCATTTCACTGCGGCGCAGTCGCCCTTCGACGCGCCCCGCCTCGACGATGATGTCGCCCTTGTCGAGACGCTTGACGGTGCCGGTGAAGATCTTCTCGCCGCGCGACATGAAGTCGTTGAGCAGCATCTCGCGCTCGGCGTCGCGGATCTTCTGCAGGATGACCTGCTTGGCCGCCATCGCGCCGATGCGCCCGATCGGCACCGAATCCACCGACTCCTCGATGTACTCGTCTACCTCGATGTCGGGCATCTCTTCCTTGGCCTCGAACAGCAGGATCTCCTGGTCGGGCAGCTGCAGGCCAGCCTCGTCGGGCACCACGTGCCAGCGGCGGAAGGTCTCGTAGTCGCCGCTGTCGCGATCCACCGCAACGCGAATGTCCACATCGCCCTGGTAGAGCTTCTTGGTGGCTTGCGCCAAGGCGGACTCGACCGCGCCGAAGACAACGTCGCGTTCGACGTTCTTCTCGCGCGAGATCGCATCCACCAACATCAACATTTCGCGATTCATGCCACCACTCTCCTTGTTCAGTCCGACACCGTCACGTCGGGTTTGGGCCTGCGCCCCTTGAAATCCACGATCGGGGCGAGCCGCGCCTCGCGCAGCTCGTCCAGGGTGAAGCCCAGCGCCTGCACCGGGGCGGGCGCGCGCTTCGCGCTGATCTTCTGGCCGGGCTTCGGCGCCGTCTTTCCTTCGGGCTCCTGGCTCCAGACGATCTGCCAGCCCTGGGCTCCATCGGCCCCTGCGACCCGCTCCAGCGTGCCGCGAAATTTCTTGCGGTTGGCCGCCACCTGCCCCCCCGCGGCGGCGCCCATGGGCGCCTTCAGCGTGATGTCGATCACCTCGCCGACGAAACGTTCGAAATCCTGCGCATTGCGCAGCGGCCGGTCAATCCCCGGCGAAGAAACCTCGAGGCGCTTGTAGTCGATGTCGTCCACCTCGAGCGCGAACTGCAGCTGGCGGGTGACCTTTTCGCAATCCTCGACGGTGACGAGAGCCTCCGGCGCGCCGGGTGCCGCAGCCTCCGATGTGGGGCCGCTCCAGGGCAAATCAATCGTGACACGCAGCAGCCCTCCCGCCGAGCGTTCGATCTCGACCAGGTCGTAGCCGAGGCCGGCCACGGTTCGTTCCACTGTCTGCTGCAATGCCACGTGCTTTAGTGCGCCTTCTGTGTGTGTCGGTGCGCCGCCCGCCCAGCGCCGCGAAAAATGCTTCGACCAATAAAAAACGGGCGGTAGGTACCCGCCCGTTTGGTCGTGAGCCTCGAATTATATGCCAAACGTGTCAGGAATCGCTCCTTTCTAGGCCGCAATGGCGCCTGCCGACCGCCTGGCACGCCACCAGACCGAGGCGAACAGCAGCGCACCCAGCGCCAGCGCAGCTGCAGCCACCAGGAGCGGCAGGGTGAAAGAGCCTGTGCGCTGGGCCAGCGGGGCGGCGAAGAGCGGTCCCAGGATCTGCCCGACGCCATAGGAAGCCGTCGCATAGCCGATCAGCCCGGCCGCCGCGTTCCCCCGCAGGCGGCGCGCCTCCCGCATCGCGAAGAGGGTGATCGCCGTGAACGGCAGGCCCAGCAGCAAGCTGCCCAGCATGAAGCCGCCGATGCTCGGCCAGGCCACCGACAGCAGCACACCGACCGCCTGCAGCCCGTAGGCGAGTCCCAGCAGCAGCCGATTGTCCCAGCGGACAGGCGCCCGCGCGCCGATCAGTGCGCCCGGCACCACCGCCAGACCGAACAGCGGCCAGAAGAAGTCGGGCCAGGACGATCCCGGCAGAGCCTGGCGCGCGATCACGGGCAAGAATGTGGCGGTGATGATGTAGCCGAAGCCGGCGAGGCCGTAGAGCGCGACCAGCCACCACGCATCGGCTCTGGCGGCGGCGGAGTCGGCTGGCTCGGCAGAGGCCAAGGCTGCGGACCGCGCGGGCGCCAGCGCATGCGCACCGTCGCCGAACATGCGCCAGACTCCGGCGATCAGCACCGCCGACAACAGCCCGAAGCCGATCCACCCGGCCTCCGAACCCCAGCGGCCGATCGCGCCGCCCAGCAGCCCCGTGACCGCAATGCCGATGCCGGGGCCGGTGTAGATCACCCCCTGCAGGGTGGGCGCGTGCGTCTCGGCCAGGCGCCTGAGACCCCAGCCCGACGCGAAGACGAAGGTCCAGGCGCTCACAACCCCCGCCGCCGTGCGCAGCACGCCCCAGGCGGTGAAGCTGTCCCACAGCCCCATCCCGAGCAGCAGCGCCGCTGTGGCGACCAGCCCGCCGCGCACCATGTGGGCAGCCTCGACCCGGATCGCCGCGCAGGACAGCGCGCCCAGGAAGTAGCCGAGGTAGTTGAGCGACGCCAGCAGTCCGCCCGCTTCCAGGCCCAGCCGGCCCTCGTGCAGCATGACCGGCAGCATGGGGGTGAAGGCGAATCGCCCGAGACCCATCGCCACCGCCAGGGCCACCATGCAGGCCAGCGCGGCGCGCCACGCGCTGCGCCGGTCGCTTCCGATTGTCGACATCGATGCGTTTCCGGATTCGTTCGATCAGCCAACGGCCGCGGCCACCAGCTTCTGCGTGTAGGGATGCTCCGGCGCATCGAGGACCCGCAGGGCAGCGCCGGATTCGAGGATCGCGCCGTCCTTCATCACGATGACCTGATGCGCCATGGCGCGGATCACCTCGACGTCGTGCGTGATCAGCAGGTAACTCAGGCCGCGCTCGCGCTGCAGGCGCTGCAACAGGCCCAGCACCTGCTTCTGAATGGTGACATCGAGGGCACTGGTGGGCTCGTCGAGTACCAGGAGCCGCGGGCCGACGATCAGCGCCCGCGCGATGGCCAGGCGCTGGCGCTGGCCACCGGAGAATTCATGGGGATAGCGATCGAGGAGCGACGGGAACTGGGCCTCGGTCAGGCCCACATCGGCCAAGGCCTCGAGCGCGCGTACGCGGCGGGCGGCGATGTCGAGTTCGGGCGCGTGCACCGTCAGGCCTTCTCCGACGATCTGCTCCACCGTCATGCGCGGCGAGAGCGAGGAAAACGGGTCCTGGAACACCACCTGCATCTGCCGGCGCAGCGCGCGGTCGCTCGCCCGGCCGCTGTTCCAGCGTTGGCCCGTGACGCCGAGGCTGCCACCGTGTCTGAGCAGGCCCAGGGCGGCCAAGGCCAGGGTCGACTTGCCCGAGCCCGACTCGCCCACCACCCCCAAGGTCTCGCCCTGCCCGATGCGGAAATCGGCGCCTTGCACCGCCACGAACTCGCCCTTGCGGAACCAGCCGGCGAAGCCGGGGCGCGAGACCGGGTAGCTCACCCGCAGGCCTTGGGCCTCCAGCACCGGCGGCTCCTGCTGGGAGGGCACAGGGGGCACATCGCGCGCAGGCCGGCTGTCGATCAGCTTGCGGGTGTAGGCATGCTGCGGGGTTCCGAACACCTGGGCCACGGCGCCCTGTTCGACGATCGCACCGTTCTCCATCACCGCCACGCGGTCGGCGAAGCGGCGCACCATGTTGAGGTCGTGCGTGATCATCAGCACGGCCATGCGATGCTTGTCCTGCAGCTCGGCCAGCAGGTCGAGGATCTGCGCCCGCACCGTCACGTCGAGCGCCGTGGTGGGCTCATCGGCCAGCAGCAGGCGGGGCTTGCAGGCCAGGGCCATGGCGATCATGGCGCGCTGGCGCTGGCCGCCCGAAAGCTGGTGCGGAAAGGCCCGCGCCCGGCGCGCCGGCTCCGGGATGCCGGTGTCTGCCAGGAGCTGGACCGCCGCCTCCTGCGCCGCGCGCCTGGGCAGCGCCTCGTGCACTTCCAGGACCTCGGCGATCTGGTCACCCACGGTGTAGAGCGCGTTCAGGGCGGTCATCGGCTCCTGGAAGATCATCGCGACCTCCTTGCCGCGGATCGCGCGCAGGTCGCGCTCGGGCAGGGTCAGCAGATCGCGCGGGCCGGCGCCCTCCCCGTTGCCGGCCAGCCGCGCGTGGCCGGACACTTCGGCGTTGAGGGCGAGCCGAAGCAGGCTCAGTGCTGTCACGGTCTTGCCGGAGCCCGATTCGCCCACCAGGGCCAGCTTTTCGCAGGGCGCAATGCCGAAATCGATGCCGCGCACCACTTCCTTGCCACCGAAGGAGACACGCAGGCCTCGCACCTCGAGCAGCGCCGTGCTCATACCGCCTCCCTCGCCTTGCACTTCGACGGGCCCGACGCTGCGTTCATCGGTCGGCCTTCCGCGGATCGAGCGCATCGCGCAAGGCATCGCCCATGAAGGTCAGGAGCATCAGCGTCACGACAAGTACGGCGAAGGTAGAGATCGAGATCCACCAGGCATCGATGTTGGCCTTGCCCTGGCTCAGCAATTCGCCCAGCGAGGGCGTGCCCGGCGGCACGCCCAGGCCCAGGAAGTCGAGCGAGGTGAGCGCCAGGATCGCCGAGCTCATGCGAAACGGCAGGAAGGTCACGACCGGCGTCATGCTGTTGGGCAGGATATGGCGCCGCATGATCTGCAGATTGCCCACGCCGAGCGCGCGGGCGGCCCGCACATAGTCCATCTGCCGATTGCGCAGGAACTCGGCGCGCACGTAGTCCGACAGGCCCATCCAGCCGAACAGGCTCAGCAGGACCAGCAGCAGCGCCACGCTGGGCGCGAAGATGGCGCTGAAGATGATCAGCAGATAGAGCTCGGGCATGGAGCTCCAGATCTCGATGAAACGCTGGAAAGCGAGGTCGGTCTTGCCGCCGAAGTAGCCCTGGATCGCTCCGGTGACGATACCGAGCACCACGCCGATGGCGGTGAGCGCCAGCGCGAACAGGACGCTGACGCGGAAGCCGTAGATCAGTTGCGCCAGCAGGTCGCGGCCACGGTCGTCACTTCCCAGGAAATTCTCCCTCGAAGGGGCGGCCGGATTGGGCGATGTCGCGAAGTAGTTGAGCGTCTTCGGCCCGTAGGGGTTGGGCGCATAGATCGCCCAGTTGCCACCCTGGGTGATTCGCTCGCGGATGAAGGGATCGAGGTAGTCGGCGGGCGTTTCGAAATCGCCGCCGAAGGTCTTCTCGGAGTAGTTGCGCAGCACCGGGAAGTAGGTCTGCCCTTCGTAGCGCACCACCAGCGGCTTGTCGGTCGAGACAATTTCGGCGAACAGGCTCAGGACCACCAGGACGCTGAAAAGCGCGAGGCTCCAGAACCCGAGCCTGTTGCGCTTGAAGCGCAGCCAGGCGCGCCGGGCGGGGGAAACCGAGGACGTTGCGCTAGTCAAACTTCACCCTCGGGTCCACGAGGACGTAGCAGAGATCGGAAACGAGCTTGGTCACGAGGCCGATCAGGGTGAAAAGGTAGAGGGTGCCGAGCACCACCGGGTAATCGCGCCTGATCACGCTCTCGTAGCTCAGGAGGCCCAACCCGTCGAGCGAGAACAGGGTCTCGATCAGCAACGACCCAGTGAAGAAGGCGCCGATGAAGGCGGCCGGAAAGCCGGTGATGATCGGAATCAGCGCATTGCGGAACACGTGCTTCCAAAGCACCTTGCGCTCGGTCAGGCCCTTGGCGCGCGCGGTCAGCACGTACTGCTTTCGGATCTCCTCGAGGAAGGAGTTCTTGGTCAGCATCGCAGTCACGGCAAAGCTGCCCAGCACCATGGCCGTCACCGGCAGCGCAATGTGCCACAGGTAGTCGACGATCTTCGCGCTCCATCCCAAGCTGTCCCAGTTGGACGACGTCAAGCCGCGCAGCGGGAACCACTGGAGCTGCCCGCCGAACACCACCAGCAACGCCACCCCAAGCACGAAACCCGGAATGGCGTAGCCCACCAGCACGATCAGCGTGGTGACGGTATCGAATCGCGACCCGGCGCGCACGGCCTTCGCCACGCCGAGCGGCACCGCGATCAGGTAGCTGATGAAGAAGGTCCAGAGGCCGAGGCTGATCGAGACCGGGAGCTTTTCCTTGACCAGTTCCCAGACGTCCTTGTGCTGGTAGAAGCTGGTCCCCAGATCGAGGCGCGCGAAGGACTTGAGCATCATCCAGAAGCGTTCCGCAGGCGGCTTGTCGAAGCCGTAGAGCTTCTTGATCTCCTCGATGCGCTTCTCGTCCAGGCCCTGCCGGCCACGGTAGCCGGCGCCCGAGCTGGCCGCGCGCTCGCCGCCCGAATCCCGCCCCTGCAGCTGCGCCACCATCTGCTCGACGGGCCCGCCCGGCACGAACTGGACCGTGACGAAGGTCAGCAGCAGCACGCCGAAGAGCGTGGGCACCATCAGCAGCAGGCGTTTGAGGATGTAGCTGACCATCGCGGTTTCACTTGTTGGAGGGCGATGCCCACCACGTGCTCATGGCCCAGGTGTCGGCCTGGTAGTAGGGCGGAATCCTGTCCGGCAGAACGAAGGGCCGAGGCCGGTAGCCGATCAGGAAGGCGTCGCCATAGTACTGGGGGACCGAGTAGTGCCCGTGCGAGAGCACGCGATCGAGCGAGCGCATGGCGGCGCTGAGCTCTGGCCGGGTCGTGGCGCTCACGACCTTCTGCAGCAGGGCATCGACCGCTGGATCCGCAATGCCCCAGATGTTCCGCGAACCGTGGGTTGCCGCCGCCTTGGAGCCGAACAACTCCAGCAGCTCCCCGCCCGGCGCCGTGGTGCCGGGCAGGCGCACGGACGTCATCTCGAAGTCGAAGTTGTCCATGCGCTGCTGCGAGAGCGAGAAGTCCACCGTGCGGAAGCTCATCTGGATGCCCAGCTTCAGCAACGCGGTCTGCAACGGGGTCACGACTCGGATCAGCGACGGCTGATCGTTCAGGAACTCGATGGTGAAGGCCTCGCCTTTCTCGTTGCGCAGGGCGCCCTCGCGATACGTCCAGCCTGCATCGGCCAGCAGATTCCTGGCATTGCGCAGGTTCTCACGCAGGCTCCCCGGAGGCGCTGTGCTCGGCGGAATCGCCGCGGGACCGAACACTTCGGGGCGCAGCTTGTCGCGCAGCGGCTCGAGCAGCGCCAGCTCGTCCGGCTTGGGCAGTCCTTCGGCATGGAACTCGCTGTTCGGGTAGTAGCCCTGGACCCGCTTGTACAGGCCGTAGAAGAGCTGCTTGTTGAGCCACTCGAAATCGAACGCGAGTCCGATGGCCTGCCGTACCCGGATGTCCTTGAACTTCGGGTTGCGCAGGTTGAACACATAGCCCTGGAAATCTCCGGGGTTCTGGTTCTCGAACGCGCGCTTGAGGAGCTCGCCCGATGCGAACTGCTTTCCCGTGTATTGGCGCGCCCAGTTGCGCGAGGTGAACTCGCGCATGAAGTCGAATTCGCCGGCCTTGAGTCCTTCGAAGCGCGAGGTGTCGTCGAGGTAGATCTTGAAGGTGATGCGATCGAAGTTGAAGAAGCCCTTGCGCACCGGAATGTCGGCACCCCAGTAGTTCGGATCGCGTGCATAGGTGATGTCGCGGCCCATCCGCGGGTTGGCAATCCGGTAGGGTCCGGAGCCGATCGGCACCTCCGTCGTGACCTGGTCGAAAGGCTTGCCGGCTCCCCATGACCGGCTGAACACGGCCATGCCGCCCACCACCAGCGGCAGCTCGGGATTGGGGCTTGCGAACTCGAAGCGCACGAGTCGCTCGCCCAGCGCCTTGACACCCTTCACCTCTGCATAGATCGTGCGGAACTGAGGTGCCGCCAGGGGGCCCGTGAGGGTCGTGAAGGAATGCACGACATCGGCGGCCAGCACCGGCGAGCCGTCGTTGAAGCGCGCGCTGGGCCGGATGCGAAAGGTCGCCGAGCGCCTGTCGCCTGCGACCTCGACGTCCTCGGCCAGAAGCCCGTAGGCCGTGGTCGGCTCCTCCGAATTGCCGGTCAAAAGGCTCTCGAAAAGCAAGGCGCCGATGCCGTAGGGCGCGGTGCCCTTGAGCGTGAAAGGATTGAACTTGTCGAAGTTCGTCGGCCGCGTCGGCGGCACCATGCGGATCTCGCCGCCCTTGGGCGCGTTCGGATTCACATAGCTGAAATGCGTGAAGTCGGGCGGGTACTTGATGTCACCGAACTGCGCGTACGCATAGGCAGCCCACGAGGGGGCAGCCGAGAGCGCCAACACCAAGAGCAGCCAACCTCGCATGCGAGAATTCTGCCCAAGATTTTCACGAGGTCGCTCCATGGGCTTTCTTTCCGGCAAAAAATTCCTGATCACCGGCGTGCTGAGCAACCGCTCCATCGCTTACGGCATCGCCAAGGCGTGCCATGAGCAAGGCGCCGAGCTTGCCTTCAGCTACGTAGGCGAGCGTTTCAAGGACCGCATCACCGAGTTCGCCAATGATTTCGGCTCCAAGCTGGTGTTCGACTGCGACGTCGGCGACGACGCCCAGATCGCCAAGCTTTTCACCGACCTGTCTCAGACCTGGCCCAGGTTCGACGGTTTCGTGCACAGCATCGGCTTCGCGCCGCGCGAGGCGATCGCCGGCGATTTCCTCGACGGCCTGTCGCGCGAGGGCTTCAAGGTGGCGCACGACATCAGCGCCTACAGCTTCCCCGCCATGGCCAAGGCGGCCCTGCCCTACCTCAACGACAAGTCGGCCCTGCTCACGCTCACCTACCTGGGCTCTGTGCGCGCGCTGCCCAACTACAACACCATGGGCCTGGCGAAGGCCTCGCTGGAGGCCTCGGTGCGCTACCTGGCCGAGTCGCTGGGGCCGAAGGGCATGCGTGTCAACGGCATCAGCGCCGGACCGATCAAGACGTTGGCGGCGAGCGGCATCAAGGGCTTCGGCAAGATCCTCTCCGTGGTGGCGGAGGTCTCGCCGATTCGCCGCAACGTCACCATCGAGGAAGTGGGCAACGTTGCCGCCTTCCTGCTGAGTGACCTGGCCAGCGGCGTGACGGCCGAGATCACCCACGTCGACGGCGGCTTCAGCCAGGTGGTGGGCGGCATCGCCGAATAGCCGCGCCGCTCCGGGCTATCGGCCGGCGGCGGGCCGGCTCGCGTCAAGACAAGAAGATCATTCAGGGAACAACACATGGATCGTCGAAAGCTACTGCTTCTCGGCCCGGCGCTCGCGCTGGCGCCCTTCGCGCTGGCGCCCTTCGCGCTGGCGCATGCAGCCGCGCCGAAGCTCATGCTGGCCGATGTCTATCGCCGCGGCATGCCGCTGGCGGACTATTGGGTCAGCGAGAAGTACGACGGGATGCGCGGCTACTGGGACGGCAGGCAGCTCTGGACACGTGGCGGCGAGCGCGTGGCCGCCCCCGCCTGGTTCACCGCAGCGCTGCCGGCGGTGCCAATGGACGGCGAGCTATGGGCGGGCCGCGGGCGCTTTGCGGAGACGCTATCCACGGTCCGGGACCAGACGCCGAACGAGCCGGCCTGGCGGAACATCCGCTTCATGGTCTTCGACCTGCCGGCCCAGACCGGCGACTTCACGGCACGGCTGGCTGCGCTGCGCAAGCTGCTGCCGTTGAAGGACGCCCCCTGGGTGGTACCGGTGCCCCAGGCGCGGGCCGGCACGCACGAGGAGTTGCAGGCGTTGCTCGACAAGACAATGCGCATGGGCGGCGAAGGCCTGATGCTGCATCGGGGTGCCTCCCTCTACCGCACGGAACGATCGGCCGACCTGCTCAAGTTCAAGCCCTACGAGGATGCGGACGCGCGCGTGCTGGCCCATGTACCAGGCCGCGGCCGGCACGCAGGCCGAATGGGCGCGCTGCTGGTCGAGACGCCCGAAGGCCGGCGCTTCAAGCTGGGCGGCGGCTTCAGCGACGCGCAGCGCGACCATCCGCCTGCCGTGGGAAGCTGGGTCAGCTATCGCTACAACGGCACGAACCCCGGTGGCCTGCCGAGGTTCGCGCGCTTCCTGCGGGTGCGGGACGACCTCGCGTCCTCCTCCTAGACCGCTGATCCCTTACTTGGGCAGCAGTACCTTGTCAACGACGTGGATCACGCCGTTGGACTGGTAAACATTGGCGGTGCTCACCGTGGCCCAGCCGCCCTTTTCGTCGCCCACCATGATCTTGCCGCCGCTTTCCTTGGCGGTGAGCGTGCCGCCGGCCGCGGTCTTGAGCGTGGCCGTACCCTTGCCGTCCATGATCTGGCTGCCCAGCGCTGCGGCGTCGAGCTTGCCGGGCACCACGTGATAGGTCAGCACGGCTGTCAGCTGGGCCTTGTTCTCGGGCTTGAGCAGCGTGTCCACGGTGCCGGCGGGCAATGCCGCGAAGGCCACATTGGTCGGCGCGAACAAGGTGAAGGGACCCGGCCCCTTGAGGGTTTCGACCAGCCCTGCGGCCTTGACCGCTGCCACCAGCGTGGTGTGGTCCTTCGAGTTGACGGCGTTGTCGATGATGTCCTTGCTCGCCGACATCGGCGCGCCGCCGACCATGACTTGCGCCGAGGCCGCGGCGGCGCCGACCGCCATTGCGGCAGCCAGGGTGAGAGAGGCAAGGCGGTGGAATCTGCTGCTCATGATGAAAGGCTCCTCGAGGGTTGAAACCGACGCCGGAATGACGTCGGCTGCAACCAATACGAAAGCCGCGCCGATTTGGATTAGCCTGCCGCCCCTCAGCCCGCGCGCACGCAGTCTGCGTAGTAGCGCTTCTTGCCGCTCTCGTCGAACCGGGCCACCAGCCCGTGGATGTCGGTCTCGAAGCCCGGGCACTCGCTGTTGAACGCGCGCGCGAACTTGAGGTAGTCGACGATCTTCTTGTTGAAAACCTCGCCCGGGATCAGCAGCGGAATGCCCGGCGGGTAGGGCGTGATCAGGCTCGTGGTGATGCGGCCCTCGAGGTGATCGATCTCCACCCGCTCGGTCTTGCGGTGCGCGATGTGTGCGAAGGCGTCGCTGGGCTTCATCGCCGGCTGGAGGTCGCTCAGGTACATCTCGGTCGTGAGCCGGGCCACGTCGTGGCGCGCATAGAGCTCGTGGACGTGCTGGCAGAGGTCGCGCAGCCCGAGGCGCTCATAGCCCGGGTGGCTCTGGCAGAACTCCGGCAGGATGCGCCACATCGGCTGGTTGCGCGCGTAGTCGTCCTTGAACTGCTGCAGCGCCGTGAGCAGCGTGTTCCAGCGGCCCTTGGTGATGCCGATGGTGAACATGATGAAGAAGCTGTAGAGCCCCGTCTTCTCGACGATCACACCGTGCTCGGCCAGGAACTTGGTGACGATGCTGGCCGGAATGCCGGTGGCGGCGAACTTGCCGTTCAGGTCCAGGCCCGGCGTCACGATGGTCGACTTGATCGGGTCCAGCATGTTGAAGCCGTCGGCGAGCTTGCCGAAGCCGTGCCAGTTGCGTGCGCCGTTCCTGGCGTTCGGGCCGCTGCGCGACTCGCCCTGCATGATCCAGTCGCTGGCGCGGCCGATGCCTTCCTCCACCAGCTTCTCGGGGCCCCAGACCTTGAACCACCACTCGTCCTTGCCGAACTCCTGCTCCACCTTGCGCATTGCGCGGCGGAAGTCCAGCGCCTCGAGGATGCTCTCTTCCACCAGCGCGGTGCCGCCGGGCGGCTCCATCATCGCGGCGGCCACGTCGCAGCTGGCGATGATCGCGTACTGCGGGCTCGTCGAGGAGTGCATCAGGTAGGCCTCGTTGAAGAGGTCGCGGTCGAGTGCACGGTTCTGCGAGTCCTGCACCAGCACGTGGCTGGCCTGGCTGATACCCGCCAGCAGCTTGTGGGTGGACTGGGTGGCGAACACCAGCGACTCCTTCGGCCGCACGCGCCGCTTGCCCATTGCATGGTAGGCGCCGTAGAAGGGATGGAAAGCCGCGTGCGGCAGCCACGCCTCGTCGAAGTGCAGTGTGTCGACGTAGCCGTCGAGCATGCCCTTGATGGTCTCGGTGTTGTAGATCACCCCGTCGTAGGTGGACTGCGTGAGCGTCATGACGCGCGGCTTGACCTTGTCGGCATCGACATGCGCGAGCAACGGGTTGGCGCGGATCTTGTCCTTGATGGCCGCCGGCTCGAACTCGCTCCTGGGGATCGGGCCGATGATGCCGAAGTGGTTGCGCGTCGGCTTCATGAAGACGGGAATGGCACCGGTCATGATGATCGCGTGCAGCACCGACTTGTGGCAGTTGCGGTCCACCACCACCACGTCGTCGGGGGCCACGGTGTGGTGCCACACCATCTTGTTGCTGGTGCTGGTGCCGTTGGTCACGAAAAAGCAGTGGTCGGCGTTGAAGATGCGCGCCGCGTTGCGCTCGCTGGCCGCCACCGGGCCGGTGTGGTCGAGCAACTGGCCCAGTTCCTCCACCGCGTTGCAGACGTCGGCGCGCAGCATGTTCTCGCCGAAGAACTGATGGAACATCTGGCCGACCGGGCTCTTGAGGAAGGCGACGCCACCCGAGTGGCCGGGGCAGTGCCAGGAGTAGGAGCCGTCTTCCGCATAGTCGATCAGCGCCTTGAAGAACGGCGGCTGCACCCCTTCGAGGTAGGACTTGGCCTCGCGGATGATGTGGCGCGCCACGAACTCCGGCGTGTCCTCGAACATGTGGATGAAGCCGTGCAGCTCGCGCAGGATGTCGTTCGGCAGGTGGCGTGAGGTTTTCGTCTCGCCGTAGATGTAGATCGGCACGTCGGCGTTCTTGCGCCTCACCTCTTCGATGAAGTTGCGCAGGTTCAATACCGCCGGATCCAGGTCGGGCCCAGGGGTGAACTCCTCGTCGTCGATCGACAGGATGAAGGCGCTGGCGCGGCTCTGCTGCTGGGCGAACTGGCTCAGGTCGCCGTAGCTGGTGACACCCAGCACTTCGAAGCCCTCGCTCTCGAAGGCCTGGGCCAGGGCGCGGATACTGAGTCCCGAGGTGTTCTCGGAGCGGAAGTCCTCGTCGATGATGACGATCGGGAAACGGAATTTCATGGGGGGCTCCGGGGGGCGGGACAAGCAAACAGCCGCGAAGTGTACGGAATTCAGATGAAGGGATCGCCGCCCTTTTGACACAGAATGTCATGCCTTCACTTAGAGAGGAGTCGTGACATGGCGAGTTCCACCGTCTGGTGGCTGATTGCGGGGGGAGCGATCGTGCTGGAGCTGCTGTCCGGCACCGTCTACCTGCTGCTCCTGAGTGCGGGTTTCGCGGCTGCGGCCATCGCGGCGCATGCCGGTGCCGGGCTGGGTACCCAGCTTGTCGTGGCAGCGGTCGTCGGCGTCGGCGCGGTGCTCGTCTGGCACACGATCCGCCGCAAGCGCCCGGCCGAACCGCCGGCCGCAGCCAACCGCGACATCAACCTGGACATCGGCGAAAGCATCTTTGTCGACGCCTGGCATCCGGACGGCACTGCCACCGTGCGCTACCGCGGCGCGCAATGGACCGTGGTGCCTCGCCCCGGCGTCACGCCGAGCATCGGCGAGCACCGGGTGGCCGAAGTCGTCGGCAGCCGGCTGGTCGTCGACAAGATCTGACACCCAAGCAAACAAGCACAACGAGGAAACATCTTCATGGAATTCACCGTCCCCCTGGTCCTGCTGGTCATCGCGATCATCGTCATCAGCCAGTCCATCAAGTTCGTGCCCCAGCAGAACGCCTGGGTGCGCGAGCGCCTGGGCAAGTACCACAACACGATGACGCCCGGGCCCAACTTCCTGATCCCCTTCATCGACAAGGTGGCCTACAAGCACAGCCTGAAGGAGATCCCGCTGGATGTCCCGAGCCAGATCTGCATCACCCGCGACAACACGCAGTTGCAGGTCGACGGCATCCTCTACTTCCAGGTCACCGACCCGATGCGCGCGAGCTACGGCTCGTCGAACTACATCGTGGCCGTGACACAACTGGCGCAGACCTCGCTGCGCAGCGTGATCGGCAAGCTCGAGCTCGACAAGACCTTCGAGGAGCGCGACATCATCAACGCACAGGTAGTGGCCGCCATCGACGAGGCGGCGCTGAACTGGGGGGTGAAGGTGCTGCGCTACGAGATCAAGGACCTGACGCCGCCGAAGGAGATCCTGCAGGCGATGCAGCGCCAGATCACGGCCGAGCGTGAAAAGCGCGCGCTGATCGCGGCCTCCGAAGGCCGCCGCCAGGAGCAGATCAACATCGCCACCGGCGAGCGCGAAGCCTTCATCGCGCGCTCCGAGGGCGAGAAGCAGGCCCAGATCAACAACGCGCAGGGCGAGGCGGCGGCCATCACGGCAGTGGCGGAGGCCACGGCCGGCGCCATCGAACGCGTGGCCGCCGCCATCCGCCAGCCCGGCGGCGAGCAGGCAGTGCAGCTGAAGGTGGCCGAGCGCGCCGTCGATGCCTACGGCAAGGTCGCGGCCGACGCCACCACCACCCTGATCGTGCCCAGCAACATGAACGAAACCGCCGCGCTCATCGCCTCGGCGATGCGCATGGTGCAGGCCGGAAAGACACCGAGCACCGCCTGAGAAGGCCCCGTCGCCGCTGCTACAATCGCGGGCTTCGGAGCGGTGGATGAGTGGTTTAAGTCGCACGCCTGGAAAGCGTGTGAGGGTTAATAGCCCTCCGCGGGTTCGAATCCCGCCTGCTCCGCCACTCGATCAGCAAATACGGGGCCCAGCGCCCCGTTTTCTTTTGCTTCAATCGCCCGGGCTGCCTCTTTTTCGTGCGCCTTATCCTACGCAACCGCGAGCAGCTTGGGCGGGCCGGCGCATGCTGCATTGCGGTAGGCTTTCGGCTTCACAGGCAAGAAAGCGTAAAGCGTATGACGCTCTCCACCTTCCTTGTCGAAGACAACAAGACGATCCGCGACAACCTGATCCCTGCCCTCGAGGACCTGGTCGGCGCCCAGGTCGTCGGTTGTGCCGACAGCGAAAACGAAGCGGCCACCTGGCTGGCCTCCCACGCCGGCGAGTGGCAGCTCGTGGTGATCGACGTGTTCCTCAAGCAGGGCTCCGGCCTCGGCGTGCTGAGAACCTGCAGGCAGCGCAGCGCAACCCAGCGCGCCGTGGTGCTGAGCAACTACGTCAATGCCGACATACGAGCACGCTGTAGGGCGTTGGGCGCTGATGCCGTGTTCGACAAGTCGCGGGAGCTCGAGGCCTTCTTCGACTACTGCAACGACGCCAGCCGCAGCGCCATGTAAAAAGGGCCCCTGAGGGCCCTTCTTTCGGCAGATGGAGCGGGCTTGTTTCAGCTCGCGCCGCGCACCACGGCGATCTGGGTACGCGCGCCACCCTTGTAGGTGTAGATCGTCAGCGCGCCGTTCTTGATGTCGCCCTTCTCGTCGAAGGCGATCGGGCCGGTCACGCCCTTGTATTGGATCTTGCCGAGCTCCAGCAGGTACTTCTCGGGATCGGCAGAACCGGCCTTCACCATGGCCTCGGCCAGCACGTTGACCGCGTCGTACACGTACGGTGCATAGATCTGCACGTCGACGCCGTTCTTGGTCTTGAACTTGGTCTTGAAGTCTTCCAGCGGCTGCTTGAAGTCGCCTTCGACACCGCCGGCTTCCGCGCAGACCACCATTTCTTCGCCGATCGCATCGCCGGCCAGCTTGGCCAACTCGCCGGTGCACAGGCCGTCGCCGCCCATGAACTTGACGTTCAGGCCCAGTTGCTTGACCTGCTTGAGCATCGGGCCGCCCACGGCGTCCATGCCGCCGAAGAACAGCACGTCGGGTTTGGCGCCCTTGAGCTTGGTGAGGATGGCGTTGAAGTCGGTCGACTTGTCGGTGGTGAACTCGTGGCCGACGATCGTGCCGCCGGCGGCCTTGACGGCCTTCTCGAACTCCTCGGCGACGCCCTGGCCGTACGCCGTGCGGTCGTCAATGACGGCGATGTTCTTGCCCTTGAGCGTATCGACCGCGTACTTGCCCAGCGTGCCGCCGAGCTGCGTGTCGTCAGCCACCACGCGGAAGGTGGTCTTGAAGCCCTGGCGGGTGTACTTGGGGTTGGTCGCAGAAGGCGAGACCTGCGGGATGCCGGCGTCGCTGTAGAGCTTGGAAGCGGGGATGGTGGTGCCCGAGTTCAGGTGGCCGACGATGCCGTTGACCTTGCTGTCGACCAGTTTCTGGGCAACCGCGGTGCCCTGCTTCGGATCGGCTGCGTCGTCCTCGGCGAGCAGCTCGAACTTGGCGACCTTGTCGCCGATCTTGAGGCCCTTGGCATTCAGGTCCTCGATGGCCATGCGCGCGCCGAGCTCGTTGTCCTTGCCGAGGTGGGCGATGGCGCCGCTGGTCGGGCCGACGTGACCGATCTTGACCACCAATGCATCGGCCGGAGGAGCCGCGGGAGCAGGGGCTGCCGCGGTGGGTGCCGGCGCAGTCGCCGGAGCCGCTGCTTCTTCCTTCTTGCCACAAGCCACGAGCGTGAGTGCTGCAAGCGTGACTGCAGTCCATTTCAATTGCATGAGGAACCTCCAAGTATTGGTGGATAAGAACACTAGATATACGGCCTTTTGATCCGTGCGCGAACCCTCAGCAAGTTTCACGCCGCAGACCCTCAGCGCCTCGCGCCTTCGACCTGGCGCGCAGTGTAGCCCAAGGATCAGGGGCGAAAAGGTGGCGTTGACCCTGGGTTGTCGGACAGCTCCTGGGCAAGGGCTTCGCTCACCAACTCGCGCAGCACCGCTTCGATTTCGTCGCGCAGGCGCGGGATCATGTTGTCGAGCTGTTGCTGAACTGCGGCCGACACCGTATCGCTCAGGCGCTCCTCCAGCGAGAGGTCCACGCGTTGGAGAACGCGATGCAGCAGGTGCTCCTCGACACGGAAGGCTTCGACCTCCGACAACAGGGTCTGTGGACCGAGCGCGACGGCCTGCGACCGGTCCGCAGCGACGGCCTGCTCGGGAACTGGCTGGCTCGCGGGCACTGACCCGGCCGGCACCTCGAGCACGGTGGTGAGCGTGGGCACGAAGCGTGGCGGGGTACGGGCGGACATCAGGCAGTGCTCCCTGCGAAGTCGTGGCGCTGGATCGCGTAGCCGCGGTCGGCGTAATGCCGCCAGCGCGCGCGGCCGGCTTGCCGATCGGCATCGTCGGCGCTCACGATGTCGATCAGGCGTTCGAAGCGCTCGAAGCCGCCGGGCACCGTGTGACCGAGGTTCACCAGCACCTGGCGATGCGGCAGCGGCGCATCGCAGCTCTCGGCCAGCACCACCGGCGATCTCGCAAGCGTGTGGGGCTCGCCATCGCTGCGGCAGTGGGCGATGAACTCCGCCGGCGCGAAGGTCCAGAGCGCGAGATCTACCGCGTCGAGCATCTGCGCATCGGCGACCACCACCACGCGTGCGCCCCGCGCACCGACGGCCTTGCGCAGCAGCCGGCAGGCGTAGTTCACCTTGTCCGGCGTGTTGAAGTGGAAGTCGATCTCGGTCATGGCCGCTACCGGGCCTTGGCGTGCCTGCGAGCCTTGCGCGGCACCGGCCGGGCGTCGCCTTGGCGGGCCCGCTCCAGCAGATAGGACAGCAGCAGACCGACGGGGCGTCCGGTCGCGCCCTTGGCCGCCCCGCTCTTCCACGCCGTGCCCGCGATATCCAGGTGCGCCCAGGGGAAGTCGCCCGCGAAGCGTTGCAGGAACTTGGCCGCGGTGACCGCGCCGCCGGCCCGGCCCGCAACGTTCGCCACGTCGGCGAAATTGGTCTTGAGGCCCTCGGCGTAGTCATCGTCGAGCGGCATGCGCCAGCAGCGGTCCTGCGATGCCTCGCCGGCCTCCAGCAGCGCATCGGCCAGCGCGTCGTCGCTGGCGAAGAGGCCGCTGCGCACGCCGCCCAGCGCCACCACGCAGGCCCCGGTCAGCGTGGCGATGTCGACCACCACCGCAGGGTCGAAGCGCCTGGCGTAGCTCAGCGCATCGCACAGGATCAGGCGCCCCTCGGCATCGGTGTTGAGGATCTCGATGGTCTGCCCGCTCATGCTGGTGATCACGTCGCCGGGCTTGATCGCGCGGCCGTCGTTCATGTTCTCGCAGGTCGGGATCAGCCCCACGACGTTGATGGAGGGACGGATGTCGCCGAGCGCGCGGAACACGCCCAGCACGCTGGCGGCGCCGCACATGTCGAACTTCATCTCGTCCATCTCCGCCGCCGGCTTGAGCGAGACGCCGCCGGTATCGAAGGTGATGCCCTTGCCCACCAGCACCACGGGCGCCTCGTCCTTGGGGGCACCCTGGTAGCGCAGCACGATGAAGCGCAGCGGCTCGGCCGAGCCCTGCGCAACCGCGCTGAACGCGCCCATGCCGAGCTTCTGGACCTCCTTGGGCCCCAGCACCTCGCACTTCAGCTGCGGCAGCGCGGCGAGCTTCTGCGCGGCCTCGGCCAGCATCGTGGGGGTGCAGTGGTTGCCGGGGCGATTGGCCCATTCCTTGGCCAGCTCGATGCCCGCGACCGTGGCCGCGGCCTCGCCGAAGGCCTCGCGAAGCGCCGCCGAATCGGCCACGCCGAAGTCCAGCTGGCGAATCGAGCGCGGCTCGGGCTTGGACTTGGTGGCGGTGTAGACATAGCTCGCGTCGGCCGCCGCGATCACCGCGCTGCGCAGGCCTGCCGCGTCGGTGGGCTGGGCAAAGACGATCGCCACCCGCTTGGGGTCCGCTGCCTTGGCCGCGGCGACGGCGGCCAGCACGCCGGTGCGCACCGAGGCAGGCTTGCCGTCGCCCACCGAGGCCAGCAGCACCCGCGGCGCCGCGATACGGGCCGGACGGTACAAGGCCAGCACCTTGCCGGCCTTGTCGCCCAGGTCGCCGGACTTGCGGGCGTCGGCCACGAGCGTCGCGATCACATCCTTGGAGGGGGAGGCTCCGGCTGCGGCGAGCACGATCAGCGCATCGCATTTGTCAGTGGCAGCCTGGGCGGTGGAGAGGGTCTTGATTTGAAAGTCCATAATCCTTTTTTTCCCTCGACGATGTTATTCCATTCCTCCATACGCAAGGAGCTGTCGCGCAGCTTCGGGGCCACGCTGGTGGTGCTGATCACCATCGTGATGACCATGATGCTGATCCGCACGCTCGGCCTGGCGGCCAGGGGCAGCGTGAATCCCTCCGAGGTCTTCCTGGTGATGACCTACACGGTGCTCGGCTACATGCCCACCATCCTGAGCCTCAGCCTGTTCGTCGCCATCGTGGGCACGCTGTCTCGCATGTACCGCGACAGCGAGATGGTGATCTGGTTCTCCAGCGGCCGCGGCCTGGCCGATTTCCTGCCTCCGCTGTTCCGCTTCGCCTGGCCGATCCTGCTGCTGATCGCCGTGTTCGCCCTGGTCGGCTGGCCCTGGGCCAACTCGCAGACCCAGGGCATGCGCGACCAGTACCAGCGCCGCAGCGACATCGAACGCGTGTCGCCCGGCGAGTTCCGCGAGTCAGCTGGACGGCTGCGGGTGTTCTTCATCGACAAGGACACGCCCGACAGCGCCACCGCCAGCAACGTGTTCATCTCCTCGATCGAGCGCAACCTGCAGATCATCACCTCCGCGCAGAGCGGCCGCATCGAGAACATCGGCGAATCGCGCTACCTGATGCTGAGCAACGGCCAGCGGCTGGAACGCCCGCTGCTGCCCGGCGAGCTCAAGATCAGCGAGTTCCGCAGCTACGGCGCCAAGGTCGGCAGCGACATCGATCCCTCCAACGGCGCCGCGCCGGTGCGTGCCAAGACCACCCTGAACCTGATGCGCGAGCCCAGCGTGGCCAATAACGGCGAGCTGGCCTGGCGCATCGGCATGGTGCTCGCGGCCATCAACTTCGTGGTGCTGGCGCTGACCGTTTCGAGCGCCAATCCGCGCGTGGGCCGCAGCGGCAACCTGCTGTTCGCGCTGTGCGCCTTCGTCCTCTACTACAACCTGCTCAATCTCGGCCAGAACTGGGTCGGCACGGGCCGCTACAGCATGGGTGGCTTCATGCTGGCGCTGCATGGCGGCGCGCTTGCGCTCGCCCTGCTCTGGCTCGCCAAGCGCCATTTCAACTGGAGCTGGCACCCGTTCCCCGTCCGAAGCCGGTCGCCGGCGAGTTCCGAAACGTGAAAACCATTCGCCGGCTGATCTACGTCGAGGTGCTGAAGGCGGTGGCCTTCGTGACCCTGGGCTTCCTGAGCCTGTTCTTCTTCTTCGACTTCGTCGACGAGCTGCAGTCCATCGGACAGCCGGGCACCCTGGGCTACGGCGGGGCCCAGGCCCTGATGTACGTCGCCCTGCTGATCCCGAGCCATCTCTACGAGCTGCTCCCGATCGCGGTGCTGATCGGCACCATCTTCGTGATGGCGCGGCTGGCGCAGAGCTCCGAGTACACGATCCTGCGCACCAGCGGCCTCGGCCCCTGGCGTGCGCTGCGCACCCTGCTCGTGCTGGGCCTCGGCTTCGTGTTCCTGACCTTCGCGGTGGGCGACTATGTCTCGCCTGCTTCCGACCGCACCGCCCAGCTGCTGAAGTCGCGCTACCAGGGCACCTATTCGCTGGTGGGCTACACCGGCGCGTGGCTCAGGGAAAAACAGGGCGACAAGTCCTATGCGGTGAACGTGGCCTCGATCTCGCGCGACGGCACGCTGAAGGACCTGCGCATCTTCGAGTTCGGCGCGAAGGGCCTTCTGGTCTCGCACACCTCCGCCTTGCAGGCGCACATCTCGAACGGGGTGTGGACGCTGGTCGGCGTAGAGCAGCAGCAGTACGACACGGGCAATGCCGACAAGGTCCGCGTCATCACCACGCAAACCCCGGTCGTGAACTGGCCAAGTTCGCTCACCAACGAGATGGTCTCGGTGGCGCTGCTGCGGCCGGACCGCATGCGCACCATCGACCTGTTCGAATACATCCAGCACCTCGATGCCAACGGCCAGACCGCCCAGCGCTATGAGATCGAGTTCTGGCGCAAGGTCTTCTATCCACTGTCCTGCCTGGTGATGGTGGTGCTCGCCCTGCCCTTCGCCTACCTGCATTTCCGCCAGGCGGGCATTACGGCCTACGTGTTCGGCGGCGTGATGATCGGCATCAGCTTCTTCCTGCTGAACAACGTGTTCGGCTACCTGGGCAACCTGAGCAATTGGTGGCCCTGGATCACGGCCGCGGCCCCTGGCCTGATCTATTCGGTGATGTCGCTGGCGGCCTTCACCTGGCTGGTGCTGCGGCGCTAGCGACGCGCATGGAGGAACGCACTCTCGGCATCGTGCTGCTCGCGCACGGCTCTCGCGATGTCCGCTGGCGCGCGCCGGTGGAAGCCGTGGCGCGGCGGGTGGCTGATCTCGATCCGGCAGTGCAGGTGCGCAGCGCCTACCTCGAGCTGTCGCAGCCGGATCTGCGAACCGCCATGGCGGAGCTGGTCGCCGGTGGCGCCGGGGCGGTGCGTGTGGTGCCGCTCTTCCTCGGCATGGGCAAGCATCTGCGGGAAGACCTGCCGCGGCTGCTCGAAGAACTGCGCGCATCCCACCCGCAGGTGCCGGTCGAACTGGCGCGGACCGTCGGCGAAGAGCCCGAGGTGCTCGACCTGCTGGCCCGGCTGGCTCTCGGATCCTGAACATTTCCGGCGTTTTCGATAGACCGGGAAGGCATAATGAATCCGGAAATAAGACGGAACTTGTTATGAATCTTCACCAGTTCAAGTTCGTGCAGGAGGCGGTGCGTCGCAACCTCAACCTGACCGAGGCGGCCAAGGCACTGCACACCTCGCAGCCCGGCGTGTCCAAGGCAATCATCGAGCTCGAGGAAGAACTGGGCGTGGAAATCTTCGCGCGCCACGGCAAGCGCCTGAAGCGCGTGACCGAGCCGGGCCAGCATGTGCTCGCGAGCATCGAGCTCATCATGCGCGAGGTGGGCAACCTCAAGCGCATCGGCGAGCAGTTCAGCGCGCAGGACAGCGGCACCCTCTCGATCGCCACCACCCACACGCAGGCCCGGTACGTGCTGCCGGTGCCGGTGGCCAGGCTGCGCGAGGCCTATCCCAAGGTCAACGTGAGCCTCCACCAGGGCTCGCCCGACCAGGTGGCGAGGATGGTGATAGATGAGATCGCCGAGATCGGCATCGCCACCGAGTCGCTCGCGGACTACGCCGAGCTCGTGACCCTGCCCTGCTACGAGTGGCAGCACGTGCTGGTGTTGCCCAAGACGCACCCGCTGGCGGACAAGGAGCGCATCCATCTCGAGGACTTGGCGGCCGAGCCCATCATCACCTACCACCCTTCCTTCACCGGCCGCACACGCATCGACCATGCCTTCGCGCAGAAGAAGCTCACGCCGCGCATCGCGCTGGAGGCCATCGACTCCGACGTGATCAAGACCTACGTGCGCCTCGGCCTGGGCGTCGGCATCGTGGCCGAGATGGCCGTGCGCGACGACTCCAATGCCGACCTGGTGGTGCGGCCCATGGGCCACGTGTTCGGCAGCAACATCGCACGCGTCGCCTTCAAGCGCAGCGCCTACCTGCGCAACTTCGTCTTCAAATTCGCCGAGCTGCTGTCGGACCGGCTCGACCGCAACCTGATCGCCAAGGCATTGGCTGGTCACAACCAGGACTACGAACTGTGAGCAATCCGGTTGCCCGCACTCCGAATGTGCAAACCAAGCTGCCGAGCGTCGGCACGACCATCTTCACCGTGATGTCGGCGCTGGCCGCCGAGAAGAATGCCGTCAACCTCGGCCAGGGCTTCCCCGATTTCGACTGCGACCCCAAGCTGCTCGATGCGGTGACTGCCGCCATGGCCGCCGGCCACAACCAGTACCCGCCGATGCCCGGCATCCTCCCGCTGCGCGAGGCGATCGCCGCGAAGGTCGAGACGCTCTATGGACACCGCTACGACCCGGCGAGCGAGATCACCATCACCGCCGGCGCCACGCAGGCCATCATCACCGCCATCCTCGCGGTGGTGCATGCCGGCGACGAGGTGATCGTGCTGGAGCCCTGCTACGACAGCTATGCCCCCAATATCGAACTGGCCGGCGGGACGGTGGTGCGGGTGCCGCTCACACCCGGCAGCTTCCGGCCCGACTTCGACAGGATCGCGGCCGCGCTCACCCCGCGTACGCGCGCGATCATCGTCAACACGCCGCACAACCCCAGCGCCACCGTGTGGACCGAGGCCGAAATGCGCCGGCTCGAGGAACTCCTCGCGCCGACCGACGTGTTGGTGATCAGCGACGAGGTCTACGAGCACATGGTCTACGCCGGCGCGCGCCACGAAAGCGCCGCGCGCTTCCCCGGCCTGGCAGCGCGCAGCTTCATCGTCAGCAGCTTCGGCAAGACCTACCACGTGACCGGCTGGAAGGTCGGCTACGTCGCGGCGCCGGCGCCGCTCACGGCCGAGTTCCGCAAGGTGCACCAGTTCAACGTGTTCACCGTCAACACGCCGATGCAGCACGCGCTCGCCAGCTACATGGCCGACCCGGCGCCCTACCTGGAGTTGCCGGCCTTCTACCAGCGTAAGCGCGACCTGTTCGCCGAGGGCCTGGCGAAGACCCGGTTCAAGCTGCTGCCGAGCGCCGGTACGTACTTCCAGTGCGTCGACATCCGCGAGGTCAGCGACCTGGGCGAAGCCGATTTCTGCCAATGGCTCACCCGCGAGATCGGCGTAGCCGCCATCCCGCTGTCGGCCTTCTACGCCGAGGGCTTCGACCAGCGCGTTGTGCGCTTCTGCTTCGCCAAGAAAGACGAGACGCTCAGGGCGGCGCTCGACCGGCTGGCCCGGCTCTGACACGAACGGTAGGAGAGTCCTGACCGCCGGAGGGCGCGCCTTCCGGCGGCCAAAGGCAGCGCTCCCAATGACCATGGGTCCTCGGTACACAACACCAAGGAGTCATCCATGTCGCTCTCGCTGATCCTGCTGATCGTCCTGATCCTGCTGCTGATAGGCGCTCTGCCAAGCTGGGGCTACAGCCGCAGCTGGGGCTACGGGCCGAGCGGCGGCCTGGGCCTGGTGGTGCTGGTGGTGATCGTGCTGCTCCTGATGGGGCGCATATAGAAATGAAGAAGTAGCTCGCGGCGCCCCGGCGCCGCAACGGCAAGGCCCACCCCCCGGTGGGCTTTTTTTCGCCGGCGTTTCGGATGCTCAGCCCTGAAGCTGCGCCCAGAGCTTGTCGAGCCGCTTGATGCTCACCGGCTGCGGTGTGCGCAGCTCCTGCGCGAAGAAGCTCACGCGCAACTCCTCCAGCAACCAGCGGAACTCGTCCATGCGCTCGTCCACGGCACCCTTGCGCTCGGCCACCAGGCGCCAGTAACGCTGCTCCTGCGGCCGCAGCTCCGCCAGCCGCTGGGCGTCACGGGCAGGGTCGGCGCGCAGCTTGTCCAACCGCAGGCTGATGGCCTTGAGGTAGCGTGCGAAATGCGCGAGCCGGGGCCACGGCGTCTGCGCGACGAAACGCTTGCCTACCAGGCGCTGCAGCTGCTGCGCGGCGTCCGCCGTCGCTTCGGGCTGGACCTTGGTGTCCTTGATCTTGCGCGCTGCCAAGGTGTATTCCGCGAGGATGGTGCCCGCGAGGCGGGCAATCTCGTTGGCAATCAGCGTGAGCCGCCCGCGCCCCTCCTCCACACGGCGCTCGAAGGCGGCCTGGTCGGCGGGCAGCGGCTCCTGCAGGAAGGCTCGCTCCAGCGCCACCTCGACAATCTGCGCGCGCAGCTCCTCGGCCGTGCCCAGCGGCATGTAGGCCACCGCCATCTTCTGCAGGTCCGGGATGTTCTTCTCGAGGTACTTGAGCGCGTCCTTGAGCTGCAATGCGACCAGGCGACGCAGGCCGGCGCGATGCTTGGCCGCGGCTACCGCCGGCTCGTCGAACACCTCGATCGTCACCGCGTCGCCGGCATCGACCAGGGCCGGGAAGCCGATCAGCGACTGGGCACCACGGCGCACTTCCATCAGCTCGGGCAGCTCTCCGAAGCTCCAGCTCGTGTAGCGCTGGCCCGCTGGCAGGGAAGGTGCGTCCTCCTTCGTCGCGGCGCGGCCCGCGGTCTGCTTGGCCTCGCCGGCCTCCGCGGAGGGTGGCGCATCCTGCGAGACCTTCACCTGCAGCCCTGCCAGCGCCTGGAAGGCACCGCGTGCCTGCGCGCCCAGCTCCGCCTTCAGCGCCCCGAGGTTGCGGCCCATGCCCAGCTGCCGGCCGTGTTCGTCAACCACGCGCAGGTTCATGAACAGGTGAGGCGGCAGCATGTCGAGCTTGAAGTCGGTGCGCTTGACGTCCAGGCTGGCCTCGTTGCGAACCCGCTTGAGCAGCGCCTCGGTCAGCGATCCGTGGCCGAAGGCCTCGGGAGCCCCCAGCGCTTCGGCGAGCCGTGCGGCCGATTCGGGCAACGGCACCAGCCGCGACCGCGGCTTTTGCGGCAAGCTCTTGAGCAGCGCCTGCACCTTGTCTTTGAGCATGCCCGCGACCAGCCACTCGCAGCGCTCCTCGCTCACCTGGTTCAGCACGAAGAGCGGCACGGTCACCGTCAGCCCATCTCTGGGATCGCCGGGCTCGTGCAGATAGCTGGCCGCGCAGTCCACGCCACCCAGTCGCAGCGTCGGCGGGAAGGACTGCGTCGTGATCCCCGCCGCCTGGTGGCGCATCAGCTCCTCGCGCGTCAGGTAAAGCAGCTTCGGCGCCTCCTTCGAGGCTTGTCGGTACCAGCTCTCGAACGCGAAGCCGCTGGCGAGGTCGGAAGGCAGCTGGGCGTCGTAGAAGGCGTAGATCAGCTCGTCGTCGACCAGCACGTCCTGGCGGCGCGACTTGTGCTCCAGCCCCTCGACCTCGCGCACCAGCTTTCGGTTGGCGGCAAGGAAGGGCAGCTTGCTCTCCCACTGCCCGCCGACCAGCGCCTCGCGGATGAAGATGTCGCGCGCCGCGACCGGATCGACGCGGCCGAATTCCACGCGACGCCCGCTGTAGACCACCAGCCCGTAGAGCGTCGCGCGCTCCAGCGCCACGACCTGCGCGCTCTTCTTCTCCCAATGCGGATCGAGCAGCTGCTTCTTCAGCAGATGGCCCGCCACCTGCTCCAGCCATGGAGGCTCGATGTTGGCGATGCCGCGGCCGAAGAGGCGCGTGGTCTCCACCAGCTCGGCGCACACGATCCAGCGGCCGGGCTTCTTCTTGAGGTGCGCGCCGGGATGCCGATGGAACTTGATGCCGCGGGCGCCGAGGTAGGCCTCTTCTTCCTCCATCTTCCAGCCCACGTTGCCGAGCAGTCCCGACAGCATGGACAGGTGCAGCGCCTCGTAGCTGGCGGGCGCGCTGTTGACGCGCCACTTGTGCTCCGTCACCACCGTGAGCAGTTGCGAATGGATGTCGCGCCACTCGCGCACGCGGCGGACGTTGATGAAGTTCTGGCGCAGGAGCTGCTCGTACTGTCGATTGCTGAGCTTGTGGGTGGGCGCGCTCCCACCGCGGCCCTCCCCCGCACCTCCACCGCGCGCATCATGGATCCACTGCCACAGCCGCAGATACCCGCTGAACTCGCTCTTCTCGTCATCGAACTTGGCGTGCGCCTGGTCCGCCTGCTGCTGCGCGTCGAGAGGCCGATCCCGAACGTCCTGCACCGACAGCGCGCTGGCGATCACCAGCACCTCGTCGAGCGCGCCGCGCGTGCGCGCCTCCAGGATCATGCGGCCGACGCGCGGGTCCAGCGGCAGCTTCGCGAGCTCCATGCCCATGGGCGTGAGTTCGTTGGCATCGTCGACCGCGCCGAGCTCGTTGAGCAGCTGGTAGCCGTCGGCGATGGCGCGCCGCTGCGGCGCCTCCAGGAAGGGAAAGCGCTCGACATCGCCCAGATGCAGCGATTTCATCCGCAGGATCACGCCGGCCAGCGACGATCGCAGGATCTCCGGGTCGGTGAAGCGCGGGCGCCCTTCGAAATCCTTCTCGTCATAAAGCCGGATGCAGATGCCATCGGCCACCCGCCCGCAGCGGCCGGCGCGCTGGTTGGCCGCTGCCTGGCTGATCGGCTCGACCAGCAACTGCTCCACCTTGCTGCGGAAGCTGTAGCGCTTGACCCGCGCCGTGCCGGCGTCGATCACGTAGCGAATGCCAGGCACCGTCAGCGAGGTCTCGGCCACGTTGGTCGCGAGCACGATGCGCCGGCCGCTGTGGCTGTCGAAGATGCGGTCCTGCTCGGCCTGCGACAGGCGCGCGAACAGGGGCAGCACCTCGGCGTTGCGCAGCAGCGGCTGGTGGCTCAGGTGCTTGCGCAGGTGGTCCGCGGCCTCGCGGATCTCGCGCTCGCCAGGCAGGAAGACCAGGATGTCGCCGCCATCGCGCGGGTCCCGCCAGAGCTCGTCGACGCCGTCGGCGATCGCGTCGTTGAGGTCGTAGTCGCGCGACTCCTCGTAGGGGCGGTAGCGCTGCTCGACGGGGTACATGCGGCCCGAGACATAGATGGTGGGCGCAGGACCTTTTGCCGACGCGAAATGCTGCGCAAAGCGCTCGGCATCGATGGTGGCCGAGGTCACGATCACCTTGAGATCGGGCCGCCGCGGCAGGATCTCGCGCAGGTAGCCCAGCAGGAAATCGATATTGAGCGAGCGCTCGTGCGCCTCGTCGATGATCAGCGTGTCATAAGCCTTGAGCAGCGGGTCGGTCTGCGTCTCGGCCAGCAGGATGCCGTCGGTCATCAGCTTGACCGAGGCATCGCGCGACAGGCGGTCCTGGAAGCGCACCTTGTAGCCGACCACCTCGCCCAGCGGCGTCTTGAGCTCTTCCGCGATGCGCTTGGCGACCGAGGAGGCGGCGATGCGCCGCGGCTGGGTATGGCCGATCAGCCGACCCTTCCCGGGCGGTGCATTGAGCTTGCCGCGGCCCATCGCCAGCGCGATCTTGGGCAATTGCGTGGTCTTGCCGGAGCCGGTTTCGCCACAGACGATGACGACCTGGTGGCCCGCGATGGCAGCCATGATCTCGTCACGCCGCGCCGAGACGGGCAGGGACTCTGGAAATTCGATGGCGAGCGGCGCGCGCGCCTGCACCGCGAGGGGTGGATGGGAACTCATGAACCGGCCGATTATCTCACTTCACGGGTTCACGTGCTACACTGGTTCTCGTATCGCTGCAGAGGGGAAACGGATGACCAATTTGACCATCGCCGTCGACGAAGCCATCGTGCGCAAGGCGCGCGTACGCGCCATCAACGAAGGCACGTCCGTCAGTGCCCGCATCCGCGAGTTCCTCGCTGACTACGCCCAGGGCAATGATCGCCAGCAGGTTGCCGGCGAGGCCTTTATCGCCGCGGCCCGGCGCAGCAAGGCGAACAGCCAGGGCGCGAAGTGGTCGCGCGAAGACGCACACGATCGTCCCTACCCCTCCTGATGACCACCTTTTTCGACACCAACGTGCTGGTCTACGCAGTCGACGCGGGCGATCCCGTCCGCAAGGAGATCGCGATCGACCGCTTTGCCCGAGCCATCAAGGACGACACGGTCGCGCTCAGCACCCAGGTGCTGCAGGAGTTCTACAACATCACGACGCGCAAGCTGAAGCCCCCGCTCAGCACACGCGAAGCCACCAGCCAGATCAGCCAGCTGTGCGCGTTCGACGTGGTCGGCGCCACCGCCGAGAGCGTCGTGGCCGCGGCCGAGCTGGCTCAAAAGCATCGGCTGCAGTGGTGGGACGCGCTGATTCTCGAAGCCGCGCTGCGCGCCAATGCCGACGTGCTCGTGTCGCATGACGGCCAGCACGGCCAGCGATTCGGGAGGCTTGTCGTCGAAAATCCTTTCCATTCGAGCTGACGTCAGCCCCCTCACGGCCTCCCCATGTCCACCGTCTTCAATTTCACCTTCGTCCCCTGGTTCCGCTCGGTGGCGCCCTACATCCACATGCATCGCGGCAAGACCTTCGTGGTCGCCATGGCAGGCGAGGCTATCGCCGCCGGCAAGCTGCCCCACATTGCGCAGGACCTGGCGCTGATCCAGAGCATGGGCGTCAAGGTGGTGCTGGTGCACGGCTTCCGGCCGCAGGTCAACGAGCAGCTGCGCGCGAAGGGCCACGCGGCGAAGTACTCTCATGGCATCCGCATCACCGACGAAGTGGCGCTCGATTGCGCACAGGAAGCCGCCGGCCAGCTGCGCTACGAGATCGAGGCCGCCTTCAGCCAGGGCCTGCCGAACACGCCCATGGCAGGCTCCACCGTGCGCATGGTCTCCGGCAACTTCATCACCGCGCGGCCCGTCGGCGTGGTGGACGGCGTCGACTTCCAGCACTCGGGCCTGGTGCGCAAGGTGGACGCCGCCGGCATCCGCCACGGGCTGGACTTCGGCGCCATGGTGCTGATGTCGCCCTTCGGCTTCTCGCCCACCGGCGAGGCCTTCAACCTGACAATGGAGGAGGTCGCGACCAGCGTGGCGATCTCGATCCAGGCCGACAAGCTGATCTTCCTGACCGAGGTGCCGGGCATCCCTCAGGACCCCGCCCAGCCCGTAGGCGAAGACAATCCGATCGACACCGAGCTGCCGCTCGACAGTGCCAGGAAGCTGCTGGCCTCGCTTGCGCCGCCGCAGAAGCCGACCGATACGGGCTTCTACCTGCAGCATTGCGTCAAGGCCTGCGAGGCGGGCGTGGAGCGCAACCACATCATTCCCTTCGCGGTGGACGGATCGCTGCTGCTCGAGGTCTACGTGCACGACGGCATCGGCACCATGGTGATCGACGAGAAGCTCGAGTCACTGCGCGAAGCCACGGCCGACGACATCGGTGGCATCCTGCAGCTGATCGAGCCCTTCGAGCGAGACGGCACGCTGGTCAAGCGCAGCCGCACCGAGATCGAACGCGACATCGGCCAGTACACGGTGATCGAGCACGACGGCGTGATCTTCGGCTGCGCAGCGCTCTACCCCTATCCGGAGGCGAAGACGGCGGAGATGGCGGCGCTCACCGTGTCGCCGCAGTCGCAGTCGCAAGGCGATGGCGAGCGCATCCTCAAGCGCATCGAGCAGCGCGCCAAGGCCAGCGGGCTCGAAAGCATCTTCGTGCTGACCACCCGCACGATGCACTGGTTCCTCAGGCGCG
Source organism: Variovorax sp. WDL1 (assembly GCF_001541225.1). GTDB lineage: Bacteria > Pseudomonadota > Gammaproteobacteria > Burkholderiales > Burkholderiaceae_C > Variovorax. The sequence continues at coordinate 61,661 of NZ_LMTS01000327.1, read as the reverse complement.
GCTTCCAGCAAGTCAACCCCGACTGGCTGCCCGAGGCGCGCAAGCGCAAGTACAACTGGGACCGCAAGAGCCAGGTGCTGGTCAAGAAGCTCTGAACATCGACACCATGAACCCCCTGCTCTCCAAGCTGCAGCCCTACCCGTTCGAGCGGCTGCGCCGGCTCTTCTCGGATGTCACGCCGAACCCGGAATTCGCGCCCATCAGCCTCGGCATCGGCGAGCCCAAGCATCCGACGCCGGAGTTCATCAAGGAGGCGCTGTCCGCCGGCCTGGGCGCACTGGCGGTGTATCCGGCGACCGCCGGCGACCTGAAGCTGCGCCAGTCCTTCACTGGTTGGCTGCAGCGCCGATACGCGCTCGACCTGGACCCTGCCACGCAGGTGCTGCCGGTCAACGGATCGCGCGAGGCGCTGTTCGCGCTCGCACAAACAGTGGTCGATGCGTCGACGACACCTGCCCCGGTGGTGCTCTCGCCCAACCCCTTCTATCAGATCTACGAGGGCGCGGCCCTGCTGGCGGGCGCCGAGCCGTACTACGTGCCCAGCGTGCCGGCGCGCAATTTCGCGGTCGACTGGGACAGCGTCCCGGCCGCGGTGTGGGAGCGCACCCAGCTGGTCTTCGTGTGTTCCCCCGGCAACCCGACCGGCGCGGTGATGCCGATGGAGGAGTGGCAGAAGCTCTTCGCCCTGTCGGACCGCCATGGTTTCGTGATCGCGGCCGACGAGTGCTACAGCGAAATCTACTTCCGCGACGAGCCGCCGCTCGGGGGCCTGCAGGCCGCGGCGAAGCTGGGCCGCAGCGACTTCCGCAATCTCATCGCGCTCACCTCCCTGTCCAAGCGCAGCAACGTCCCCGGCCTGCGCAGCGGCTTCGTGGCGGGCGACGCCGCGATCATCAAGTCCTTCATGCTCTACCGCACCTACCACGGCAGCGCGATGAGCGGGGCGGTGGCAGCGGCCAGCATCGCGGCGTGGGGCGACGAGGCGCACGTCATCGAGAACCGCGCCCAGTACCGCGCCAAGTTCGCGACAGTCACGCCCCTGCTCGAAAACGTGCTGGACGTGCGGCTGCCCGATGCCAGCTTCTACCTGTGGGCCGGCGTGCCCGCGTCGTGGCAGGGCGACGACGCCGCCTTCGCCCGCGCGCTCTACGCTCAATACAATGTGACCGTGCTGCCCGGCAGCTATCTCGCCCGCGAAGCCGGCGGCGCCAATCCGGGCCGCGGCCGCATCCGCATGGCGCTGGTGGCCGACACCGCTGAATGCACCGAGGCCGCGCAGCGCATCGTGAACTTCATCCAGAACCGAGCCCATCCATGACCCAGCAACTCCAGCAGACCATCGACGCCGCGTGGGAAGACCGCGCCAACCTCTCCGCCACCAGTGCCCCGAAGGAAGTTCGCGATGCGGTCGAGCATGTGATCGCAGAACTCAACAACGGCCAGCTGCGCGTTGCCACCCGCGAGGCCGTGGGCCAGTGGACCGTGCACCAGTGGATCAAGAAGGCGGTGCTGCTGTCCTTCCGCCTCAAGGACAACGAGCAGATGCAGGCCGGCTCGCTCGGCTTCTACGACAAGGTGCCGACAAAGTTCTCGCATCTCTCGGCCAACGAGCTCAAGGAAGCCGGCGTTCGCATCGTGCCGCCGGCCGTGGCGCGCCGCGGCAGCTACATCGCCAAGGGCGCGATCCTGATGCCCTCCTACGTGAACATCGGTGCCTACGTCGGCGAGGGCACCATGGTCGACACCTGGGCCACCGTCGGCTCCTGCGCCCAGATCGGCGCCAACGTGCACCTCTCGGGGGGCGTGGGCATCGGCGGCGTGCTGGAGCCGCTGCAGGCCGGCCCGACCATCATCGAGGACAACTGCTTCATCGGCGCGCGCTCCGAAGTGGTCGAGGGCGTGATCATCGAAGAGAACTCCGTTCTTTCGATGGGCGTGTACATCGGCCAGAGCACCCCGATCTACGACCGCACGACCGGCGAAGTCACATACGGCCGCGTGCCCGCGGGTTCGGTCGTCATCAGCGGCACGCTGCCCAAGGACAACGGCAAGTACAGCCTCTACGCCGCGATCATCGTCAAGCGCGTGGACGCGCAGACGCGCGCCAAGACTTCGCTGAACGACCTGCTGCGCGATTAAGAAGCCGCGACACCCATTCCCAACCACGCTGGAGGAGAGAGCCGATGAAGACGATGGAGAGAATTCTGCGCCTGATGGCCGAGCGCAAGGCCTCCGACATCTACCTGTCGGCGCACTCCCCGGCGCTGATCCGGATCAACGGCAACTGCCTGCCCATCAACGCGCAGGTGCTGCCGCCCGAGGCGCCGCTGGCCCTGCTGGCGGAGGTGGTGCCCGAGGCGCGCATCGCCGAGCTCGAGCGTACCGGCGAGCTCAACATGGCGGTCGCCCTCGAGGGCGCGGGCAACTTCCGCATCAGCGGCATGCGCCAGCGCGGCAGCTACGCCGTGGTGGTGCGTCACATCGCCTCGGAGATCCCCACCTTCGACGACCTGAACCTGCCCGGGATCCTCAAGACCCTGGTGATGGAAAAGCGCGGCCTCATCCTGATGGTGGGCTCCACCGGCGCCGGCAAGAGCACCACGCTGGCCTCGATGCTGGACTACCGCAACGAGCACGCCAGCGGCCACATCCTCACCGTCGAGGAGCCGATCGAATTCACCTACACCAACAAGAAGTCGATGGTGAACCAGCGCGACGTCGGCAGCGACACGGAGTCGCTGCAGATCGCGCTCAAGAACGCGCTGCGCCAGGCGCCCGACGTGATCCAGATCGGCGAGATCCGCGACCGCGAGACCATGACGGCCGCCATTGCCTACGCCCAGTCGGGCCACCTGTGCGTGGCCACGCTGCACGCCAACAACAGCTACCGCGCGCTCAACCGGATCCTGAGCTTCTACCCAGTCGAAGTGCGCGCCACCCTGCTGGGCGACCTGAGCGGCGCAATGCGGGCCATCATCGCGCAGCGCCTGCTGCGCACGCCCGAGGGCAGCCGCGTGCCGGCGCTGGAGGTCATGCTCAACACCGCGCTGGTGGCCGACCTGATCAGCAAGGGCGACTTCTCCGGTGTCAAGGAGGCGATGGAGCAATCCATGGCCGAAGGCTCGCAGACCTTCGAGGAGGACATCGCCCGCCTCATCACCGAGAACCGCGTCAGCCGCGAGGAAGTCCTGTCGCAGGCCGATTCCCCGACCAACCTGATGTGGCGCCTGCAGAACCGCAATGCGGCACCGGCCCGCAAGGAAGAGCACGCCTTGCTCGACCAGGTCGACGAACCCTCCTTCACGGACATCACGCTCGACGTCCGACACTAGGTCCACTGAATCACTGAAATGACACCCGCTGTCCCCGCGATACGAGCCGCGCTGCGGCGTTGCGAATGCTCGCGATGCCACAGGGCATCGCTGCGCTTCGCGCCTTGCATCGCAGCCCGTCTCGCGCGTCCCTCGGGATGCCATTCCAACGATTCATTGGACTAGCTTCATTCATGTCCCGTACGCTGCAACTCGCCGAACAACTGATCTCCCGCGCCTCGGTAACCCCCGACGACGCGCGCTGCCAGCAGATCCTCGGCGAGCGGCTGGCCCGCCTGGGCTTCAGGCTCGAGACCTTCGAGAGTGGCCCCGCCGACTTTCGCGTGACCAACCTGTGGGCCGTGCGCCCGGGCAGCGCGGGCGCCGAGGCCGCGCGCACACTGGCCTTTGCCGGACACACCGACGTGGTGCCCACGGGCCCGCTGGAGCAGTGGACGAGCCACCCCTTCACACCCACCCACCGCGACGGCAAGCTGTACGGCCGCGGTGCCTGCGACATGAAGACCTCGCTGGCCGCCTTCGTGGTCGCGATCGAGGACTTCCTGGCCGCCCGGCCCGACCCGCGTCTCACCCTGGCCCTGCTGCTCACCAGCGACGAAGAGGGCCCCGCCGTCGACGGCACGGTGGTGGTGTGCAATGCGCTGGCCGCGCGTGGGGAACGAATCGACTACTGCATCGTCGGCGAGCCCACCTCGGTCGAGCGCTGCGGCGACATGATCAAGAATGGCCGGCGCGGCACCATGAGCGGGCGGCTCACCATTCATGGCGTGCAAGGCCACATCGCCTACCCGCACCTCGCGAAGAATCCGGTGCATGCCTTTGCGCCCGCACTGGCGGAACTCGTCACGATCAACGCGGCGGGCGGCTGGGACGCCGCGCCCAATCCGTACTTCCAGCCGACCAGTTGGCAGATCAGCAACATCCATGCGGGCACCGGCGCCAGCAACGTGATTCCCGGCAGTGCGGTGGTCGACTTCAACTTTCGCTTCTCGACCGAAGCCACCCCCGAGTCCCTGCAGGCGCGGGTCAAGGCGGTGCTCGATGCGCACGGGCTCGACTACACCCTTTCGTGGACCGTGGGCGGCCTGCCCTTCCTCACGCCGCCCGGCGAACTGGTAGCCGCGGTGCAGCAGGCCGTCCGCGACGAGACCGGCATCGAGACCGAGCTCTCGACCAGCGGCGGCACCAGCGATGCGCGCTTCATCGCGAAGATCTGCAGGCAGGTGGTCGAACTGGGGCCGGTCAACGCGAGCATCCACAAGATCGACGAGCACATCGCCGTCGCCGAGATCGAGCAGCTCAAGAACATCTACCAACGCACGCTGGATCGGCTCGAAGCGCTGGTTGGCGTATGACAATGCCGAGCGTGGGACCGTGATGACCACGGTCATGAAACTGATCGAGGCCGGCGAAAAGCAGCTGGCCGAGGCCGGCGTCGCCTTCGGCCACGGCACGACCAACGCCTTCGACGAGGCGGCGTGGCTGGTGCTGTGGCGCCTGGGCTTGCCGCTCGACAGCCTGGACGAAGCGGCCGGGCGCCCTGTTTCGCCAGCCGATGCCGCGCGCGTGGCCGAGCTGCTGGCGGCGCGCATCGCCACGCGCAAGCCCGCGGCCTACCTCACCAAGGAAGCCTGGCTGCAGGGCGTGCCCTTCTACGTGGACGAGCGCGCCATCGTGCCGCGCAGCTTCATCGCCGAGCTGCTGGCCGACGGAACCATCGACCCCTGGCTCGGCGAGCACACGCAACGGGTGCTGGACCTGTGCACCGGCAACGGCAGTCTTGCCGTGCTGGCCGCCCTGACCTATCCGGACATCCGCGTCGATGCGGCCGATCTCTCGACCGAGGCCCTCGAGGTCGCAGCCATCAACGTCACGCGGCATGCGCTGGACGATCGCATCACGTTGATCGAATCCGACGGGCTCGCCGCCGTGCGCGGACCGTACGACCTGATCCTGTGCAACCCGCCCTACGTCAACGCACGGAGCATGGCCGCCCTGCCTGCCGAGTACCGTGCCGAGCCCGAGCTGGCCCTGGCCGGCGGCGCCGACGGCATGGACTTCGTGCGCCGCCTGTTCGCCGATGCACCGGCCCGCATGAGCGAAAACGCCGTGCTGGTGCTCGAGATCGGCAACGAGCGCCTGCATTTCGAGGCGGCGTTCCCCAAACTCGAGGTGGTGTGGCTCGCCACCAGCGCCGGCGAGGACCAGGTGCTCCTGGTCACCCGCGAATCCCTTCTTTCATGATCACCCTCAAGAACGTCATCCTGCGCCGCAGCGCCAAGGTCCTGCTGAACGGCGCCAGCGTCACCATCAACCCCGGCGAGAAGGTCGGGCTGGTGGGTCGCAACGGCGCCGGCAAGTCCACCCTGTTCGCGCTCTTCAACGGCACGCTGCACGAGGACGGCGGAGATTTCTCGGTGCCGCCGTCGTGGCGGCTGGCCCAGGTCGCGCAGAACATGCCCGAGACCGATGAGTCGGCAACCGACTTCGTGGTCGGCGGCGATACCCGCCTGGTGGAACTGCGCGAGGCGCTCGCGCTCGCCGAAGCCGGCCATGCCGCCGACCCCGACGACCCCGACATCGGCATGGCCCTGGCTCACGCCTACACCGACCTGCATGACGCCGGCGAACACGACGCGGTGCCCCGCGCGCAGGCGCTGATCCTCGGCCTGGGCTTCAAGGTCCAGGAGCTCGACCAGCCCGTCAACAGCTTCTCCGGCGGCTGGCGCATGCGCCTGCAGCTGGCGCGGGCGCTGATGTGCCCGAGCGACCTCCTGCTGCTCGACGAACCGACCAATCACCTGGACCTCGATGCCCTGGTCTGGCTCGAAGCCTGGCTGCAGAAATACGCCGGCACCATGATCGTGATCAGCCACGACCGCGAGTTCCTCGACGCCGTGACCGACGTGACCCTGCACATCGCCCACGAACAGCTCACTCGCTACGGCGGCAATTACAGCGCCTTCGAGACGCTGCGCGCTCAGCAGCTGGAGCTGCAGCAGGCTGCCTTCTCCAAGCAGCAGGACAAGATCGCCCACCTGCAGAAGTTCATCGACCGTTTCAAGGCCAAGGCCAGCAAGGCCAAGCAGGCCCAGAGCCGGGTGAAAGCGCTGGAGCGCATGGAAAAGGTCGCGCCGCTGCTGGCCGAGGCCGACTTCAGCTTCGAGTTCAAGGAGCCAGGGAACATCCCGAATCCGATGCTCACGATCAGCGCGGCGAGCTTCGGCTATCTGCAGGACGACGGGCCGCCCAGGACCATCCTGAGCGGCGTCAACCGCTCGGTCCTGGCCGGGCAGCGCATTGGCATCCTGGGCGCCAACGGCCAGGGCAAGTCCACGCTGGTGAAAACCATCGCCCGCGAGATGCGTGCGCTCGCCGGCACGGTGACCGAGGGCAAGGGCCTCAACATAGGCTACTTCGCGCAGCAGGAGCTCGACGTGCTGCGCCCGCAGGACACGCCGCTGGAGCACATGGTTCGCATGGCGCGCGAGCTCGGCCCCAACGCCCGCGAGCGCACCGGCGAGCAGGACCTGCGCGGTTTCCTCGGCAGCTTCAACTTCAGCGGCGACATGGTGAAGCAGGCAGTCGGCACCATGAGCGGCGGCGAGAAGGCGCGCCTGGTGCTGGCGATGATGGTCTGGCAGCGCCCCAACCTGCTGCTGCTCGACGAGCCGACCAATCACCTGGACCTCGCCACCCGCGAAGCCCTGGCCGTCGCGCTCAACGAGTTCGAGGGCACGCTGATGCTGGTCAGCCACGACCGTGCGCTGCTGCGCTCGGTCTGCGACGAGTTCTGGCTGGTCGGCCGCGGCCGCGTAAGCGACTTCGACGGCGACCTCGACGACTACCAGCGCTACCTGCTCGACGAGGCCAAGCGCGTGCGCGAGGAGGCCAGGCTGGCCACGCGCGAGGCCGAGAATGCCGCCATTCCGGCTGCACCCCCCGCCTCGGTGGCCCCGCAGGATCGCCAGCAACGCAGCGGCCAGGCCAGGCCGCTGAAGCGCGAGCTGGCGCAGGTCGACGAGCAGTTGGCCGCCGCCGGCGCCGAAAAGACCGCGCTGGAGGCACGGCTATCGGCCCCGCTTCCGGCGCCTGAGATTGCCGAGACGGGCCGTCGCCTGAAGGCGCTGAACGAGGAGATCGGCCGGCTGGAGGAGCGCTGGCTCGCCCTGTCGGACCAGATCGAGGCACTCGCCGCCGGCTGACCGGACGTGATAGCCTTCGGCGAACCATGCCCTCGGCCCTCGAACTCGCACGCGGCGATCCGCAGCTGATCGCTGCCATCCAGCGCAGCCGGCGCATGCTCGGCCACAAGGCGCTGATCGCCGCCGCGGCCAGCGCGGTGCCCATTCCCGGCGTCGACTGGGCCGCCGACGCCGCCCTGCTGTCGCGGCTGATTCCCCGGATCAGCGCCGAATTCGGTCTCTCGGTGGCCCAGATCGAGGGGCTTGCGCCTCATCAGCGCGAGCGCATACAGAAAGCTGCTGCCGCCGCCGGCGCCCTGCTGGTGGGCAAGCTGATGACGCGCGAGCTGTTGATCAAGCTGGCCAGTCACGCCGGCATACGCCTGACGGCAAAGCAGGCCACCAAATACGTTCCCGTCGCGGGCCAACTGGTCTCCGCCGCAATCGGCTACGCCGCTTTGCGGGCCTTGGGCGAGCTCCACATCCGCGATTGCGTCGTGGTAGCGCAGTCGGTGCGGCATCTCCTTCCGCCTCCGCCAGGGCCCGAACAAGGGCAGATCGAGGCCGGCGCCGCCCCGCGCCGCCGCTCCGGATGGGCGCGGCTGCGCCCCAACTGAGCAGGCATCGCTGTCATCCCGGCTGGACCTGTTTGTTTGTCCCCACATGATGACGGCATACCATCTGACGAAATCCAGTCTGGCCGACTGTCAAGTTCATAATGCCGGGCAAGGTGCCGAAGCGAACCGAACAAGGCAGCCCGAAATTCATGTCAGGGATCGAGGTGAGGAGTTAACAGATGAATGAGACAGATCTCGCAGCATCGGTGGAACGGCTCATGGCACGGGTTGACTACTACCTGCACTGCGAGTTGGACGACGAGTACGACCACGATCGGCCGGACACGGCTCGCCATCAGCTGGAGACGGCGCTGAGGCAGGAACTGCTGCGTGCAGGCGCCGTCGGCCTCGTCTCGGCGATAGCGGGCGGCCAGCCGATACTGGGCGACGTTCCCGACTGATCGATCCTCGAGAGTCTCTCTTCTCCAAACGGCCCAGTCGGCAGCTCGTTGCCGCGGAGTCCCCTCGTCACAAGGTGCTGAGCAAGCGCACCAGGAACGGCACTGCGACAGCCAGAAAACCGAGCATCACGTTGCGGCGCCAAGCTACCGCATGCTCGATGCGTTGAGCAGACCGATATGAATCCAGAAAGGCGCGCTGCTCGGCTTGATCCGTATGGTCCTCCCACCATTCGTGGGTCGTCGGTTGGATGGTGCTCTTCATGTAATCCATTGTGCTTACATCGGGCCGCGAGATCCAGGTAAAAAAGCACACCTTCGTCTACAGAATCCACCTACATCAGGGTCGCGCGGCCTGTGGTATCCCGTTGCGCTCCCGCTGGATCAATGACGCTAGAGTTTTTTCCGTGGATGCTTGGCAACCCAATTTCAACTGGATCACCGACCTGCTTGCCGTCGGGGGCAGCTACCCCTCCGAATGTGCGGAGCTGCTGGCGCACGAGCATCGAATCCAGGCCGTGATCGACCTGCGTGGCGAGGCCATGCCCGACACGCAACTGTTCCGGCGCCACGGCATCACGCTGCTGCACCTCCCTACCACGGACATGCGCCCGGTGGAGATGCCGGATCTGGAGCATGGCATTCGCTTCGCCAACGAGTTTCTTGACCAGGGCCAGCGTGTGCTGATCCATTGCGAGTACGGGATCGGCCGCTCCGCCACGCTGGCGCTGTGCTTGCTGGTGCACCGCGGCCTCGCGCCGCTCGACGCGCTCGCGCTGATGAAGAAGCAGCGCCCCATCGTGGCGCCGTCTCCACCACAGTTCGCCTGCTGGTCGGCCTGGCTGGACAGCCACCGCTTCTCGAGCGACGTAGATTGGGAGCTCCCGAGTTTCGAGGACTTCAAGGCGCTGGCCTACGTTCATCCGAAGCGTTGAGGGCCGCGTCCAATCCGGGCGGAGATGACCTCCCTGCACCTCTGCGCCCGCTCACTTTTCGGCTGATTGCCTACAGACGAGATTGGAGCCATCCTCGATCTTGAATTAGAACTTAAGCACTCTAATCAAGAGGGATGGCATGCAAACATCCGACCACGCAGAACTGGAACGGCTGCGCTCGAAGGTGCTGAGCACCAGGGCGGCCACCGTTGCGTGGCGCGAACTGTTGATCGAGTCCCTGGGGAATCGCCTGTGCGGGAGCGGTGGCGGCCCCACGCCGGAACAGATCCAGACCTTGGCGTCGCTGGAAGAAGCGGAACAACAGGCCGTGGAGCGCTACCTGATGTTCCTCGCTACGGCCTCCTTGCACCCGGACCGGCGGCCCTGCTGAGTCGCCCGAAGCAAGAGTGTTGATGGATCAACCAACTCGGCCCTGCGCCACGAACCGCCCGGCGCGCCGCCCGGAAGTCACCGCCCAGCAGATGTGATGGCCGTTGCCGGCCAGGAGCGCCCCGCCCTGCCCCACGGCCCCGGCGGCATAGAGCCTGGGGATCACGGCCCCTTCTCGATCGAGCACCTGGTGGACGGCATTGACCGCCAGCCCGCCGTCAGTGATGACGATGCGGCTCTCCAACGGGCCCAGGGCGTGGAACGGTGCTTGCGCCAGCGTTCCCCGGCCTGCCGCCGCACCGGCGGCGCCTGCGGCCAGGTCCGCGTTGTGCTGCTCGAGCGTGGCTCGAAGGGCATCAGGCGGCATGCCCAGGCTGCGGGCCAGGGCGCCGAGGTCGCCAGCGCGGTGATAGAGATCCTTGCGATGCCGCCGGTAGTCCGGCAGGTAGGCGAAGGCCACGCCTGGTGCGGTCGAGACGTAGTGCGGCGGCTTCGAGAACATCTGCGCCACGCGTTCGTCGAACACGAGCCATGCCTGCCCGGCGGGCTGGTGCGCGATCGCCAGGCCCGGTTGTGCCAGTTCGTCGGTGAAACGCCGTCCGTCGGCGTTGACGAGCACGGCCCCGGCGCGCAGGAGCGATGCTTCGGGCCCGAGCGACGCCGTCATGAAGGCCATCACGAAGGGCCGGAAGAGCGCGATCGGCAAATGGTTCAAGGACAGCTGCATCAGCTTGCCCAGCAGCCACGAGGGCGGCAGGCGGCGCACCAGGCTCGGCCGCGCGGGCTCCGCGAAGCGAAGCCCCGGCCCATAGATGACTTCGCCGTTGACCAGCCGCGCGCCGAAGGCCTCGGCCATCCGGTGCCCGTCGCCGGTCGCCGTTGGATTCACCCCCGGGATGCCGGCCAGCTCGGGACGGAAGCGTTGCATGAGATCGCGTCCGTTGCTGTAGTCGCCGGCAGCGAGAACCACACCCTTGCGCGCTTCGATTTCCACCGTCTGGCCGTCCACCAGTGCGGACACGCCGCGCACGCCGCCGTCATCCGCGCGCAGCAGACCGACCACGCGCGTGCCGAGCCGCAGGTCGACACCCCTGCGCCTTGCCTCGCGGCCCAGGTAGTAGGGATAGGCGCGCGAATTCGGCACCACGTTGTGCATGCGCGGATGGCGGTGCGGCGGATCCGCCGTCGGGCCGTAGAAGCTGAGGCCGAGCGACATCAGCCAATCGAGCGTGCCCGCCGCGTTGTCGACCAGCAGCCGGCGCAGCGCCAGGTTCTCGTGCGAGGCGAATGCACCCATGTAGTGATCCATGTCCTCGAAATGCTCGTCAGGCGTGTCGACGATGCCGGCGCGCTTCTGCAGGCTCGAGCCGGCGGCATTGATCGATCCGACCGACAGGCGGCTGCTGCCTCCGGGCTGGGCGTTCTTCTCGAGCACCGCCGTGTGCGCGCCCGCCGCCGCAGCCTCGATGCCGGCACTCAGCCCCGACGCGCCGCCGCCGACGACAAGGACATCGAACCCCGGCTTCACTCGGCGGTGATTCCGGTCTTGCCGGCGGAAGCGCCGGGCGGGTTGTCCACGATGATGGGATGAACAATGCAGCGGTGGATCATCTACTTGAGCTCCTCGCCCGCGTGGTCGCCCTCGAGGAACTTGTTCGGCTTCAGGAAGAAGGACAGCACGAGCGCCCCCTTGGGCGAACGCGCGAGGTGGCGGTTGCCCTTGGGACGCCAGACGTAGCCGCCCTCGCGCACTTCGCCCTCCTCGTCGACGATGCTGCCCTTGAGCACGTAGGTCTGCTCGATCTCGACGTGCTCGTGCAGCGGCAGCTGGGTGCCGGGCTCCCAGCGGAACAGCGCCGTAAGCAGGCCGCTCGCCTCGTCCTGCATCAGGACTTTCATGTCGATGCCCGGCGTTGGCGTCGGCTTCCATGGAATGCTCGCGACGTCGACGTAGCGCGAGGCGTCGTCGGCGAGCTTCTCGTGGTGCGGATGAAAGGGAGTGAACGCGGCCATGTGCATTCCAATATAATGGTCTTACCATTATGCCTGGCACAAACAATTGGTCAACACCCTTATCGGGCACTTCTCGCCCAGAGGGGGCTGGGGGGCATACCCGACCCGCCGTGCCCGCGCCCAAGATTGTGCAAATGGATTTACCATTACGGCATTTTGCCGTCCAGGCACCTACTCTTTCGGCAAAGGCCCCTCTTCCATGACATCCAGCCCCGCTCCCCGAATCGTTCGCAGCCCCCAGGGGCGCGTCCTCATCTTCGACTCGGCCACCTACGTCGAGGGCTACGTTGCCCAGGCGCCCGAGACCGCCGGCGATGTGGTGGTGAACGCCTCCTACTGCGGCGTGTTGTGCGCACGCATGGTGATGGCGGCCAGGCCCCGTGCCGTCATCGGGCTGGACTGCGCCATCGGCAAGGACGGCGCCGGCATTGCCGGACTCTGGTACTACGAGGCGCTGGGTATCCCGTCCGCCGCCGTGGACGTGATGACCGCCGAAATGGGCAACGGCTCGGACCTCCACGACAACGGCATCGTGAGCCGCGTCAACGTTGCGGCTCAGGCGCTGGGCATCGAGCCTGGCATGCGCGCCCGCGAGGCCGCGCAATACCTTCTCTCCGGCGAGAAGAAGCCGGCGGTGTTCGAGCCGACGCGACGGCGCCTGGTCCACACTGCGGCGAACGGACGCAGCATCGTGTGCACCGACTCCATCGCCTACGCCCTGCCCGAGGACAGGGAGCGCAACGTGCTGTGCACCGCCGGGCACACCGGGCGCAGCGTGGTCGGCTACTTCCGCGACTACCGGCCCTGGGCCTTCATTTGCTCTGACGGCGGCATCGGCAAGAACAACTCCGGACTGAGCGCGCTGGAAGCCGTCGAGCCCGACGGCATCCCCGGCGCCTCGGTCAGCGCGCTCACCGCCCGCATGGGCGACGGCCAGAGCACCTACTTCGACGGCGTCATCAGCGCCGCCAACAAGCTCGCCCGCGACAAGGGCGTGCAGGTCGGCCAGAGCGCGAAGGAAGCCGCCTTGCTCCTCCTGAGTTGACTGCGCCCATGAGCCGCACGGCCGCTCCGAAGGCGAATAGCACCGCAGCCGAAGGCGAAGGTACTCCAGTGAACGAAGCAATCGCCGTGACCGGATCCCGAGGCTGGCCCGGCGCGGCCTGCCTCATCGTGGTCGCGCTCGGAACGCTCGCCCATCTGTTCTGGCCGCGGGCCGGCGCGGTGTGGGTGATGGGTGCCGCGGCGGCACTTTTTCTTCTGCTGGAGCACCGGCGCATTCCGCCCAGCATCCGCCGCATGTCACTTGCCGTGGGCTCGGCGAGCCTGCTGATGCTGCCTTTCTCGGCGGCGCCGATCGCAAGCCTTGCAAAGGGAATTGCCATCGGAGGACTGCTGGTTTCGCTGGTGTCCTCGGTGTCGCTGCTGGCACGCGCCGCGCTGCACAGCCCGCACACGCATGTCGTCACGCAGCACCTGCTGGCGAGCAGCATGCGCAGCCGGTACGCGTGGTTCTCGGTGGCAGCCCAGCTCTTCGGCGGCCTGCTGGGGATGGCCGGAGTCACCTTGCTGCTGCAGATGGCCTCGAGAGGCGAGTTCGCGGTGGAGGAAGACCGGCTGGCGATGTTCGCGGCGATCAACCGCAGCTTCGCCGCGGCCACCCTGTGGAGCCCCATGGTCAGCAACCTGACGATCCTGGTTGCGCTCTATCCCGGCCTCGACTGGTTCACCATCGTCCCGTTGACGCTGGGCCTGGCTGTCAGCGCCGTCCTGATCGGCACGGCGCTCGACCTGTGGCGGCTGCGCGGCCGCAAGACGCCGGCTCCCGCGGCGCGGCCTGACATCGCGCTGTACCGCGCGCTGCTGCCGATGATCGCGGCCATGGCCGGCTTTCTCGGCGCCGTGATGCTGCTGGCGCAGGCGCTGCACATCGCCGTGGTCGGCGCCATCGTGGTCCTGATCCCGCCGGCCGTGCTCGCTTTGCACCGGGCCCAGGCGAAGGGCCCGCACCGTCTTGCGCAGGCCTTCGCGCTGCTGCGCACCGATGTGCTCGCCCTGCCTGCGCTGGCCGGAGAGGTCGCCCTCTTCATGGTCGCCGGCTGCGGCGGCACGATCATCGCCAGCGCCGTTCCGCCGGCCTGGACGGCGACGATCGGCGGCGCACTGTCGCATTCACCCGTGCTCGCTTGCCTGGCCCTGATGCTGGCGATCATCGCCCTCGGCTTCATGGCTGTGCATCCGGTCCTGTCTGCCGTGCTGGTGGCCTCGTCCCTGCCGCCCGGCGTGCTGCATCTCGCGCCGATGCCGCATCTCGCGGCGATCCTGGTCGGCTGGGCCATCGCCACCTGTTCGACGCCCTTCTCCATGATCGCCCTCATGACGAGCCGCTACTCCGGCTTCTCGATCTATGCCGTCACCGTCCGGGTCAACCACGTGTTCGCGCTGATCTGCCTGGGCGTCGCCGCATTGGCACTCGGCATCGGCTCCGCGATGGTGCAGGTTCATCCTTGAACCAGCACCGGTTCGGCGGTTCTACTTCACGCAACGCCACTGCAGCAGCGTGAAGGGCGGGCTTGCTTGGAGATGGTGTTCGAACACGCCTTCGACCTCGGCGCCGATGACGACCTCGGCCATCGGATCGCCCAGCAGGTTGCCCAGCATTCGCACGCCGGGCGCATCGCGCAGTTCGACCACGACCACCAGATAGGGGCCGTGCCCGTTCAGGCAGGCGTGCACCGGATGCCAGGCGCGCTCCCAACTGAAGATCCGCCCGCGCGGCGCCACTTGCTCGAACGGCGGATCGACAGCATGGCAGCCATGGCAGATCCATTCGGGGCCATGCTGGAACGTGCCGCAGGCCCGGCAGTGCTGGACCATCACCCGGTTCTCCCGCAGGCCGTTCCAGAAAGGCGCGGACAGGCCGTCTGCCTCCGGCACCGGGATCGGCAGCCCGGCCGGCAGGTACGCTTCGTTCGTCGTGCTGGGGGTCACAGGGTCGCCTCCGATCCGAGAAGTAGATTGCTCACCGGCGTGACCATTGGCCCGCCGATCACCAGCGCCACGTCGTTGCGCGGCGCCTGCGCGGTGGAAGTGCCACGCACCTGGCGCACTGCTTCGAGCACCAGCTCGAAGCCATGCATGTAGCACTCGGCCAGGTTGCCGCCGCTGGTGTTGAGCGGCAGCTTGCCGCCCGGTGCCAGCAGGTTCTCGAGCCGCAGGAAATCGTTGGCCTCCTCGGGCTCGAAGAAGCCGTGCTCCGCCAGCGCCATCAGCACGCCGCCGGTGAAGTTCTCGTAGCTCTGCACCACGCCCACGTCCTTCGGGCCCAGGCCGGCCATCCCGTACATGTGGGGCGCCACGGTAGAGAAGCTCGAACTCGCGTAGTTCGGCTGGTTGTGCGCATTCGCACCCACGCGATGGTCCGAGCCGGTTGCCGCGCCGAGGACGTACACCGGCTTGTTCGGGAAATCCTTCGCACGCTCGGCCGGCACCATGATCACCGCGGCGGCGCCGTCGTTCTCCATGCAGCAGTCGAACAGGTGGAAGGGCTCGACGATCCAGCGCGAGTCGTCGTACTTCGCCTCGGTGAGCGGCTTGCCGTACATCACGGCGCGCGGGTTCGACTGCGCGTGGCGGTAGGAGGCCATGGCGATGGCGCGCAACGCCTCCTGCCGTACCCCGTGCTCATGCATGAAGCGCCGCGCCTTCATCGCGAACTTCTGCCCCGGCGAGAGCACACCGTAGGGCGCCTGGTAGGCCATGTCGCCCGCGATGGTCGGCGCGGTCGGCGCCTTGCCGAAGCGGCCGTACTCGCCCTGGGCCAGCGCGCGAAAGGCGACCACGCAATCGGCCAGCCCCGCCGCAATGGCCGCGGCCCCGTTGGCAACGGCCCCACAGTTCCCACCGCCTCCGCCACCCCACTGCATCGTGGTCGAACGCAGCTGCTTCGCCCCCAGCGCCGCAGAAAGGCGCGAAGGGTCGGTGCGGTCGTTGGAATAGGAGGCGAAGCCATCGATGTCGCGCGGGTCGATGCCCGCGTCCTTCGAGGCGGCCAGCACCGCCTTCAGCGCGAGCTTGAACTCGGCATCGGGCGACTGGCTGTGCTTGTAGTAGGTGGTCTCGCCGATGCCGACGATGGCAACGCGGCCCCGAAGTGATCGATTCGTCATCGCTGAATATCCATTTGTATCTATCGGTTCAATGGCCGGCCGAACACTGTTGCAGGTGAACCCTTGCCGCGGTCACCTTCTCACTCAGGCGACAGGTTGGCCTCGCGCATGACGCGCGTCCAGATCTGCTGGTCGTTGCGGATCAGTTCGCCGAAGGCGGCGGCATTGCCGGGCTGGGGCGTCATGCCCAGGCCCTTGAGCTTCTCCTGCATGGCCGCCTCTGCCACCGCCATGTTCACGGCCTCGTTGATCCGCGCCACGATCTCCGCGGGCGTGCCCGCCGGTGCCGCCAGGCCGAACCACGCCATCACGCTGAAACCGGGCAGCGACTCGGCGATGGCGGGCACCTTCGGCAGCAGCGGGCTGCGCTTGGGCGAGGACACGCCCAGCATGCGCAGCCTGCCGCTGCCCACGAAGGCATTGATCGCATCGGAGGGCGTGGTGATCACGACCTTGACGTCTCCCGCCAGCACCGCGTTGGTGGCCTGCGACGAGCCCTGGTACGGAACGTAGACCATCTTCAGCCCGGCCATCTGGTTGAAGAGCTCGTTCGCGAGATGGCCCAGCGAGCCGCGGCCGGCAGACGCGTACTCGAGCTCGCCCGGCCGCGTCTTGGCATACGCGATCAGCTCGGCGATGCTCTTGGCCGGGATCACCGGGTTGAGCAGGAACACCATCGGCGTGGTCGCGATGTTCGCGACCGGCGCAAGGTCCTTGATGGCGTCGTAGCCGGCCGTCTTCTGCATCAGCGATGTGGTGACTGTGCTGTTGCCCACCTGCAGCAGCGTGTATCCGTCAGGCGCCGCGTTCTTGACATACTGCGTGCCCATCGTGCCGCTGGCGCCCAGCCGGTTGTCGATGACGATCGGCTGGCCGAGCAGGCGCTGCAGCGGCTCCTGCAGGTTGCGGCACAGCACGTCGCCCGTGCCGCCGGCGGCAAAGGGCACGACGATGCGGATCGGCTTGTTCGGGAAGCCCTGCGCGCGGGCCATGCCATACGGCAGACTCGCAAGGGCAGCGGCGCCCATGAGGTGGCGGCGTGAAATCATGGTTCGTCTCCTTGGATTCGGACGCAGGGTTGCTGTTGCCGCATGGCCCTGTCATTCATTGGTAAGACCATTATGCTTGAAGCCCGATGTTCGTCAACAGGAAGCGGGTATCCCCGGGTCGGCGGCTTTCAGCCCACGACGCCGGCGGCCGCGAGCCCGTCGATCTCTGCCAGCTCCAGGCCCCAGCCTGCCAGCGCCGCATGCAGATCGATGCCCGGCTCCACCCCGGCTGCCGGCAACGCGGCCGGCGTTCGTGAGAAGCGCGGCGCCGGCGCGGGCTGCACCATGCCGTCGACTTCGACGAAGGTGCCGCGCGCGCGATTGTGCGGATGCGCGGCGGCCTCCTCCATGCTCAGGACGGGCGCGAAGCAGGTCTCGCTGGTCTCGAGCTGCGCGCACCACTCGCCGCGCGTGCGCGTGCGGAACACCTCGGCCAGTCGCGCACGGATGGCCGGCCAGTTGGCCGGGTCAGCGCGATCGGGCAGGCCCGCGTTCTCGAGTCCCGTCTGGCGCAGCAGCTCGGCGTAGAACTTCGGCTCGGCCGAGCCGATGCTGATGTACTTGCCGTCGCGCGTCTCGTACACGGCGTAGAACGGCGAGCCGCCGCCGGTCACGCTGCGCCCCCTCCCCGGCCACGCACCGCCTGCGCGATAGCCGAAGAAGTAGGTCATGAGCGAGGCCGCACCATCGACCATGGCCGCATCGACGACCTGGCCCTTGCCGGAGCGAGCGGCTTCGATCAGCGCGCAGGCGATGCCGAAGGCAAGGTACATGCCGCCGCCGCCGAAGTCGCCGACCAGGTTCAGCGGCACCACCGGTGGGCCGTCCGCATTGCCGATCGCCTCCAGCGCGCCTGACAGCGCGATGTAGTTGATGTCGTGCCCGGGCGCCATGGCCATCGGGCCTTCCTGGCCCCAGCCCGTCATGCGGCCGTAGACCAGCTTCGGGTTGAGCGCCAGGCAAGGTTCGGGACCCAGTCCCAGCCGCTCCATCACGCCCGGGCGGAAGCCCTCGATGAGCGCGTCCGCACCTGCAACGAGGCGCTTGACCAGCGCGGCGCCGCCGCTCGACTTGAGGTCCACCGCGATCGAACGGCGATTGCGGTCGGTGAAGTAGAAGCGCTGCGGCATTGCGCGCGCCGCCGGATCGGGCCGGTCGATGCGCAGCACCGTCGCGCCCATGTCGGCGAGCATCATGGCGGCAAAGGGGCCGGGCGCGAGCCCGGCCATCTCGATGATCCTGAGGCCGCCCAAGGGGCCGGTGGCGCGGCTTCCTGGAATACCTTCGCCTTCGGCTGCGGTGCTATTCGCCTTCGGAACGGCCGTGCGGCTCATCTCTCGCTCCCGCCTCGGGCAGTGGTCATCGACGGCCGTGCCTCCGCGGTGGCCTCCGACGCGCCGTGCCCGGCCATGAACTCGGCCGCCACGAAGCCGAACGTCATCGCCGGCCCGAGGGTGATGCCGCCTCCGGGGTAACCGCCGCCCATGACGCTCGCGTTGTCGTTGCCGGCCGCGAACAGCCCGGGCACCGGCCGGCCTTCGCCGTCGAGCACGCGCGCGAAGCGGTCGGTCCTGATGCCGGCGAAAGTGCCCAGGTCGCCCATGACGACCTTGACCGCATAGAACGGCCCGTCCTTCACCGGCGCGACGCAGGGGTTGGGCCCATGGGTCTTGTCGCCGAGGAAGCGGTTGTAGACACGCCAGCCGCGGCGAAACTGGAGGTCCTTGCCTTCTTCCGCGCCGACGTTGTAGTCGTCCACCGTCATCTGCAGCGCCGCGCCATCGATGCCGGCCTGGGCGGCGAGTTCGCCCAGCGTCTTTCCGCGCAGCAGGTAGCCCGAGCGAAGATGCGCGCCCAGTGGCAACGGGAACGGCTTCGCGAAGCCGAGTCCGTAGCGGCGGATGGTGCGGTGATCGGCAATCAGCCAGGCGGCGACCTCGGTCCCGTCGGCGCAGTGCTTCTGCATCGCCATGCCCATGTCGTGGTACGAGTCGGACTCGTTGGTGAAGCGCCGGCCCTCGCGGTTGACGGCGATGATGCCCGGCTTGTAGCGGTCGATCAGGTGCGGGAAGACGCCGGTTTCGCCATTGGCGCGCCGCACCTTCGACACCGGAATCCATGCCGCCGCGTTCGGCAGCTCCGTGCCGACCTGCCCGCCCACCGACTCGGCCAGGCGCAGGCCGTCGCCGGTGTTGCCGGACGGTGCGGGCGACAGGTGCTCGTGGCCGGTCGGCGCATGCTGAAACAGCCTTTTCCGGCGCTCGACATCCTGCGGAAATCCACCCGCCGCCAGCACAACGCCGCGCTGCGCGCCGACACGCACGCTGCTGCCGTCTGGCTTGCCCACGACGACGCCACTGATGCGTCCGCCATCGCGCCCGCCATCGCGCACGAGCGCCCGGGCCGGCGATTCGAGCCACATCGGAATGCCGAGATCGAAGGCCGACTTCGCCAGCCTTGCGGCCAGTGCATTGCCGTTGGTCAGCCGCATCGCACGGCCGTGGAACATCATCTCGATCGCATGCGTCACGAGCCGCTTCGCGACGTAGGCCGCCGACTTGAATGACCGCGTGACGTTGAAGAAGTGCCCGACCTCGGCGCTCGAGTTGAACATCATGCCCACGAAGGTGATCTCCTTGAGCGGAGGCCGCAGCGATCGGATGTGATCGCCGAGCTCGCGCCCGTCGAGCGGCGCGGCCATGATCGAACGCCCGGCCATGCGCCCGCCGGGACTCTCTGCGTGGTAGTCCGGGTAATCCGGGAGCGCGATCAGCTTCACCGCGGTCTGGCGCACGAAGAAATCGACCATGCGCGGACCGTTGGCGAGGAAGGCCTCCACGCGCTCGCCGTCGTGGAAATCGCCGCATTCGTACTTCAGGTAGGTGCGTGCGTCGTCCATCGAGTCCGGCTCGGGCTTGAAGGTGGAGATCGGATTGCACGGGATCCACAGCACGCCGCCCGATCGCGCCGTTGTGCCACCGTACAGCGGCTCCTTTTCGAGCAGGAGCACCTCGAGCCCCATCTTGCGTGCGGCCACCGCGGCCGCCATGCCGCCGGCCCCGGTGCCGATCACCACCACGTCGACCGTCTGGTCGAAGCCCTCGCTTGCCGCCTTCATCGGACCACCTGCCCTGGACGAGGATGGTGCTCACCCGCGCATTGAGCTCGCGTCCATCGTCCTTGAGCGGCAGGCGCGCATCGGATGCATAGCTCGTGTTCATGGCGGCTTCGTCGGCAAAGCACACCTCGGCGATGCCGTCGATCGGCAGGCTCTCGTAGGCAGCCGGCCGCCCGGCTGCGTCGTAGCGCGCCGACACGAGGTTCTGCACGTAGCCGTCGAGCAGCGGCAGGTGCCTGACCAGGCTGGCATGGCGGCCGAACCAGGCAGCTCGAAAATCCTCTCGCGAGGCGGCCTTGCGCGTCAGCAGCAACCAGCGGCGGAACCCGCCGTCGACGGCACCGTGGCGCAGGGGCACCGGCACGTTCGGTTCGCTGTCCATCGCAAAGAGCAGACGCGCGACGCCCTGCATGCCCTTCATCAGCGCCGCCCATGCGGGCGACTCGACGGCCTGCCGGGCGGCTGCGGCATCGGCGAAATGCAGATCCATCGACACATCGATGGCATCCGCCTGCGCCACCACGCCGCCATAAGGCCTGTCGTTCTCGATGTAGTCCGTCGGCACATGGCGCACGACGCGGTTCACCTGCGCCAGCTGCAGGCCAGGCACCTCGCGCAACGCCTGTGCGGCCGTCCGCTCGAGTGCATCCGCGGCCGCGGGAGCCGGTTGCGAGGCAGCCAGGCAAAGCGTCTTGATGAGCATCATGGTCCCTCCATGGCAGCGGGAAAGTGGCGGTCGAAGAATCGTTGCGCCGCCTCGGCAGCCTGGCGCGCGCGCGCCGCCGGCGGTAGCCCGGCGTGCGCGACCACCGGCGTCTCCAGTTCGAGCTCTGCATCGGCCGGCAGCGCATTCACCACGGACGCCAGGTCGAGACCGCCGTCGCCGAGATACATGCGCCCCGACATCGCCTCGTCGAACAGCGTGCTGCCGGCGGCCAGTTGCGCAGGCGCATCGCTGAGCTGCGTGAGGTAGATGATGGCCGGGTCCAGCGCGGCCACATCTGCGGCGGTGGCGCCGGAGCGTGCGAGGTGCAGCGTGTCGATCAGGAGCCCGGCATTGCCCGCGCCGCTGGCGGTGATGACCGCCTGCGCCTGCCAGATCGTCTTCAGTTCACTCATCGGCATGAACTCCAGCGCGATCCGGATGCCCGCGTCGGCAGCGGCGGCCGCGTAGTCGCGCAGCAGCGATGCGACGCGCGCGTGGTCCGCCTCGAAGCAGCCCTGCAGGATCATCGGGGCGCCCACGGCCCTGGCCGCCTCGACGTTGGCCATCAGGTGCGAGGAGCGCACCTGCGGCGACAGGTAGTAGCCGCTGATGCTCGATATGCGAACGCCCTTCTCGGCAGCGGTGGCGCGGATCCTCTCGAATGCCGAAGGGTCGGCCTCGACCGACGGCCAGGCATCGCCGGGGTAGCGTCCGCTCACGCGCGTCCCGGCCGCGCCGAAGCCGGCCTGTGCGGCGGCCTCGATGGTGTCCAGCGGTGCTGCCTGCGCGCCCAGCGTCAGGAAGCCCAGTGTCAGGTCAGCCGTCCTGCGGTGCCGCGCATTCATTGTGGAATCACCTTGTGCTCCTGCAGTTCGCGCAGACGCTGCACGAACACACGGTCGGTCTCGATGCAGTCATGAAAGCCCGCGCGGCGGATCTTGCCGGTCTCGAGCACCACGTCATGCGACATGCGCAGCATGTAGTCGACCCAGGCCCAGTTCACGATCTTCGCAATCTCGATGCTGCGCAGGCCGTGCCGCTGCGCGATCCGATCCCACACGGCCTGCTGGTCGGGCATCACGTCGGCAAGCGGCATGGTCTTGGGCTGCGCCGCTTCCATGTCCAGGCCCGCGGCGATCACCGGCCACGTATTTCGCCAGCGCGCGGCGTCGCCGTTGGCGACGTTGAAGGCCTGGTTGGCCGCTGTGTCGGCCGTCGCGGCCCAGCTCGCAGCCGCGCCGATCTGCTGGGCGTCGGCGATCTGGTGCAAGGCATCGTAGGCACCCGCGCTGCCCGGAAAGCGCAGCGGCAGCCCCAGCTCCTTGCAGACGGCAGCGTAGATGCCGACCCCCAGCACCAGGTTCATCGGGTTGCCGACCGCGAAGCCCGAGACGAAAGGCGGAATGAGGTTGACCCACGACCATGCCTGGCCGCGCTGCGCCTGGCGCAGGAAGTCTTCCTGGTCGTAGTAGAAATTGGGCGGCAGTTGCCGCGCATCGCTCTCGCGGCATGGCGTGGACACGGCGCCCCACTGGATGCCGTAGAACTTGGCACCCGTGACCAGAACGATCTTTCGCAGGCGCGGTGCCGAGGCGCTCGCGGCCTCCACCACGTTGCGCAGCATGCCGAGATTGGGCGCCACCTCGGCAGCCCGGCTGTGTGCCTGCTGGTAAGCCGCGTAGAAGACGTGGCTGATTCCCTCGTGCGGCGCGATGGCCTTGCGGCATGCGTGCGGATCCATCAGGTCCACGGCGATGCCCTCGGTCACGGCGACGCCGCCGCCGCCCGAGCGCGAGGCGCACAACACGCGCCAGCCGTCGGCCACGAGCCGCTGCGCGATGCCCGTGCCCACGATCCCGCTGGCTCCCGCGACCAGCGCGACGGGTTGATTGGATTGCAAGGAAGTCTCCTGTCGATGGGCGGATAGAATGGTTATACCATTTTAAAAGCCAACTTACGACCCAAAAATGCGACGCGGGCATGCGCAGAGCCGCGTTCATGTTCGACAGCCGCTTCCTGACGCAGCCACGGCATTCGACATCCGGGTAAATGAGAGTGACCGTCCATTGGTCCGTCCATTAATCTATTGGACTCAACCGTCCCGAAGGAAACCCATGACCGACCGCCCTCTCGTCACCCGCCGAACGGCCATCATCTCGGGCGGCCTGGCCGCCGCGTCGCTCGGCGCCATGCCGCTGGCCGCACTGGCACAGGGCGCCTATCCGGAGAAGCCGATCACCCTGGTTTCGCCCTTCGGTGGCGCTGTCGACTTCCTGGCGCGCCTCATCGTCGTGCAGCTCAACCAGCGGCTCAACGGCAACGTCATCGTCGACCTGAAGCTGGGCGGCTCGGGCACCATCGGCCTGGCGCACGTCGCCCGCGCGGCTCCGGACGGCTACACCATCGGCATGGGCACCAGCACGGCACTGACCTCTGCGCCGCACCTGATCAAGAGCCCCGGCTACGACGTCGCGCGCTCGTTCACCTACCTGGGCCTGATCCAGACATCGCGCCAGGTCCTCGTGGTGTCGCCGCAGCTCGGCGTCAACACGTTGGCCGAGTTCATCGCGCTCGCCAAGTCCAAGCCGGGCGCGCTGAACTTCGGCTCTTCCGGCATCGGCAACAGCATTCACCTGGCCGCCGAGGAGTTCAACTCGGCCGTGGGCATCAAGGCCGTGCACATTCCGTTCAAGGCCGGGCCGGAGACGGATGCAGCAATCATCGGCGGCGAGGTGCAATACACCTTCGCCTCCGTGCCCACTTCGCTGGGGCTGATCAACGCCGGCAAGCTCAAGCCCCTGGTGGTGACGGGCGAGACCCGCGATCCCTCGTTGCCCAGCGTCCCTTCGCTCAAGGAGGCAGGGTCCCCTGCGGCGCTGCCCGACCAGCTCTTCGGCATGGTCGCTCCGGCCAACCTGCCGCCCGCCATACTAGCCAAGCTCGGCAAGGCCATCCAGGACATGCAGGCGGACCCCGTGTTCCAGGAAGCCGTGCGCAAGGGCGGCGGGATTCCGTCACAGGTCTATGGGGACGACTTCCGCAAGCTCGTGCTGGCGGACAGCCAGCGCTGGGGGGACCTGATCAAGCGCCTGGGGATCTTGCCGAGCTGAGGCAGGCGTGATTCCAAGGTGGTGGTTCACACGCTCAGCGATTCCCGCTTTGAGTAGTCAAAAAAAAATCCCCTGATGCTTATCGCATAGGGGATCTTTTTGAGATTCTGGTAGGACGTACAAGATTCGAACTTGTGACCAACGGATTAAAAGTCCGCTGCTCTACCAACTGAGCTAACGTCCCACACTTTTTATCTTCTTCTCTCGGCCGGCATCGAAGCCGGCAAAGCCCGAAATTATAGCGTCCCGCTGCGGGCGATCCGATCCAGTACCCAGCCGGCCGCGCACTGCCCGAAGGTGGCCGTCACGCTGACCACGGAGCCGTAGCCATGGCAGTTCAGCGAGCCGTCGCCCGTGTCCTCGATGGCGCAGGAAGCATCGGGCGGTGCGACGCTTTCGCGGCTGAAGACGCAGGTCACGCCGATCTTGCGGCCCTCGCGCGGTGCGCCATATTCCTTGCGCAGCCGTTGACGCAGTTGCGCCAGCAGCGGATCGTGCGTCACCGCGGCGAGATCGTCGATGTCGACCTTGTGCGCGAGCCGCTTGCCGCCGGCCGCCCCCACCGTGATGAAGCCGGCACCGGTCTGGCGCGCCCATGCGGCCATCGCCAGCTTGGCGCGCACCTGGTCGCAGGCATCGACGACGGCGTCCACCGGCCCGTTCGCAGCCTGCGCGCTCGCAAGCAACGTTTGCCAGTTGCCGGGCTCGACGAAGTCGTCGACAGCCAGCACCTCGCAGGCAGGATGGAAGTGTGCGATGCGCTCGCGCATGGCCTCGACCTTTGCTTGCCCGATGGTGCTGTCGAGCGCGTGGATCTGGCGGTTGATGTTCGACTCGGAGATGTGGTCGAGGTCGATCAGCGTCAGCCGCCCGACTCCGCTGCGCGCGAGCGCTTCGACAGCCCAGGAGCCGACGCCACCGATGCCGGCGACCAGTACATGCGCGTCGCGGATGCGGGCCGCGCCCGGTACCCCATAAAGCCGCTCCAGGCCGCCGAAGCGGCGGGCCAGGTCGGCGCCGTCCAGTTCGACGACAGGGGCAGGCTGGACGGTGCTCACGTGCGCGAGCCCCGCTTCAGCGC